>JANYDC010000151.1 GCA_025359965.1 Pedosphaera sp.
GCCTTACCCCCCTTACGCCGGTCACAACAGACCCGGCGTCTTACACATCCTCCCCGCTGCCGCAGGCTTCAAATTCTGCCCTCCCACCGCCTTACCCCTCACCCCCGAAGAAACCAGAGTCCGCATTGCCGAGGCAAAACGCGTTAAATATGGCGTTTAACCAATCCCACGGCCATGCCTGCTTGGGAAGCTGATCGTTCCCAGTCAAGCTTCACCGACCATCGCTGGATAATGGTATTAGATGTTTGAAGTCATCCCGAGGCGTTTCCGATTCTTCCAGAGGTCTTTGGGTTTGAAAATGCCGGCGGGAGTAATAATGCCGGTGATCAGTTCGGCGGGAGTGACATCGAAGCCGGGGTTGCGGGCGCGGCTACCGGGGTTGGCTACGCGGATGTATTCGCGCTGGCCTTTTCTGGTTTTGCCCCACGCGCCCAGAACTTCGTCCTGGTGGCGTTCTTCGATTGGAATATCTAGTCCAGATGTGAGATTCCAATCGATGGTGGAAAGGGGAATAGCGACGTAGAAGGGAATTTTGTGGCGCTGGGCGAGGACGGCACGGGTGTAGGTGCCGATTTTGTTTGCGACGTCACCGGTGCGACCGAGGGTGCGATCGCTACCTACGATAACAAGGTCGACTTCACCGCGTTGCATAAGATGGCCCGCGGCATTGTCTGCTATAATCTCGTGGGAAACACCTTCTTGGGCTAATTCCCATGCAGTCAGAGTGGCTCCTTGAGAACGGGGGCGAGTTTCGCTTACAAAAACGTGCAGTTTCCGGCCCGCATGGTGGGCGGCATAGATCGGAGCAGTAGCGGAACCGACATCAACAAAGGCCAGCCATCCCGCGTTGCAATGGGTGAGGATGCGCATGCCGTCTTTAAAAAGAGGCGCACCGTGCTCGCCCAGTTCGAGGCAATGTTGGACGTCTTCATCAGCAAAAGCGTGGGCGAGGACGAGGGCTTGGGCTTGTTGACCAGCAATGGTCAAACTGCGATCCAGCTTGGTGCGCATGGACAGCATGGCGTTCACCGGATCAACCGCAGTAGGCCGGGCTTCTGCAAGGGTTTTGAAAACGAGATCCTCATGCGTATTGAATTTGGCCGGATCTTTGCCGGAAAAAGCGCGCAGACCTTGGGCGAAACCGTACGCGGCGGTGGCGCCGATGGCCCCGGCTCCGCGCACGATCATATCGGTGATGGCCCGTCCGGTGGCGCGGAAATCCTTGGTTCCCACGATCTCAAAGGTATGCGGGAGCAGCCGTTGTTCGATTAATTGCACAGCATTGCTCTCGGCGTTGAACGCGACAGTACGGTATGGGCGGGAGCGTCCCGCGACCTTTACATTCATGTTGCCGCCAAATTAAGGGACGCTCGCAAAGGAGCCAAGCACAAGGATTTGCGATAAAAAACGTAATTAAAACTTGGGCTAAACTTTCTCAACTTTGTTCTGGCGTGAGAATTGCTCTAGGCAGTGTTAAGAAGTGAATGTGTATCATTTTTAGTCAGAAATGTCTTGAAAACGCCTCGATTTTGGTTACTGTTGCTGCCCTGCCCGTTCTCGCTCAAATTAAATAAATTATGAAGATAAAACTCCTTTCGCTCCTTGCTCTGGGATGCACTCTGGGTGCTCAGGCTTCCACCTCATTCTTTGTCCCCGGCACTTCCGACCTTTGGCTTGCCGGTATGCCCAATGGTTCAACGGCCGGTTTTGGTGATGTTGCCCCCGATCAATCGCCGGTTTATGTTCCAATTTCGCTTGTCGCTGGTAGCACCCTTTATTTTAGCTCAGTAACAGGTGGGACAGCTCAAGGCCCCGGTTATCTGATTGATCCTGTTGATGGCGGCATTGTTTATAGTCACGCCATTGGTGCTGAGAATGGGATTGCCACACTAACTGCTCCAATCAATGCGTTGATCGGCGTTTTCCTTGATGCTACCCAGCCTGATTCATCCGCCGCACCGGCCGGCTTGGATTTTACCAGCGGCCAAGACTACCTGACTATTTCGCCTGGTCTGAAGCAGCCTTTCTTCATCGGCGACGGTCTGGCATTCGGCACAACGCAGCAAGGTATAGTTGTACCTGTTGGTGCACAGAATTTATGGATCGGCACCATGGACGGGTACGGATGGTATAACAATCAAGGCTCCATTTCGGGCAATGTCGATTTAGCCCCCGTGCCTGAAGCCTCGAGCGTCATGTCTGGATTAGCCCTGTCCGGTATGATTGGCTTGGGCTTTATTCGCCGCTTCCGGGCCGCCTGATTCGCGCAGACCGAATTGACTCCCATACCTATTCCAACAACAACCCGGCGAGCCTAGGCTCGGCCGGGTTTTTTCGCGTTTATCCGTTTGCGGGAGGAAGAGCTTTTTGGATTGTCCACTTGCCCCGCATCTCGCAAAGTGGCGGTATGAAATCCACTCCGCTTGTTCTG
The DNA here is from genome assembly GCA_025359965.1 of Pedosphaera sp. Lineage (GTDB taxonomy): Bacteria > Verrucomicrobiota > Verrucomicrobiia > Limisphaerales > SXQI01 > SXQI01. Next base: position 2,432 of record JANYDC010000151.1, read on the forward strand.
GCCTTGGGCCTCAGTCTCTGCGCTGCCCAAGGGGCCGACTACGCTCTGCACACTTTCTCGAAGCAGGTCTTGACCACTAATTTTTGGGGCGAGGGGGCGAATTTTGGCGATTTCAACAAGGACGGCAAAATGGACATTGTTTCAGGCCCTTACTGGTATGCTGGTCCGGATTTCAAGGTTCGCCACGAGTTCATGCCTGCCGTGGCCGCATTTACCGTGAAGAAAGAGGGCGGGGCTGAGGAAAAAATTCCGGGCTTTGATCCCCACGGATACTCCAAAAACTTTTTTTCCTTCACCTATGATTTTAACAAGGATGGATACGACGACATCCTGATTCTCGGTTTCCCGGGCGAGGATTCTTCCTGGTATGAAAACCCCAAGAGCCGCGACGGAGATTGGCAGCGGCATATTGTCCTTGAGGTCACAGATAACGAGTCGCCCACTTTTACAGATGTGACGGGCGACGGCAAACCTGAGATTGTTTGCAGTTCCGGTGGGTTTCTTGGCTATGCCGAAGCCGATTGGTCGGATGCGCGCAAACCTTGGAAGTTTCACCCCATCACCGCCAAGGGCGGATGGCAGCGTTTCACGCACGGTCTCGGAGTGGGTGATGTCAACAAGGACGGACGAATGGATCTGTTGGACAAGGACGGCTGGTATGAACAGCCCAAGTCACTCGTGGGCGACCCCGTCTGGACCAAGCACCCCATGGCGTTCGGCACCGGTGGTTCCCAGATGCATGTATATGATGTGGACGGCGACGGTGATAACGACGTGATCACCAGTCTCGCGGCACATGGATATGGGCTCGCGTGGTACGAGAATTATTCTGAGGGCGGTGAGATCAAGTTCCGCGAGCACATCATCATGAACAGCAAGCCGGAGGATAATAAGTACGGCGTTAAGTTCTCCCAGCTCCATGCCATTGATCTGATCGACATGGATGGAGACGGCGTGAAGGACATCGTGACAGGCAAACGGTTCTGGGCACATGGACCGCAGGGCGACGCGGAACCCGGTGCTCCAGCCGTGCTCTACTGGTTCAAAATTGAGCAACACAAGGACAAGTCGGTCGATTTCATTCCTTATCCCATCGATAACGATTCAGGAGTAGGAACGCAGGTCGTGGCCGGACGAATCAGCGCTGATAAATGGCCCGATGTCGTGGTGGGCAACAAGAAGGGCACTTTCGTGCTCACCCACGAGGTGAAACAGGTCTCGGCCAAGGAATGGGATGCGGCTCGACCCAAGCCTTTGGCGAAGTAGTTTTGGAGTGCGGCAGCCGAGCCCAGAGAGGTCAATCTGGTGGAGTACCTGCTTGCTGCCCCTTTTCCCGCCCAAGACTCAGGTGCTTGTTAGAACGGTTTGGTCTCGGCACGGTCTAAGCTAGATAACGCTGTGGTGAGGAGCCTGTTTTCAACGCTGGTGGCGGTGTTTCTTGCGAGTGGCATCCCCTCGCAGATTTTTGCTGCGCCTGGTGCCAGGGAGACGCTGCCGACCAAGGAGCAGATCCAATTCTTCGAACAATCCATCCGTCCGATTCTCGAGCAGAATTGTTATGAGTGTCATTCCAGCAAGGCCGCGCGTCTCAAGGGCGGTTTGTCCGTTGAGTCGCGCGAAGCCATGATACTCGGCGGCCTGACGGGGCCGGCTTTGCTTCCAGGCGATCCTGACCGATCCCTTCTAGTCACTGCATGCCGTCAATCCGACAAAGACCTGCAAATGCCGCCCGATGGCCAGTTGACGGCCGGACAATTGGCGGATTTGGAAACCTGGGTTCGCACCGGTGCTCCTCATCCATCCCAACTTCTCAAGCAATCCAATCAATCAAGTTCCACTAATCTTTGGGCATTGCAGCCGGTTAAAATGCCCGTCCTTCCAAAAGTCCGCAACCGCAGGTGGCCAGTCTCACCAATTGATTTTTTTGTGTTGTCCGAGTTGGAGCAGCGCCGACTTCAACCCGCCCAGGCCGCCACTAAAACCCGCCTGCTTCGCCGTGTCACCTTTGATCTGACAGGACTGCCTCCAACGCCCGCTGAAGTGGACGCATTTGTGCAGGATGGGGCGACCAACGCTTTCGCAAAAATTGTGGATCGCCTGCTGGAATCGTCCGCGTTTGGCGAGCGCTGGGGCAGGCACTGGTTGGACGTGGTCCGTTACGCTGACAACAATGATCAACAGTTGCCGATCTTTTTCACAGAGGCGTGGCGCTATCGGGATTATGTGATTGCCTCGTTCAATGCGGATAAACCGTTCAATCAATTTCTCATCGAGCAATTGGCCGGTGATATTCTGGCGAAATCCGATCGCGCTCGGCACGACGAGCTTCTGATCGCCGCCGGGTTTCTAATGCTGGGGCCAAAAAACTTCATCCAGCCAGACCAGGAAAAAGCACAACTCGATGTGGTGGATGAACAAATTGACGTGACCACTCGCGCCTTTCTTGGGTTGACCGTGGCTTGCGCCCGTTGTCACGACCACAAATTTGATCCCGTCCCAACCCGCGATTATTACGCCTTGGCGGGAATTTTTGCGAGCACCGCCACTCTCTCCGAGCAAGGCGGGCCGGGAGGCATCCCTTGGGTGGAGCAGAGTATTGGGTCGGCGGATGTCGTTGAGCGCTTCGAGAAGCATCAGAAAGCAGTCGACCAGCTTACGGCGGATCTGACTGCTTCCAGAGAGCTGCACCAACGTTTGCCCGGAGGTGTCGAGGCGAGCGAATTGCCGGGCGTTGTGGTGGACAATCTTAAGGCCGAGATTGTCGGCACGTGGCGCTCTTCCAACTATGCCACCAACTTCATCGACAAGGATTACGTTCAAGACGCCAACGAGGGCAAGGGCAGGAAAAGCATCCGCTTCATGCCAACGCTGCCTGAGCCGGGACTCTACGAGATTCGGGCAAGCTACGAGGCCCGGTTCAATCGCGCCACGAATGTGCCTGTGGTTATTCAAATAGGAAAAGTTGCCCATCGGCTTACTATTAATCAACGAGAGGTCCCGTCAGTTGATGGTCTTTTTGTTTCACTGGGGACTTACGAGTTGCCGCCGGGCACCAACACTTCCGTCACGATTTCCACTGAAGGCACCAAGGGATTCGTGATGGTGGATGCAGTGCAGTTTCTGCCCATGGATCGCGGCCTCGGCATGATGGCCAAAGCCGGCGGAGAGATGATGATGTCAGCTACCAACCGCGCCAAAATGCGCCCGGATGATGTATCCATGATGGATGCCCTGGAGGAGTTGAAATTGAAGGCTCCGACCAAGCCTGCCTCAGTCATGGCGCCCCGCGAGGGAACGGTTAAAAATGTGAACCTGCGCATTCGCGGCGAGCCTGAACGAAAGGGCGACGTGGTCCCGCGCAGCACTCTTTCCGTGCTATCCAAGTCCGTTCCTCCCCCCGTTTTCAAGGATGATTCGAGCGGACGTCTCGAACTTGCCCAATGGATGGCCAGCTCCTCAAATCCGCTCACTCCCCGAGTGTACGCGAACCGGGTCTGGCTCCATCTTTTTGGCCGGGCACTGGTTACTTCACCGGATAATTTTGGACGGATGACAGCGCCTCCCACTCACCCTGAGTTGTTGGATTTTCTGGCGGCGAGATTGATGGAAGGCGGGTGGTCGACCAAGAAATTAGTCCGCGAGTTGGTGCTGTCCAGCACGTATCAGATGAGCGGTGAGTGGAATGCCAAAGCAGCGGCGCGCGATCCGGACAACACTTTTTGGTGGCGCGCCAACCGCCGCAGGCTCGATGCTGAGGCTCTGCGCGACTCATTCTTGTCTGTGAGCGGGTCGCTGGATCGCAGTGCCGGGGGGTCGAGCCTAGGAGGGGTTGCTCCGGGTCTGACAGCTCCCGCGCTCAATTTGGTCACCAATGTTGAACAGAATGTGCGTCGCAGTGTTTATCTTCCCATCCTGCGCGGCCAGCTTCCTGAGCTTTTGCAGGCATTTGATTTCCCAGATCCCCAATTGGTGGCGGGGGCGCGGTATGTTTCGACCTCAGCTCCCCAGGCGTTATTCATGATGAACAGCCCGTTTATGCAGCAGGCCAGCGATGCCTGGGCCCTGCGATTGAGCACATCAAAGGATGCCGTCGTCATGGCCTATGCACAGGCCTTTGGACGAGCCCCCACCGAAGCCGAAGCCGGGGCGGCCCGTGATTTTCTTGCCCATGCGGGGGGGCAGTCCAGAGAAACACTCTCTCTTTTTTGTCAGGCCCTGATGTCCTCCAATGAGTGGCAGTACCTTGAATAAATATGAAACCGATGAGCACACCAATTTCCCGCCGCCAGTTGTTGCGCGGCTGCGGCTGCGGGTTTGGGTATCTGGCTCTATCGGCATTGCTTGCCGAGAAATTTGGCAACGTGCATGCAGCAAGTCCGCTGGCGGCGCATGCGCCCCAATTTACGGCCAGGGCCAAGCGTGTCATTTTTTTGTTCATGCACGGCGGACCTTCGCACCTTGAAACATTCGACCCCAAGCCGCGTCTGGTGGTGGATCAGGGCAAGAGCCTTTCGACCAACAATGTCACCTCCGACAATGGTTCAAAAATTCTGCCCTCTCAGTTTGCCTTCAACAAACACGGAAAATCGGGCATTGAGATTTCCGAGGTCTTCCCGGAATTGGCCAAGCATGCGGATGACCTGTGTGTCATCCGTTCGATGCATACGAATGGTCAGGATCACAATCAGGCGGTGCTGAAACTTCACACCGGCATGGAGGCTCAATTGCGTCCCAGCATGGGTGCCTGGGTATTGTATGGCCTCGGAACTGAGAATCAGAATTTACCGGGGTTTGTCACGATCAGCCCCAGTCCGATCACCGGCGGGGCGCAGAATTATGGGTCAGCCTTCCTGCCGGCAATATATCAAGGCACTCCAATTGGCAGTGCTGGGATGCCGCTGGCTCGCGCGCAAATAAGGAACATTAAAAATCCGCGCTTAAACCCCGAGTTGCAGCGGATGCAGTTGGACTATCTTCAAGGTCTTAACCGCAATCACCTTGAGCAGGCGCATCAGGACGCACAGTTGGAGGCGACCATCGAATCGTTTGAGCTGGCATTCCGAATGCAGAGTGAGGCTCCCCAACTGGCTGATCTTACGACCGAATCCGAGGAGACTCTGAAGCTGTACGGCATCAACGAGCAGCCCACTGATGACTTCGGAAGGCAGTGTCTATTGGCGAGGCGGTTTGCAGAAAAAGGCGTTAGGTTTATTCAGGTAAGCCACTCCTTCAAGTGGGATCAGCATCAGAATCTTAAGAGGGATACCGCCCGTAATGCTTCTGAGGTGGACAAGCCCATTGCAGGTTTGTTGGCCGACCTCAAAAGCCGTGGGTTGCTTAAGGACACCCTAATTGTTTGGGGTGGAGAATTCGGCCGCACCCCGACCGCCCAAGGCGCCGACGGGCGGGATCATAACCCATCCGGCTTTAGCATGTGGATGGCAGGCGGCGGGGTAAAAGGCGGGCACGTTCACGGAGCAACGGATGATTTTGGAAAGGCGGCTGTGGTGGACAAGGTTCATATGCATGATTTGCATGCGACCATTCTGCATCTGCTTGGGCTGGATCACCAAAAGCTTACTTATCGACATGCCGGGCGCGACTACCGTCTGACCGATGTTTACGGACGAGCTGTGACCGAGCTGCTGGCCTAGTTTTTTTCGAGTTCCGCTCTCAATTGTTTGAGCCTTTCGGCTTGTTGTGGATAGAGGACCAACGGTTCTATAAGTCTGCTGATCTGGCTCGCCTTGGATCTTTCCTTGTTGGCCATCAAGGCCTCCAAAAGATCTAGTCGAAAGAAAGATTGTTCCTCCCGTTTTAGCTTTGAGATGTCGACTGCTTGCAGGAGGGCCAGCGCTTCGGGTGCGCGTTCGCTGAGCACCAAAGATGCGCCGCGGTTCACTTGTACTGCCACCGAGCCCGGGTTCTGAGAGATGAGAGCCTGGGTAAGGCGGTCCACTTCGACGATGTTCGTGCGTTTCATGAGCGACGCCGCCACAAAAAAATTCATCAGTGAAACATCATTGGTCCGAAGCCGGTAAGCTTTCTCCGATGCGCGGTAAATCAAATCCAAATCTTTAATTTGGTCGGCCACACGCATTACGTTGACCCAGAATTCCGCACGGTCCGCGAATGAGGATTCCAATCGCTGGTAGATTTTGCCCGCTTCCTTCGGATGGTTGATCTGAAGCAATTCGTCCGCGATCCGCACTCCGATGTTGGCGTCGCGATATTCGGCATCCCCTGCCTTGGCAAAGAGCGCCTCCGCTTTGGGAATCCGCCCCTTGATAAGTTCCATCCGCGCCTCAAAGAAATAGCCGAAACCTTCCAACTCATCCCTTACGCCCGGGGTTAAACGCATTTCGTTCAGAACAGCCTCCATCTGGTCGGGGTCACGGGTCTCAATTACTTGCTGGGCATAAAGGGTCCAAAATGCAGGCAGCAAGTCAAACTGGTGCTGATACTTTCGGCAGAGGCCTATGGCGAAGGCCCTCTCCTTCATTTGGACGAAAAAATCCACCAACTTAAACAGCACTGCTGAACTCTCAAGAGGCTCAGGGTAGCTTCTCAACGCTTCTTGAGCTTCATCCTTTTTTCCAGCCCCCAGCAGCATCCGCCAATAGCGGAAGTGTTCATCCGGTTGATCTTCCTTCCAGAGCTGGAGTTGCTTGAGAATCGGATCGTACTCCGCCAGATCGTCCCGGCTTGCACTGGACACCAGGCTGAGATGGTGGGCCAGTACCTGCCATTTGGAATTCTTGAGCATGGATTTTAGAAAATCCTTGGCGGGTCCGCTATTGTTGGACTCACCAAAAGCGGCCTGCCATGCAGCAATGTAAATCTTCAGTTCCTCGTCACTCTCGTCCAAGCCGCCCTTGGCAATCTCGGTTCCAACTTCCGGCCATCGCTCTGAGTCGAAGGCGCTTTTGACCCATGCGGCACGCAGTTGAGGAGTCCACTTGTCGCGCAAGGGTTCAAGGAGGGCTTCCAGTAGTTTCGGAGCCTTTGCGGTTCTGCAGATTTGCGCAGTGAGCTCGACATCAGCCATATTGGTTCCGCCAATTCGCAACAGCCAAAATGCCTGATTCAAAGCGCCCGGACCGAATTCGTTGAGTTTGTCCCATTTGACGATTGATTGGAGGTTGCCCCTCAGCAGAACTAGGTCGCATGGGTCATTGCCTGCGGCGTTTCCCCATTCGGTAATGGCGAGTCGTGTTTTGCCTTCGGACTCAAGTTTTAAGGCGCTTTTATGATACGACCGTGCCTGTAGCATGTCCAAGACGCTAATTTTGACCACCGGTGTGAAGCCTTCAGGGGTTCGCCTCCAGACTTTTGGCAAAAATACGAGCGCGGCAAGCATTGCCAAGAACACAATGCCATAAAGGATCCAGAACCTCGGGTCCAACATCAGCAACCGAAGGACAGGATGCGCCTCCCAAAAGGTTGGCGATTTTTCATTTTGTTGGTCAGGTAGCACGGATTGATTGGCTTTGGGGTGTTGCTTGAGAGTTGTTTAAGAGCATAGCATAACGGTGTAATCCATGTGGCGATTGTCAGTCTGCCTTGCTTTTTTCCAACTCCGCGCGAAGTTCCTGAAGCCGCTGGACTTGCTGCGAAAAGAGCACGGACGGATCGATCAGGCTGATCACCTGCCGGGCCTGTGCCCATTTTCTATTCGCTGTCAACGCCTCAAGGAGATCAAGGCGGAAATTGGATTGCTCGACCTTGTTCAGCTGCGAGGGGTCGACTGTTTGCAGCATGGCCAATCCCTCGGCCTCGCGATGGGTGAGGAGCAGGGAGGCTCCACGGTTGATCTTGGCGGCGGCCACTCCTGGGTTGTACGAAATGAGCATGAGGGTGAGGCGGTCCACCTCGTTTATATTGGTGCGCTTGAGAAGTGAGGAGGCCACAAAATAGTTCGCCATTGAAGCGTCATTTGTTTTCAACCGGTAAGCTCTTTCAGAGGCACGGTAGATCATTTCCAAGTCCCTTAATTGATCCCCCACCCGCATCACATTGACCCAATATTCCGTCCGGTTGGTGAAGGAGGACTCCACGCGCTGGTAGATTTTTCCCGCCTCCCTGGGCCTGTTAAGGCGGAGCATTTCGTCTGCAATCCCCGCCGCCAGATTATCGTCCCGATAGTCAATGGCAGCCGCTTTGGCAAACAGCGCTTCGGCCTGGGCGAAATGCTCCTGTATCATTGCCATACGCGCTTCAAAGAAATAGCCCAGACCCTCAAGCTCGTCCCTGACGCCCGGGGTGGAACGGATTTCGGCGAGAACAGCCCGCATGCGATCCGGTTCGCGCGTTTCCATGACATGAGTGGCATAGAGCATCCAAAACTTGGGAACCGAATCAAACTGGTGCTGATATTTCCGGCAGAGAGCGATGCCGAAATCGCGCTCCTTAAGCTGAGTCGACATATCAACCATTGAATACAGCTCTCCGACAGCTTCAATCGGTTGGGAGTAAGCCTTCAATGCCTGGCGGGCCTGTTCTGTTTTTGCGGCGGCCATAAGCATTTGCCAGTAGCGGAAATGGTCGGCAAAACGATCCTCCTTCCATAACTGGAGTTGCTTAAGAATTCGTTCGTATTCAGCCATGTCATCCCGGGTGGCAACGGAGATGAGGCTCAGGCGATGAGCCAGAACCTGCCATTGTGGGTTGCTGAGAAATGAATTCAACTGGTCTTTGGCCGGACCGCTTTGGGCGGGTTCTCCAAAGGCAGCCTGCCAGGCGGCAATATAAACCTTTAACTCCTGGTCGTTGGCATCCAAAGCGCCTTTGGCAATTTCATTTCCGGTTTCCTCCCACCGGGAGGTGTCAAAATTAGCTTTTATCCATGCGAGCCGGAGTTCGGGTGTCCAACGGGCCCGGAGGGGCTCAATGACTGCAATGAGAAGCTGGGGGGCTTTGGCGCTGCGGCACAGACGGGTCATCAGCTCGACATCCGCGATGTTGGTTTGTCCAAGCCGCAATAACCACATGCCCTGGCCAAGCGCGCTTTGTCGAAATTCATTCAACTTATCCCATTTGATGATCGCGCGTAGGGTCCCCCGGGTGAGTTCAAGATCACAGGGGTCATTGGCCACGGCCCGCTCCCAGGCCATAATGGCCGGGCGCTCTTTGCCCTCGGCCTCCAGTCGCAAGGCGCTCCGGTGGAGCGACCATGCCTGAAGCTTATCCAAACCGCTGATCCTGACTATGGGCTTAAATCCATCCGGTGTGCGCCGCCACACTTTGGGTAGCATGATGCCCGCCGTGACAATCACCAGGGAAACGATTGTGAACAACACAACAAACCTTGGGTCGAACACCATGATTCGAAACAGCGGATGATCATCAAGAAACTGTTGCCAGCGCTGTTCCTGTTTTTCGTTTAACACAAGGTATTCCAATTAAGGTTTGGGAAGTGGGTTCAGTATCCAGCTTTTTCCCACTCGCACGCTGTTGGCAATGGCGGCAGTGATGCGCTGCTTGGCCAGTTTCACCGCGTCTGGCAGGCTTTTACCCAGCGCAAGATAAGCCGTAATGGCGGCTGAGTAGGTGCACCCAGTGCCATGCGTGGTGATTCCTTTGATCCGCGGGGCTGTCAGCAGCAACTCAGTTTTCCCGTCGTAGTAAACGTCCATGGCGGGGAGGTTTGGTCCAAGGTGTCCACCCTTGATGAGGATCGCGCATCCGTAACTGCCGTGAAGTACTCGGGCTGCTTCACGCATTTGTTCCGGAGTATTGACTACCTGTCCGGTCAAGGCGCGCACTTCATGAAGATTGGGCGTAATCAAAGCGGCCAGAGGAAGCAGCAATTTTTTCAGAGCGCTGATCGCCTCGGGTTTGAGGAGTGTGGCGCCACTGGTCGAAACGGCGACGGGGTCGACCACCAGCGGTATTTTCTTAAATGCGCCCAACCCCATAACCACCGCTTCAATAATCCCTGTGTCGAAAAGCATGCCTGTTTTAATGGCTCGCACGGGAAATCCGGCATGAACCGTGGTCATCTGAAGGCCAACCATGCCGGGATCAATAGGCTCCACACCTTTTACCGAGGCGGTGTTTTGGGCGGTCACGCACGTGATGACGGAAGTCCCGTGCACTTGCAGTACGTGAAACATCTTCAGATCGGCCTGAATCCCGGCTCCGCCGCCGCTGTCCGAGCCCGCAACGGTCATTGCGGTCGGCCAGGATTTTGATTTTACGTTCGGCATGCGTCGTGGTTAAGGCAGATTGGCCTTCTGTGCAAACCATTACGGACCGTCAAAAATGGAAAACACGCAAAGTTCGCGATTCGGGTGTTTGTAAGCTGCAGAAAATGCGTATGGGATCAGGACTGATGGGGAGGACTCATGTTTCCCGAACTTTCATGGTGAACTCGGGGATGCGCACCACCACGCGTTTGCCGTCTTCAGTTTGACCGAGGTAACTTCCTCGCGCGATCGCCTGTTCGGTGTCGAAGATATGGTAGCTGTGATAGCTGAAAGATTCCCCGGGGGTGAGGAGGGGGAACTGGCCCACCACTCCGTCACCTTCTACTGCGGTTACCTCTCCCAGCTGGTCTCTGACCACCCATTTTCTCCCTACAATTTTTACGGTGGCGGAAGAGTTGTTATGGATGGTGACGTGATAAGCAAAACAATGGGGACGGTCCGGCGGAGTGGACATCATGGGCTGATGTTCCACCCTGTCTATGGTCACTTTGAGGCCCTTAAGTTCTGTTAATTCGTTGTCTCGCTCAGACATAGGCCCAATGGCGGATTTGTGGCGTCAAACTTTTGGCGGCGTTTGTTACTTGGGCTTGGGGGACATCCCGGCCAAACTTAGGGACAGTTCAATCTCGTCGGAGACCTTGTCCTCGTACTGTCCGGCATTGATGTTGTAATCGCTGCGTTTGACCTTGAAATTGGCGCGGACCACCAGCAGATCGCCCGCCATGTTGGGAATTCGTGCGCCCAGCTTGTCCTTGAGGAAAGTCAGACTGACTGGGATGGTCACCTCCTTGGTGATGCCCTTGATGGTCAATTTGCCAGTGGCTGATGCAGTAGTGGCAGGGCCGGATGTTTTTGTGTCGGCCAAAGAAACAACTTCGAAGGAGAGGTCCGGATATTTTTTGGCGTCCATCCATTGGTCGCTCAGGAGATGTTCCTTCATCATCGGGTTGGGCACATTCATCGAAGAAGTTGCGACCACAATTTTGCCAGTGGTCGACTTGGGATTGGCCGGGTCGAATGTGATCTCACCTGAAACTCCGGTGGCGGTCCCATTGATGGATTCAAGTGGAGCGTCCAGCTTGAAGACCGCGTTGTTGACTCCTTTGGGGTCCTTGAAGTCGAATTTTTGGGGGTCTGCCGCTGCGCTCAGTGTTGCTGCAATCAGGAGAGTCAGAGAGGAAATGGTCTTAATGTTCATGGCATTTGTTTTTGCTTAGGTGCGAAAAGGTAGCTTAAGCAGAATAAAATGCCAGAGGCGGCGAATCCTACTCCTAGGAAATCGACGCCTGGCGTAAATTTTGCCTCCGTCACCGGGTAATCAAGCGAGGTGACAGGATCCACCTTCATGGTGGTTTCGGTGGTGTGCGTCCAACCCCGGTGCATCCCTCCAAAAAACCAGAAACCGACCACGATTACAGCGGCGATTATGGATGATGCTCTGAGGATTTGTTTCATGGAGTTCCGGCACCGTCGATGACACTGCTTACGCTGGCAAAATAGGAAAGATAAAAGCTAATGATGAACCAGCCAATCGCTATGGTTAAGCAAAACCCCACCACGCGCGGAACCCAGTCGGCGAAAGCCTTAAATTTATTGGAGGCTTCTTCCTCATAGTGGCGGTAAATCCTTTTCAGTGAGCCGTCAATGTCGCCACTTTTCTCGCCGGTGCAATAAAGAGTGGTGAAAAGTCTCGGAAAAACACGATACCTTGGAAGTAATTCACTGGGTGCAAAGCCGGCAATGATTTTGGAGGGAAACAAAGCAACCACTTTTTGCAATCGAGGCGAACCGCTGGATTCCCCAGCCATTCTCCATGCTTCCGGCACATAAACACCCGCCGATAAGAGGGATTCAAGTGCGGCGGAAAACCTGGCCAAGGCGAGTCTGGAACGTGCAGCTCCGAGAAGAGGGATAATGCCAATAATCCGCTCAGCCACCGCCCGTATCCAAATGCCCCGGTTGCTTTGGCCAAAAAACAGTCCTGCCAGGGAAACCGCATAGATGGGGATCAGAACACTCAGTTTTTGTGTCACATACGGACTGACCTCACTTTGCCAGACCAACCTTGTGAGCATGGATGGAGGAAAGATCAATACTGCCATGTGAAGAATGACGGCAGGATAAAGAAGCCCCGACAGCGTCATTCGATACAATCTCGATTGTTCGCGGTAGAATTCGGAAAGCATGCGAAATACTTCCTCCTCGCGGCCTGATTTCTCAGCGGCTTCGATTAGTGAAATATCAAAGGAGGGGAGCCATCCTGGAATGTTCCGGACCGACTCAGAAAGACTCAAGCCGCGACGCATGGAGGCCAGCGTTGGCGAGATATGGACGCCAATGGCTCGACTAGGGGGGGCGAGTTCCAAGGTTTCCAAGGCGGCCATCATGCCGAGGCCGGCACGGAGCATGGTCGAGATCTGGTAATAGAACTCGCTGAGGCTCAAATATGTTCCTGGAGTGGTGATCAGCGGCATGGCGATCACTCTCTCATAAGGAACTCAGGAGGCGAGCACCGAATCGAGGGTGGCCTTGAGATCGCGTTTACTTTTGGCGCCCATTACCTGCTGCACCAGTTTTCCGCTTTTGAAAAATAGGAGCGCTGGAATTCCCGTGATGCCATATTCCGCAGCCAACTCCTGATTGTCGTCCACGTTGACTTTGGCGATCTTGGCTTTGCCGGTGTATTCGGTTGCCAGTTCATTGAGGACAGGGGTGAGCATTTTGCAAGGTCCACACCATGGAGCCCAAAAGTCCACCAAGACGGTATCGGAAGAGTTGGTCACCTCCGTTTTGAAATTCGCTTCGTTCAGATCAACAATATTCTCGCTTCCCATATATTCCCAAAGTAATCGGTTTTCGCATCAGCACAAGGTGCCGGGCGTTATTTAGGGGTTTCCCAAGACCCAAATCCGCACCAACAGGGCGATGCAGGCGACAGCGGTTGCGATGGCTAGAATCTTGTCAACGAGGCCGATTGAAGGCGTGGCGGCCGCTGCGCGGGGGGCAGGACTTGGCTTGGAGGGCGCGGGTGCGGAAGAGACTGGCTTCTGCACCGATGCGGTGGCAGGAGCGGCTGCGCCACCGGTTGCTGGTGCGGCTGGAGCCGAAGCCGATACCGAAGCGGCTGCTACAGGTGCGGGTGCAGGCGCGGGTATCTTGATGGTGGGGGCGGAAGTGGGCTTTGGAGGCAGGTTAATCCGCACCGTTTCTTTTTTGGGCTGGATTTTGGCCGCTTCCGCTGGCTTGGGGGGGAGTGAAAGCACTGGGGTTGGCACCGCGGCGGGTGTCGGAGTCTCAGGAGCCGCAGGCGGCACGTTCGGGTTATTCTCAGCCATAAATGTCGGTACTATCAAAATGCGGAAGAGGACCGATTGTGTCAATGGGGTTTTTGTTCGAATTGAGAGCTTCTTGGAGGTGAAGCACCGTTTCGAACTGGTTTAACGGACAAAAGCCTAAAAGGGCGGAGATGTGAATCTCCGCCTTTGGCTTAGGGAATCGAAGGGGATTGCTCAGTAACGCTCGCGGCGAGAGGAATCCTGTCCTCCTGCACGGCGATCGCTGAAACCACCGGCGCGGGGGGGGCGTTCTTCGCGGGGACGGGCTATATTTACGGTCAGAGCGCGACCTTGAAGGTCTTTGCTGTGGAACATTTCGACGGCTTTGCTTGCGTCCGCAGGGTCCGCCATTTCGACGAAGGCAAAGCCCCGGGATTTGCCGGTGAATTTGTCCATCATCACGTTAACGGAGGTGACAACGCCCGCTTGGGCGAAGAGTTCTTGCAGGTCTTGATCTCCTGTCTGATAGGACAGGTTTCCTACAAACAGTCTGGCTTCGGTGTTCATGGGTTGTGGGTTTCCACCGGCAGTTTGAGCCGGAAGGCCGCCTTTTGGGGCGGTGGATTCCCTTGGTTCGTGTGCGGACGGCAATCCTGCATCTCTTTCCGCGACGGGCTGGAAGGAAATGGTTGCCTGAAGTGTCTGGATCGCACAGAGACAAGGGTGGTCAAACAGGGGAACGGTGGAAAGTGGGTGTGGATGGCGGGCGGATCGGGCAGCGCGAGTTTGGGCGGCACTCCTCGGGTGCGCGTCTTTTTTAAGGTAATGCTACCGGCTGTCACAGCAAAGCTTATCGTGGAATTGAATGTTGTATTAATGTATTGGGCTAAATTGTCGAGTTTATTTTTTGTCCATTTTTGGTTTCGCGGCCCTCAGGCCTCATTTCTTCACCATTGCGGCAGCTGTTTTCGTTTTAGCGGCATTGCTGGGCTGGATTTTATTTGCTGCGCACGCAACGGGATGTACAAAGCCAACTTGTATTGAAACGAGAGCGATCTATGCTCTGCGAAACCCAATTTCATTGAGATGCGACCGACCGATTTGAATGTCCCAAGACTGATGCGCGCGGTGGTCTATCGCGGGCCGAATGACCTGCGCCTTGAGCAAGTGAAGGTGCCACGCATCGGACGCAAGGAAATTCTGGTTAGGGTTGATGTCTGCGGCGTCTGCCCCACAGACATCAAAAAAATTCAAGGCGGGCTTCAACCCCCACCGCGCATTTACGGTCACGAAACCGCTGGAACTATCGTTAAGGTTGGCCCCAATGTGACAGGATGGAAACCCGGAGACCGCGTTGGCATGCATCACCATGTACCTTGTCTGAAATGCCATGCCTGTCGGCACCGGGCTTTCGCGCAATGCCCCCAATACAAGAAGACAGGGATCACCGCCGGTTTTGAACCGGCGGGGGGCGGGTATGCCGAGTATGTCCGCGTCATGGAGTTTTGTCTGCCCGGATTGGTGAGGATTCCGCGTGGCAACACCGTAGTAGAGGGAGCAATGTTGGAGCCGGTGAATACCGTCTTGAAAGCTGTGAAGATGCTCGGCTTGCTCGCAGGGGACACCGCGCTGGTAACGGGACAGGGCCCTATCGGGCTGATTTTCACCCGCTTACTGAGCCTTCAAGGAATTAAGGTTATCGCGACTGATTTTTTGAGCCCACGACTCCGATGGGCGAAGTCCCTCGGCGCAAAGATAGCCGATCTTCCCGATGGCAAAGCCGTGCTTAATGGGGTGGATCGCCTGACACGGGGGCGCGGTGTTGATGCCGCAGTGATCGCGGTGCCTGTTGATTCCGCTGTGGCACAGGGGCAATCCCTGTTGCGCGGGGGTGGGCGGATGTGCCTCTTTGCCCACACAAAACGAGGAACAACCACGCCACTAGACCTTTCAACGATTTGTGTGGATGAAAAACAAATGATGGGCAGTTACAGTTCTGATTTTACACTGCAGAAGGAAGTTGCCCGACTCGTCTTTTCACAGAAGATGGATGTGCGACTGCTGGTCACCCACCAATTTCCGCTGGAAGAGACGGCAGAGGCTGTTCGATTAGCCTCGAAACCCACAGCCGAATCGTTGAAAGTGGTGGTGACGCACAAACCAGGATGAAAAGCGAATATCAGGAATTGCTCGAAGCGACGTTGGATCACCTTGAAGAGTTGAAACGCGAAGGCAACCGGTACGTGGCTTTGGACCCGGCGCGGCTGGCGGATTTGTCCGGGCAAAAACTGGTTGCGCCGACCGCTAAGGCAGCGCGCGTCCCGGTGGCCGCCATATCCAGACCGTCCATTGCGATCTCGGCAACGGTTGCTCCAACTCCCGTGACTGCCCCGACCTTGGTTTATACGTCTGCCGAGTTGTCGGCCGATGCAAAGAAGGAGGCGATGGGGCGGTTGCGTCTCAAGGCCGAATCCTGTGTGTTGTGCCCCCACTTGGCGGCGTCACGCACCAAAGTAGTGTTTGGGGTGGGTGACTGCCTCTCGCCGCTTCTTTTTGTGGGAGAAGCTCCCGGAGCGGAGGAAGATAAGGCGGGCGAGCCTTTTGTGGGGCAGGCCGGCGAGTTGCTGACGAAGATCATTCTGGCCATGGGATTTACGCGTGGAAGTGTCTATATTGCCAACGTGCTTAAGTGCCGCCCCGATACCCCGGGGCAGCAATCGGGCAATCGCAAACCTACCACTACAGAGATGGATACATGCCTCCCGTATTTGCAGGAGCAGATCGATATCATACGTCCGCGCGCGCTGGTGGCGTTGGGCGGAACAGCGCTTGAGGGTTTGTTTGGTAAAACAGCGGCGGGCATAACCAAGCTTCGCGGCACATGGAAGGAGTATAGGGGGATTCCAGTGATGCCCACCTACCATCCCTCGTACCTGCTCCGAAATCAGTTGATTTCAGTTAAGCGAGAGGTGTGGGAGGACATGCTGAAAGTGCTAGAACGTCTCGGCTCGCCCATCAGCGAAAAACAACGGGGGTATTTCAAGGGTGGGGGTTAATCCTAGTCCCACTTGGATGCGTCGCAAAACTGCCGCCTTTCCTTCCCATTCTTTAGAGTTATCTCCCGGTTCTTGGATGCGGGTAAGTTTTGCAGCGCCGGTTGAGCCAAGACTCATCATCAATCACCCCCTGCGTCGCCTCCCGCATCACCATCGGCGGAGTCGTGGCCGGAACCCACATCTGCCCAGTTATCATGCTCTGGATTCAACTCGCCGGAACCACCGCAACCTAGAATATCTTTTTCTCGTTCGGGATCCCAGTAGCGCCATGAAGATAGGATGACCACGAGTACGAGTAAAAGAATGGCGATGAATCGGTGACCTGTATAGCCAAGCAACATGCAGGCTAGGACTAAGGCGGCAATGATGTAGTCAATAACCTTCATGGTGTGCGAGGGCACATTATAATGCATGCTCGGCTCCTTGCTAGCCACAACTCTCGTTTGAGCCGCACTAGTCGAGGGAGACGGGCCTTGGATACCGTCACGTTAAGGCTCGTTTCCGCCCTGCTCGCTATAAAGGTGAAAATGCCGGGTCCGATATCCTTCACATCACCCACCGAAGGCCGAAGCAAAACAGGCCGCAGAGGAGCGAGCCCAAGGCAAGACAGATGGCACCGGGAAGGAGTTTTCGCGGCTGTTTGAGCCAGAGATAGATGCTGCTCAAAACCATGAAGATCAATCCGGCGGCAACAAAATCCATCGAGTAAGCCCAAACGGCGGTGAGGGCCCAATCGCGGCGGTTGCGGGGATCGCTGGCCGAGTTCCCGGTGAAGGTGTGCAGGATTTTGGCGATGCCCCAGGCGTTCACATCGGCCTGGCGAATGTCGGCGCGGCCTTGGGCCTGATCGGCCTTGATGAAATAGAAATGGCGAGGGGTGCGGACTTGGAATTCGAACGGGGTGCCGTCACCCCGCGTGGTGGTCCAAAGAATTTCCCCCTCAATGGACATTTGGCGCATCAGGTCGTGGGCTTGATCGAGGTCGCTGGTGAGCCCGGCGGCGGGCGGCACAATGGGAAGCTGGTATTTTGTTTCGTGACGATTTCGCCAGGATTCGTGGAAAGTCCAATTGGGGTGGTTCAAAAGCAGGCCCGTGAAGGCGAATAGCCAGAGGAAAACGATGAGGAACAGGCCGGAGTAAAAATGGAGTTTGCGATTCCAGCGTTCGCAAAGCGCGAGCAGCTTGGCGCTATCTCGCGGATTGCCATTTGATGGAGACTGGTTTTCAGCGGGCGACGACATAAGCCAATCCTAAAAAAACAAACGTTCCCGTCCCGAGCAGGACGTAGCCGATGCGCCGCTCCGCGCGGAGGACGTACCAGAGGTATATGCCACTGACAGTGATGAATAAAGTCAGGTAGGCGGTGGCATCGGAAAGCCACCTCCAGGCGCGCATCGGGAACCAGTTCCTGCTTAGGGCGGGGCTGTGTTCGCCGGGGGATCTGTGGAGGGTCATCATAGCGTCGGCGAGGCCGGTTTCGCGCGTGACGATGGTTGCTTCGCGCTGTGCCATGCGAATGGTGACAGTGGTGGCGCGCCCGGGAACGGAGACGGGGATCACGAGAGTGTCGTCGCTCACGACGTGGCGAATGTAACCGATCTCGCCGGGAACGTTGATGCTTAAGAGCGCAGGCTTGAGGGCATCGATCTGAGCGCGGCCGGAGAGTTTTGACAGGTCGTGTGGAAGCGAGACGTCAGTGGCGGTGCGAGTTTGAGTGGTCTCGGCGCCGAACTTCGGCACGATGGCGTGGACAAAGAAAAAAACGGTGACAGAAAAAACGAGAACGAAGGGACTGATGAAGAGCCCGAGGTAAAGATGGAGATCGCGCGTGACGGTGTAAAATCGCCGGGGCATTCCGGACAGTAAGTTAAGAAATCGCGCCCTGTCCAGCGATTCATATATGGGAAGGACGGCAGGACGCAATGTGCGACGGAACTTACTCCGGGGCGTTTTCTTTTGGGAGAGGGGGAGGCGCGCTTAATTTTCCCAAAAGCAACTGAAGGCGGCGGGGGTTGGCCGAAGCGTTGACGTCTCCTTCGCGAAGTTCGTCGGGGGGATGCTTACTTAAGTGCTCCAGAGCCTCGCGGATGCTGGCAATTTCCGAAGCCGCCAGGCTTAGGTACGTTCTGTCCTCACGCTCAATCTTGATCGCTTTGCGCGCGAACTCCAGCATGACAGCACAAGGCTCAAGGCACGGGATCAGGCTTTTAATGGAATGGTCATCTGGAGCGAGGCCATCAACAGTCCAATAGCGCCTTTTGAGACAGAAGGAAACTGCACAACAAGCTGCAATAGCTTGTCCCGCCTGTAAGTCATCCAGCAATTGGGTGATGCGATACATGCCGGTCTGGCGTCCGGTAAACTCCCGGAAGGTGCCCACACGAAAGCAGGGGTTCTGAACCGCTCCCCAATCGGCGATGGAACCCGGGTAGAGAAGGTCCAGCGACTCCTCCAACTGCCTGGCATCCTGGGCCACCGACCTCCATCCGCGCCGCAGGTTGGGCGAAGCTTTGACGGGGCGAAACTGTCCGCTCTGTGTGTTTTGAGCGAGAGCCCTGAGTTGTGAAATCGAGGTGGTCGCAAGGCTCTCAGGAGGCACATCCTTGTCGGCGATGTGGCGTAGCTCGAAGGAGGCAAGCTCTGAGGATTGGAGCGTCAAAATCCGGACCTGCCCCCAGATAAGCTGCTCTGGGAGCACGGCAAGCCATTGCAGGAATGCAGGTGAATTGATCGTGAGCTTCGGCATCGACAGCGCGGGGCGGGCCGTCAGTAGGTCTTGGTATAGCGCTTGCGCGATTCTGGCTGGGCTGCTGGTGCCTGGGGCGCAACGGGAGACGGCGCGGGAGCGGGCGGGGGCGGGGTTGTCGCTTCCGGGGCAGGGGCGGGGGTTTCGGAGGTGACGGGATCAGGCTCCGGCAACGGCCCCACCACTTCAGTGTAGGCCTTGCGAACCGCGCCGATACTTTGGCGGAGCAATGTTTCCTCCTTTTCATTGCGATTTCCGCGTGTTTTAACATCCAGCATATCAAGCTGGTCGTAGAACATCCGCGCTGAATCGGGGTCATGAAACCGCTGGCCGGTCTCAGGATGCGGCATTTTGCCCAGCGACATCAGCGCCATCTGGGCGTTTTGGACGACCGTGCTGGCGAACAGGGCGGTGATGACCTCAGCTCGACTTGGTTCGGGCTGGCTGGGGTCGGGAAACTGGGAGGGAGGCACATCAATCATGAGGGATTTTTTTTGGAACGGAATTTGACATCAGACGAAAGAAAACGCACCAACAAATTCAAACGCTCCTCCAGATTCTGGGTTTCGAGAATAAGCTGCCGTTCTGTGGGAGTGGGCAGGAGCGTGCCTGAAATCAGGTCAACCAACTGGCTGGGGTCCTGCACACTTCGCAGGTATTCCAGAACCTGTTTCATTGGCATCATGGCGGGGGAATCCATGGGTTCGTGGGCGAACCCCCCCATCATCTGGACAGGAAAATCAATGCCCTGTTTCATGCGCTTCGTCACCAAATCCAACAACTTAGTGGTCAAAGACGCGATATTCTCATTTTCCTGGCCTGTGGTGTACACAGGCTCGATACGTTGCAGGCGATAGGGCTTGTATTTGACCGTCTCGTGGAGGTTCACCCGTTCCAAGCCTTGGAGGATAAGATGGGAGGATCCGTCCGCATTGGTTACCGCGGCTCGAATCAGTCCTAAACCTCCTACAACAGAGGGAGTTTCGCGTTTTCTACCGGGTTTTTGCATGGCCACCACGAAGGTGCGGTGGGAGGCGAGGGAGTCGGCCAGCATTCGACGGTAACGGGGCTCGAAAATGAACAGAGGAAGCATGGACTGAGGGAAGAGAATGGCGTTGCTTAACGTCATCACTGGGGCTTCCAAAGGCAGTTCCATGAATATATCCTACGGTGGATCGTCGCATATTCAAGACGAAGATGGGAGTTGCCAAAGATGCATGCCACCGTCACTTTACCTACTGTCTTACTGAGTCTATGAATTCAAAACCCGTCGCCATTGTTCTGGTTATCCTGTGTATTCTACTCGGGGCCTCGTTGTATTACCGTCATCAAAAAGCAGTACAGCAGGCAGAATCTGACGTGGCCTCAATCCTCGAATTATCGAACAAAGTGGTCAAAACCTCAGGCTTTCTGAGGGAGCAGGTTCAGGTCAATACTCAGCTCGAAACCAATGTCATCAATCTTTCCGAGGAGTTGGGCAAAATTTCCAATAATTTGATTACCGTCTCCAATACGCTGGTCCGGACTGAGGCGGAGAGCAAGGTCGCCGCTGCCGCCGCCGCCGCCGAGGTTGCAAAAAGAGATGCCCGCATCAACGAGCTGGAGAATCAAAAGGATGATCTTACCAAGAAAATGACCGACCTAAATGGTTCGATCACCAGCCTTGAAGGAAAAATTTCCGATACGCAGCGCAAACTTTCAGCTTCCGAGGGGGATCGTGAATTTTTGCTGAAAGAATTGAAGCGGATGCAATCCGAGAAAAGTGATCTCGAACGCCAGTTTAACGACCTCGCTGTGTTGCGCGAGCAGGTTAAAAAGCTGAAGGATGAATTGGCCATCTCCAAGCGTCTTGACTGGATTCGCAAGGGTTTGTACGGCGAATTCAAAGGCGCTGAACGGATGCAAAAGGGGCTTACCACTTTAACTAACACCGGCAAAACGAATTTTGACCTGAATGTTGAGTTGAAGCAGGACGGATCAGTCAAGGTCAATACCAACGCTCCGGCGCCCGCTAAATAGCCGGGCTCGACCCCTGTCATGTTGACCTCGCCTTTGTTGATTGATTCTCATGGCCGGGTCATGAGGGATTTGCGCGTCAGCGTAACAGACCGCTGCAATTTTCGTTGCGTCTACTGTCTGCCTGAGACAGAGGAGGCTGCTCATTTTTACCGCACCAAGTTCGACGCGATAAGAAATCCCAGCCCAAAAAAAATTCCCCTCCCGGCGCTCCACCCCCGCTCACATATTCTTACTTTTGAAGAAATCGAAAGGATCGTCCGCGTTGGAGTAAGTTTGGGAATTCAGAAAATCCGCCTTACGGGGGGGGAGCCCCTCTTGCGCAAGGACATTGAGGGGTTGATTGCGCGCATTGCCACCATCAATGGCGTCGAAGACCTGGCGCTCACCACCAATGGATTTCTTTTTCTGCGCAAAGCCCCGGCCCTCCGCGACGCCGGGCTGAAACGGATCAGCTTCAGCCTCGACTCCTTGGATCGAGATAATTTCAAAAGAATGACCGGGCGAGATGGGCTTGATGAGGTGCTGGCGGGAATACGGGAAGCGCAAAGGATCGGGTTGGGGCCAGTCAAAGTAAACGCAGTGGTCATTCGCGACCTCAACGATGGAGAGATTGTCTCGTTGGCCCGACGGGCGGTGGACGATGGATTCAGCATTCGATTTATTGAGTTCATGCCGCTGGACAGCAGTCGGGCCTGGCAGAAGGAAGCGGTCGTAACCGGTCGCGAAATTCTGGATCGCCTTTCCACAGCATTTGAACTTGAACGCGTCCAAAGCGCCAATGCCTCCGAGACCGCACGCCGGTGGCGGATCAAGGGGACTTCGGCCGAGGTGGGCATTATTGCTCCTGTGACGGAACCTTTCTGCGGTCACTGCAATCGACTGAGGCTCACTGCGGATGGCAAGATTCGCACCTGTCTTTTTAGTTTGGTTGAGCACGATCTTAAAGGGATGCTCCGGAGCGACTGCACCGACCATCTGGTTGCTCGCCGCTTGAGGGAGATAGTCTCGGGGAAAGAGGAACGCCATCACATTGGCGAAGAGGATTTTGCCCAACCTGAGCGCACCATGAGCTGCATTGGCGGCTGATCAGGATGGTAAAGCCTATCGATGGGTAAATCGTATTTGGCTTGGCACACCCCAAGAAATGGCCATTTCGCCCCTGAAACCAGACTCCTGACCCCAGAGCCATTAACGATTCCCCTAGGATTAGCTACAAACATCCACCATTCCAATCGCTCAGTGCGAGGTGGAATGTGCTGTGAGATCAAACGGTTCCTGACAAATGATTGAGACACCAATGAAAAC
>JANYDC010000007.1 GCA_025359965.1 Pedosphaera sp.
CGTCATCCGCCCGAGCAGGTGTGCGGCGGTGAACGTCACGGCATTAAGCCGCGAGAGCTAGTTCTTCGTTAGCTTTTGATTTTTGGTTCGATGATTTACGAGGCCAACGTACCATCCTCGGCATGCCACCCCTGGCGCGTGATTCAAGTCGAAACCAGTACGCCCCCATCAGTGACGCCCTTAGTATCGCTCAGTTTCCCAGCTAATCAAGGTTCCTTTATCACCAAGAGTTGATTGGCTCCGATGGAGTCGGTGAGGGTCTGGGTCGCGCCGGAGGGCCATTTGATTTCGATTTTATCGATCTTGGTTGCGGCACCCAGGCCGAAGTAGAGGGGAAGAGAGCTCTGGGCGAGGTAGCCGGATTTGCCATCGTGGACGCGGGTCATGACTGTGTTGCCAGCGGTGAGTTTGACGATAGCACCAATGCCGTCACGATTGGATTTGGAGCCGACGAGTTTGATTTTAGAAAAGTGGACGGCGGTGCGGTCGGACAGAGTGTTGCGCAGGACCATGGGGTGATCGCAGAGTTCGAGGGTGACCAAGTCAAGGTCGCCATCGTCATCAAAATCGAAGAAGACGGAGGAGCGGGAGCTAAGGGTGCCGCTGATGGGTACTTTGCCGGTTTTGCCCTTGGCGAGTTCGTTGGTGCGGTCAGCTCCGGACGCATCGAGCACAAAGTATTCTTTGGTGATGCGATTGCCGGTGCGGGGTTCGATGCCGAGGATGAATTCAGAATCGTAGAAGCGGCGGCCACCATCGTTCAACAGGAGGGAATTGTGAGAGTAGGGGAAGGGGTAGCCCATGCCGGCGGTGACGAAGACGTCCTCATATCCATCGGCGTTGACGTCTCCGACGCTCATCCCCCAAGGCCAATAGGTTTCGGTTCCTGTTTGATCTGAAACCTCGGCGAATGAGCCATCGGGGAGCTTTTGGTAAAGGGCGTTTCCAAACAGGTTATTCGAGGAGCCTTGAAGGTAGGCTTCGGTCCAATCCGTGGTACACCATGGCTCGGATTTGGCCTTGTCCACGGCAGGATTAAAAATACCGCGCAATCGTGATTGGCTGCCGGTCATGTCGGAATGCATGTCAGTGACATACAGATCAATCAGCCCGTCATTGTTGAAATCGAAGAATTTGATGCCCATCGCGCCCCACGGAGTTTTAGGGAAGTATTTTGCTGTGGCCTGCTCAAACTTCTTCCCGCCGCGGTTCAGGTAAAAAACATCGTCACCCTGCATGTTGAGCAGGTAAAGGTCCGGGTAACCGTCGCCATCCACGTCATTGAAGGCCGCGTCACCCGTCCAACTGCGGCCGTCCAGGCCGAGTTCCTTGGTGACTTCGTGGAATTTCATGCCGCCGTCATTGTGGAACATTTGGCTGTTCTCAAAACGCTCTGGAAAGAGATGGCCTGAGAAGGCGTTTTTCATTCCGACAAAATAATTCTCACGAGCCTCGGTGTCGGTCGTGTACTTGCCGACGTTGCAGATGAAGATATCGAGCAGGCCATCGCGATCGTAATCGAAAAGGACAATTCCGCTGGAATGGCCTTTGGAGGCAAACCCGGAGGCAGCCGAGACGTCCTTGAATGAACCTTGGCCGTTGTTGGCAAACAGGACATTTCCGCCGCGCACGGTGGTCACCACGAGATCAGGATCGCCGTCATTGTCCAGATCGCCGAATGCCGCTCCGACGCCTACGCGATTCGATAAAGCCACCCCGGCCCTATCGGTCATGTTCTCGAACTTGCCGCCCCCAAGTCCGCGCCAGAGGGAGTTCCCGCCCACCTGATTAACAAAAAGCAGGTCGATCTTCCCATCGCCGTCCACGTCCGCTGCTGCCAATCCTGTGCCGTGGTCATAGTGGATGGGTTTATAGGCCTTCCCGGCATCATCGACGATCTGGTTGGTAAACAGGATGCCGCTTTCGGCGTAGCGATCCTGAAAACGGAAATCATGAAACGCGGACAGCGTCTTCGTTGAGGCTTGTTGGCGGGCCTGCAGTTTGAGCAATGCGCCGACCATGGCCTCCTCTGTCATGGCTGGAGCCTGCGCGAAAGATGGTGAAACAGGGATGAGGCAGGCGGCTAAGGCTGCGGCGAGGATGACCAGCGGGCGGCGTATACTTTGCATTAGGGCGGCAAGTTGGGTTGTCTGAACCAAGTAATACTGAGATCGCCCCTGTCTTGTTTCAATGCCAAAACGCCTCAATTTGCGTTTAGAATTTTTTCAAGGTATTCACGGTTGGCGCGGGCGTTTGCGGTGGTTTCACCCGGGGTGGAGTCCACTTTGACACCTTCAACCATGATGGGACCGTTGAACCCAACGGATCGCAGCTTGGCGAAGACAGCCTTGAAATCGACTTTGCCGGTGCCGAACTGGGACATGACCTCGCCCTTTGGCATGAGGCAATCCTTGGCACAAAAGCCAGTAACGTGCTTTGCAATAGGTTCCAATTCGGCCAAGGGATCTTTGCCGGTGTAATAGATGATGTTGCCTGCGTCGTACCAGATTTTGAAGTTGGTATGGGCGACTTTATCGATGCAACGCAGGATTTCTTCCGAAGCACCACTTCCGCCGCCGTGGGGTTTGAGAACGAGATGAATGCCGTGTTTCTCGGATTGCACTGCGGCATCGGCCATAAGGCGGTAAAAATTGTCGTAGTGGGCGGGTTTGTCCACGCCGAAAGTCAGCAGGTATTTCAGCTCCAACCGCGCCGCGTTTTCGATTTGTTTGCGCAAGTCGGCGATATTTTCTTCCAGGGCGGCATCAGGTTTGAAGCGAATGGCGCTCATGTTCACGGCCAGACCGCGCTGGGCGATTCGTTTCTTCAAACTGTCCAAATACTCAGCCGTGGCGGATGAGGAGGTAAACGCCTCGCCTTTGTGAGTCGAGAGCAATCCGGTGAGCGAATATCCGGCGGCTTCGAGGCCGTCGAGCGCTTCGTCGTAGCTCCACGAAGTCCATGGGCGGTTAAAGCAGCCGACAGGCCAGCCTGTTTTTTCCTCGGCCAGCGCACTCCAAAAGGTTCGAGCTGCCAATGCTGTCGCAGCGACAGCAACCGTTTGGACAAAAGAGCGGCGATTCATGCAAGCCAAGATGCTTGGTTTAGCTTAAATCTGCCAATGAAAAACGGAGGACGAAACAATTGTAGATATTGCTGTTTTCTCTCCCTTCACGACAAGATTTTTCTTCGTAGGGGCCTCACACTGCCGGAAATTTGCTTTGAATGTTTCCCATGATCACGGTGGTCAGAACCCCAAGGTTCTCCTGAAGGTTTTTGAGAATGGGCGCGGGCACGGCGCTCAATTCCTCCTCCAATTTTTGGCGCAACAGCTGGCCTGATCGTTTTAGTTCTTCCCGCCCTTCGGGAGTGATCGACACCAAGCTCACCCGTGCATCGGCGTCATGGCATTCCCTTCGAACCCAACCACGGCTTTCCATTTGCCGGATTAGCACCGACATGGTGGGGGCGGTCACCTGCTCAATATCAGCCAGGGTTCGCTGGCTGACCGCGCCCAGAAGCTGGAGATCCTTCAAGACCATCAGTGCAGTCCACCGTAAATTTAACCTTTGGGCCTCATTGCGGAGCAGACGGTGCACGTAGCCACTGATAAACATCAGATGCTGTGCTGCGTCCTGCTGTTTTGAATTTGTTTGATTGACCATTGAATAATGGTTAGTTAGCCTAACTAACATGAAAAATCAAGCTGGAATCTTCTTGCGTGCCGGCCTTTGGGGTGGCCCCCTGTTTATCGCCAGTCTGCTTGTGTTCGGGGCACTCACTCCGGGATATTCCCATCTCCACAAAGCCGTCAGCAGGCTCGGAGCTTGGGACAATCCATGGGGACTTTGGTTCGACCTGTTCGGATTGTTTATCCCGGGGCTGTTCGCGGTCGGGGTGGCGATCGAACTCCGCCGCCGTTTGCGGGTGTTAAACGCGAGTACGCACTGGGCAACCGGCCTCCTCATCTACAGCGTCATGATGGCGTTGACCGCCGTGCCGGCAGATTTCTCCCGCATGTTCAACAGCCCATGGACGTGGGCGCACGCAATTTTTGTGCTCGGAAACGGACTCGTTCTGTTGGTTGTGGTCCCCGGTTGCGCGAAAGCATTAAGGACGCTCGGGGCATCCAGCGTTTCAGCGAAAATATTTTTTACCATTGGCTACCTGACGGCCGTCGAATTTCTTCTTTACGGCATCCTTCCCCATACACCCGGCTTCGTCCAACGCGTGATGATTTTTACCGCCCATTTCACCACGGCATGGATGAGCTGGACGCTCCTCCGTTTGCCCCCACCGCGACCGGTGTGAGCCGGATACCACGACGACGAACTCCCGTAATCTCCAAAACCTGCAAGGTGTAGCCTCGTGTTCAGCAAAAAGGGCTGTTCCGCTTTTGCGGAACAGCCCCATGTGCATTTGTATGTTGAGGTGCGAGGACTTAGTAGTCCATGCCGCCGCCCATGCCGCCATGACCGCCAGGAGCGGGTGCAGGTTTTTCCTTCTCCGGCAGCTCGGTGATGAGGCACTCGGTGGTCAGGAGCAGACCGGCGATGGAGGCCGAGTTCTGCAGGGCGGTGCGGGTGACCTTCTTAGGATCAACGACGCCGGCTTTGACGAGGTCAACATATTCGCCGGTGGCGACGTTGTAACCATCGTTACCTTTGCGTTTCTTGACTTCCTGGATGATGATCGAACCTTCGACGCCGGCATTGAAAGCCAGGGCGCGGAGGGGGGCTTCAACAGCGCGACGGACGATGTCGGCACCGATCTTTTCGTCGCCCTCGAGTTTGAGAGCTTCGATGGCCGGGATGCAGCGCAGCAGTGCGACGCCGCCGCCAGGAACGATTCCTTCTTCGACAGCCGCACGGGTTGCGTGCAAGGCGTCCTCGACGCGGGCTTTCTTTTCCTTCATCTCAGTTTCGGTGGCTGCACCGACGTTGATGACGGCAACACCGCCGGCGAGCTTCGCGAGGCGTTCCTGCAATTTTTCCTTGTCGTAGTCGGACGTGGTCTCGTCGATCTGGCGGCGGATCTGGTTCACGCGGCCTTGGATGTCGGAGCTCTTGCCGTAACCTTCAACGATGGTGGTGTTTTCCTTGTCGACGACAATGCTCTTGGCGCGGCCGAGGTCTTCCAGGCCGACGCTTTCGAGTTTGATGCCGAGGTCTTCGGTGATGCACTTGCCACCGGTGAGGATGGCGATGTCTTCCATCATGGCTTTGCGGCGGTCGCCGAAACCGGGGGCCTTCACAGCGCAGATGTTGAGTGTGCCGCGGAGCTTGTTGACCACGAGGGTGGCCAGGGCTTCGCCTTCGACGTCTTCGGAGATGATCAGGAGGGGTTTGCCGAGTTTGGCAACCTTCTCGAGCACCGGGAGGAGATCCTTCAGGTTGCTGATTTTTTTCTCGTAGATCAGGACGTAAGCGTCATCGAGCTTGGCTTCCATGGACTCCGCGTTGGTCACGAAGTAAGGAGAGAGGTAGCCCTTGTCGAACTGCATACCTTCGACGACATCGAGGGTGGTTTCGATGGACTTGGCTTCTTCAACCGTGATGGTGCCGTCTTTGCCGACTTTGTCCATGGCGTCAGCGATGATCTCGCCGATGGTGGTGTCCCAGTTGGCGGAAACGGTGGCAACCTGCTTGATTTCTTCCTTGTCCTTGACCTTCTTGGCGATCTTGGCGAGGTGCTCAACAGCGGCTTCGACAGCCTTGTTGATACCACGTTGGAGGCTGATCGGGCTCGCGCCAGCGGTGACGTTCTTCAGGCCTTCGCGATAAATCGCCTCGGCGAGAACAGTTGCGGTGGTGGTTCCATCACCAGCGGCATCGCTGGTCTTGCTGGCCACTTCGCGAACCATCTGCGCGCCCATGTTTTCGTATGGGTCTTCGAGTTCGATTTCCTTGGCGACGGTGACACCGTCCTTGGTGATCAGGGGGGAACCGAATTTCTTGTCGAGAACGACGTTGCGGCCCTTGGGTCCAAGGGTTGCACTGACGGCGCGGGCTAGCTTCTGCACGCCTTTGAGAAGGGCGTGACGAGCTGTTTCGTCAAAAATAAGTTGTTTTGCTGCCATAATGATTAATTAGCGTTGACTGTGGATGAGGATAAATGGAGTTATTCGATCACGGCGAGGACGTCTTCAGCGTTAAGGATTTTGTATTCCTTACCGTCGAGCTTGATTTCAGTGCCGCCGTATTTTGAAACGAGAACGCGGTCACCCTTCTTCACTTCGAAAGGAACTTTCTTACCGTTGTCGTCCAATTTGCCGGTACCCAAGGCTACGACGATGCTTTCCATCGGCTTTTCCTTGGCGGAGTCGGGAATGATAATCCCGCCCTTTTTAGTTTCTTTCTCTTCTGCGGCTTCGACCAAAATACGGTCGCCCAGAGGTTTCACGTTCAGTGCCATAGTGTATTGTCTTACGGGTTTATGTGGTTTGATGATGTTGAATCAAATCCCGCCGCTCATCGCAGGGGAAAATTGTGATTATCAGGTGTTGACCTGGATTACTTCTTCTTTTCATCGACCACTTCGGCGTCGATGATGGGACCTTCATCCTTACCGGGGCCTTGGGCTCCGGTGTTAGTGGTCGACGTGTCCGCGGTGGTTCCACCTGATGAGGATTTGTCGCCAGCGTTTTTATAGAGCTCGGCGGAGACTTTCTGCCAGGTTTCGTTCAGCTTGTCGGCAGCAGCTTTGATCGCGGCGGTGTCGGTGCCTTTTAGGGCTTCCTTAACGCTGTTCGCTGCCTGTTCAATGTCGCTCTTGGCGTTGCCCTGCAGTTTGTCGCCCGATTCCTTGATCAGTTTCTCGGAACGATAGACTGCATTGTCCGCCTCATTGCGAACCTCGATCTCCTCGCGTTGTTTGCGATCATCATCGGCATGCAATTCAGCGTCCTTCCGCATCTTCTCAACCTCGTCCTTCGAAAGGCCGCTGCTGGCGGTGATGGTGATCTTCTGTTCTTTGCCTGTGCCAAGGTCTTTGGCACTGACATTAAGAATGCCGTTTGCGTCGATGTCGAAGGTGACCTCAACCTGCGGCACACCGCGGGGGGCGGGAGGAAGATCGGTCAATTGGAATTTACCAATCGTCTTGTTATCCTTGGCAAACTGGCGTTCGCCTTGGAGGACGTGGATTTCCACGCCTGGCTGATTGTCTGACGCCGTGGAGAAGATTTCGGATTTGCGGGTCGGGATGGTGGTATTGCGCTCGATCAAACGAGTGGCTACTCCACCCAAGGTCTCGATGCCGAGTGACAGAGGGGTCACATCAAGCAAAAGAACGTCTTTCACCTCACCCTTGAGCACGCCACCTTGAATGGCCGCGCCGATGGCGACGACTTCATCCGGGTTGACGCCTTGGTGGGGCTGTTTGTTGACCATTCCTTTCGCGGTCTCAACCACGCGGGGCATACGGGTCATGCCGCCGACCAGAACGAGCTCATCAATTTTGTCAGCCGCAATTTCAGCGTCCTTCAAGCAGTTCTTGGTGGGGGCGATGGTGCGTTCAAAAAGGCTGTCGCAGAGCTGCTCCATTTTGGCGCGGCTCAGTTTCACGGCAATGTGTTTCGGCCCGCTGGCGTCGGCCGTGATGAAAGGAATATTGATGTCGTACTGCTGCGCGCTTGAAAGGGCGATTTTGGCTTTTTCCGATTCTTCCTTAATGCGCTGGAGGGCGTCAGGCTGCTTTCGCAGATCCATTCCCTGCTCCTTGCGGAATTCCTCGAGAATCCAGTCGATGATGGCATTGTCCCAATCATCGCCGCCGAGATGGGTGTCACCATTGGTGGCTTTGACTTCGAAGACTCCGTCGCCGATTTCCAGAACCGAGATATCGAAAGTGCCGCCGCCGAGATCGTACACGGCGATTTTCTCGTCCTTTTTCTTGTCGAGGCCGTAGGCGAGTGAAGCTGCCGTAGGTTCGTTGATGATGCGAAGCACTTCCAACCCGGCGATGCGTCCTGCATCCTTGGTGGCTTGACGCTGGGAATCGTTAAAATAAGCGGGGACAGTAATAACAGCCTGAGTAATCTTTTCGCCCAAACGAGTCTCAGCATCCGCTTTGAGCTTGGAAAGAATCATGGCCGAGATCTCAGGAGGGCTGAATTGCTTGGGCTTGCCTTCGATTTCGACTTCGACAGCAACATCCCCATTGGAAGCCCGTACCACTTTGTAGGGGACGCGCTTGATTTCCTCTTGAACTTCATCGAACTTGCGGCCCATGAAGCGCTTGATGGAGTAAACGGTATTGCGAGAATTGGTGACGCCCTGCCGTTTGGCAGCATCGCCTACCAATCGCTCGCCGTTCTTGCTGAACGCCACCACTGAAGGAGTCGTCCGCTTGCCTTCCGAGTTCTCCATGACCACAGGCTCCCCGCCTTCCATGATCGCCATGCAAGAATTCGTCGTACCAAGATCAATTCCAATTACTTTCGCCATATCAGTTTAAAATTCGATTTCGTATCAGCAGAGAGAGTGCCATGCTCTTAAAAATTATCTTAACCAATTGATCCACAGTTTGTTGCGACTCATTTAAATACTTTAGACGACATATGAGAAAAGAGACAAGCGTGTCACAGTGGCGCAGTTTTTGGTCGAGTTTGTGCCATTCATCTTCATATGCGCCAGCATCACATCGTGGTTGACCCTTGTATCGTGGTTGACCCTTGTTTCAGGATCGAGCTGATGGCTGGAGAGGCGCTTCGATACTTAATCCTCTTCCACAAGTGACAATACTGATTCATTTAGTTCGAGTACGACGAACAAGCATGTGCCGTTCGGCAACGCATGGAACCCACTGAGCAAGGCTGACGGAGCGGCACTTCATGAAATCTGAAAAACAGGCATTTTTCTGGAATTATTCTTGGCGAATAAAATTGCCGAATACGGGTTGCGTCCTTTGTTGACAGGCTTTTTATCGGTTTTCATCACTTGAAAAATATTTTGAGGGTCGGACACTCTGTGTCCTATGGGGTATGCGAGAGTGGTGGGCGATATGAATACAAACCTGATGACTGAAACCTCCACCGTGACCCCCCGGAGGGCTGCCGACTCTATCCAGATTCTTCCTCCCGGAAGAACGACAGAGGCGTTGACCCCATCGCCTTTTTCGGCTACCAATGTGGGAGCCAGAAAAAAGACAACCGCCACCACCATCATGCCTCCCAAAGCCGAAAAACCCGAGAAATCCGCCGCCGCCAAATCAAATGGCGAAAACCTCCCCGCCGACGGGGTGAAATTGACTGCCACACGCCAGCGCGATCTGGATGCCGCCATTTCCTCCATCACCAAGGCTTACGGTGAAGGTTCCATCATGCGTCTGGGTCAAGGCCATGCGGTGAAAATCGAAGTCATTCCAACCGGCGCACTTTCATTGGACCTTGCGCTGGGTGTGGGCGGTATTCCCCGTGGGCGGGTGGTTGAGATTTACGGCCCTGAATCCTCGGGCAAAACCACACTGATGCTGCACATCATCGCCAACGCCCAAAAATCGGGTGGTCTGGCGGCGTTCATTGATGCGGAACACGCTCTGGACCCACACTATGCCCGCAAATTGGGTGTTAATCTGGATGATTTGCTGGTGTCACAACCCGATTCCGGCGAAGAAGCGCTGACTATTTGCGAAACATTGGCTCGCTCTAACGCACTTGACGTGATCGTGATCGATTCCGTGGCGGCCTTGGTGCCCAAAGCCGAATTGGAAGGCGAAATGGGCATGGCCACTATGGGTATGCAGGCTCGTTTGATGTCACAAGCTCTCCGCAAACTGACCGCCGTGCTCAATAAGGCCAAGACCACCTGCCTCTTCACCAACCAAATCCGTGAAAAAGTCGGTGTCATGTTCGGCAGCCCCGAAACTACACCCGGCGGCAAAGCCTTGAAGTTCTACGCCTCGGTTCGCATGGATATTCGTCGTAAGGAGACATTGAAAGATGCAGCCGGCAACGCCACCGGCAACCACGTCCGGGTCAAAGTCGTGAAAAACAAAGTCGCGCCTCCCTTCGCTGAAGCCGAGTTCGACATCATCTTCAACCATGGCATCAATAAGGAGGGAAGCATCCTTGATGTCGGCTTGGAATGCGGTGCGGTGGAAAAGAAGGGCGCATGGCTTCAGTACAATGGTGAATTGATCGGCCAAGGCCGCGATGCTGCCCGCCAAGCCTTGGTGGATAAACCAGAACTTGCCACCAAAATCGTCGCTTCGATTTTGGAGAAAAAGGCCGGAGTAACAAATGTGGCCGCTGCCGCCGCTGCGTAACTAATCGATTTAGGGCATTCAAGGGGGGAACGCCCTTTTTGACTGCCACTTATACCGGGCCGCAACGGATTCAACCGCCGTGATGCCGTTGCGCGCCCGCTTTCCTTCAGTTCGTGTTAGACGATGCAAGTGAGGCAACCTTAGCTCCTTCTCCGTAATTGGAATTGGCAGTCAGACATCCCCACGATTGCCCAGTTAATCGCCCGTTTGTGCATTGCTGGAAGCCTGTAAGCACTGTAAGTTCACCCTCAATGATATGACATTGACCCTGCCTAAAAGTTTGGAGGATAGGCTCACGCCGCATTCCACCGCCATCCATCTGGCCGTCGGTCTTTTCGTATCCGAGGAAACCACGCTTGCTCAGGCGGCACAGGTCGCGGGCATGTCCCAAACCGACTTCCTTCGAGAACTCGGCAAACATCGCATCCCTATCCACTACGGGGTTGAGGAGCTGGCGAGTGACCTTAAAGCGGTCGATTCCCTCATCAACCCATGATCGTGGTGTCGGACACTTCTCCGCTCACGGTGCTGCTCACCGTGGGCGAGGAGAGTCTGCTGATCAAATTGTTCACCGAAGTAGTGATTCCGGAGGCAGTGAGAAACGAGCTACTCCGAGCCCATCCGAGCCTTCCCGGCTGGCTGAGAGTGGTTTCGATCATGGATGCAGTCCAAGTCCAAAAATACTCTCGATTGGTGGATGTGGGAGAAGCTGAGGCGATCGAGCTGGCAAGGGAGCTGCAGGCAGACCGGCTCCTAATTGACGAAAGGAAGGGGCGGAAACTGGCCCTTCAGGAGGGCGTTGCCGTGATCGGATTGCTAGGTGTCGTTCTCTTGGCGAAACGAAAAGCCCTCATACCCTCCGCACGTGGACTGCTCGACAGAATGGCAGTGGAGGCGGGCATGTATCTGGCTGACGATATCAGAGATCAGGCTCTGAAGACGGTGGGCGAATAGAAAACCCAGCCGTGCCCCTCCCAAATTGGAGCACTGTGCAATCGTTGACGATTTGGACTTCCGGGCGCTTGCGGGGGACACAGTGGTGCAGCATAGTGTTCGCCCATGTCGAGCGCTGAGTTTGTTCATCTCCATCTCCACACCGAGTATTCGTTGCTCGATGGAGCCTGCCGTCTGGACCGGTTGATGGACCGGGCGGCGGAGTTGAACTACAAGGCGCTAAGCATCACCGATCACGGGGTGATGTACGGGGCCATTGATTTCTATCAGGCCGCCAAGGCCAAGGGTATTAAACCCATTATCGGATGCGAGGTGTACGTCGCGCCGGGCAGCAGACTGGAAAAGAAGAGCTCCAGCGGCGGGCGCGATGTTTACAATCATCTGACGCTGCTGGCCTCGAACGAAAAGGGCTATCACAATCTGGTCAAACTGGTCACCGATGCCCATGTCAACGGGTACTATTACAAGCCACGCATCGACAAGGAGACGCTTTCGAAACATAACGAAGGCATCATCGTTCTCTCAGGTTGTTTGGCCAGCGAACTCTCCACGCACATCGTCAATGACGACCTGAAAAAGGGGCTGGCCTCACTGGATTACTTCCGGCAAGTCTTCGGCCCGGAACGGTTTTACCTGGAGCTGATGAATCACGGCATTGCCGATCAGACCAAAGTCAATCGGCAGTTGATGAAGTGGTCAGGCGAGTTCGGTCTGAAAACCGTGGCCACCAACGACGTTCACTACGTGCGGAAAGAGCATTCGGCTGCGCACGAATGTCTCATCTGCATCGGCACGCAAACACTTCTCTCGGACACCAACCGAATGAAATACCAGAAAGAGCAATTCTTTCTGAGATCGCCGGAGGAAATGTCGGCGATCTTTGCCGAGGTTCCCGAGGCAGTCAAAAACACGGTTGAGGTTGCGGAAAAATGCAATGTGGAGATTTCATTTGGGAATCTGCATTACCCACTTTTTGCCCCGCCCGAACATTTCACCCGCGAAGGTTACCTGCGAAGCCAATTGGCGGACGCATTGTATGAGCGCTACGGCATGTCGGTCCGTGCGGAGGGGCAGGAATTCGTCGTCGAAAGGGTCGAGGATGCCAGGCGGCTCCCTACTTTTGACGCGCCGAAGGGAACTACCGAGCCCATCTCGGACAGGTCCGATCCGGCAGTGCAAGCAGCGGTGCAAACGGTGATAGACCGGTTGCAGATGGAGTTGAAGGTCATCGAAAAAACCGGGTTCATCAGTTATTTTCTGATTGTCGGTGACTTCGTCCGGTACGGCCGCAGCAAAGGCATCACCTGCGTGGCGCGCGGTTCGGCGGCAGGTTCAATTGTCACCTATCTGTTGGCCATTTCCAACGTTGACCCAATCCGCTATGCGTTGCTTTTCGAGCGATTCCTCAATCCTGAGCGCGTCAACCCGCCAGATATCGATATCGACTTTGACGATGATCGTCGCGCGGATGTCATCGAGTATGTGCGCCAGAAATACGGGCGCGATTCCGTGGCGCAGATTATCACCTTCGGAACAATGGGCGCGAAGTCTGTGGTGCGGGATGTCGGTCGGGTGATGGGGTTGAGTTATGGCGAGTGCGACCGTTTGGCCAAGATGGTTCCTGCCGAGTTGAAGATGGATCTCGCAAAAGCGCTCAAGACTTCGCCGGAACTCAAAGCCGCGTACGACAGCGAAGAAACCACACGCGAGCTGTTCGATTACGCGTTCGTGCTCGAAGACCTCACACGCAACGCTTCGGTCCACGCGGCAGGCGTGGTCATTGGGGATCAACCGCTTGATAATCTCCTTCCGCTCAAACAGGACGAGGATGGCACCATTGTCACCCAATACCCGATGGGGCCGGTGGGCGATCTGGGGTTGTTGAAGATGGATTTTCTTGGGCTTAAAACGCTCACGGTCATTCGCAACACGGTTGAAATGATCAAAGCCACCCAAGGCATCACCTTGTCTGTGGAGAACCTTCCTTTGGACAATGCCAAGGCCTATGACCTGCTCAATAAGGGCAACACCGTGGGTGTGTTCCAATTGGAATCGGGCGGCATGCGTGATCTTTGCCGTAAATTCCAGATCAGCTCCGTCGAACACATTACGGCGTTGATAGCACTGTATCGACCCGGACCCATGGACCTCATTCCGGAATTCATCAAGCGCCGCCATGGCGAGGTGAAGATAGAGTATGAGCATCCATTGCTTGAACCCATTTGCCGGGAGACTTACGGCATCATGGTGTATCAGGAGCAGGTCATGCAGGCCGCGCAGGCCCTGGGTGGATACACGCTGGGGGCAGCCGATTTGCTCCGCCGCGCGATGGGCAAAAAAAAGGTCGAGGAAATGCAGAAGCAGCGCGAGACCTTCGTAAAAGGCTGCGCTTCCCATCACAAGATTCCGACTGCTGTCGCGAATCAGATTTTCGACCTGCTCGAAAAATTTGCCGGTTACGGTTTCAATAAATCGCACGCCGCCGCCTACGCCATCGTCTCGTATCAAACCGCGTATCTTAAAGCGAACCACCCGGTGGAGTTCCTCAGCGCGATGATGACGAACGACATGGGAGACACCGCCAAGCTGGGCATTTTGATTGCGGAAGCCAAAGCGTTGAATGTTGAAGTGCTGCCGCCGGACATCAACGAGAGTCAGGTGGTCTTCGCGCCCGCCCGCGAGGGCACTGTCATCCGTTTTGGTTTGGCGGCCATCAAGGGGGTGGGCGAAGTTGCGGTGCAAAATATTCTGGCGGCCCGGAACGAGGGGGGACGTTTCAAAACGCTCAACGATCTTTGCGAGCGGGTCGATGGACGCACCGTGAACAAGCGGGTGCTTGAGGCCTTGGTGCGAAGCGGCGCCTTCGACAGCATGGGTGAAGCGCGAGCCACGCATTTTGCCATGCTTGAGCAATCGCTGGCCCGCGCCGCAAGCACCCTTAAGGACAAGCAGGCTGGACAGGCCTCGTTGTTCGACATGCTCGGAGGTGGAAACCCCGCGTCCCAGCCCGAGAAAATGATTCGGCTGGAAGAATGGCCTCTGGCCGACCGGTTGGCGGCTGAAAAAGAGTTGATTGGTTTTTACGTTACGGGGCATCCGCTTAATCCGTTTCTGCCCCTGCTCCAAACATACGGCACAGTTACCAGCGCCACGGCCGCCGCCCTGGCCAACCGCACCATGGTACGGCTTGGAGGTATGATTTCAGTGGTTCAACAGGGAATTTCAAAGAAGAGCAACAAGCCCTACGCCATGGTCACGGTGGAGGACATTGAAGGCTCCGTGCAGCTGCTCTGCATGAATGAAAATTATGATAAATACCGGGAGCTGCTAACAGTGGGGAAAGTGATACTGGTCACGGGCGAAGTAAACACAGGTGAGGATAAGGCCAAGATTTTCCCCTCGGAAATCATCCTGCTGGAGGACGCGCCCAAGAAATTTGCCAAACAGTTTTACGTGCTGATCCCCCTGGACGGACTGCAAACCGAACACCTTCACGACCTGGCCTCCATCGTCTTGGCCAACCCCGGGAAATGTCCCCTGTTCCTCTGCTTCCGCGATGCACAGGGTGCGAAGATTTTTGTGGAAACGAATGAGCGCTTTAAAGTTTCTCCAAGCCTCGCGCTGATTGAGTCCATACTGGCCTTGTTCGGCCCCGGAAGCGTGCATGTTAAAGCCGACACCACGCTGCCTGCCAAAATGCAGCGCAAATGGGAGAAACGCCCATCCGACAACGGAGACGAATAACCATGGAACTACCGCACACCCTTTCTTGTTTTGTTTGCGGCGAGAGCAATCCGCTGGGGTTGCAGCTCCGCTTCCACGCGCATGGAGGAGAGGTTCACGCTGAGTTCATTCCACGTCCAGAACATGTCGGTTTCAAAGGAGTGGTTCATGGCGGATTGCAGGCCACAGTGCTGGATGAAATTCTGGTTTGGGCCTGCGCTGTCGCCACCGGACGCTTCGGCTATTGCGCCGAGTTAACAGTGCGTTTTCAACGCCCGGTGCGACCCGGAGAAAAACTGTCCGTGCGGGCCAGGCTGGTGGAAAATAAACGAGACCGCATTCACCTAGCCGAGGCTGAAATTCGCAACGAGTCCGGAGAAATTTGCTCAACGGGCTCGGGAAAATATCTGCCAATTGCCAATGAAGTCCTAAAGCCCATGTTGGAAGAATTCCGAGGCGGATCCGGGCAGTATGCAAATCCGCCACCTTGGTCCTGATGCTTCCTTAGCTGAAAGACACGGCATCAGCTTAACCACCGGCACTCAACAATCTCAAAAACTCAACCTCATCAATCGTTTTAATGCCGAGTTGGCGGGCTTTTTCGAGCTTTGAGCCTGCATCCTCGCCAGCCAACACGTAGTCCGTTTTTTTACTGACACCACTGGAAACTTTGCCTCCAGCCGCTTCAATTTGTGCGGCCGCCTCCTCTCGTGTTAGGGTCGGTAAGGTGCCGGTTAGCACCACCGACTTGCCTGCAAAAGGCCCTGTCTTCGGAGCGATACTTTCAGCTTCGAAAATCTGGGAGGCAAAATTTACGCCGCTGGCACGCAGGCGTTCGATGATTTCCTGGTTTCCGGGCTCGGAAAACCATCGCACCAGGCTATCGGCAATGATTTCGCCGATGTCATTGGTTTGAGCCACTTCATCGCGAGTGGCCAAGCGCAGGTCATCCAAATTGGCAAAACGCCTACCCAATGCCTTGGAAGTGCCCACACCGACGTGTAGAATACCAAGCCCCAGAAGCAACCTCCGTAGATCACGACTTTTACTGGTTTGAACGCCTTTGATAAAATTGCGGGCCGATTTTTCCCCCATGCGCTCTAGTCCCGCCACTTGCTCAACTGTGAGTTGAAAGAGGTCGGCGACGTTGCGAGCCAATCCCGCTTTGACCAATTGAGCCACCAGTACCTCGCCTCCCCCTTCAATATCCATCGCGGCGCGTGCGCAAAAGTGCTCAAGGCGTCCGCGCACTTGGGCTGGACATTCTGCATTTGTGCATCGCCACGCTGCGCCGGCACCACCGGCTGTCACGGTTTTCTCGGCGGTGGAGCCGCATTCTGGGCAAGTCTTGGGAAACTCGAAGATGGTTTCCGCTCCGGTCCGCGCTTCTGTGACCACGCCGACCACAGCCGGGATGACCTCACCCGCCTTTTCCACCACCACCAGATCTCCCACCCGCACGTCTTTGCGGCGAAGATCCTCCTCATTGTGCAGGGTTGCCCGCGCGACGGTGCTGCCCGCCAAGAGTACCGGTTCTAGTTCGGCAACCGGAGTGAGCGCCCCCGTGCGCCCCACTTGAATGCTGATGGAGCGAAGCCGGGTGCGGGCCTGCTCGGCCGCATACTTGTAGGCCATGGCCCAGCGGGGCGCCTTGGAGGTTACGCCCGCCCGCTCGCGCAGTGCGAGTGCTTCGAGCTTGATCACCGCACCGTCCGTCTCGTACCCCAATCCTCGACGCCAAACATCGAGTTCATCAATTGCAGCGATGAGCGCCTCAATATTCTCGCAGCTCCAAATGCGCTGCGGAGTAACAAAGCCCGACTTGGCAAGCCAGACCAGCACATCAGTATGAGCAGTCATGCCCAGACTGTTCTCGCCCAGTGAATAAGCGAGGAAGGCCAGCGGACGAGTAGCCGTTACGCGCGGATCGAGTTGCTTTAAGCTACCGGCTGCGGCATTACGTGGGTTGGCAAATACTTCCTCCCCGGCGGCGAGGCGTTCGGTATTAAGTTTTTCAAACCCGGCTTTGGGCAGGTAAACCTCACCGCGCACCTCAATCACAGCCGGGGGATGCTTGCCATTCAACCGCAGGGGCACTGTTTTTATGGTGCGCAAGTTCGCGGTAATATCGTCCCCTGTCGTACCGTCGCCCCGGGTCGCTCCCAGGGTCAGTAAGCCGTTCTCGTATCGAAGGGTTACCGCCAGCCCGTCCACTTTCGGTTCGACCACGTAGGTCAATGTCTCCCCCGGCAGAAGGCGCTGGAGACGTTGAGTAAAATCACGCACTTCCCCTTGGGAATAGGTATTATCGAGTGACATCATCGGCATCAGGTGGGAGACCGTGGCAAACTCGCCCACCGGTGCGCCTCCCACTCTTTGGCTGGGGGAATCCGCCGAAACCAAAGCTGGATAGGACTTCTCCAAATCCAAAAGTTCGCGGTAAAGCCGGTCGTATTCCTGATCGGAAATGGTCGGCGTAGCTTCAACATAATATGCACAATCGTGCTGGCGGATCACTTCAGCCAGTACGGCGTGGCGGGCGGAGGATTGGGCGGAACTCATATCTGGGTTGATCACTATTGCTTTAAACTGTCGAATGAGAATTTGAGGTGTACCAGTCTAAAAGCAAATTCTTGCCGAAAGTGGCCATGAAATCGAGCCTCCCCTCCAAGAAATGGACACTGAAGCCTGTGTGCGTCCCAAAATATTCCGCTTATCCTTTCTTGTTTATTGTCGATAGACTCGATTTTGCTTGCTTTAAAATGCCAAATTCTTGCAAGCTGATTGGAGTGAAGGGGCTTGTCTGTATCTTGGGATCAGCGCTGATGATGTCTTGGTCCGCAAGATCTGATGACGCTTGGGTGTTTGGGCGTGAGTTGCTAAAGCATCCCACGCAGGATGGGCAGCAGGCT
This sequence comes from Pedosphaera sp., assembly GCA_025359965.1. Lineage (GTDB taxonomy): Bacteria > Verrucomicrobiota > Verrucomicrobiia > Limisphaerales > SXQI01 > SXQI01. The sequence continues at coordinate 17,856 of JANYDC010000007.1, forward strand.
TTTGTCTTTTCCCAAATGGACCCCAGTCACAAGGATTACGGACTGCCGGGCATTTCCTACCAGCCCGTCCGCCGCGTGAGCCTAAAAGCCGTTTCCATCCTCATACAAGGCGATCCCGGTGATATTGATTCCCACTATTTGGGGGTTTACATCAATACCGAGGAAAATTTTCAGACGGATGTCCTTCATGTGGTGCCGTTTTTGTTCAATCCCAGCGTAGCCTCCAGTGTTACAGTGGAAGCTTGGGAGCCTGATGGCGTCCCAACCGATTTTTTGTCCGTCACCCTGACTTTTCCCCAGCCTGTGGAACTGAGTCCGGATCATGTCTGGATGATTTCTCCATTTATTCAATTGGATGCCTTTCAGGACAATGGATTTATCCTCCCCTCCATGGTGGCAAGTCAAAGCTCTGAAGCTTTGGGGCAAGGAACCTTGTTAGGGGCGAAAATAGATCAGTACGCCTCCCAAACGGTCACTTTTGAGGATGGCGAGTATATCACACGGAGTAGCAGTGTGAAACTCACCTCCCAATTTGCCGCCGACCTCTTGATCTCCACGACTCCCCGGCAAGAGGGTGATGGTTCGCCTCAGTTGACCGTGACTTCGAATGATTCGCTCCTGCAGATCACATGGCCCGCAGCCGGGTTTTACCTCTTTTCGACCTCGGATTTCATCAACTGGTCGCAAGTGACCGACGTCACAACCAATTCAACCAGTTACGGCTGTCCCATTGGCTCGACAGGTATTTTTTACCAGTTGCGCGCGCCCTAAGATCAGATTCGTTCCACGAGCTCATGGGCGGGAAACCTGACCTTTTTAGCCTTCGCATATTTGTCATCAGGCGAGCGGTATCCAACACAGCAGGCAACCACCGCATTCAATCCCCGCGCGGGCAAGCCTAAAATTTCGTCGTATTTTTCGGGCTCAAAACCCTCCATCGGGCAGGTATCAATGCCGAGCATGGCGGCTGAGGTCATTAAATTGCCCAGGGCAATGTAAGTTTGGCGCGTTGTCCATTGCTGAGCCCATCCTTCCTTCTCCGCCTTAGCCGCAAATCCCACCATTACGTCCCGATAGCCTTTTAGTGATTGAAGCTCCACTCCACGCACCTCAGCCATCGAAGTTACGAATTGGTCGACTTCAGCCTCACTTACATTTTTTTTTGCACAAAACACTACGTGATGAGAGCAGTCCGTGACCTGACTTTGGTTCCAAGACGCAGGCTTTAACCGTTCCTTCATTGCCTGGTTTGTGATGATCAGAAACTTCCAAGGCTGCAGTCCGAAAGAGCTGGGGCTGAGAATGAGCGATTGCTCCAATGCATCCCACGCGCTGTCATCGATTTTTCGGCTTGCATCGAATTTTTTTACGGCGTAGCGCCATTCCTGATGTTTGAGAAGATTCTGTGGTGTTATTAAGTTCATGAGGATAATTGGCTGATATCTGTTTTGGTCTGGAGCTGATAATAAAGTTACCAGTTTTTCAGTTTTCTTGACTGGTCATCTACAAGGAGATCGTTCTGCATGGGAATTATAGTCCCGTTTTAAACGGGCTCCATTTGGCGCGCCCCTAAAAGCTTCATCAATGTGGGAGCCAATGGTTTAAGGACTTCAGGATCATTTTTGACCTTGGCGTGCATCATCATACCAAGTACGCACGAATGGATCACTTGGGCGGCCTCCTGGGCATCAGCCACCTTAATCAAGCCCTCGCGGAGGGCGTCAGCAATGGTGGTTTCCACATATCGACACCCTCTTTCGAAAATCTCGTCTGATTTCTTCCTGATTTCCTCGTCCTGAGTGCTCAACTCGCACCCCACTGAAGAATACGGACAACCTAAGACTCGCCCCGTCTCGTCGAAATTCTCCTTTTGCAGTCGATAAATCGTGTCGCACCAATTTTGCAAACGAGCCAAGGGGGAGTGCTGCGCGGAAAATATTTCGTCGTACAAAGGGCGTTTGCACTGCCAATGGTATTCATAGGCAGCCACAGCCAACTCTGACTTGGAGGCGAAAAAATGGTAGAAACTGCCTTTTTTGACTCCTGCCTGCGTGCAAATATGGTCGACACTAACCGCTCCGTAACTCTCGTTCCAGATTAGTTGAAATGCGACTTCAAGCAGGCGCTCTTTGGCATTGCTGACTCGACCCATAGGGATAAAAACGGCAAAACAGTCATCTCAGACTATTTAAAGGCTTTCCTTTTAGTACTCCTTCTTGACTGTTTGGTCAACTTCACATTTTTAAGGATGGGGAAAATAAACGGCGTGATTATTGCTGAGTCACGGTAATGTCACAAATCTTTTTGCTCTGGGCATCTGCCGCGTGGAGCTTGGTTTTCAGTTTGAGCCTTGTTACGGCACAACCTGTCATGATCAGCGAGCTGATGTACCATCCACTTGGCACCAATGTTTTGGAACAATGGCTTGAACTTCACAATTCCAGCGCGGTGGCCGTCGATATCTCGGGTTGGGCGTTTACAAAAGGCGTCCATTTTACGATTCCTGCCTCCACGGTGCTGAGTGCTGGTGGCTTCTTGGTGGTGGCGGCTGATAAACCCACTTTTCTGTCAAATTATCCTGGCACCACTCCTGTGGTGGGTGGTTGGACCGGAAAGCTGGGGTTTGGCGGAGATACCATCGAATTACGTGATGCCACCAACCGTGTGGCTTTTCAAATGACCTACGCCACTGAAGGAGATTGGGCTTCGAGGCGTCTGGCTGCGGCGGATAGTTACGGCAAACGGGGCTGGGAATGGCACGCATCTCACGACGGCGAAGGTCGATCCATGGAATTGGTGAATGAGCAAATGTCTCTGGATCAAGGTCAAAATTGGGCTGCGAGTGTTGTCAATGGAGGAACTCCTGGTGCCATCAACTCTGTCGCAACAAATAATGCTGCTCCGCTTTTGACCGAGGTGCGTCACAGCCCGGCCGTGCCAAAATCTACAGATTCGGTCACGATTTCCACCCGCTTGCTGGACGAGCTTGCTGATGGTTTTACCGCTGTACTGCACTGGAGAGTGGATACTGCCACAAGCTTTGCCACAACGCCTATGGAACCAGATCCAATTCGCGGTGCGGGCGTGATGAAAGCTGTTATCCCTCCTCATTCCGAAGGAAGTGTCATTGAGTTTTACCTCGTGGCCCAAGACAAAGGGGGGCACCAGCGGACCTATCCTAATTTTGAGCCAGCGCCGGATACGCGTAGTCCGTACCTGGTTTTTCAAGTGGACAATTCGGTCTACAGCGGAAGCCAGCCCCTTTACCAGCTTGTGGTAAGCCGACTCGAGAAGGTCAGTCTCGAACAGGTCTGGGGAACCAGTCCTGACAGTGATGCCGAAGCCAACGGGACGTTTCTCTATCGTGATGGACTGCTTTCACCCGAGGGTACCCCCGTGGTCCGTTACCAAGCGGGGTTTCGCAATCGGGGGCACGGCACACGTACCTCGGTGCCGCACAATTTCCGCGTCAATGTCCCCAATGATCGTCCGTGGCAGGGAAGAGCGGGGATCAACTTGAATAGCCAGTACACAGTCAGCCAGACCATGGGCAGCGCAGTATTTCGCTCGATTGGCATCCCGATGGCGGAATCTCGGTTGGTGCAGATGCGTTGGAATGGCGTGAATCTGGCAGGGGAGGGGGCACCTCAATTCGGCAGCTACGCTGCCAACGAACTGGTCGACGGACTAATGGTTAAACGCCAGTTTCCGGATGATTCCGCAGGAAATCTGTACCGGGGAATTCGCGATGCGGTCCCGGGAGCCGACGCGGATTTGGTCTGGCATGGGTCCCTATACACCGGTTACACCAATGCCTACTTCAAACAGAATAATTCGGAAGCCAACGATTGGGCGGATGTGATTCACCTGATCGATGTGCTGAACAATACTCCGGCCAATCAATACCTCGCAGCGGTAACCAATGTTTTGCAGGTTCGTGAATGGATGCGCTATTTCGCCGCCAACACGCTTTTGGACAATCAGGAAACCTGCCTCGCCACGGGTATTGGTGATGATTTCGCGATGTACCGCGGAACAATCGACACGAGGGTTGCTGTGTTGCCCTATGACATGGACAGTCTGCTCGGTCAGGGAAAATCCGTACTGGCCACCCAAACCTCCATCTTCAAAATGGCGGATTTGCCCGTCTTAAACAAACTGGTCAAACATCCAGCGATTGCACCCGTGTTTTATCAGGAGCTTCGCAACTTGGCTCAGTCGTTTTTTGAAACCAACCATTTCTCCGCGTTTATTGCGCAACTGCGCGTACAATTTGAAAATACGCCCGCCATCCAGACCGCGTTGCGAAACACCGAATTATATGAGGCCAGTCGGTTGGAATACGTGCTGTCTCAAATCCCCTCGTCTCTCACAGCCACCAGCAGTTTGCCTGTCGTAAGTGGGTATCCCAAATCAACTTCTGCAACCGTGATTCTGACAGGGTCCGCAGACGCGGCCCGTACCGCCGCCGTGAAAGTAAATGGGGAACTCTCCGTTTATTCTCCATGGCAGGGCAAGTGGACCAACGCCGCCGTGGCTTTGCTTCCAGGTATAAACCGCGTGCTTGTGCAGGCCTTTGACACGGAAGGTGTTTTGGTGGACGAGGTTGTTTCAACCTTGTGGCGTGACGATGGAAGCACCCAAAACGAGGGCGGAACCGTGGCGGCGAACACCACTTGGACCGCTGCGGGTGGGCCTTACCTTATTTCAACAAGCCTGACCATTGCCTCGGGCGCAACTTTAACTATTGAACCCGGTACAACGGTTTATCTGGGGACGGGGGTCAACCTCACTGTGGCCAACGGGGGAAGGTTGATGGCTGAAGGCACTGCCGATTCGCCCATCATCCTGACCCGAGCGCCCGGTGCCACTGCTTTGTGGGGTGGCATTGTTGTTGATGGCAGTGTCGGTTCACCTGAAACCCGTCTGGTACACACACACATCGAAGGCAATGCCTCGACCGCCATCCATTCGTCCGGCGGCACACTATTTCTCGATTACCTCACCTTCGGCACCACTGACAAGCAGTACATTTCATTGGATGACTCCTCCTTTGTGGTAAGCCATTGTTTGTTTCCCACTCCAACTGCGAGCTTTGAACCCAACCACGGAACCGGCGGGATTAAACAGGGCGGGCACGGACTTTTCCTGCGCAATTTCTATGGCGCGCCCACAGGGTACAATGACGTGGTGGATTTCACGGGAGGCAACCGACCCGGACAGGCCATCGTGCATTTTATTGAAAACGTGGTGTCCGGAAGCGGTGACGACGGCTTTGATTTGGACGGCACGGATGCGTGGGTCGAAGGTAATATTTTCCTGCACGTTCATCGCAACGGCGCGCCCGATAGTTCCTCAGCCATCTCGGGAGGCAATACTGGCGCAGATACCTCCGAGATTACAGCCATTAATAATCTTTTCTACGATTGCGACAATGCGGCCACAGCCAAGCAAGGTAATTTCTTCAGTTTCTTTAATAATACCATTGTCCATATAACAAAGGTCGGCGGAGTGGACTTTGCTTCCAGCGTGGTCAATATCCGTGACACCACCCCTGACCTCACCACCGAGGGAAAAGGATATTATCTTGAGGGCAATATCATCAGCGATGTTGCGGGATCGTTGGTGCGCAATCCCGATCCGGCAGTGGCTCCCGTCACTTTCAATAACAACCTTCTGCCCGTGCCTTGGGTCGGCTTCGGAGAAAGCAATGTGATGGCTGAACCGATGTTCGTTAAAGTACCCAAACTTGCTGAGACATACTTCACCAATTGGGCCTCGGCTCAGATTTTGCGGGATTGGCTCACCATCCAATCCGGTAGCGAAGCCGTTGGCTCGGGGCCATTCGGCGTGAACAAAGGTTACTCATCCCGCATCGGAGTGCTGATTCCTGACCAGATCCAGTCCTTGATTGGCGCCAAGCTTCAGATACCGGTGGGAATTCTGCGCCAAGGGCATGGAATTCCGACGAGCGGCTTCCCTGAAGGAACCGGGTACACCCATTACAAATGGCGTCTCGATAGCGGCGTCTGGAGTCCCGAGACGATTATCAGCCAACCAATCGTGCTCGATGGCCTCACCGTTGGTCTGCATGAAGTGGAAGTGAGCGGACGCCGGGACACAGGCCTGTATCAAGACGACCCGATATTTGGAGAGGCTGCCCGCACGAGTATTTGTCTTGTCCAAGTGATCACCGAGCCAGCACCTGGTTTAGCGGTGGTCCGACTCAACGAGGTGCTGGCTATAAACCAGAGTGTGCTGACCAACGGACTCACCACCCCGGATCTGGTGGAATTATTTAACTCCGGCAGTAACGAGGCCAACCTCTCCGGCTTGAGCATGACGGACGACCAAGTTCTGCCTCGGAAGTTCGTCTTTCCCCTGGGAACCCTCATCCCTGCTGGAGGATATTTGGTGCTCTTCGCGGATTCAGAGACCAATTCACCCGGTCTGCACCTCGGCTTCAAAATCAAATCCTCAGGTGGAAGTCTGACGCTTCTGAGCAGCAACGGCTTGGTGGGTACAATTATAGACAGCGTCACTTTTGGTATTCAGGCTCCTGACTGGTCCATTGGCCGCGGCTATGATGGCGAATGGACTCTTTGTCACCCCACCTTTGGCGCAGCCAATACTCCTGCGGCGACGGGTGATCCCTCCGCTTTGCGCATCAATGAATGGCTGGCGAGCAGCGCATTCTCGAGCACTGGCGATTTTGTGGAGTTTTTTAACTCAGACACCAATCCCGTTGCTATGGGTGGATTGCTGGTTTCTGATGCAACCACTATGCCCGCACGCCATGTTGTCGCGGATTTAAGCTTCATTGCGGGATATGGCCACGCCACGTTTCAGGCTGATGGGGCCGGCCACCTGGGGGCGGACCACCTTGGGTTCAAGTTAGGGGCGGATTTCGGGATGATCAGCCTGAAATCCCCTGATGGAACCGACTTGGACACCGTGGTCTATGGCACACAAAGAACTGATGTTTCCCAGGGGCGCTCCCCTGATGGTACGGTGACTATTTTATCCTTTGCCGAACCGACTCCCGGGGGCCCTAATCCCGGCGGAACTCTCGGCAACTGCACTTTGGCGGTGGAAACAGTCCCCCTGCTGCCGCTCAATGCAACTTGGCGTTACAACCAGACGGCGAACTTGGATGGCACGGCATGGAAGACAACCTCCTACAACGACTCGGCTTGGCCCTCCGGCAAGGGGATACTGGCGCACGAAGATTGCAATTGTCTGCCCGCTCCCGGTATCGGCACTCAATTGAGTCTCGGCAGAAGCACTTACTATTTTCGCACGCAATTTGTGGTGACCAATAACCTCGCCAATTTTGCGCTCAATATGACCACCGTGCTTGATGACGGGGCCATTATCTATCTGAACGGCACCGAAATTCTACGGGTTGGCATGGCGGCAGGCACAACGACTTACGCTGGTTTCAGCACCCGCAACGTGAGTGATGCATCCGCCGAGTTCTTCTCATTGCCTGGCAACGTGGTCTTGTTGCAGGGAACCAATACCCTTGCGGTGGAAGTTCACCAAACCAGCGCGGCCAGCAGCGACGTCACTTGGGGAGCGGCCATGGAGGCCACTCTGACGGTGACCAATTGTTCAGGGCTCGCCACCACACCGGTCATCTTAAACGAGGTTCTGGCACGAAATGTCCGACTCACCAACCTTGATGGCACCATCGCTGACTGGATTGAATTGTACAACCCTAGCACCAATGCTGTTGCCTTGGGTGGAATCAGCCTCACTGATGATTCTTCAGCGCCCCGCAAATGGGTTTTCCCGGCGGATGCCAGCATAGTACCGATGGGATTTGTCCGCATCACTTGCAACCCGCTTATGCCTGCCTCAGTTTCCAACGCCGTGATCGTTCTGGATGGTGCTGGAGGTTCCCTGTTCCTCTTTGACAACCCGTCCGCGGGTGGCGCGCTTCTTGACGCGGTGCATTACGGAGTTCAAGCCGCTGATTACTCCATTGGCCGAATTCCTGACGGATCGCCCAGTTGGCTCCTCACCGTGCCCACGCCAGCCTCCGCCAACTCAGCTGCTGCTCTCGGAGATGCCTCTGCCTTGAAGGTGAACGAATGGATGGCTGATCCATCGACAGGTGACGACTGGTTTGAGCTATACAACAGCGACCTCCATCCCGTCGCTTTGGGAGGTCTATTCCTGAGTGACAACCTTGATGCCCCGTACGCCTCCCTCATTCCTTCGCTCTCTTTCATTGGCGCAGGAAACGACAGCTACCGACAATTCTTCGCCGATGGCAAACCAACCAAGGGCCCCAGCCATGCCAATTTTCAATTGAAAAAAAGCGGCGAAGCCGTGGGAATCTTTACGGCGGGCGGCTCGCTGCTTGATGGTGTGACTTTCCTCAACCAACAAATGGGAGTCAGCCAAGGACGTTACCCTGACGGTACCACCAATATTGTATCCATGCCCGGCAGTTCCACGCCCAACGCTGCCAACAGTCTTGTGGTGGTTTCGGATACGGATGGTGATGGCATTCCCGATGCATGGGAAATTGCCCACGGCCTCGACCCGCTCAACTCGGCGGATGCTTCGGCCGACCCTGATGGCGATGGCTTCAGCAACCTTCAAGAATACCTCGCCGGCACCAACCCTCTGGATGCCAACAGCCTCTTGCGCGTCCAAGCCGTGGTGCTCAACAACCAGATTATTCTGCGGGTCGACACTGTCGCTGGGTATTCTTATTTGATACAAGGTCGCAGTGACGTGGGCGCAGGTAGTTGGACTACGCTCGGCGAGATCCCTAAGGCCGATGCTTCAGGGGTAGCCGAGTTCACCGACACTCTGGCTGCCTCCGGAGAACACTTTTACCGAGCCCAAGCCAAGAAGCCTTAACCTGTATCAAGGTTCACCGCCGAGCGCTTGTAGTTTTGGTATGCCAAAAACTGGCGCAGGACATGCTTAGCGGATAGGTTCAAGGAAACTTAGCGTGTCACGCCTCTACTTTGCTTATTTGTCGTTGCTCTGTTTATTGGTGGTTATTACCGCCACGGCGGAGCCTAACTATCGGCCTGACCGACTGCTCGCAAGACCGCGTCAAATAGGTGCTGTCGCTGCTTTTAAGATAGCCAAGCCCAAGCCGCATGTTCGAGTGATGCGCTCCTTTGAAACCCTCCGCCAGCTTCAAGTGATTGAGGTACCCTCTGGGCGTGACCCCTTGGAAATGGCTCGGGAGCTTAATGCCAGTGGATGGTACGAATTTGCCGAGCCTGACTACCATGTTCACGCAGCGGCCTTGCCTAATGACCCCAGGCTTCTGGACGGCACTCAATATGGATTGCTCAACGTAGCCAAGCCCTCCGCTGATATCGATGCCGCTACAGCCTGGGATCTCTTGCATGACGCCACCAATATCATTGTGGCCGTGATCGATAGCGGCATCCGCACTACTCATGAGGATTTGAAGGACAATCTCTGGCGAAACCCAAAAGAAGTCGCTGGCGACGGTGTGGATAACGATCACAATGGGTATGTGGATGATATCAACGGCATGTCCACGGTGGCCAATGCCAAGGGGATCATTAGTCTTGAAGACGAATACGGCCATGGCACCCACCTTTCGGGCATCATTGGGGGGACGGGCAACAATGGCTTGGGCGTTGTTGGCGTCGCTTGGAGGGCTCAAATTATGACCTGCCGTTTTCTGGATGCCACAGGCGGAGGTTCGATTTCCGATGCCGTCACCTGTATCGACTACGCCCGAAAGATGGGTGCGCGTGTCATCAACGCCAGTTGGAATGGCCCGGACGATTCAATAGCACTTTACACTGCCATTCTTGCCTCTCAAGAGGCTGGCATCATCTTCATTACGGCGGCGGGCAATGAAAAATCCAACAACGACATCCTGCCCGTCTATCCCGGCAACTACACCCTCCCTTCGATCCTCACCGTTACCGCATCCACTCGGGATGATACACTTTGGATACCAGGTTTTGGCACCAGCGGTTCCAACTTCGGAACCAACTCCGTTCATTTGGCCGCTCCCGGGCAGGCTATTAGCTCCACCTATAACTCAAGCGATGCCAGCTATCAAACCCTCTCAGGCAGTTCACTGGCCACCGCCTACGTCAGCGGAGCAGCAGCCCTCATCCTGGCTCGCTTTCCTTACCTCAATCCCACTCAGGTGGCAGATCGAATCCTCAAAAGCGTAGACGTCCTGCCCGCTCTAAAAGGAAAAGTCAAAACGGGTGGTCGGCTCAATCTGGCTCGCGCACTTAAGACCATACCAGCTTTCGATCTTCGCGTTGAGATCATGCCCCGATTACCTGCCACCCTTCATTACACGGCTTTCCCCTTGTTCTCTCCCGTGGTTCTGGAAAGCACTTCCGATTTTTCCTCATGGCAGCCCGTTTGGACCAACGTATTTACAACTCCGCCTCCGTGGTCTGCGGCAGTGCCTGCCAATTCCGGCATCCATCCCTTCTTTCGACTGCGCGCGCCTTAAAAACCGCCAAAAGAACTCTTGCAATCTCCATCCATTCCTCTACGTTAATCGGACTTGGCGCGCGAGCGTAGCTCAGTCTGGTAGAGCATCACCTTGCCAAGGTGAACGTCGAGGGTTCGAATCCCTTCGCTCGCTCCAATTCCCATCCCACCATCCGCGCCCTCAAGCGGCAGAGCCAACCTGATCCCCCATTATCCAATGGTTTTACCCTGCTCCATAGTCTTTGCCTCGGCGACAGTTCGCGACTGGTTTAGCACCCCAACCTTGGAGTCTGTGCGCGTATTCGTTCAATATTTAAGTACTTAGGAAGCATTTGTAGGCTTTGCTGAATTGGATGGTGAGACTAATTTTCACAGTGCAACCTTTCAAACTTTGCTCAAAACGGCTTTCGATTAACTGAATGATTCTTGCTGAATCCGGGATTTATGCGAATCTTTCGCAAGAATCCGGATTGAAACCAGTTTATTCCGTTCAAAGTCTAGATATGTTACAACAATTTACACTGGGAAATTGGGTATCCTTTAAGGATTCAATGACCCTCAGCTTGGAAGCTTCTGCAGATATCGAGCATGAGTCCGACTGCGTTACTCTCGTAAACGATCAGCGCTTGCTGAAGAGTGCTGTTGTATATGGCGCGAATGCCAGCGGGAAAAGCAATCTGATTTCGGCTTTGGGGTTCGTGCGTTTTATGGCTTTGAACTCATCGCGAGAGGGCCAAGTGGAGGAGGAAATTCCCACGCAGCCGTTCCTGTTGAGCACTGAATACGAACATAGACCATCGCGGTTTGAGGTCGTCTTCATTCAAAACGCCACCCGATACAGGTATGGTTTTGAGACTGATCGGAAGCGCGTTCACACCGAATGGCTCTTCGCGCATTACTCCAATCGGGAGACCGAGCTATTCGTCAGGGAAGCCGACCGGATTGATATCAATGCGGAAAAATTTAAAGAAGGTCGCGGCTTGATTGAGAAAACGAGGCCCAACGCGCTCTTTCTCAGCGTAGTGGCTCAATTCAATGGGGAGACATCCGGCGAAATATTGAAGTGGTTTAGGGACTTGGGCTTCGTCTCTGCCACACGAGATCCCAGACTTGGCTATACTGTCGAAAAAATGTCCGACGCTGCGTTTGCATCCGCGGTACTTTCGCTGACCCGTGTTGCGGACCTTGCTATTGAGGGACTTGTTCCTACAATCCAAGAGAAAGCTGCGGAAGGGACTGGACTTCTCTCAAAACCGTTAAAAAATCTCAAGGAATACAAGCTGAAGACTCAGCACAAAAAATTCGACGACAACAAGGCGCAGTCAGGATTGGTGGAATTCGACCTTGAGAAAAATGAATCAGAGGGGACGAAGAAGTTTCTATCAATGGCGGGCCCTCTCATCAGCACCTTGCTTGAAGGGAAAACATTGATAGTTGATGAACTTGATGCCCGGCTACATCCTTTGCTTTCGCGTGCGATTGTGAAGATGTTCAACAACAAAACCAATAACAAGAATGCTCAGATCATTTTTGCAACCCATGATACAAACCTGTTGAGCAATCGTTTTTTTCGAAGGGACCAGATTTGGTTCACCGAAAAGGACGCATTTGGCGCGACGAACCTTTATTCACTAGCCGAATTTAAGGTTCGTAAAGAGGCTTCCTTCGGAAAAGACTATATACTGGGCAAATTTGGGGCCATTCCTTTCATAGGTGATTTACCGATGGAGGATAGCGGTGGCTAGGCCTGGAGAACAGCGGCACAATCGGAGATCTACGGGTTCGCGTGAGACGCGCCAGGTCTTAATCGTCTGTGAGGACGAATTAACCGCCCCAAATTATTTCAAAAAATTTCCAAGCAGTGAAGACGATCTGGAAATTGTTCCTGTGGGCACTGGTCACAACACCCTTAGCCTTGTAAAAGAAGCCATCAGAATAAAAAACGCCGAAGAGCGAAGCGGTTCGAAGTTCATATCGGTCTGGTGTGTATTTGACAGGGATTCGTTTCCTTCAGGGAATTTTAATGCTGCATTTTCATGGGCCAAGAAAAACGGGATCAAAGTCGCCTACGCTAATCAGTGTTTCGAATTGTGGTACTGGCTTCACTTTGACTTCCAGCAGACGGCGGTATCCAGAGGTGATTATCAGAAAAAACTCTCCGATCGCCTTGGAAGAAAGTACAACAAAAATGACCTGCAGATGTATGACGACCTAATTGACAGGCAACCTGATGCGATTCGGAACTCAAAGAAACTGATCTCCATGCATGGTTCAAACGACCCTGAAAGTGCTGATCCTTCTACTAATATTCATGAGCTTGTTGAGTATTTGAACGAGTTCAGCTAAGATCAGCTTTCTAAGCCGGAATAAGCGGGCCTTGCCGGACTCCACATTCGGCGATAATTTGACGCGCAATGAAATTCCGTTTGCTAGTGGAGTTTGACCCTGAGTGTCAACGCTGGTCGGCAGTTTTCCCAGAATTGCCTGGGTGTGCCTCAGCTGGGGATACGGAAGCAGAAGCGGTACAAAACGCACATGAGGCGCTGGAGTTGTGGTTTGAGCCTTCCCTTCTCGAAGTGAAGTCAGGCGCGAAACTCATAGAGCTTTCCCTGCCCTGAGTAAAAACATTCCAGTCTGCATTTGTTGACCACCACGCATGAACCTGCTTTGCCCATCCTAATTTGCTAATAAGTTGCGATGGCGATCGCGGCTGGGGAGGAATAGATATCGCGCTTGCCGGAATTTCGATACCTCGCCACTACCGTGAATACTTTTCCGGTGGGGCGTTCTTTGTCCCACTTCAGTTCCAATTGATAGCCTGCCCCTACCATGGTGGCGGACAAAAATGGATTCAACGCCGCAGCGTTCAGAGTCCATATCTTGAGTGGTTTATCCTTTTGTGGATCCAATCCCGCGGCTGACTGGTCGAACATCAGGACTTCCAACTGGCCTGTTTTTATTGGTATGCCTTTCGATCCTCCTACCTCGCTCGCATAGATGCGGACTCCAACACCTCCTGCCTGAGACGAGCCTGCCACGGTTAGTGCGGTTGGCAGTCCGAAGAGATGAATCTCTCCGACGGGTTTTGAACCACCATCCAAAGTGGAGCATCCGGCTGCCACGACAAGCAATAGGGATGTCAGCGACATCACCAACCGCCTAAATAGGGGCGAAGAAATTTTCATTTCACCTCGGACTTAGTTTCCGGGCCGCTGATGGTGCGCACCGGAGGGGTGTTGGTTGGGAATAATGGACTCAGCAAACGGTTCTTCATTTTATCGGTTCGTTCCATGGACTTGAATACCGATTCATCCAGAACTTGCCGAGTTACTTCGACGGGGTCTTGAAGGGCCACCGGGGTTTGGATATTGGAGAGCACCTGAGGGGTAAGGAGGATGAGGAGTTCCTTACGCTGACGGCTCGTGGTCGTGGTGCGGAACAAGGCGCCCATGTAGGGAACGTCCCCCAACCAGGGTACTTTTCTGACGTTCTTGCTGTCCGAGGTGGAGATCAACCCGCCTATGACAATGGTCTGACCGCTTTGGGCCGTGACGGTGGTTTGGGCACGGCGTTGGTTGATGATCACGGCCGAGGAATTGTCGTTGAGCTTCAGAGGTGACGTGCTGATGTCGCTATTGGTCATTCCGATGTCCATTTTGACAAATCCGTCGGAGCTAATCTTGGGTGTGACGCTCAAGTTCACTCCGACATCCTGATAAATATAGGAAGTGGTGAGGTTGTTGTTTACATCGAGCCGACTCTGATCAAGCAGCGGGACTCTCTGGCCAATGTTGACGCTGGCAGGCTTGTTGTCCGCCGTGACAATTTGGGGGCGACTCAGCACCACGAGTTTGCCATCGGTCTGGAGAGCGCGGAGAAGGAAGGTCAAGTCTTTGCCGGTAAGTGCGGCTGAGAAGCCGCCGAGTGTTTGAAGACTGTTGGCCACGCCAAGATCGGTGCCCACGCCGTAGACTTTGTTGTCCACCGTACCCCCGACTTTCCACTCCACACCGAGATCGGTTCCGTTATCCAGTGTGACTTCGGCCAGGAGGACTTGAATAAGGACCTGCGGTTGCGCGAGATCCAGGTCATCCACAATTTTTTTGATTTGAGGGTAATAATGCTGATTGGCCGAGAGGAGCAAAGTGTTGCTCACGTGCTCAGCCACCACTGCGACCTCTTCCTGATCAAACATGCGAGCAGTAGAGGCGGCTGCATCTGCTCCCAAGGCCTGGATCGCTTTTTGGCGTTCCTGATCAAGAAAGCTGCGGATAGCAACCGCGACATCCGCCGCCTGGGAATTTCTCAACCGAATCACTTCCGAGGTGCGTTCCCTGGCGGAGCCTGAATCCAACGATTCGATGATTTGCTCCACGAGGGTCACGTAATGTTCGGTGCCTCCCACCAATAGGCTGTTGGTTCTGGGGTCTATGGTGACGGTAAGGGCTGATTGTTCGGCTGTGCCAACGGTCGCCGACGCCAACGACTGTTCCCCGTCCTCCCCGCCCGCGGTCTGGCGGACTAAGGTGTATTGGATGGATCGTTGATTGCCTGTGGCTGCATTTTGAGTCATGCGGAAAAGCTGGGTCAACACTTGTCCCAACTGACGCGCATCAGCATTGCGCAGCGCAAACACTTTGATTTTGGCCTGCTGTGGCGAACTGGCGTCCATGCGGCGAATGATCTGGTCGAGCAGACCCATGTATTCCACGGGCCCCGAGACGATTAGCGCGTTCATGCGCGGATCAGGAGTGATCAGCACCGACTCCTTCAAGGCTGCTGTCACCAATTGGTTGCCGTCCGCCCCACGGGTGGCGAACTGGAGAAGCGATTGAGCGTTGGGGCTCTGCTGGTTCAACTGGGGGGGCTTGGTATTGAGTGCAGTGTTAAGGATTGTGGATAGGGCCTCAGCACGGGCGTACTGCAACGGGAAGATGCGGATTTCACTGACTTTTGAAACCTGCTCGGTATCAAGCTTCCGGGCCAGTTCACCAATGTGCTCCGCATCGGTTTCGCCGCAGGAAACGACCAAGGCATTGATCCGTTCATCTGCTGCAATGGTGATGGGCACAACTTGGTTTGGCTGGTTCTCGCGGAACAACCCCTGCACAGTCGTGGCAACCTGTCGGGC
This sequence comes from Pedosphaera sp., assembly GCA_025359965.1. Classification (GTDB taxonomy): domain Bacteria; phylum Verrucomicrobiota; class Verrucomicrobiia; order Limisphaerales; family SXQI01; genus SXQI01. The sequence goes on from JANYDC010000007.1 coordinate 33,454, forward strand.
GTCGGCCTTCGCCAGAGGGAACACGTGGATGGCCGTCCCGTTCTCACTTGGAGTGGAATCAAGCCGTTCGATGAGCGATTCAACAGATCCCATGTCCTCCACGGCGGCACCTACCAACAGGGCGTTGATCCATTGATCGGCGATGATTGTCACAGGGTCAACGGGCTCACCTTTGACTCGGGGCGGGCGATTTGCAAAGACCGGCTGAAGAGTAGCCTTCATCTTCAAGGCTGTTGCTTTCTTAAGGGGAAACACGCGGAAATTGAGACTCGAAAAAACACTATCCCCATCCATTTGAGGAAGAATCCGGTCCATCAGAGCGAATGCCTCTTTTCCACCGGTGAGGAGGATGGTGTTGACCCGGTCATCGGGGATGACAGAAACAGGTATCAAACGAGTCCCCGCGTTGATGGCGGTCGAGTCCGCGCTTTGCTTGGCCTGGAAGAACTGCTGAAGCGTGGTGGCGAGGGTGCTGGCACGGGCCTTTTTCAGTTGATACAGATGCACATCGGCAGTGGCAGCAAGGTCCTTGTTGTCGATCCGCTTCACAACTTCGCGCACGATGGCGAGATTTTCGGGGCTGGCGCTGACGATCAGCGTATTGCTTCGCCCATCCACGCTTACGGATAGAACATCGCGACCGGTGCCTGTTTTGGCGCTGGCTCCCGCGCGAAGGCCCGGACGGTAGAGACCCTGATCAACGAGCGACTTGAGAATCGTCGCCACGCGCTGGGCGTCGGCGAACTCCAGGGTGAACGTCTCAAAGATTCCGTCTGCAACCACGGGTTCCTGATCCAATTTAGCCAGCAGGCTCTCGATGAGTTCGAGGTTCTCCTTGCTCGCCGAGACAATGATGGCGTTGTTCAGGGAATCAGGCTCCAGCTTGATTTGATCGGTGGGGAAGGGGGTTTGACCGGGGAGCGTCTGGGCCTTCTGACGCGCCGCAAAAATGGCCTCGATGATTGTTGCCACTTTGGCTGAGTCATTATGTTTCAAGGATAGAACTGTGAGTGTGAGCGAGGGGTTTTCAAGCTTGGCATCCAGACGCTTCAGTAAATCGTCCAGGGTGTTGTTATCCTCCTGGCTGGCGGCGACGAGCAATGAATTGCTGCGGGTGTCGGCAAGGATGATGGGCTTGGTTCGTTGAGCATCCGCTGTCCGGTTGGCTGCATAACGTTGTTCGAAAAGCGTGCCAATCGTCGAAACGATTACGCGAGCGTCGGCGAACTGCATTGGGATGAGCCGGACCCGGCCGCTCAACGCCGGTGCGGCCAGGTCCAATTGCTTGGCCATGGTCTTAACCAGTTCAAAGCCTTCTCGGCTGCCGCCTACCAGCAGTGAGTTGCTGCGCTGATCAGACATGATGATGACTTTCAGCGCGTCCGCCTGGCCTTGGTTGAGCGAGGCTCGCTGGGTGACTCGGGCATCCATCAATTTTTGGAGCGTCGTGGCCACCAAATTCGCGTCCGCGTGTTCGAGCGGGACCATGGCAAGATCCCGCAGATCGAAAGGCAGCTTTTGGTCGAGCGTCTTAAGGAGCGCCTCGATAATGGCAAACGCTTTACTGTTTCCCGCCACAACCAACGAGCCAGTGCGGGCGTCCAGAGAGAGAATGGGCTTGTCTTCCGTGCGCAGACTCACGGAGCGGGGTCCGCTGTACAAGTCGGTCAATATTTTTAGGATCGCCGACGGGTCCGCATGTTCGAGCGGATAGATGCGAACGGTTTCCAAGCCGGAAGCTGCAGGAATATCGAGTTGATCGATAATATCCTGAATCAGTGGAAGAGTGTCGGTGCGCGCTGCGACAATCAAAATATTCGCCAGATCGTCGGCCTGGATGGTCAGGGCCGCACGGACTTTGGATGTTTCGTTCGCACTGGGCAGACCTCCATCCCTAAGCACACGGAGCCGCGAAACTTGGGCGGCGAGTCCTTCAGCTCCGCCCACCTGGGGTCCTTCTGCAAAGACGGATTGCAGCAAAGGGAGGAGCTTCGTGGCCGATGCGTGTTTAAGCCGGAAGAGACGCACATCGGTAATAAAACCACCGACCTCGCTATCCATGTCATGAATGATCTTCATCGCCAGATCAAGACTCTCACTCCGGCCGCTCAGAATGACAGTGTTGCCCCGCGAGTTGATGGCTACGTTCAAGGGGCTGACCAACGCCCTGCCTTCGCCGGCCGGCTCGGCACCGGGGCCGTTGGGCCCAACCGCCAAAGCTTTGCCTTGGGTAAAAATGGAGTTGAGGGTTGTCGAAACTGAAGCGGCCTCCGCGTACATCAGTTTGACAAAGCGAACATCAACCCCATCCAGAACGGGCACAGAGTCCATGAGTTCGACGACCGCCACTAGCGCGCTAAGATTTTCCGCAGTAGAGGTGAGTATCAGGCGGTTGCCGCCACCCGCTCCAGAAGATGGGTCTGACTCTATCTTGATCGGCTTGGTTAAATCCAGAAGGGCCGTGTTGCCTTTGTTGTCCATGATTTTCAGCCGAATGATCTGTTCTTGCAGTTCGCGGGCTGCGGGAGTGGCCTCGCCTTGGGCACCTGGTTTGAGCATCCGTTGCAAAACCAGCGCCAGTTGGGCTGCATTCGCTTTTTTCAGGGAAATGATCCGCACTTCGGCTTCCACGTTCTCAGCCGGTTTATCCAGCGAGCGGATCATTTTTTCGACTTGGGCACCTGTCACCTCACGAGCGATGACCACCAGTCCGCTCGACCGGGTGTCCCTCGCGACCGTCACGGACTCGCCGGGTCTGGTGGCGTTAAGCTGGGTGACCATTTGCTGAACGAGAGCCAGCACCTTGTCTGGCGGCGCATTGGTCAGCGGCACCACGCGAAAGTCCAGTTGCGCGAGTTGACCGGCTTTGTCCAATTGCTTGATCAAAGATTCCATCAGGGCAAAATCCGTGGGCCTCGCGCGCACGATGACGCTGCGAGTGCGCGGCTCGGCCACGACCGTGATGTGCTGTTGGACGGGAACTCTTTGTACTGGTTCGCCCGGGTGCTGCGGTGCCAAGGTCGCCTCCTGTTTGATCAGTTCCATCAGTGTTCGGGCCACAATCACAGGGTCGGCGTCCTGGATCGAGAAAAGGCGAAACTCCGACTCGTTTCCGTAAAAATTCTGGGACAAATCGCTGATCAGCCTATCGACGTTGTCGAGCTCTTGAGCTGGACCGGAGAGAATTAAGGCATTGGCTGCCTTGTCGACGGCGATAGTGACCTCTTGAACGATATTGGTGGTGTCGACGGGTTTCTTCTCAAAAGTGGGGCCCACTTTTTCAGAAACACGAACGGGAGTGCCGGAAACTTGCGGGTAGATATTCCTCAACATCTCGGCCATTTGATCGGCAGCCATGTGGTCGAGCGGTCGCAGGCGGACTTGGACGGCAGAGGACTTGCCCTGCTCGTCGAGCCTTGCCACTAAATCCTGGATTTGCGCAATGTCTCCGCGCTTGGCGATGATAGTAAGGGAATTACCCTGAAAATCGGGTTCGATCACCGGGCGCATGGCGCGAGGGCGGTCGGAGAAAAGTGCCTCCAACTGGGAGGAGACTTCAAAGGCCTTGGCTTTGCGGAGCCAGACAAACTGGACATCCCTGTCCGAACGCTCCGGGGCCTTGTCGAGAGTGGGGAGAATCTTCTCAACTACTTTGAAATGGGCCGGTGTTGCCGAGATGATCAGGCTGTTCGATCTTGCGTCCACTGAGACAGTGGCTTCGCGCGAACGTCCGCCCGACGTGGTGCTGGATCCCGCAAGATTGCGTGTCACAGATTGCAGTAGGTTTTCCATCAGCGCGGACACTTCCTTGGCGGCACCGTTCTCAAGCTTGTAAACGCGAATCTCAATTTCACCGGAACCGGTGCTTTCCTGATCCAGCTCATGGACGATTTTCATCACATCCTGCACCGCGTTGGTGGGGCCATTGATCAGCAAACTGTTGGCCCCAGGAACAGGGGTCACATTTACTCGGCGGCCAAATGATGGCCCGGTCCGGTTGGTGATGGCTCGATTTACCGACTCAGCCATATCCTCGGCGCGGCTTTTATTAAGCCGGACGGTTTGAACAACGTTTGCACCCTCGGGTCCGGGTTGATCGAGGCCTTTGATCAGTTCATCAATCCTCGCCATGGTTGCGGCAGGGGCATCCACCACCAGGGAACGGTCATTTCCACCCACGCTAACCACCACGCGCTCGGAGGTTTCCGTGCTCGCAATTTGCTTGGCATAAACTTGGGAAAGCATGGTGACGAGCGAGGTTGCCGAGGTCCGTTCCAGCGGGAACATGCGTGCCTGGCGCGTACTCACTTCGCCCGTTTTTTGAAGGGTCTGGGAGATCTCCTCAATCGCGGCAAGTTGTTTGTCCGTGCCGGCTATGATGATCTGATTGCTGGTAGTATCCGCCATGATCAGAGGCTCGCTAGCTCCCAGCTCGGGTTCATCGTGAGCCCGGTTCTGATAAACCTGGCGAACCTTGCCGGAGAGTTCGGAGGCCGGCCTGTCCTTGACGGCGATCACCTTCATGGTGCGGCCGGGCAGCTCGCCCAGCGAAGCGTCCAACTGCTCGATGATAACAGCTGCAGACTGCAGCTCCTTGGGATCACCTGAGGCGATGATCGAGCGGGTCTTTAGGTCGGTCACTACACTGATCCGTTTCTGGGGTCTTCCTGAAGCATCATAGCGGACGAGGGAGGTGCCGAGAATTTCCACCACTTTCTCGGGATCGGCGGATTTTAATTTGAAGACCCTTGTGGACGCACTTTGCGCCCCAACTTTATCGAGCTTCTTGATGATGTCCTCCACAATCACCAGTTCGTTGGTGGCACCTGTCACAATGATTCGATTCGATCCGGTGTCAGGCAGGATAAGCGTGTCATTTGCGGGGGAACCTGGACGGGTCTTGGCCTGTTCCTGATACAGCGTGCGCACTGTTGCAGAAAGCTCGGATGCCGTGGCGGTGGTCAATTCGTAAACGCGTGTGTCCCGCACTTCACCCGTGGTCTGGCCGGCGCGGAGTTGAGTCAGGATGCCTTCAATCTCAGCAAGGTGATTGGTTCGTCCCGTCACAATGAGGCGTGCATTTTTCAGGTCGGGAATGATTTGGGCATCCGGCAGATCGTTGGCGTCACGACCGCGGACGTGGTCGCGGTAAAGCTGCTGCACGAGGGGCATAAGGCGGGTCATTTCATCCGGCGTGCCGACATCAAACAGCTTGGTCTCGCGTTGAGGACGGGAAAGCTGTGCTGCTTGCAGGTCCTCGATGATTTGTTCTGCGACTTTAAGTTGTGCGTCGTTTCCGCCCAGGATTAGTTGGTTGCTGGCGCTTTCCTCAATCATCAGCAACTCGGTGGTGCTGAGATCAGGCTGGCTCTTGATGCGGTCGTTATATATTTGGCGGGCCTGGGTTGAGATGTTGGCGGCCTTCCCCTGCTTGATGGTCACCACCCTCATCTTGCGCTCCGGCTGATCGCCAAGCGATTGGTCCAACTGCTCGATAATCAGGGACACACCCTGCAATTCCTTCGGATCGCCGGTGACGATCAGAGTCCGTGTTTTTGCATCAACCGAGACTGTGGCGCGTTTCTGAGGACGTCCGTAGGCATCGTAGCGAACCAGCGACGAGGTAAGAATCTCAGCCACCTTGTCCGGATCGGCCGACTTAATTTTGAAAACGCGGGCGGACGCGCTTTGTGCGCTCACCTTGTCCAATTTGCGCACCAACTCCTCGACTGCGCTAATCTCATTGGTTTCACCCACCACGATCATCCGGTTGCCGCCTGCATCCGGCGTGATCAGTGTATCTGGAGCCTGGTTGCCGAGCCGGCCTTTTGCCTCTTCCAGATAGAGCGTGCGCACTGTGGCTGAGAGTTCCACCGCGCTAGCCGTGGTCAGGTCGATGATTTTTGTGCTGCGATTGTCGGCGCGCGATTTACCAGTGCCGATTTGTTGCAGGATGGCTTCGATTTGTTTGAGGTGATCTGGCTTTCCACTGATGATGAGTCGGCCGGTTTTGGGATCGGCAATGAACTGGGCGTCGGCTGGATCAAGATCCTGTTTGTCTTTCCATTGATCCTGATAGAGCTGTTGAACCAAGGGCAGGACACGTTGGACATCGGCCGCTCCGCCGACCTCGACCGTACGGGTTTCGCGTCCAGCCTGATTGCCGGTTACCTGCAGGCGAGCGACGATCTCGTCAATCACCTTCAATTGATCGGCGCGGGCGCTCACAAAGAGGCGGCCTGTTTTATTGTCGCTGAAGATTTGAGCGTCGGCGGGCCCGAGTTGCGGGCTGCTGATCAACTGGTCCTTGTAGAGCTGTTGGGCCATGGGAAGCACTCGCTGGGCTTCGGACAATTTGCCCAGGTCGAACACTTTGCTTTCGCGCGCTGGCCGGGTCCGACTTTCCAATGTCTCAATGATTTGCTGAATGGCTGTGGCCTGATCCTGCGTGCCTTGCACCAATAGCCGGGCACCCGAAGCATCAGCGTAAATGGTGGCCGGCTTGAGGGTCTTGTCCTTGGCCTGCTCATCATAGATCTGCTTCACCTTGGGCAGCATTTCCCCGGCGGTCGAGTTCTTCAAATCAACGGCGTGGAGGTCGCGCTGTCCTTGGTCAGGCTTTTCATCCAGGGAGGTGATGATGGTTTCGATCTGCGACATCATGGCCGGTGCCGCCAGCACAAAGAGACGCTTGCCGGCAGGCTCGGGTGTGATGCTGGGCATGCCGGTGGAGTTGCGCCCAGGATTCTGGGCGGCAAATACTTTCTGAACCAGGGTGGAGAGCACATCAGCATCCCCCTTGACCTCAAACACCCGCAGCACGCGTTCCTTAAGAGTGGTTTCTCCGTCCAATTTCTCAATGACGGACTCGGCATCCTGCAGGTCGGCTCGCGTGCCAGCGACGATCAGCGAGTTGGATTTCTCATCCACTGTGACTGTGACGCGGGATATGGAACGGCCTCGGGCGTCGAATTTCAGCATGGCATTCGAGACAACGGGTCCCATCATCGAAGCTTCAGACATGTTTAGTTTAAACACGCGTGCTCCGGCCGATTGCTCCGGGGCATTATCAATCTTTCGAACCAGCGCGGCAACCTGGTCGATTTCATCCCGCCCACCCGTAACAATCAGGCGGTTGGCCGTGGGGTCCGCCACAATTTTGGTTGGGGAGACGTAGTCCGGCCCGTGCTGATCCTTAACCATCTCCGAGAACAGGTTGTTGATCAAAACCACAAACGGGGCGACATCGGCGGACTTGAACTCCAGCAGGCGCACCTCGCGCGGACCGGAGTCCACACGGGTGTCAAGTTGCTGGATCATTTGTACGGCAGCCTCAACCGCGCTGGATTCACCGGTCACGACCAGGCCGTTGCTGCGCGTGTCCACCAGCACTTGCACACGTTGGGACTGTGCGTTCATGCTTTTTTCCACCAAACCAGCCAGCTCGGTGGCCGAGCCGGTTTTGAGCCTGATTACCCGTGTTTCATTTTTGGTCGCGCTTTTACCGGCGGGATCAAGCTGGCGAATGATGGATTCGACTCGTGTGATCTCCTTCTCGCTTCCGCTCACCATGATCCGGTTGTTCTTGGTTTCGGCCAGCAGGGTGGCGAGACCGCCTGCGGGCTCGGGTTGCCCTCGGTTCTGTTCCACATAGAGCTGCTGCACCAAGGGCGTGAACTCGATTGCGGTCCGGCTAAAAAGCTCAACCCCCCGGAACTGACGGGGTGCCGAGGTCGCTGCTGTGACATCGAACTGTTTGACCAGGTCGCGGACGTGTTCCTGATCTTTGGCGGTCGCTAAAACAATAATCTGCCTGCCCGTGGGATCAGCCATCAGTGTTGGAGCCAATTCGCCCGGTGTGGCGAGCTGGGCGACGAGCTGCGTGAGAAGCGGGATGATTTCCGGCGCCTGCTTAACCTGGAGCGGGATGACTGTCATCTGGCGTTCGGTTTGGGCCGGAGTAATATCCACCACCTTTACGACATCTTCAATTTCCTTCAGTTGTTCGTCCGTGGCGGTCACCAGCAAGCGGTTGTTCGGGGCGTCGGCCACCAGGGATGGCTTGGGAATGGTTGAAAAACGGCGGTCAGCCATGCGCTCGGTCACCAGGCTCTGAATGCTGGTAAGCGCAGTGTCCGTTCGGGTGTTTTTCAGGCCAATGACTTTAAGATGCCGAACAGCTCCCTCAGGGCGATCTGAGCGCAACTGTTTCACCAGTTCCGCAAGACGTTTTTGGTGATCCTCACTGGCTGTTATGATCAGATTGCCGGAATCAGGGTTGGCCAGGATTTTGGCGTGGGCGATGCTTCCCGCCGTGCCATCGGAAGTTTGGTTCAGATACAACTGCTCAAGCAAAGGCTGGATTCGTTTGGCTTCTTCCGCCGAACCTACATCAATGAATTTTGTCACAAGCGGAGTGGGCTGGCTTGTGCCCGTTTCCAACTGGGCCACGATATCCGTCGCGGTTTGAACATCCAGAGGTGAACCCGTCACTACCACGCTCTTGCTGCCCGGATCAAAACTCACGCTGGCGGTGGTGACATTCTGACCTCCGGCATTGCGGCGGCTGAGAGCCTGCTTCACGATGGTCGCCACGTTGGTGGCTTCCGTGGCTCGTGGCCTGAAAATCTTGGTCAGTTGAACAGTCTGGGAACGCAGCGGCGACTGTGCATCGGGGCGGCCCACCGCTCCCACCACACCTTTGTCGACACGGGTGACCAGTTGCTCGATTTGATCAAGCTGGCTGGGGATCGGCGCGGCCACAATGATCCGGTTCTGTGGTACATCAGCGATGATTCGTGCTTTCGTGGCTGAGCTTGCAGAGGTCTCATTCGGGGCCGCCACTCCAGGAATGGCCTGCCTGATCATATTCGCGAGGTCTTCAGCCTTGATCGTTTGGGGATAATAAATGCGGACATCCCCTCCGCCCCCGTCTTTCTGCTCGAATTTGTTGATCAGTTCCTCGGCCAAGGTAATGCGGTCGATAGGTCCAAACAGAACCAAGGTGCGGGAAGCCTCGTCATACACGGCTGTGATGTAATCATTCGGATCAGGAGGCAGAACATCCATGGCCTTGCTGTTTGGGTTGTAGCTGGTCCGCTTTGGTGCAGTGGCAACGCCGAAGGTGCGGTTGAGCAAATCCGCGACTATTGCGCCGGAGGCATGCAGCAAATTGTAGGTCCGCATCGGCCGATCGGCCGTTTGCTCGGTCCCAATGGTTGCCAGAAGTGTGCGCACCCTTTGGATATTTGCCAATCGATCCGTGATAATCAGGCCGCGGCCTTTGGAAAGCGGCGCGACCGAACCTCCTGGAGAAAGCATCGGCAGGACGGAGTCCGCCACCTCTTTGCCATCAAGGTTGTTGATGTCCAACACCACGGTGATGACCTCGCCGGGACGGATGTCGCCGGTGCTATCTGTGCCGCGCATGATGCGGATCGGCATTGATGGCAGCTGTTTAAAAGGGACGAGCCTTAAATTTTTGCCATCCTCCACGAGCATCGCCCCCTTCATGGCAAGGATGAGATTCAGAGTATCCAGAGCTTCGACGTAATTGTAGGGATGCGGATCGTCGTAGGTCAGAGTGCCAGCCACGTTGGTATCGGCGAGAAGAGGTTTCCCCGCCATTTGGGCGAAACGTTCAAGAACGTCGGAGTAGGGAATTCCATCGAACTGGAATCGGATGTTCTTGTCCGTCTTGGCCGGTGCCGCAGAGGGTGTCGGCGTAGCGGGGGCGCCCGTGTTTGCCTGGGCGAGCGTCACCGGGGCCAAAGCCTCAACGGGCGGTGCTGAGTTTTGCGCTTGGAGGGCGAGGGCACGGATCAGGCAGGCGCCGAGCAGGATGAGTGTTGAGTGCTTCATGGTCTTCGGAAATGGGAAAGTGTTCACTTGGTGCCGGCCTTGGCCAGTTGGGGTGGCAGTTCGGAGTCGGTCAGTTTGTGTTTGTCAGCGAAAGTTTTTCCACTCTCGATGGCCCAGTACTCCTGGTCGATTTTAAGGATGATCCTGCTGTAGGATTGTAGGAATGAATTGCCCGGTTCGGGCATGGCGCGGTAGTCCACCATGACGACGGAGCCGCCAGCCAGTTTATCACCGGCTTTGAATCGCGCGGTTTTCTGGGCGGCTAGATCTCTCACGTGAATTTCAGGCTGACCCTCCCACTCTGAAAGGGAAACAATCCGGTAATTTGACGGCCCCGGAGGACCCCCGGGTTTGGTTGAGGTTGGTGCCGCAGGGGCGGCAACGACGGGTAGAGGTTTTATGTAAGGACGGAGGAGATCCCTTGCAACCAGGTTGTCAAGCCGGCGACGCGCTTGGGATGCAAGAGTGGCGGCATTGGTTGGGTTTAAGTGCGTGACCTGAAATGCTGGGTCCATAATCAGGGTCAGGTAACGCAAATTGACACGCACCGTGCCGGGAGTGTCGCCAGTGGTGAGAGTCAGGTTTTCTGTTCGATGCAACCATGAGGAAGCGTCCAGCGTAAACAGAAGGTTAACCACATTGGTCAGTGGGCCTTCCCCCTGGATGTTCCAGCCGATCTCGCTGGCTCCGCGCAATTTTCGGGGTCCAAAGGGCAGGCGGGTAAAATCAGATTCCTCCAGTCCGGCGGCTAAAATCTGGCGTGTCAACAATTCGCCGGAGATCGCGCTGGCCTGTTCAGTGGTTTCGGCAAAGGTCTGGCGCGCTATGGCCTTGAGCCGGTCCTCAGCGGCAAAGAAGGCTCTGCGTTCGTCTTGGATTTTGGCAATGCCTTCCCGGGTGGCCATCGTGCGTTTATCGATATCCCGCAGCGGAGTTAGGAAGAGCATTCGTCCTCCTAAAATCACAGCGAACAAAGCAGCCAGGCCGCCGACGGAGGCTGCCATTATTTTTTCGCGATGGTTCATTGGGCACCTCGCTTCCAAGCCTTCGGATCCAGCGAAGCGTCATCGGGCAGGCGTGCCACCTGCTTTAGCTTGTCCAAGTCGATCTTCAACTTGGTTGAGGGGGCCAGTTCGACATTGGAACGGAATTCATATCCGAAACGGTTCGCGCCGGGATTGATGGCCAGAGGTTTCACCTCGTACCCGGCTTCCCTGAGTTGTTTGTCCAGGCGTGCCAGGGTTTCGCCGCTTCGGGCTTGCACTGCGAGACGGATGATCCCCCGATTGTCCACGGCCATTGAGGTCAGGTAAACCTCCTCACTCGGCGGAAGCACCGAGGCGAGGTAGGCGTAATGGCTCAACCAATTGCGTCCGCCTTTGATCCACTCGCCCACCACTTTGTCGCGGTTCATCAAGGACTTGTAAATGGGCCGATTCTTCTCCGCTTCGGCCAGCTCCAAATTGGCGGCGTTCAAAACGCTCATTCGGCGATCTATAAGAACTGCTCTTACCGCAAGCAGGGCAATCAAAACCACCGCCGAGACTGCCGCGCCTACAAAAAGCCTGATGCGCTGCATGTTGCGCTGCACGGCTGGGCGCTTTGGATTGAGGAAATCAAACGGCATTCCGTTTTCGTCACAAGAACCTAGGGCAAGTCCTATCGCCCCAACGGATCCGTTCGCCGCCTCTCGAAGTTCGGGTGCCAAACGCAGCGCTTCTGCAAGGTCAAGTTGGGCGCAGGGTATGATTAGGCGCGAAGTCAGGGCTTCGGCCACGGCCGCTTCGCAGCCTGTGGCTCCTGCAACCACCACTTTGCCCACTGGCCAATTGGGCTCCGTTCCGCCATAGCCATGCAAACTCCGCACCGCTTCGATCCCGGCAGCCTGTACATAAGCTTCAACAGTGACAGGGATGGCTCCATCAATGTGTGGCGTCTCTCCCACCGCCCGCATGACCGTGCCGCGGCTGAATAGAAGGGACTGGCGGGCCATCACATCCACGCTCACTTCATCAGGCCGCAGTGTGACCAGCGCTAGGGCTTCCGCTCCGTCGGCGAGATTGCATGCTTCAATGCAGCGTGAGTTTGCGTAGGGCAGCAGCCCCAAGGCGGACAGCTTGAATCCAGCTGCTTCCGCCAGCCGTTCATGGAATTCCACCACATCCCGTTTCACAGCGGCAACAAGCACTTCCAATCGAGGAGTGGGAGGGGCAGAGTCCGCGCCGGTTTCAGGTTTCAGTTCGTCATCCAGACGTTCTCTGGAAAGAACGATTTCGCTTCCCACTTTGAAATCGATCACGGCCTCCTCGGCTGAGAAGGGGAGATCCTTGGCTACCTGAAAATGGACCAGTGAAGCCAGCTCGGGCAGCTTCTGGACAACCGGCAGTCTGAGGCTTCGCAACACTACCCGGGCTCGCGCCACGCCCATCACCACTGCGGTGGGTTTAAGTCCTAACTTTGAGAGCGCACGGCCGACGGATGAGCCCATCAGCAGGGGATCGGTCCGGTCTGCATCCGGCGCAATATCGAGAGCCACGGTGGCGACCAATTTTATGGCGGATCGATTGCTGGCCTGGGCGATCCGAAGGGTGGCTCCATCCAGGTCAAGCACTGTGACCAGCTTGGGCAACGGCGAGCGGCGTTGCTTTCGATGGAGCAAGTTCGCCAGTGAGAGTGAAGGAATTGAGATCCGGTTAGCCATTCGAGTTGTTGCGGGAGCCGGAGCCTGGGGCCCGGAGGTAAGCTGCTTTTCCGTCAGGGTTTGCAGTGTTCTCCTCTTTCAAGTTTATAGGTAGCCCCAATCGGGTGATGTCCCGCAAGTAGACGATGCGAGGATCAGTCCCTGCAAGATCCACCACCGCCTCCAACACCCGGTATCGCCCCGAGGTCAGACCGTACCCGATGACGTTGAAACGAAATTGAGTGCTGCGAGCCGTGAGTTGTGGGGCAATGGCTTTAAACTTCTCAGCCTCCACCAAGCCTTCCTGATACAACCACACGATGGTGGCTCGTCGTTCCGGGCTTAGGCCGGTGCGGGTCGAGACAATTGATTCTGCGAGTGGCCGGTCAATGCCGGGGAGAGTGGTTAATACGGTTGCGCTCGCCGTGTTCACATTGATGAGTCCATCGTGACCGCTCTCTTTGTCGGTGGCGAAGAGATCCAGCAGGAGGTTTAGGTTTTCCTTGGTGATGCCCGAGGAGACCTCTACTTCAATACCGCGTTCGTCTGGAGCCTTAACCGTGGCTTCCAAGGCTTCGGAGGCATGCGCGAGGCGGCCTTTTGTGATGCGCAGCGCGGCAACGTAATTGGAGAATCCAGCCGGTAAATCTACTGCTGGCAGAGGATCATTTGGATCGTTCAGGTTGCAGCGGGGTTGGCCTGCGTTCGAGCGGTTTGGGTCGCGTGAGACAACCGTGAGGTACTGGTCCAGACCACGGTCACGTTTGGTGGTTGTGGTTTCGGTGGGCATCTGCCGATTATCGCTGCTTGTGGTTGGAACCAACGAGTCATTTGAACCGGGGGGGGCTCCGTGCAGGAGGGATCTGGTCATGCCCGGCAGCAACAGAAGCTCATCAAGGGTGGCCAACGGGCCGTGCGATGGGATCTCAATCTCAACCACACCGGGAATGGCGTTGGTCGTGCTCGGTTGAAAATCCTGTCCAATAAACTGGTGCAAAGCAGTGGACAAGGCGGGAGTAATGCGGGGAATCCTCGTCAGATCAGCCTCGCCAGGATGGTTGAGATTCAGTCGGCCTGCCTCGTCTGAAAGACCGTACCGCACCTCCACTAATGAGTCGCTTTCGGCAGGCGAAAAAATGGTGAAGCACCATTGATCTGCTCCATCCTGATAAACCTCTCGTGCCCGGAACAGGCTGGGGTCGTCCTGCCAGTCCGTTGAACCCGCCTGGGACGAGGCCGCGACGCGCATGGCCTCCTCAACACCACTCATCGCGGCAGACCAAGCCTGTTCGGCTCCGCTTGCGGCATTGCTTGCTGTTTCATCCCCTTTGGAACGAAAAAGCAGGCTGATCGATATCATCGACAGCAGTAATATGAACACCAGAATCGCCAGCAGAACGAACCCCTGACGGGCGGTTCGGTGCACTGGCTGGTTCTGAGTTTTCATGCTGGTTGCTCAAAGACTGGAATCATTGATGGTTATGCCAGCATTCTGAGCGGGACTCAACTGTCCACCTGGCAGAAAAACCACGCGGCGAAATGCATCAACCGGATAGTCCTCGGGCCCGGCCTCCTCCGGTTGCTTATCGGTGGCGAGTACGATCTCAACCCCGTTTGGAGGAGTGCTGTTCGTCCAACCAGCCAGCCACGTTGATCCATCCCAGTAGCGAAAACGGACAAACCGGACCATGTCAGCGAACGGCTCCGTTCTTTTGTTTGCTGATTCAGGTGGGTAGGGCGAGATATCCACTGAATTCGTGATCAGGTTCGATGAAAACGCAACTAGATCGAGGGGTTGTTCGATGCGGTCCAGACCAGTTATGGTCACATTGGTTCCGTTCGTGCCTATGAGGGTGAGGATTGATATTTGCACCAAGTCGGTAGGCTCTGTTGTCCCTGGCGCGGCGTTGGCTGGAAGCATGACTAGGGCTTGTTTCACGAAACGCAGCGAAGTTGAGTCGCCGGTAAATTCGTTCCCGATTTTGGTTTGGCGTTGAGCCGCGCGCAGGTCGCCGGCGAGGTGGTCCAAAACAAGGCGCATCGTCGAGAGTCGCTCTGATTCCCTCAGGATTTGCCCGCGGATATCCGCCGCTTGATGATAAAAAGTCATCGCGATGAGCAGCAGCGCCGTGGCAAGCCCGATAGCAAGGATGATTTCCACCAACGTAAACCCGGACCTTGCTCCGCGCCTGTTCCATCGGGCTGGGGATTGGGTTTTAGGGTTAGACGGAAGCATTACTTAAATTTGGGGAGTCGACGCCGGAGAATTGGTTAGGGAACCCGTTTTCAGTCTGACCACCTGTGCCATGCGTTGAACGGTCGGTGATTTTTGATGACGGATCACCACCTCGATTCGGGTCAACCCTGTCACACCCCCACCTATTGTTTCTGTTGGCGTCAGAGCGGTCTCATAAGTCCAGTCCTGCGCGGGCGATTCAAGGGGGCGCGGGCTGTCCGCGCTGGCGGGACGGATTCCCAATTGGATCTCGGCCAGCACGCTCGCCGCAATATTCAAGGCCCGTGACCCCATTTTCTGGCGTTCCAAGCTCGCCATGGAGGCATTGAAGGCTGTGGTCACCACGGCTGCGGCAGCCACAAACAAGATTAAGGCGAGCAATACCTCAAGCAAAACCGCGGCTTCCAACGAGCCAAGCCGAAGGCCTCGAGGTGAATGAGAGATTCTCATTGGGCACGCAACTCTTCCGCATGGGCGGTTTCTGCTAATGTCGGAGCGGCCGCGTCTTCGGCAGCTTTCACACGATGACTTGACGCCCCGGTTAAACCTGAAAGTGTCACCACCGCGAGGCGCTTGTCCTCACCATTCGCCGAGCCGACAACAACCTCCACTGAATCGCTCGACCCATCTGGATAGCAGGTCAGCGTCTGGGTGCCGGTTGGGGCTCCGTCCATCAATTGTGATTCAACAGAGGGTGGAACCTGTGATGGGTTTGGCTGGACCTGCTGTTTGCGGTTGTTGGATTCCGGTAAATTAGCACGTGGTTGGCGGACTTCCCGAACACTCACCAGTTCGTTCACCTGGTCAATAAGCAGTTCCGCCCCTGGGAGTAGTTCAAACTTGCCTGGAGCCGCCAACGGATTTGCTTCCCAAAGGATTTGGACACCACTCGTTGAGTCCGTTTGATCTTGGTTTGTTGAGGTCGTTGCCCCCGCTTCGGATGGTGGACTGGAATCAAAAACAATCCGCACCTGGCGTCCGGTGTTCCCCGCCTGTGCCCTGGCGTAACGGAAAAGAGTCTCCAAATGGGAGGCCCCCTCTTCGAGGCGTGCATGGCGGTCCAAGGAACCGAAGTTAATGACCACCGCACCAACCAATCCGAGCATAAGGCCAACCGTCAGCAGCAATTCAACCAAGGTGAATGCCGCCGAAGATTTTACCTGTCGAGAACCTGTCTCGATCTTAATGCTTTTGGATTGATGATGCACAAGCAGGTCATTAATTAGGCTGACTGCCGGTCTGTGCTTCGCCCGGGCTCTTTCCGCCCAGTTTGATGTCGTCGTCGGTGTCCGGCTGTCCATCAGGGCCTGTGGAGAAAAGCTTGTAGGGCAGTCCGCCTGTTTTTTCGGTGTCGGCCCCAGCAGATGTGTCATTCAATTCGTAACGAACTTTGTGCCCCCATGGATCCTCAAGGCTCGTTCCTGGCTTGAGATAGGGTCCCTGCCACTTTTCCCCCATGCTTTCATTCTCAAATGCGGGCTTTCTTAGCAAAGCGTCGATTCCGCCTTCTTGTTCGGTGGGGTAATGGCTGAGGTTCAACCTATAGGTGTCCAAGGCGCTTCCGACCTGTTGGAGCATCAATTTGGTGGTGTTTTTTTCAGCGCCTTTTTGTTGGGGCAGCACAAATACCACCAGTGCCGCAGCCAGCATCAGAATGATGACAATGACGAGCAGGATTTCAATTAAAGTAAAGCCGGCCGCGCTGCGCCGCGGCAATCTTTTCGATGCAATCTGTAGTTTCATAACCAATTATCCATTCTGACACTCAATTGGAGCATCCAAACGACTCAAACAAGCCTCGGATTATTCAAAGAAACTTAATCGCGGCCAGCTCCGCGCCCGGCCTATTTTGAACCGAGAGCGCTTGCCATGGTAAAAATCGGCAAAAGAAGCCCTAAAGCCAGAAACCCGATCCCCCCCGCCACAAGGCATAGAATAGCTGGTTCAATCAGCCTGACTGCCTGATCCACCTGACGATTTGTGCGGCGTTCTACCGTGTCCGCGATCTGCACCAAGACCTTATCCAAATTGTTCGATTCTTCCGCCACCGCAATCATGGCTAAAATCTGCTCGGGGATGAACCGCCCCTTGGTCAATGGCTCGGAGAGGCGTTTTCCGTCCCGGACCGCCTCTGCCGCCTCTGCTATGTTGTCCGCCAGGATTTTTGAGCCGGTGGCGTCTTTGCTGATCTTCAAGGCATGCAACAATGGCACGCCGTTAGCCAGCATGGTTCCAAGGATTCGGCAGAAACGCGTGATGGCCAGCAGTCGTAAAGCCATGCCCACCACAGGGATCTTGAGCTGCCAGCGCTCGAGTTTGATGCGGGCTGTCGGGCTTTTGAGAACACTCATCACCCCGGCAACCACCGCGACGATCCCGCCTAGAACCAAGTACCAGTACCCTCTCACCAAGTGGCTAAGGGCAAACATCAGCTCCGACGGCAGTGGCTTTTTGGCATTGGCCAACAACGGCTCGAACTTCGGCACAAAGAACATCAGCGCCAGAATCATGACAAGCGCCCCAAGACCCGATAGCAACGCTGGATAAATCAACGCTCCCATGACCTTGCTTCTCAGTTCCTCGAATCGTTCAATGAATCCGGAAAGGCTTCTTAGCACCTCCTCCATAAAAGCCGCGCGTTCACCGGCCTGAATCATGGCGGTATGCAATGGGGGGAATACTTCCGGCCACTGGCGCAGGGTTTCTGTCAGGGATTTTCCATCCGCGACCTGCCCCCGAATCTCTTTTAGCAAGTCCCTCAAGTTGGTGCTTGGGGTGGATTTGATCAGGCTGTCCAGAGCGCGTAACAGTGGAACGCCCGACCCCAGCAAGTCTGCCAGTTGCCCGTAACAGGTCCCGAGGTCTGAATCTCTTACCTTCCGTTTCTTGTTCCTGTTTTGCTGTGTGGCGCCCTTGTCCCGGATCGTTACTGGAAAAAGACGTTTCTCTGCCATTGCTCTCAGGGCGGCTGACTCTGTGTCAGCCTCCAGCACCCCGGTGACGCGGGCCCCCGCCTCGGTCATTGCGATGTAATCAAATTTGGGCATGACTCAGAAAGAACGATGGCTTTAGAGCGCCGTGCAAAGCACAACCTCATCCGGCGTCGTGTGGCCTTGGCGTACTTTGATCCAGCCGTCTTCACGCAACAATCTGAGTCCGGACTCCCGTGCGGCAGCCACAATTTTAGGCGAAGGCGCGCGTTCGATGATCTTTTCCGCAATCACGTCCGTCATCACCATGAGTTCATAAAGGCCGGTTCGGCCGCGGTAACCGGTATTGCGACAGTGGGCACAGCCCGTGCCGCGCGCCAGTTGCTCGCCCGGCTCAAGTTTTAAGTCGCGGGGAATCTCCGATGGCTCGGGAGTGTAGTAAACCTTGCACTTGGTGCAGATCCGCCGGACTAGCCGTTGAGCCATCGCGCCAATCATCGTGCTGCTGACAAGAAAAGGCTCCACTCCCATTTCGATCAGCCGCATTGCAGCCGAGGCTGCATCATTTGTGTGTAAAGTGGAGAGGACCAAGTGGCCGGTCATTGCTGCCTGGGTTGCAGCCCTTGCCGTTTCCAAATCTCGAATTTCACCGATCATCACCACATCCGGATCGTGACGCAGAATGGCGCGCAGTCCCTTCTCAAAAGTCATCCCCACTTGGTGATTCACAGGAATTTGATTCACTCCTTGCAAATGATATTCCACGGGATCCTCAATCGTCAGCACCTTGATGCCCGGGCCTATAATGGCATTCAACGCCGCGTAAAGCGTGGTTGTCTTGCCCGCGCCGGTTGGCCCGGTCACCAGGAAAATTCCATGCGGACGGTCGATGATCGCCTTGAACATCGCGTAAGTCGTCTCGTCCATACCCAGCTGTTGCAGGGTGAACAGGACATTGGACTTGTCCAGCAGACGCATCACGACACCCTCGCCGAAAAGCATCGGGATAACGCTCACGCGAACATCGACCTGACGGCCGCCAACTTGAAACTTGATGCGCCCATCCTGAGGTATGCGGCGTTCGGCAATATTGAGGTTGGCCAGAATTTTGATTCGGCTGATGATTGCCGCCTGAAATCGATGCATCTGAGGGGGGACAGAGGCCTCCTGGAGCACGCCGTCGATCCGGTAGCGAATCGAGATCTGGTGCTCATAGGGTTCAATATGAATATCTGAGGCGCGTTCGCTGACTGCTTCAATGATGATTTCATTGACCAGCTTGATAACGCTGGCCTCCTTCGCCATCTCGAGCAGATCCTCGCTTCCCTCCACCACTTCGCCCAATGCCCCATCCCCGGCTCCCACCATTTCATCAAGCGTGTCGCCGCCCAGACCGTAGTGCGATTTGATGACTTTCTCGATTTCCTCGCGCGATGCCAGCACCGGCTCAATTTCTAGCCCAGTGCTCAATCTAAGATCATCGAGAGCATAAAGATCGAAAGCATCGCTAGTGGCCACCCTTAGTGTTCCATTGATCCGCCCTATGGGAATCATCCGCTTGCGATAAACGATTTTTGCGGGCAGCGCGCGCAGGGTCTCCTGGGGTATGGTGAGATCGTCCAGTTTGACCAGGGGCAAATGCAGATGCTCCGCCATCAGCTCCAGCATCTGATACTCCGTCAGAAATCCCAACTGAATGATGGCGCGATCAAGACGCAACCCCTCGGACTGATGCAACGCATTGGCGTCATCAACCTGCTCGGCGGTCAGCAATTCTCGACTCAATAATAATTTCGCGATGTTCATTCAACTTCAGGGGCGTTGCTCGGACTGCTTTTTGAGCGGATCCACCATTAACCAGAGTTTGACG
This sequence comes from Pedosphaera sp., assembly GCA_025359965.1. Lineage (GTDB taxonomy): Bacteria > Verrucomicrobiota > Verrucomicrobiia > Limisphaerales > SXQI01 > SXQI01. The sequence continues at coordinate 53,031 of JANYDC010000007.1, forward strand.
GCCCGGATCAGCATTCCATTCGAGGAACTCTCGCAGGCGAATGGATTGTTTGATTGAGGCAAGTTATCATGTACTGGGCCAAGCCCAAGCACCACCAACTTTATGGGTTCCCCGCCAGGCTGGCCTCATGCCGTCCATATCGAAGCATTGGGCTTTGCTGGAAGTAAATTACCAATCGCAAGCCTTTGTCGTAAACCTCATTTGGCCAGCTTTGGGTTAATTCGGAGGAAGGCGCTCAACTTGCGCTCGTCTTGCGCTTACGATTGGTGGAGATTTAAAGGATCATGTTAGACCCAAAAGCCAGACGACCTAGGGTTATCACCGCGCTGATCGTGAGCGCGATGGCGGCTTTGTTGGCGGTATTAATGTTGGGGTCGCAAAGGTCCGTGTCCTCACTGTCAGTCCGGGCCAGCTATGATTCGTTGCACTTTCTTTCCGGTCCTGACAGGGCGCGCGTCATCGAATCTCCAGTTGCCATTGTCTATCTGGATTTGAACTCATATGTGGATCGAGGGTTGAATCCCGCCCAACCGTTTCCTCGCGATATTCACGCCCAACTTCTTAAACGTCTCACCACCGCTGGAGCTCGCGCTGTCGTGTTCGATATTATATTTACCGATGCTGGACCCAGCCTGGTCGCAGACGACGACTTCGCGCAAGCCATTCGATCCAACGGGCGCGTGATTCTAGCTGGCGATTTCAATGGTCAACAGAGTTACGGCGGGAGTGTGGAGGGGGAATGGGCGCGACTGACATCTATCTCGCCTCCCTACCCCAAGTTCATGGAGGCCGCAGCGGGTTGGGGATTTGCCTCTCAACGTATTGATGATGACTTCGGAGTTCGTCGTCATTTCTCCGGACTTCCAAGTGGTGAGTCCACCTTGGCTTGGTCCACCGCAAGGTTGCTGGGCCTAACCAACGCAACTTCCAAATTAGCCACGGGTGAAGCAGGCCGATGGTGGATTCGTTACTATGGGCCTCCGCTGACGATTCCACATTTGTCCTATGAACAAGCACTGGATCCCGCCGGAGTTTCCGATGAATTTTTTCGAGGTAAGACGGTTTTTCTGGGCGGAAGGTCTATGACGCAATTACTCGGAGGTCGTCCGGATGAGTTTAGAAGTCCGTTCCACAGCTGGTCCAACAAGCAATTGTTTAATCCTGGAGTCGAAGTCCATGCCACCCAGTTGATTAACCTCGTTCGCGGGGATTGGCTTGCCCGCCTTTCTTCAGGATCGGAGGCATTTTGGTTCACTCTGTTTGCGCTTCTTGGTTCCAGTCTGTTTTGGCTCCGGCCCGTGCCCGCCACGGCTGTGGCTTTAGGCGCGGGAGCGGCGGGCGTGGGATTGGCAATTTTTGCATTTGGTCGCGGTCTTTTCCTGCCTTGGCTCATCCCTGTAGCCGCGCAATTGCCACTTCTTCTGGGCGGCTCGATTCTTTTTAATTCAGTGGAGTGGTATCGGACCCGTCGGATGATGCAGACCGCAAAAAGAATAGCCGACGAGAAGATTCGTGAACAGGCCGCCCTGATCGATAAGGCGCATGACGCGATTTTGGTCCAAAGTTTGAGTGGCCTCTTGGTATACGCGAATCCGAGCGCGATTCGGCTTTATGGCTGGACTCTAGTGGACTTCCAAACGACCGATGCACTTCAGCGGCTTTTCTCTGCTGACAGCGTGGCTGCGCTCCAAGCCCGGAAAAACGCCTTGGCCCAAGGGGAATGGAACGGAGAATTGCGGCTCCAAACGCAAACAGGCAAATGCGTGACGGTGGCCAGCCGATGGACCTTGATTTGCGACGAACACCAAGAGCCCAAGTCGCTTCTGATGATGAGCAGTGACATCACGGAGCAAAAGGAGCTCGAGGCACAATTCTTGCGGACGCAGCGGATGAATACCATCGGCTCGCTTGCCGGAGGCATGGCGCACGATTTGAACAATGCCCTGGCTCCAATACTTATGGGGGTCCAACTGCTTCGCCGGAAACAGCCCGATGAGGAATCCGAGCGTCTGCTTTCGGTTGTTGAGAATAACACCCATCGAAGCGCCGATATGGTGCGGCAGGTGCTTCTCTTCGCGCGGGGCAGGGGAAGTGACACGGAGATGCTGGCGATGGGGCCGATCGTGCGAGAATTAGAGAAAATCGTGCGCGAAACCTTTCCCAAGAAAATAAACATTGAGGTGTTCCTCCCCGACGACCTCTGGCCCGTTCGTGGCAATGCCACTCAGCTTTACCAGCTCTTGCTCAATCTTTGCGTCAACGCGCGGGACGCAATGACCTCGGGGGGATTGCTGTCTTTGGCGGCGGACAACGTCGAGCTGACGGCCGAGGAGGCGGAACAAATGCCCGACGGCAGCCTCGGAGCTTATGTTTCCCTCATGGTTTCAGACACCGGTGAAGGGATGACGCCCGAAATCAAGGCCCGAATTTTTGAACCCTTTTTCAGCACCAAGGGGCAGGGGGAAGGAACTGGAATCGGCCTCGCAACAGTGTCGAGGATTGTTAAATCCCACAATGGTCTTTTGCGTTTGGAAAGTGATCCGGGTAAAGGCTCCACCTTTGAGGTGCTCCTGCCTCGAGCCGTGATTGAGAAGGATTTGGCTCCGCCGGTCTCGCATGTTCCGATCATGCGAGGCAGTAATCAGCTTATTCTGATCGCTGACGATGAAGTGGCTTTTCGGCAACTCGTTTCCGACGGACTTCTCGCTAACGGTTACAGGGTGCTCCAGGCAGCGAACGGAACCGAGGCAGTCGATTGTTTTCGCAAACACTCCTCAGAAATTCATCTCCTTATTACGGATGGCGAAATGCCGGTTATGGGCGGGGCTGAGGTGATTCGTGAAATTCGCGCCGGCGCAACACATTTACCGGTGATTTATACAAGTGCTGAAACAAAGGATATTCCAGCGACTCCATCCGGCCATGCCATCCGGTTTCTGCCGAAGCCTTTTGCCCTTGATGAATTGCTCCATGCCCTTGCCGCAGAGTTGGAGGAATCCAAGCCGCCCTTGGCAAAGTCCCTAGTGGAGTTATCCTAGGGTTGAATCATGTCATCCAGTGAGAAATTAAAATCCAAGCCGGGCTTCTTTACCTGTCTGATTGTTGAGGACGATCCTGGGTTTGGCCAAATGGCTTCACAAATTATTCATGACGAAGGCGGACAGCCCACCCTCTGCGCCAACCTTGCGGCCGCGCATGCGCAGATTGCTTCCGCCAGCTTCGATGTTTTCCTGCTCGACAATCATCTGCCGGACGGCAAGGGCTACGATTTTTTTTCTCAGATAGCCCTACGGAAGCCTGATGCCCCCATCATTATGATCACCGGCGCTCCCGACCTTGGTGAGGCGGTGACCCTGACGCGCAACGGACTCTTTGATTACCTGACTAAGCCGGTGTCTGTGGATGACTTCATCGCTTGTCTGCATCGCGCCCTGCTTCGACTGTCGTCGCGCTCGGTTTCCGGTAAGGCCAGTGAAACCCTGGGTGATTCGCAAGCCATGGTGGAGGTGGTCCGGGAATTGCGCCAGGCAGCGCGCCACGCAACCACAACGGTCCTGCTGACCGGTGAGACAGGAGCCGGCAAAGATGTGGCGGCGAGGCTTCTGCACCAGCTTTCATTCCCTGGCAGCGAAGCCCCTTTCATTGCCATAAACTGCGCAGCGCTTCCGGCGGAAATGTTCGAGTCTGAATTGTTCGGCACTGAAAAAGGCGCCTACACCGGGGCGGACAAGAAACGAATCGGGTTGGTGGGAGCGGCCGCCGCAGGGACTCTGTTTCTGGATGAAATTGGCGAAGTACCCCTTGTCCTCCAGGCCAAATTGCTCCGCTTGCTAGAAGCCCGTGAGTACCGGAGTCTGGGTGCATCGCAAGACTTGAAATTTACCGGCAGGTTTGTCGCCGCAACCAATCGTTCACTCGCCGATGAGGTCAAGGCCGGTCGTTTTCGCGAGGATTTACTCTATCGTCTCGATGTCTTTTCCATCGAACTGCCCCCACTCCGTCAGCGCCGGGAGGATATCCCGAAACTGGCTGAAACCCTGCTCGCGCAGTTGGCCCTAAAATATGACCGGCCCGGCCTTCTTCTTAAGCAAGAGGACCTTTCCACCCTGGCCGCCCACGATTTCCCCGGGAATGTGCGCGAGCTTCGAAATGTGCTGGAGCGCTCTCTTCTTCGAACCGATGAAAACGAACGTTGGTTAAAGTTGAATGTCAATTGGTCCAGGCGGAGCGAGCCTCATGCCGGGACCATCACCAACACACCTGTGCCGGCAGTTGCGGTGGAGCGACTACTAACGCCCATCGAAGCAGAAGAGTATCGCCTTATTCGCGATGCACTCAAGGAATCCAACGGAGGCATCCGACGTTCCGCCACCAAGTTGGCCATGTCCCCTCAAGCCCTGTTGCGGAGATTGGAAAAATGGCCCGAGCTGCGGGGCGGCAGCGAATGACCTGTTCCGCACGCGGAACGAATTCAGCGGGAGCGGAACATAGGGTGCCTGGCCATAGATCCAAAACCCTCGGTATTTTGGTGTTTTAAAATCTGGCAGTAATTCTGCTTAAGCAACTTGCGCGTCAGGATTTCGGCGCAAGCTTTGGAGGGCTGTAAGTCTCCGCTGGTATGAATCTGGTTTCCTTTATGAAATGGTCTTCAAAATGTCTAAAAGTGCGGATTCTGTTCGCGCTGTTGGTCATGCCGCTGCTGACTAAACCAGTCTGTGCCGCCGACCCGGTGCTGGAGGATGTTTTTGCCAATCGTCAAGTGATCACGACGTTAAGCGGGCAGTTGGATGCCTCCAATGCCGGCGCAAGTCTGGAACTCAACGAACCGCGCCATGGCGGCAAGATTGGCGGGCACTCCGTCTGGATTTCCTGGATCGCACCGGAGGATGGCATCGCCACGTTTGGCACGGATGGCAGCACTTTCGACACCCTCATGTCTGCGTATCATTTCGATCCCCCCTCCGCCCTCACCTTCGACAAGCTGCGTGAAGATGCGCGCAATGATGACTCGGTCGGAATTGCCCCTGCAAGTTTGATCCAAATCGGCGTTCGGGCAGGCGTTCGCTATGAGATCGCTATTGACGGGTTTGCTGGAGCCATCGGCGGCATTCATTTGGCCTGGAGATTTATCAAGGCATCCAGTCCGCCGCCCATTATCGTAAGCGTTTCAAATGATCAAGCCGCACGCCAGGGCGATGCCGTCACTTTGACCGTCGACATGCCCGTCTCCGACAGGCTCAAATTTAACTGGCGTTTCAACGGAAATGATCTGATCGGCCAGGAAAGCCCCAGCGTATTCATCCCCAGCCTTCAGCCCGGGAACGTGGGCTTTTATAGTCTTCGCATCACGATGAAGGGTGGCAATAACATTGGCTTCGAAACACGCCCCATCGAACTACAGATCAATTCCGAGGGCGAGACCAACACCCTGGCGCGAGACAAGCTGTTCGATGCCTTGGAGAGCGGTCTTCATGGCAGTGATGATACCACGCGGTCTGCTGCTGTGGGCACAGGCCGGGTTGCCGCAGCCGCCACCGGTGTGGCACGGGGTTACAACGGAAGCCAGATTTTTGATGCCAGTTTCGCCACTTCCGATCCCAACGAACCGTTGCATTGTGGCATCAGCCGAAACTTCACCTACTGGCTCGCTTACGAACCTCCCACGAATGGGGTTGTCACTCTGGACACCATAGGGAGTACCTACGACACAGTGTTAGCCGTTTACTCTTATCAGGCACCTCTCACCAGTTACGCGGATCTCGTTTCTGTTGCTTGCGATAACGATTCCGTGGCCCCGGGAGGCGCGGCGCGCCTGAATTTTGACGCAATCAAGGGTCGCCAATACGCTTTCGTGGTTGCTGCCGCCGGGACTCAGCATGCCATCGCCCGTTTAAACTACCTCCTGACGCCCGCAGAGCCTCCCGCACCACCTGCCATTGATGTGGCACCTTCCTTGAGAGTCGTCCCAGTCGGTTCCGAGGTCACACTTCAGGCAGTTATCACCGGCTCTCAACCCATGCTGTATGTTTGGCAGACAGGCGTAGGAATCATACCTGATCAATCCAGGCCTACGCTTCATCTGACCAATGTGGGCGTGTCTGACTCAGGCGATTATACATTGTCCGTAAGCAACGCTTCAGGAGTGCCACTTGAAATTATTTTCCCCCTGAGAGTCATTAACCTTCCACAAGTCGGATGGGTGGTGGGGTCCAACCCAATTCTACTGACATTTCCCACAGAAGTGGGACTGCGTTATGGGATTGAAAGTGCATTTGATCCAGCGTCCTCTTGGACCACCAACCAAGATTTTGTCGTTGGCAATGGAAGGCTTATGACGCTACCAGCTTCTTCTGACAAGTTCGTCCAGTTTTTTCGTCTTAGCATTCAGTGATGCTTCGTCCGTCCCAAAGGCTACCGTCCTGTTCACCAATCCCTGCGCGGAACACTCGTTCCGATATCGGAGCATTGTAACCTAAAAACGCTTGAAACACCCGTGTTTATTGAATGAAACGCGGTTGGCATCCCGATTGCTAATAGGGATTTATGCTCAACGAGCGGGGTCCGATTAGGGCCTCAACAACGAGAAATCTGATTATGACGAAATTATTTGTGGCAACACTTGCAGCGGCTTCGCTACTCACGCTCAAACCATCTTCGACCCTCGCAGATGGCACCAACAACCTCAGGATCTACACCGCTATGGAGGTCGAATACCCAACTGAAATAGGCAAATCCTACATCCTGCAAGGCGCAGTGGGACTGACCAATTGGGTTGATATCGGCAAGCCCGTTCTTGGCAATGGTCAAACAGTGGATCGAGTCTTTTCAACAAAGGATGGCTCTGTCGACTTTGCCTCCTATCGCCTGCTAATTGCCCCAGGACCCACCAACGGTTTTGCGCCCTGGTTGCTGGATGGGATCCAACTTCAGATGGACGATTCAACATCCAGCTCCGTGGTTCATTTCCTCACCTCCACTAATGGACAGGACGTTTACCTCAGCGGAAACGATGATTTCAGTTTCCATTATTCCCGCACCACCGCGCATGAGGGGCAGGTCGAGCGATCCTACTCGCCCGCACGCCGCGATACGGTGAGTTACAATTTCACCGCCGCCGGATCGGGCAGTTGGGTCCGTGAAGAGTTCGAGCAGAATGTGCTCAAGAATCGCAAGATTGGCTCCTTTCATTACCTTTCTTACGACACCAACAATGTGGGGACCAACCTCCTGCCTGTGATCACGGCCACCCTTCCTCCCGCACCACCCAATTCGCTGACCGGGCTTGTCTGCTACACTTTCACGGGGCCATCGCCTGATAAATACCAATTCGATGTTGGAACCAGTGGCGTGGCCACTCCAGGATCGTCCTCAGGAGAAGTCGAGACCACCAGCACCGGAAATATCTTTACCTACTCCTACAGCGTGATTAGTTCGAACACGGCTTCATTGACCATCAACTTTGGCTACTACGGCATCGGCGGCGATAAACAGGAATACGATCTGACCTTTAACGATGGATCAAATGCACTATTCACGCGCCGCATCTACCGACTTGGCTCCCTGTTCACCACCGACAACGGGGTGTTCACGCAGAACGCCGTGCTCCCCAGCACCTCCACGGGCAACACCAACAGTGTGCCCACAGTCGCTCCGACCAACCCTGTTGGGTTCACTTATACCATGAACTACAGCTCAACTCCTCCCCGCCTCGTATTCAAGAATTCCGTGGGTGGAATTCAGTTTGATGACAGCGCGCCTTCCGATTTTACCTACACCTACGCAGCGGCTGGCACTGATACATTCCACATCGTCGTCACGTTCAAGCCGGGCAAATGGGATGAGTACGACCTAACCTTTACCACCGGTGCGACTGGAAGCATTGTGGTCCGCCGGTACGAGAAATCAGCTCTTAAACGCACAGATGCCGGATCGTTCAGTGTCGCGGCCACTGGCAACTAGAACCCCTTTAGTAAGAATCCCCGGATATCCCCTTGTGATATCCGGCGAAATTCTTAGGCGCACCGAACCGACCCTCAAGCCATCCCGGGATAAAAATGATTCAACTGACTCACAATTTTCTCCATACTTCAAAGGTGGGTCGCGTTCAATGGTTGCTTAGCCTCTTCGCCTTCGCGGTGTTTTCCGCGGCCGCGCAGAACTCAACTTCTGGCACCAACAGCCTAAGCCGCATTATCGAAGCTTCGGGCGTGGTTGAAATCAGCACCCCGGCGGATCGGGTCTGGCGCATTACTTCAGTAGGGCAGGGGCTCGCTCCGGGAGACCGCCTCCGCACCCATGCCTTGAGTCGCGCCGCCGTCCAGCTTTCCGATCGCAGTGTGATCCGACTCAACGAACGCACCACGCTGGAGTTGCTTCCTCCCCGCATCGCTGGCAAGGCAAGGTTCCGTTTGCCGGTGGGGTCGCTCTTCTTCTTTGACCGTGAAAAACCGGCGGATATTGAATTTGACACGCCCCTTGCCTCCGGTGCCATCCGAGGCACGGAATTTCTTCTGGAGGTCAGTGAAGCGGACACCGCGCTCCATCTGGTTTTACTCGACGGTCTTGTGGGTTTGATGCCAGGTACATCAACCAATGAAGTTGCCATTCACACCGGTGAGGAAGCCTCACTGCTGCCCGGACAGCCCATTAAGAAGACCGCCTTGCTCGACTCCGTCGCCCCCATCCAATGGGCTATCTACTACCCGGCTGTGGTGGATCCCGATGAGCTAGAGCTTTCAATTGATGAACAACATCTTTTCGCGAAAGCTTTAGCTCATTATCGCGCTGGAGATCTGTTGCAGGCCGTCGCAGCCCTTCCCCCATCCGCCCCTGATGAGAGCCCCGGCATACGCATCTTGCGGGCGGCAGTAATCTTGGCGGTTGGTCGGGTCGATCAGTCGGAAGCGCTTCTGCGAGCAGCCGCTTCCGACATTCCCACCGTGGTCGCCTTGCGCGAATTAATAGCGGTGTCAAAAGGTTCTCCTCAAACCAACAGCCACCCTCAGTCCGCCAGCGAATGGCTCGCCCGCTCCTACTCCCTTCAGAGTCAGGCGAATCTACCGGGCTCCATCGAAGCCGCTAAAAACGCCGTCAATCTCTCAGCGGCTTTTGGCTTCGCCCACTCCCGTCTCGCCGAACTGGAATTTGCCTTCGAACACACCACCCCTGCCTTGATCTCCCTGAAACGTGCGCTCGAACTCTCGCCGCGGCTTGCTGCCGCCCACGCTCTTCACGGATTTGTGCTTTTGGCGCGAGACCAGATTGGGCCTGCTATCGACTCCTTTGATCGAGCCCGTACACTGGATGCCGCATTGGGTTCGGCCTGGCTTGGTCTTGGGCTCTGCGCCTTCCGCCAAAGTAACCCCGTCGAAGCTCGCTTCGATTTCCAAGCGGCTGCCGCTCTCGAACCTAAGGGCGGCCTCTATCGTTCCTATCTCGGTAAAGCGGCCAGCTCATTGCGTGATTCGGCAGCAGCGGCGAAAGAATTTGCTCTGGCCAAACGACTCGATCCCAAGGACCCGACCGCTTGGCTTTATTCGGCGCTTCACCTCTGGCAGGAAAATCGTATCAACGCGGCCCTTCGGGATCTGGAGCAATCCCTCGAACTCAACGATCAGCGCGCTCTCTTTCGGTCTCGCTTGCTGCTTGACCGCGACCGCTCCGTTCGGAGCGCCAATCTGGCAGCCATTTATCAGGATGCAGGTCTGGCTGATGTGAGCCGCCATCTCGCTGGGCAGTCTGTGTCGGAAAGTTACGCCAATTTTTCCGGCCATCTTTTCCTCGCCAACAGCCTGCAAAGCCGGGAAGACCCCAATCATTTCAACCAGCGTTTGGAAACCGCGCGTCAAGCCGAACTGCTTCTTGCAAACTTGCTGGCCCCTCCCGGCGCTGGCAATCTGTCCCAGCAACTTTCCCAGCAGGACCACCTTCAGTTCTTCGACCCACGAACTTTTGGTCTAAGCTCGCTCAGCGAATACACCAGCAATGGTGATTGGCGCGAGTCTGCCACTGTTTTTGGCACCGTGGGCGGTCTCAGCTACGCTATTGACTCCCTGTATGAAAACCTCAATGGGCAGAATCCCAATTCCGAGTCTGAGCGCAGACAGTTCACCGTTTCGCTCAAGCAGCGCGTAACCGCTTCGGACGAAGTTTACTTTCAAGTCGGCCAGCTCGATTCCACCGCCGGGGATGTGGCCGCTTACTACGATCCATCCAGTGCGAAAGCGGATTTTTCGGTCCATGAAAAACAGGAGCCTACACTCTACGCTGGCTGGCACCACGCCTGGTCTCCAGGCAATCACACCCTTCTGCTTTTGGCGCGTCTGGATGACAGTCTTACCTTGCATGATGCTCGACCAAACCTTCTGTTCCTGCGCCAAAGCGGTGGCGTCCCGATTGGCCTTGAGGAGCCCCCTTTCTTCAATTGGGACTTTGCAAGCCAGGTCACCCTCTATTCCGCCGAGCTTCAGCAGATTTGGGAGACTGAACGCCAATCGCTCATAGTCGGAGGTCGCTTCCAACGCGGCACCGTCAATTCACAAGCCGCGTTGACCCGCATTTTTGGCGGTTCATTGCCGGGTGACTCCGTGGCTGAAAGCTTGGAGAGAGAGAATGCCTACGCCTACTACACCATCCGTATTGCTGATCCCCTCCGCTTTGTGGTCGGCGTGAGTTACGATCATTTGAGTTACCCAAAGAATTCAGACTTCGCCCCTCTCTCGCCCGGCACTAGTTCCGAGGATTTGCTTGCGCCGAAGGCTGGTCTTTTCTACACCCCGTGGCAGCGCGGCGAGTTCCATGCCAGCTACACCCGTTCCCTTGGAGGTCTGTTCTTCGACAACAGCGTACGCTTGGAGCCAACCCAGGTGGGCGGCTTCAACCAGGCCTTTCGCAGTCTGATTCCTGAAAGCGTCGAGGGCCTCGTTCCCGGAACTCGCTTTGAGACTGTCTCCATCGGCTTTGATCAATCCCTCAAGACCGGAACCTTTCTGGGCATTGAAACCGAATGGCTTGCTTCTCAGGGGGATCGCACTCTCGGCCTCCTGACCAATACCGGACTTCCACCCTTTCCTGACAGCGTCTCCAGCACCCAACAGGAGCTGCATTTGCGGGAACGCAATCTTTCCCTGTACGCCGCCCAATTGTTGGGTGATTACTTCTCCGCCAGCCTTCGATACCGTCTTGGCGACGATACACTCCACACTACGCTCCCCAATATCCCGTCATCCACACCCGGACTTTCCCAGCAGCAACAAAAAGATCGTGCCATCCTCCACCGAATCTCCCTGTCTGCAAACTTCAACCATCCATCCGGACTCTTCGGTCAGTGGGACTCCACCCTCTACCAGCAGAGCAATCAGGGTTATGTCCCGGATCGCCCGGGTGACACTTTCTGGATCCACAATCTGCTCCTCGGCTACCGCTTTCCGCATCGCCTTGCCGAGATTCGCATCAGCGTATTAAACATCGCAAACACCGACTACAGGCTCGATCCGTTGAGCTCACAGTTGGAGATGCCTCGGACCCGCACCTTGGCAACCAGCTTGCGTCTGAATTTCTAGTTATTTACTCATGGTGCTATTGGCTCCGCACCGTGTTCAAAAATCCATTCGCAGGGACTAGGATGTAAATGTAATCGTCCGGGACCATATCCAAACTGTGCTTGAGAAGGCTTCTCAGACCTTTGTCCGAAAGCTGTGTGACGCTGCCGTCCGTCTGCAACACATTCCCTTTCGATGCATGATGTAACGCTGTTGATTCATCCCATTCCGCCTCTTCGCTTGAAGCGCGGGTAAAGCCTGCACTCTCTGAACTTCTATCCAGAGCCAGCAAAGACGATGGTTGTTCCGGCGTCGCCTGTTCGTTGATCCCATAACTGACGACGTAACCAGAGTTTGGCGCAATTTTGCGGCTTTCTGCTGAGCATCTAAAGACTGATGGGCTTGCATTGTACGCGATGGCCTTGAAGACAGCGGAGGCGCTAAGTTCAGCGTCTTCGCTCCACAAAAGCTGGGCTGGAAACCGTCCGTTGTTGTCGGCCGCAAACGAGTGGGCGGCCATTCCAATCTGGCGCAGGTTGTTGGCGCATCCCGCAACTCTTGCCTTCTGTTTCGCCGTGGCGGCTGCGGCCAGTAGCAAGGTGCTCAGGGCTCCAGTGATCGCAATGACAACAAGGAGTTCCAGCAGAGTGAAACCAACGATTGCGGAAGTTTTGGGTTGGATTGAACAATTCATATGCGGAAATGGGTTCGGGACATTTATTGATTTTGAGGCCTGATGCACTCCTGCTTATTGCAACGCTGCCGCCCGTTAAAGGTTACAGACTTTTGCGACTAATCTTTAGGATGGGGCTGAGATTCGCCATCCTTGGATAAACGATCAAAGCTGCGCCCCTCACGCGGGGCGCAGCCTTTTGGCACTTGGTGGCCGGATTATTTGGTGACCGTGACCTTTGTTTGGAGCGAAGCGTGTTGGTATTCGTACTCCCTCGTAAACTCAGCTTTGATGTACAGGTTTTTGGACTTTGTTTTTCCTGGCAGGAAGCTTGCGGCCGGAGTCACCGCCATCCGTGCCCAACCGTCCTTATCGGTCGTGCTCTGCGCGATCACGTAACTTCCGGCGGAAAACGTAACTAACTTGTTGGCCAAGCCCTTAGCTTTGTTGCGATTCGAAGGGTCAATATATTTGAGCTGCGCCTGAACTTGGATGGTCTGCCCCACCACGACAGGGTTTGGAGTGGCCAGGAGTTGTTCGAAGAACGTACGTTTGTTGGGCTGTCCGGCCGCTGAGGCAGTGTGTACTGCGCAGCAAAGCATCAGGAAGCTGAGAGCGAGACCGAGTTGGCGGGTAATTTGGCGGATCATATTCTTGGTATTGTCGATTGTTCTTGTGGATTCAGGTGCCGGATTTGTTTCCAACTACTGTCCACACCATCTGCAACGCTCGCTTTTGACCAAGGTTACAAAACTTTTTCAAAGAATGGCCAAGATCATCTCCTGTGACCTCCCGGAGTAGACTCTGGCTGGAAGATCTTTGTCGCGAGGGATTTGCCCTATATCGTAGCCGAGAGCTCTCAACAGCTTGACCTTTTATAGTGCTGGCAGCGAACCCGAGGTCATGGCGTTGTGGCCTGGTTAATTTTTCGGTGTGTCTTGGACCAAGTCCTTCGGTCCCGGGAATATTTTCCAGGATTCGTTGTCATTGACCAACCAACTCTGGGTCAGGACGCAGACTGAATAGTGGATCCAGTCGCGTTTCGTGCATTAACTCTCTGAGTCGAACTGCCTCAGAAACCCCTTCTTTTCCGTGTCCTGTCGTTCCCTTTCCGTGGTTAAAAAATTCTCAATCTTTTTTCGAGGGTCGGACACTCTGTGTCCTATGGGGTGTTTTAAGATCGTGGGAATATGAACACTAACATCATCAAGTTCGAAGACCGTAAACCCAACGCCAACAACGTCTTGGCTAACCTGCCGCCCGCCGATCAGGACCAAATCAAGGACTGGCTGCAAATTTACTCCTACACCGCCACCATCGACAAAATAAACGCCCCTCGCCCCGAAGGCCTCGGCCTCAAAATCCACTACACCTCCCTGCGCAACTACTAC
>JANYDC010000022.1 GCA_025359965.1 Pedosphaera sp.
CTGACCGCCATCGCCCTGGCTGGATTGCTGGAAGCACAAGGCCTCAGCGTGGATCAACGCGTCGCCGATTTCCTGCCCCAATTTGCCCAAGGCGGAAAACAAGATGTTACCCTGCGTCATTTGCTCACCCACACCGCCGGATTTCGTCCCGCCGATGCCCTATCCGAGACCTTGGAGTGGAATGAAATGCTGCAAGCAATCTATGCCACACCTTTGGAGAAGGACTGGCCCATCGGTCATAAGGCCGGATACCATCTGGCGGCTTCATGGTTTGTCCTGGGTGCCTTAATTGAACACTTCTCAGGCATTCCTTTCGCTGAGTACCTGGAGTCTCAATTCTTCAAACCCGCAGGGATGATAGACACCTTCGCCGCCATCGATAACCCCACCTTCACCCGTCTTTCAACGCGTCTGGTGCCCGTTTACACCACTTTCGGAGGAAATCTCGACCCGCATCCTTTCTGGAGCACCTCGGACTATTGCTCGCGCCCGCGTCCCGGCAGCAATATTCGCGGGCCGATACGTTCGCTCGGGCGCTTTTATGAACGATTGCTTGATGCGGACGACAAAAGGTTGGATGGATGGCCAAGCAAATCGGTGGTGAAAATGTGGACCTCCCGCCAGCGCACCGGCCTGTACGATCAAACCTTGAGAGGGGAGGCAGACTGGGGCTTGGGATTCCTCCTTCAACCCAAGGAACCCCGTACGCTCACCCAAGCACCTTATTCCTACGGTTCACAATCCTCGCCTGCTACATTCGGCCATAGCGGCAATCAATGTTCCTGCGCCTTCGCCGATCCTGTGCACGGACTTGTCGTGGCATGTGCCTTCAATGGAAGACCCGGCGAACGTCTCCACCAGATGCGCGCCGCCGCACTAAACCGCGCCATCTACTTGGATCTAGGCATCCCCTTTCGCCCATGAGACCCACTTTGCCGCAATGGATGTACTGGTTGGACGCCCTCCTTTTTGTGGGAATGACCCTTCATTTTCTCTGGCACCTCCGCTGGGTCCATCGTCTCCCCACGCTTGATTCACTGCCGGCACCATCTGATGCCAGAGAGCCATTCGTGAGCGTGATCCTTGCGGCTCGTGACGAAGAAAAGAGGGTGGAAGACACCATCGGCCGGGTGCTGCAACAGAAAGGCGTCCGACTTCAGATTATAGTGGCGAACGATCGTTCCACTGACAAAACCGGCCCCATCCTTGACCGGTTGGCAGGTGAGGATGCCCGAATTCAGGTACTCCACATCAAGGAATTGCCCCCGAACTGGCTGGGAAAATGCCATGCCTGCCATCTCGCTAGTCAACAGGCGTCCGGTGATTGGCTGCTTTTTACCGATGCCGATTGTTGGCTGCACCCCGAGGCGCTCGCTCGAGCCCTTCGCGTGGCTGAGAGGGATGCCGCCGACCATGTCACGCTTCTTCCCGGGGTTGCCCCCCGTACTCTTGCCGCTGCGGGCTGGCATATTGGTTTTACCTTGGGAGCATCTGATTGGGTCTCCCGAGTGAACCGCAATCGTCCTCGCGCCCATCTCGGAGCAGGCGCGTTTAATTTGGTCAGTGCCGAACTCTACCGTAAGGCAGGCGGTCATGAAAAACTCCGGCTTTCCGTCGTGGACGATGTTAAGCTGGGTCTTCTGCTCCAGCGCGCAGGTTGCCGGACTCGTGGTTTTTTTGGGGCGAGCGATGCCGAATGCCATTGGGGCACGACCCTTGGCGAAGGCATTCAGCTCATGGAAAAGAACTTTTTCGCCATCGTGGATTACCGGGCAAGCCTGGTGATTGGACTCGTCGTCTCAATGTGGTCATTCTGGGGCATTGCGTTCATAGGTTTATTTTCATGCACTTTGCCCGGATTGATCGCTTTCTGTGGCATGCTTTTGTTGGCGATTCCGTCCTTCGTAGCGGCTAGGAGACTCGGTTTTTCCCCAGCCTCCGCCTTGGTCACGCCATTCATCCTGCCATTGGCGCATTACGCCCTGCTTCGTTCCATGATTCTTACATTACGCCGAGGAGGGGTTCGATGGCGCGACACATTCTATCCTCTGGCACTTCTGCGTCGTGGAAATCTGAGATAGCCTAATTAACAACCTCTGCTTGCTGGTCTTATTTGATCCTGTTGGCAATTTCTTTTCCGCGTTCTGTGTTGCCGCACACTTAGCACATAATCCTAACCTGGAATCTATTTATGGTTACAAACACTGATGTGCAACCTGTTATGGTGGCTCCCTTGAGGTTTTATTGGTATTCATCCAGATGTATTGTAACCTTGGCACAGATCATGCCGTCTTTCCGGGCGTGCGGTGCTCGGTATGAATACGTGGTTTTTAACTAATTTTTATTTCTGGATTGGCTTGATGACTCAAGCCGCTTCTGTTTTCCCTCCACATGAACCCATCGTAGGCTATGGGTTGACCAACGCTTTTGGTTCTCTCACCTTTGAACAGCCCGTCGCTTTGGCAACTCCCCTCGGCGAAACCAACAGATTGTTTGTGGTTGAAAGAGCAGGCCGCATCATGGTGATTCCCGATTTAAGAGCTCCCACAGCCGAAGTATTTTTGGATTTGCGCGAAGTCACCGAATCCACCTTTGTCGAAAGCGGTATGTTGGGATTGGCCTTTCATCCGGGGTTCGCCACCAACGGCTTTTTTTTCGTGTTTCGGACCATGGTCGCGGATTCATTCAACGATCGGCTGTCGCGTTTTCAGGTGTCGTCCACTAATTCAAACCGGGCCGATCTCTCCTCCGAGGTCGTCTTCATTTCGCAGTACGACGAATCCAATGAACACAATGCGGGGGATCTCCACTTCGGTCCTGATGGGTATTTGTACATTTCAGTGGCCGATCATGGCCCAGGCCCTGATGAGTTGCCGTTGCATGATCAAGCCATCGACAAGGGATTATTTGGTGGGATTTTGCGCATTGATGTGGACCGGCGGCCTGGCAATTTGAGGCCCGTCGGAAAGGCTGCCCCCTATTCCATCCCCGTTGATAACCCTTTCGTGGGAGCGACCCAGTTCAACGGATGGCCGGTGAACCCAGAAGAAGTTCGCACCGAATTCTATGCCGTCGGGTTCAGAAACCCTTTTCGTTTTTGCGTGGACGAGCTCACCGGAGACGTTTTTGCAGGCGATGTGGGCAACGGATTGATTGAGGAAATTAATCATGTTCATCCCGGCCAGAACTTTGGCTGGCCTTTTTTGGAAGGAGATTATCCAGCATCGGACAATTTGACCCCGCCCGATGCCGCCGTTCTTGCCAGACCCCTCTATTCCTATTTTCACGGATTGGCGGAACATGAGGGCAGGGCGGTGATCGGCGGCCGCGTTTTCCATGGCAGCCAATATCCCGACCTTAAGGACAAATATGTTTTCGGTGATTTCGTCAGCGGCCATATTTGGTGGTTGGAAGGTATCGAAAACCCAACTGTCACGTGGCTTGCCAGCGACCCCAATCTGTCCTCCTTTGGGATCGACCCGTCCAATGGTGATTTGCTGGTGACCAGTCTTCTCACAGGCCGAATTCGCCGGCTGGTGTTTGTGCCGCCGGAGCAATCCGCGCCGCTTCCGCAGACTTTGGCCGCCACCGGAATATTCCGGAATTTGGCTACCCTTGATACGGTGGATGAATTCGTTCCCTACGATGTCAATGTGACGTTCTGGTCGGATTTTGCCCTCAAGAAAAGATGGTTTTCCACCGAGGGCACGACTGGTAGTTTTGGTTTTTCGACCAACGATCCTTGGTCTTCCCCAATCGGAGCCCGGTGGGTAAAGCATTTTGATATGGAAGCCGTCCGGGGCGATCCCTCCACCGCGCGGCGTTTGGAGACACGCGTTTTGATTCGCGTGGAAGAGGGTGTTTACGGACTCAGCTACCAGTGGGACGAGAACGGCGAGAATGCCACGCTCGTGTCCGGCAAAGGCTTGGACAAAGAGTTGCTGGTCTCGGAGGGCGGAATTATTCGGACGCAGATATGGCATTTCCCCGGCCGCCGGGAGTGTTTGTCCTGTCACAACGAAAAAGCAGGGTACACGCTTGGTTTTAGCACGGCCCAATTGAACCGCACCGCCAGCCGTCTGCCCCAAACCCCCAACCAAATTGACTGGATGGCGGCACATGGTTATCTGACCAATTCTATTCCTTCCGTGCAAAGCCTGCCACACCTTGTGCCTGACAACGATGTCAGTTGGCCGGTCGAGTACCGGGCTCGTTCGTACCTCGCCGCCAATTGCCAGAATTGTCATCAACCGGGCGGAATTTCCCGCATGCTCTGGGATGGTCGCATCAGCACACCTCTGACGGAGGCCGGACTCATCCGCGGCACCGCCCTCGGGCCCTTCGTGCCGGGGCAGCACATCATTGAGCCGAACTCCCTCCCCCTTTCCTTGCTTTATTACCGCGCCGCCTTCGCTGCTTCATGGCGGATGCCGCCCCTGGGCACCTCGGAGCTTAATGCAGATGGCTCTGCCTTGTTGCAACAATGGATTGAGGGCATGCCGGATTCCTCCTGGAACGATGCGGACTTGGGCGAAGTAGGACTCAGCGGCTCCACTAGCATTCATCTGGGTGTCCTTGCGGTGGGTGGAGCAGGTCTGCCTTTGAGTCTGGCAGCTACGAACGACAACCTGCATTGGATCAGCCGACCTGTCGGGCCGGTTTCCCAAGTGGCCGGAAAGCTTGCGCTTAGTCCCGCCTCCGGATCGGCGGGACTCATGATGCGGTTTGGCCCTGAAAGCAACGGACCTTTGCTGGCCTTGCAATCAAGCACCGGGCACGGCCTTGATCTGTTAAGAAGAAACGCCGCTGGTTCCCCCTTGGAGCTACTGGCGCATTCAGACGCTCCAACCCCTTGGCTCAAGCTGGCACGACATGAAGATGGGTTTATAGCGCAGAGTTCTGCTGATGGCATTCTTTGGACAGTGCTCGGCAAAACCGCCTTCGATACCAACTCCGCCCCATCCTATGCCGGGATTTTTACGGCCTCCGGCGACACCAACCGCCTGATAGTGTCCGAGTGGAGCAATGTGCTGGTGGAAGGCCTGGCACCCGTCGTGAAGTCTCCTTCCATTACCCTGACCGTCCCCGCCGTACTGTCCTTGTCCGCTGAGGTTCAAGCCCTATCCTTCCCCGTTCCCCTCACCTGGCTGGCCAACGGTCAGCCTGTGGGAACTGCTGATCAAGTCCCTCATGCCCTTAACTGGACCAATACCGTGGTCGGCGCCTATGAGCTGGAGGCAGTCCTTCGCTATGGAACGCCCTTCGCCCTGACCTCAGCCCCGGTCCAAGTTATGGTCACACCACAAGTCTCTGAAATTTGGTTTGATTCGTCCTTGTCCGTGCAGCCGGCTGATTTGTCCGTAAATCGCGGGTTGGAGGGGTCTCTCTATTCCAACAGCGATGGCAGTGGTGCCGGTGTGGCGGAAGTTCTTTTCGATGCCGCCACCAATGCCGTTGAACTGGTGGACCCTTTGGGCCAGCCCGTCCCCAATGCCTGGGGCAAGGTCTGGCAGGGCGGGCCATTACTCGATTTCAATCTTTCCTTTAAGGATTTTGGGCTGCACCGCGCTGGGTTCTATTTTGATGCCTCTGCTGCTCAAAACAGGGTTTTGAAAATCTCCTTTTTCGATGCTGAGGACCATCTTTTGGGGAGGCGCCAATTTTCCATCGGATCAACCGGCGTGCTGTTGCAGTGGGAATTGCGCGGCTCGTTTCATATCCGAATCGAGGGGCTGGACGGGCTTCCTGGCGTTTTATACGGACTGCAATTTGATTCTGTGTCGCCTCCCCGCATCACCCTGATTTCACCTCTCGACGATGCCATCATGACCGCTCCGACCAATGTGCCCATAATCTTTGCTATAGAATCACTAACTAAATTTACCAAAACTTTGGAATTCTATGCGAATGGCACACTCCTTGGCGGCCAGACCAATAGCCCCACCTCCTTCCAATGGAATCAACCGCCCGTTGGTGATTATAAATTGGAAGCGCGACTGGTCGATCAATTTGGTTTGGCAACGACTTCGCCTCCTGTCGAAATTCGGATCCAATCGCCGGTCGCCACCGCCAGTTTTATGCATGAGGATTGACAGACCCAGGGCTTCTGGCCGCACAATTACGGATCGGAAGGCTGGGCCATTCCGATCTTTGGCACCAATTTCCCTCAGAGCGCCAGCCTCCAAATCCAGGCCGAAGGCGACTACGCCTGGACCGAGCCCATGGAGGATACCCGCGCACTCATCTCGGTGGATGGCACCTATCATCAAGGGACGATTTGGTTTACCCAATCCCAGATCGAGTTCGATCTCAACCTCCGCGACGGCAGGGATCATCAGATCGCTGTTTACCTCGTGCGACTGTGGGCGGCGGAAAGACAGGAACGCATCGAGGTGATTGATGCCGCCTCCCGCCAATTGCTCGAACAACAAACCATTGCCGATATCCCCGATGGTGTTTACGTGGTGTTGAATGTGCGCGGCCACATCATCCTGCGGGTCGTGCGCGATTCAGAGGCCCAATGCGTGGCCAGCGGTTTCTTTCTCGACCCTGTTCAGAGCCACCTAGAAGAATGGCGCTCGGGATTCTTCGGCCAGGCAGGAGCCTCCTCCCCGGAGATTGGCGGAGACAAAGCCGACCCCGACCATGATGGCCTGCCTAATTATCTGGAGTACGCCCTCGGTCTGGATCCCACCGAAGCCGCCGATGGACAACCTTTCTCACAGCCGGCCATCCATGGAAATGCCATGGAGATATCCTTCGTCGGTCAGGTCCCGCCCGCTGGTGTTAGTGTTACCGTTGAATCCTCCTCCAATCTTATCGATTGGCAATCGGTTCCGAAGCAAAACGACCGCGTGGACATCGTGAGCCTTCCCTACGGTCTGCAGCGCACTACTTATACATTTGATCTCACAAGCACCTCCCGCCGCTATCTACGCTGGCTGGCCAACCCCAATTGAGACCCAGCCCGCAGGGTTGCGGGCATGAATGCGTCGTTTGGACTTTGGGATTGAACGCCTTCGTCCAACACCCAGCCCGCCGCAAATCCCCTATTGTGATTGACTCTCAACTAAGGTTGCCTTCTAAATAAGCGTGTTCCCTGAAAAACACATGCGCACTGGCGAGCCAGTGGCTTGCGGCTGGAATGGGTTGCATGAATAAAAGACGGGGCAAATCTTATGAGGCAAATTCTCTTTCTCAGGGTGCTGGCGAGCTCTAAGCTTTTTAACCAGCCACTCATGATCATCGGTGAGATCAAGCTCGCCCCCCTCGTGGCCCCAGGACCAAACATTTGCACTTGGTTAGCCCTCGTCCTCTTCGGCTTGGGCTGGTGCGCACAGCGCAGGCATCAGATATGATTGACCGGATCACCCAACATGACCTGGACCGCCCTGATAAAGTGCGGGCCGCCATCGTTTCCCCATTCCTGAAATCCGCGGTCAACTTTTCTGTTCTCCTCCTTCTATCAGCCTTTTTTCAGGCCCTCACGCTGGTTCACGCCGCAGTACGCGAGGAATGGGTGCAACACTTTGATGGCGGATTTCCAGCCAAAACGAATCAACCCTTTGCCATGCAATTGGATTCGGCGGGCAACATCTACGTGGTGGGCAGTGCGGCCAATGCCAGCAACCTGCTGGACTATGTGACCCTGAAATACACCCCCGGTGGAACGCTGCTTTGGTCCAAGCGATATGGTTCCACCAACGGCCTCAGCAATCTCCCGCGCGCAATCGGTCTGGATACCAATGACAATCTTTACGTCA
>JANYDC010000042.1 GCA_025359965.1 Pedosphaera sp.
CCCGTCCCTTGGGTGTCACCGTTGATGTTATTCCTGTGGGTGCCACCCGAGCCAATGATGTTTCGGTTCAAAAAGTGGCGCTGCCCAATCGGTTGAAACTGGGGCAGACCTTCGAGGTTAAGATTTTTGCGCGATCTGACACTTCCCAATCCGCCACCGTGCGATTATTCCGCGACAACCAATATCTGGCTTCGCAGCCCATTCAGCTCACGCAGGGCAAAAATCTGTTTTCCTTCCCCCAATCTCTCGATGCTCCCGGTTTTCATAGCTACGAAGTGCAGATAGACGCGCCGGGTGACTCACTCCCTCAGAATAATCGCGCTGTGAATTTCACCTATGTGCGGGGAGATCCTTCGGTTCTGGTCGTTTCCTCATCGACTGCTGCCGATGCTGCGCTTGTCGAAGCCCTGCACTCCTCCCGACTTGAAGTGAAGCTCATCGACGTCGCAGGTTTTCCGGCGGGATTGGCGGAAATGCAGGCCTATGATTCCATCGTGCTATGCAACGTTTCGGCGGGTGACCTGGGGCTGGATCGTTTGAAGCTTTTGGAAAGCGCCGTGCGCGATTTTGGTGTGGGAGTTGTCTGCGTTGGTGGGGATGATTCATTCGCGGCAGGTGGCTATCGTGGCACGCCGTTGGAAACGCTGCTGCCCGTTGAGATGGAGTTGAGCAGTAAAAAGGTCCTGCCCAGCGGCGCACTGGTCATTGTGGTTCACGCCACGGAATTCCCGAACGGAAATCAGTGGGCCAGGGATATTGCCTTCGCGGCTCTGACCTCTCTTGGGCCTCAGGACGAAATGGGAATCATTCTTTGGAATGGCAAGGAAGACTGGCTTTTCGAACTGCAAAAAGTGGGAGATAAGAAGTCTCTGGGCAAAAGCATTACCGGCATGCAGCCCGGCGACATGGTCGCCTTCGGCGGCCCTATGGAGCGCGCTCACGAGGCTCTGAAAAAATCCAACAGCAGCCTGAAACACATGGTTGTTTTCAGTGATGGTGATCCCAGCGCGCCCTCCTCCAAATTATTGCAGGACATTGTCTCAGACAAAATCACCGTCAGCTCGGTGATGATCGGGGGCCATGTCGCACCTGAAACCATGGTGACCATGGCGGATGTGGGCCGGGGTAGGTTTTACGATGTACGTTCGCCAACGCAGCTTCCTCAGATTTTCATCAAAGAAGCAGCCGTGATCTTGAAGTCGGCCATTTTTGAAGAACCGTTTCAGCCGAAGATGGCTGCCAGCAGCGAGATGGTCCATGGATTCGGTCCGACAGAATTTCCGAGCCTGCTGGGTTATGTCGCCACAACCCCCAAGGGCCGTGCGGAAGTTCCACTGGTCACGGACAAGGGTGATCCGCTGCTGGCGCACTGGCAGTATGGACTGGGCCGATCTGTGGCCTTTACCAGCGACGCACGTCCCAAGTGGGGGAAAAGCTGGATAGGATGGAACAAGTACCGCCAATTTTGGTCGCAGGCTGTGCAGTGGAGTCTCCGCAAAATTGAGAGCAGCGATTTTGCCACCGATGTCACGGTCGATCAGGGCGAGGGACGACTGAGGGTCGAGGCGCTTGATAAAGAGGGTAATTTCCGCAATTTTCTAAATCTTGAAGCGGCTGTGGTCAGTCCCAAAGGCGAACGCCAAACTGTGCGTCTGAACCAATCCGGCCCTGGCCATTATGAGGGATCATTCAAAAGCCTGGAGGTTGGGGCCTATTTGATCAATCTGCTTGAGCGCAAAGAGGGCGCTGTGGTTGCGTCCCAGGTGCTGGGGGCCAGCGTGAATTATTCTCCCGAATTCGCCGCCATTGAACCGAACCTTCCGCTCCTTCGTCGTATTGCCGAGGCTGGAGGAGGCAGGCTGCTTGATCTGCGTAAACCCGTGGACGGCCCTTTTGCCCACGACCGCCTCACCACTCGTCAACCACTGCCTCTGTTTGACTGGCTGATGGCTTTGGCGATCTTGCTCTTTCCCATTGATGTGGCAGTGCGCCGAGTGCAAATCGACACCGAGGAGTGGAGGCGGTTTTTCATCAAATATCTGCGCCGTATTCCAGGCTTCCGATCCAAAGAGGAATGGCAGGATGCCCACGAATCCCTCGGCTCCCTTCTTGCCACCCGCGAAGCGGTGCGGGCACAACGCAGCGCGCCAGTGGTGAAGGTTAATCCGGATTTGTTTCGTCCCCAGCAAACACCTGTGGCAGGCTCTGCGGTTGGAATCGGACCGGGTTCAGTTGCGACGCAACCAAGTCTGGGTGCTGAGTCAACCAGCGATGGGGCTTCGGCTCCACCGGTCGTCGCATCGACGACCAGCCGCCTGCTCGAAGCAAAAAAACGCGCGCAGAAGAAACCATAGTTGCAGATAGTCATTTGAAGATTTTGACGAAATGTCCCAAATCCCGCCGACCAAGCGCGTTCACACTGCTGGAACTTTTAGTGGTGGTGGCCGTCGTTGCCATCGTTGCCGGACTGCTGCTTCCTTCCTTGCAACGCGCCAAACAGGCTGCCCAGGCCAGCCGTTGCACCGCCAATTTGAAGCAACTCGGGTTGGCCGCGATGATGTATTGGGATGATCACGATGGCCGCGCATTTCGTTACCGTGGCCCCAGCGTGGGTGACGGCGATTTGTTCTGGTTTGGCTGGCTCGAACGTGGTGCGGAAGGCCAGCGTAAATTCGATGCCTCGCAGGGTGCGCTTTTTCCTTATTTGATGGGGCGCGGAGTGGAAACTTGCCCCGGTTTGGATTACGCGATGAAAGGCTTCAAGCTTAAGGCCGCAGGCGCGGCCTATGGTTACGGCTACAATTTTGAATTAAGCGCGCCAGCCACCCAGCCAGCACGGCAGGTTTCTCTTGCGCCCAATCCCTCCATGCTCGCCGTGCTTGCCGATTGCGCACAGGTGAACGATTTCCAAGCACCGGCCTCCAAGGATCATCCTATGATCGAGGAATTTTATTACATCAACCGGCAGGAACCCACCGTGCACTTTCGGCATGCCCGCAAGGCTTCCCTGGTAGCAGCCGACGGACATGTGGAGTTGGTCAAACCCGTGGCGAGCTCCCTCGACCCCCGCCTCCCGGCCCATGTCATCGGACGGATCGAGGATGCGCGCTTGAAATTCTAAAAAGCGGACCTTTCCGATTCGAGGCAACCTCTTAACGGTTCAACGAGCATCAAGAGGACATCGTGGTTCCCTGATTCAACGCATGGGTAGAATGGCCCATGGGTTCTTTCCCTTGGATCGACGATTTCTTCAACTCAGCATTGCCTGAATCGTGCCGATGGCGTTGCCTTCCATGCGATTGTTAACGTAAATAAAAGTCTTCTTTTTTTTGGTCGTGGCACCTTCCAAAATTAACATCGTCCCCGCTTCTCGCGCCTGCTGAATGGGCTCTTTTACTTTGGCATAAGGTTGAAAAGCCTCGACTGCATCCGCATACTTGCGGCCAGGTTTAAGAAGAAATCTGGCCGCCACCAACGAAGGAGTAGTACGGCTTCCCGGCAGGGCCAACTGCTCCTCCACCGGCGGCATCTGGGTCCAGGAATTAAAAACGTGCGCGACGTTGTGTCTGTTAAGACAGGCGAAATATTCCGGTGTCAGCCACGATCTGTTGCGCATCTCAATGGCGTAAGGCCATCCTGTGGGCAGTGCGGTCAGGAATTGGTCCAAGTCCGCCAGAAAATTGCGTCCGTGCTCATAATCGGCCCGGTGGAATTTGGAGAATTCAAACATCAGCACGCCCACCTTCTCGCGCATCGATAGACAGGGCTTCAAAAATGCATTCTCAAAGAGTTCAGGATTCAGAAAGTCGGGATTTGTTGTTCCAGCCTTGGGTCCGAAACGGGGCAGTTGCGGAAATCGCTTCAGGGTGATGGTATCCGTGACCTTGAAACCAAAACGAAAATCATCGGGTACTTGTGAAGCAAGTCCGTGCAGGTGTTTTTCGGTGGGAAAGGCGTAGTAACCGGCATCCACACAGACCGTTTTAAATACTTCTGCATATTCACTGAGGCAGTCTTTCTCAAAACGAGTGTTGGCAAACCTGCCCCGGAACTCATAGCGGGCGGAAGTGTAAACCTGCCCCACCCATCCTGGATATTTCCACGATGAGGTTCCTACGAATACTCCGTTTGCAGCCAACGCCTGAAGGCGCCTTTGTAGCACCTCGCGTTCAAAAGGTGGCTCTGAGAGGAAGTCCATCGGCGATTGTTTGGCTCGTGGATTGGGGTGGGTTGAATCGTGGGTTTTTCAACCGAGGAATTTCCCTGGATTCAGGATGTGCTTGGGGTCGAGTGCGTCTTTCACGGTGTGGTGCAGGCGCAGGGCGGCGGGGCCGACGGATTCCGGCCACCATTTTTTCTTGGCCAGACCGATGCCATGTTCTCCAGTGATGACGCCCTCAAGGGAGATGATCTTTTTAAAGAGGGCGTCCAGGGCTTTTTCAGATTTGGCGCGGGCGCCCGGCTGATCCATATCCAGCATGATGTTGACGTGGATGTTTCCATCTCCCGCGTGGCCGAAACAGGCTACGGCGAATCCATGTTTTTTTTCCAAAGTGGCGGTGAATTTGAAGAGATCACCCAGGCGGCTGCGGGGGACCACGATGTCTTCGTTGAGTTTGGTGAGGCCGGTGTCGCGCAGGGAAAAGGAGAATTCGCGGCGCAACTGCCAAAGCTCCTCGCAGGCGGCAGCGCCCACTGCGCGTTCGATTCGGAGATTGGGACCAGCCGCCACGGCTGCGGCCAGGGTATCCAGTTCAGTGCGAAGAGAGGCCTCGTGTCCGTCGATCTCCACAATGATGTGGGCCTCGCAGCCTGTGAGACGTTCGCTGCCAGTGCGTTTGCGGGCGGCGGCCAGGGTGAACTGATCGGCCAACTCCAGCGCGCAGGGAAGCAGGCCTGCCGCAAAAATGCGTTTGATGGCGGCGATGGCATCAGGCATGGAAGCGAAGCCAATGGCCAGAGCCGAACGCGAAGGGGGCAGGGGAAGGAGCTTCAAAGTTGCCTCGGTTACAATTCCCAGCATGCCTTCCGAGCCTACGAAAAGACGGGACAGATCGAAGCCGGATTTATTCTTGTGGGTGCGGCTGCCCAAACGAACGAGGGCGCCATCGGCCAGCACGACTTCCAGGCCGAGCACGTAATCGCGGGTGACACCATACTTGAGGCAGCGGGGGCCGCCTGCGTTGGTCGCGATGTTCCCGCCGATGCTGCAATCGGCCCGCGAAGCCGGGTCGGGCGGATAAAAGCGCCCCATCTTTTCAACACGATCCTGCAGTGTTTTTGTGATGACAGCCGGTTGAACCACTGCCACGAAATCATCCGCGTTGATTTCCTTGATGCGGTTCAGCCTTTCGAGGGAGAGAACGATTCCGCCGCGAATAGGAACACACCCTCCAACATAACCGTAACCGGCGCCGCGCGGTGTCACCGGGATGCCAGCGACGTTGGCCAGCTTTAGGATTTTGGAAACATCGGCGGAGGTTCGGGGAAGGCAAACCGCATCGGGCAAATGCTCAGCATACCATTTGTCACCGCGATACCTTTGAAGGACCTCAGGCGCGGTTTGGACGACTCCCGACGGGAGTTGCTGTTTGAGTTTGCGCAGAGCCGGGGCGGAAGAACTCATGGCTGCTTTTCAAGGTCGGCAATAAATGCGCGGGCTTCCTCTGCTTTATCGTTCGGGACCTGGATGAGAACTCCGCCCATCACTTGTGTGGCCATGGGCAAATTCACATTGGCATAGTCGTTGACCAGCCGCGCCTCGAAGCCAGCGGATTGCAAATGAGCGCAAATCATGTCGGCTTGGGCCACGTTGAGGGTGTGAAATACAGTGATGGGTTCCATGATTTTAGGGGGTCGTGGAGTGTTTCAGCTCGGCAAATATAATGACACCGGCGCCGGTTTGGACGAGACTGGTGACTTGGACATCCATTTGTTGGCCCACCAGATAGTGGCCCTGGTTCACCACCACCATGGTCCCATCAGGCATGTAACCCACGCCCTGTCCTTTGTCACGGCCTTCGCGCACAATCTTTAGGTTAATAATGTCGCCCTGGATCAATACCGGCTTCAGCGCGGAAGCCAGGGCGTGAAGGTTTACGTGAGGGATGGATTGCAGCTCGGCGATTTTGCCGAGGTTCTGGTCGTTGGTGAAAAGCTTGCCTTTGATTGCTGAACACAGGCGAACCAACTTCATGTCCACGCTGTTTTCGTCGGGAAAATCACCCTCATGGATTTTTACATCGAGGCGTTTGTTTTTTTGGATGCGCGCAAGAATTTCAAGACCGCGCTTGCCCCGCTCACACCGGATATTGTCACTCGAATCAGCAATATTTTGCAGTTCCTTGAGCACGAAACGCGGCACCACCACGGTGCCCTCCAAAAAATTCTGTTCCACCAGCTCGGCAATGCGCCCATCAATAATGACGCTCGTATCGAGCACAATCAGGTGCTTGATATCCCCTTCTCGGGACAGCCTCACGTAGGGAATGATGAGGCTGAAATCCTCCTTATTGCTTCGGATCGCAAGAATGATGCCGATATAGCCAAACCCCAGAAACATCCCAAGACTGATCATCCAGCGGACTTTTTCATCCGTGTAGACAAACAATCCCGAGTGGTCGACCACCCAAGCCAGCATGGTGCCCAGCACCAGGCCGAATGTCGCGGTGGAGAAAGCGCGGATGGAAAAACCCTTCAGCATCTCGTCCAGCGCGATCAGAAACCCGCCAAACCCAAAACCAATGAGGGTTCCTATCCATCCCCGTGCGACGTGTTCGGGTTGTACCTGGCTTAATGCGTAGCCACCGAGGCTGCAAAGAATCCAAAAGAAAATGCGTATGGTCCAAATGGGCATTTGATGGCGTGGTGACGTTGATCAGGGTTTGGCAGAGGACTTGGGGGCGGCTTTAGGTTCCTTGGGATGCCACAGGACCGACCAAACACCCCGGCTGTTGATGTTGCTGCTCAACACCGTGACATTGCTAACAAGCTGGCTCACATCGCCTGCCAAGGTTTGGTTGTTGAGAATCGTGCCGGCAAGGCCGTTTCCGTTTTCCACGTTGGCCATGACCCTGTTCAGGTGCTGTGCGGCTTCGTCAGTGTTTTTCATGGCCGAAGTAAGGTAGGCGCGATTGGTGGTGAGGGTCAGCCTAAACTCTCCAGCAACATTGTTCAGTTCAGTCGAGAATTGGCCGAGATTAGTGATGGCGCTGGTAAGGGCAGGAGTGTTGGTTGAGATGAAGGAGTCCAGGCTTCCCAATGTGCCCAAAGCTTTCTCCGATAAGAGCCGGAAATTGCCGATGGCGTTGGTTAAATCCATCAATGCGGCTTCCGCAAAAAGCACTCGATCAACCCTGGCCACGGCACTGTTCAATTGGCCGATGGTTGAATCAATCTTCTTCAAGAGACTTCCCGAGCTTCGGAAGACCTCTGAAATATCAAAAGGTTCCTCCAAATGAACGAGGTCACCGTCCTGAAGCATGGGCTTTTTATTGCTTCCCGGGATAATGGCAACGTATTGATCGCCGATAAAACCGGATTGGCGGGGAGTGAAAATCGCGTCAGCATGGATACGGTAGCGCGTCAGCACTTCGGCGATCAGGGTGACTGATTTGCCATCCTCGTTCATTTGGATGGTTTTGATGTTGCCCACCGGAACTCCGGACATCAAAACCTTGGCTCCGGGGATGAGTCCGGCGGCATTTTCCGAATGCAAAAGAATCTTGTACCGCGGCGATAAACCGGAGCCTTTGCTAAAGCTCAAAATCAGGCCAGCGATGCACAAAAGGGCAATCGCCATAAATATCCCCACCTTCCATCCGTTGCTTGTTTTTTTCATACTGGCTAGAAATCGATTTCTTTATCATCGCTAACACCGTTCACAAAATTATGAATCATGGTGTCCTTGCTTGAAAAAATATTTTCAGGAGTGTCATCGGCGTAAATCTTTCCGTTGGCCAGAAGGATGATGCGTTCACCAACTCGTCGCATGCTGCGGATGTCATGCGTCACGACAATGGATGTTACGTTGAACTCACGCGCAATTCGGTGGATCATTTTGTCGATGCTGTCCGATACCACCGGGTCAAGACCCGTGGTGGGCTCGTCGTAAAGCATGATCTCCGGACGGTAGATGATGGCTCGCGCCAACCCAACTCTTTTGCGCATGCCACCGGAAAGCTCTGAAGGTTTCTTGTGTCCTGTACCCGGCAACTGCACCACCGCGAGCACTTCGTTGACGCGATCTGATATTTCTTTCGCGGACAATTTTCCTTCACGTCTGAGCAGGAATGAGATGTTTTCCTCAACCGTCATGGAATCAAAGAGTGCCGCGCCTTGGAACAACACGCCAAACCGACGGCGCACTATCAGAAGCTGGCGCTCTGTTTTGCTGCACAAATTTTCCCCGGCTATCAGAACGTTCCCTGAATCCGGGCTCATCAACCCAGCCAATTGTTTGAGCAGCACACTTTTGCCACAGCCGCTCCGTCCGACGAGCATAACGGTTTCCCCCTTCTCAATTTTGAAGGAAACGCCGTCGAGCACCTTCTGCGTGCCGAAACTCTTGTGTAAATCCTGGACTTCGATCATGGGGGCATCAGTTTGGTGAGCAGAAGGGTTAGGAAAAAATTTGAAATCAGGATGGAGATGGAGATCGTGACCACCGCCTCGGTGGTGGCTCTTCCGACGCCCTCCGCTCCATCGCGGCAGTTTAGGCCTTTGTATGAGCCAATCAAACCGATCAAAGCCCCGAAGATCGCCGCTTTAATCAGGCCATGTAAAGTCTTGGCCACGCTGCTGTAATAAAGCATGTTTTGCACACCGTAGGCTGCATCAATATTCATCAGGCTTACCGATATGACGTACGCGGCGGCAATGCCCACCACGACTGCTTCCGCCGCGAGCAATGGCATGGCGACGATGCCGGCTATGACGCGCGGGGTTACCAGGTAATCGACTGGATGAGTTGCCAGCGTCCGTAGTGCATCAATTTGTTCGGTCACGCGCATGGTACCCAATTCCGCAGCAATGGCAGCACCCACGCGGCCGGCCACCATCAACCCCGTGAGCACCGGTCCCAGTTCGCTATTCATCGATACACTGACCAGCGCCAGAACCGCTGTATCCATCCCCACCGTGTGGAATTGGAAATAGGCCTGTGCGGCAAGCACCATCCCTGTGAACCCGCCGGTGATGAGCACCACACTCTGGGATTTGACTCCGATGAAATAGGTGTGTTCAACCAATTCGGAGAGCCTGGGACGGCTCTGGAAAAGTGACTTTACGACATCAGTTGCCAACAGTGCGATTTCTCCCAGTTGGAGCAATCCGCTGTGCAGTCGTGTCAGTAGCAATGACATATGCTTATTGAATCAGCTTTCAAGTAGGGAGGGAAGCGTCAACCAAAAGGAGAGAATCAACGAGGTGTGATCGAACCCCACAAAAAAACCGCACCCTTACTTAAAGGTGCGGCTCTTGATCAATTCAGGTTCAGGTCGAAACCGTGGACTGGGTGGATTGATTGTCCGCTTTTTGCGAGAAAACCAATTTGTCGCCCTCCATCGTCACTTGGATGGGATGCTGATAATCGAAGCGGGCGCGCAGGATTTCCTCGGCCAGCGGATCCTCCAAATAACGCTCGACGGAGCGGCGCATCGGGCGGGCGCCATAGACGGGATCGTTCCCCTTTTCAGTGAGGAAGTCCTTGGCCTTCGTATCCAACTCCAGAACAATGTTCCGGCCCTTGAGGCGGTCCATGACCTTTTTTACTTCGAGATCGAGAATCACGATCAAATCAGCCTTCGTCAACGAGTTGAAGACGATGATGTCATCAAGACGGTTGAGGAATTCAGGGCGGAACGCGCGGCGCGCTTCGTCCATGATTTTTTCCCGCATCCTCTCGTAATTACCCTCGTCGGTGGTGGTGCCGAAACCAATGACGCTTTGTTTGCGGATGGTGTCAGCCCCGACGTTGGAAGTAAGCAGCACAATAGTGTTTCGGAAATCAACCACCCGGCCAACATTATCAGTGAGTTTGCCCTCCTCCAAAATTTGGAGAAGCATGTTCATGACATCCGGGTGGGCTTTTTCGATTTCGTCGAACAACACCACAGAATAGGGTTTTCTACGGACTTGCTCGGTCAGCTGCCCGCCCTCTTCATATCCCACATAGCCAGGAGGCGAACCCACAAGGCGCGAGACGGTGAATTTTTCCATGTACTCGCTCATGTCGAGTTGGATCAGCGCTTTGGCGTCACCAAACATATTCTCGGCGAGGCTTTTCGCGAGCAGTGTTTTTCCGACACCAGTCGGCCCGAGAAGGGCAAAGGTGCCGATGGGACGCTTCGGATCCTTTAGGTCTGCGCGTGAGCGGCGCAGGGCTTTGCAAAGGGCTGAGACGGCCAGCTTTTGGCCAATGACGCTCTTGGCCAGTTCGTTTTCCATGGTGAGAAGCTTTTCAGCCTCACCCTGCTCCATTCGGCGGAGAGGAATACCTGTCCACTTGGCAACGACGTGAAGAATGTCATCCTCCGTGACGGAAACGCGCTTTTCTTCGCGGTTCGTTTTCCATTCAGCCAAAACAGTCTCAAGCTTTTCCTTGGCCTGCTTTTCCTTGTCGCGCATGGCGGCGGCCCCTTCAAAGTCCTGCTCCTTGATGGAGCGTTCCTTGCGGGTTTTGATTTCCTCAATATCGACTTCGAGATTCTTGACGTCCGGTGGGCGGGTCATGGACCCGATACGTGCGCGTGCCCCGGCCTCATCCATGATGTCGATGGCCTTGTCAGGAAGGAACCGGCCAGTGAGATAGCGATCCGAAAGGCGTACCGAAGATTCAAGAGCGCCTTCGGTGTACTCGACCTTGTGGTGATCCTCGTATTTATGGCGGAGGCCTTTAAGAATGAGAATGGCTTCGTCCACGGATGGAGCCTCAACTTTGACACTCTGGAAACGACGTTCCAAGGCGGCATCCTTTTCGATATATTTGCGGTACTCGTTGAGAGTGGTGGCCCCGACGCATTGAAGCTCTCCGCGGCTTAACGCAGGCTTGATAATATTGGAGGCATCCATGGTACCTTCGGCCGACCCGGCACCCACAATCGTGTGAAGTTCGTCGATAAACAGGATCACGTTGCGAGCGCGGCGAATCTCATCCATGACCGCCTTGATGCGTTCCTCAAATTGGCCGCGGTACTTGGTACCTGCCACCATGAGGGCAAGATCCAGGGTGATCACGCGTTTCTCGCGCAGGATATCTGGAACATTGCCTTTGGCGATTTCCTGGGCCAGACCTTCCACGATGGCGGTCTTGCCTACACCCGCCTCGCCAAGCAGTACGGGGTTGTTTTTGGTGCGGCGGCAGAGGATTTGGATGACCCGTTCAATTTCGTTCTTGCGGCCAATGACGGGATCCATCTCCCCTTTACGGGCTATTTCGGTGAGATCGCGTCCGAAAGCCTTGAGAGCAGGAGTCTTAACCTCACCCTTTTTCTCGGTGGGGTTGGGTTTTTCAGGAGGTGGTTGATTGGGCTCCGCGCCGGAAGCGGCCTCCTCACTGGCGTTAAAATTGGGATCAAGCTCCTTCAGTATTTCCTGACGGGTCTGCTCAATGTCCACATCCATGTTTTTCAGAACGCGAGCGGCAACCCCGTCACCTTCGCGCAAAAGGCCTAGGAGGATGTGTTCGGTGCCAACATAAGTGTGGTTCAGCGCCTTGGCTTCTTTGGCTGCAAGGGAAAGAACCTTCTTTACACGGGGTGTGTACGGAATGTTGCCAATCATTTTTTGATCAGGACCTGTGCCCACCAGTTTCTCGACTTCCATGCGGACGGTGTCGAGATCCAGACCGATCTTTTGCAGGACGTTGACGGCCACACCTTGGCCCAATTTGATCAGGCCGAGCAAAAGGTGCTCAGTCCCGACGAAATTATGGTTAAAACGATCCGCCTCCTTCCGTGCGAGAGCAAGTACTTGCTGTGCGCGCGGAGTGAAGTTATTCATGGCTTCGTCGTTCATATTCTTTGTGTCCTTCTGTGACTAATTGGCACCCTTTTCACTTCGGGGGCTGAGAGATTCGAGTTTGGATGTGTCAGGACGACGCACTTCTTTCAATCTCTCCCTTAACATATCTGCACGGAGCAAATCTCGTTCCTCAGCCGTCAATTTTTCAGAATATCGTTTTTGCAGATGCGCCGGCTGGGTGGTGATGAAAAGTTCATCCACCAAAGCACGGGGTACATCGGCAAAGACACCCAAATCCAAACCCAATCGCATCAAGGACAGTAAATTCATCGACTCCTTGGAGGAAATACTGTGCGAATTGGCCAAGATGCCGTATGCGCGACCAATGTGGTTGAAAACCGTTTTCGGTTTCTTCTCCAGCAACGATGCTCGCGCATTTTCTTCATGCTCAATGAGTTGGGCCAAAACTTTGTTGAGACGCTCCACAATGTCGGTTTCCACTTCCCCCAAGGTCATCTGGTTGGAAACTTGAAACACGTTGCCCAAGGCTTCGGTTCCCTCGCCGTAAAGGCCTCTGACGGCAAGGCCTAACTTGTTGACGGCCTGAACGATCTGGTTAATTTGTTCGCTCAAGACGAGAGCGGGCAGATGAAGCATGGCACTCACTCTGATCCCCGTCCCTAAATTGGTGGGGCAGGCGGTCAGGTAGCCCAAGGTTGGGGAAAATGCGAAGGGAAGAGTTTTCTCCAAGGCCGAATCAACAGCATCGATGGTGGTCCACGCCTCTTTGATCTGCAACCCCGGCAGCAATGACTGCATGCGAAGATGATCTTCCTCATTGATCATCACGCTAAGGCTCTCATTCTTATTGATGACGAGGCCGGACCCGGCGTTTTTTGCCGCATGCTCGCGGCTAACTAGGTGTCGCTCGACTAAAATTTGCTTGTCCAGCGCGGTGAGGTTGTCCATCGAATCGCTGAAGCCATCGGCCATTTGGGGCAGGGCTTCAACGGCGGGCCGAATGGTGTCCAGAGCTTTGATGCGATCCGCCTTCTTGGCAAATCCTGGGAATGGCAGGGCCTGAAGATTGCGAGCCAACCTCACTCTGCTGGACAGCACGATCCGATCATGGGGGCCGGAGCGTTTGCTGGCTTCGGTTGGGGTGCTGATAAATGTGTCGATATTCATCGTACCGCAGCCTCTTTCAGTTTGGAGCGAAGAGACTTCACTTCATCTCTTAATATGGCCGCTTCTTCAAAGTTTTCGTCAGTGATGGCTTTGTCCAATCGTTTCTGGACGGTTTTGAGCTTGTCTGACAAATCCTGTGTTTGGCGAAAGGAGAATGGAACCTTGCCGACGTGACGGGTGCCTTTGTGCATGGTGCGCAAAAGATTGTCCAACCCATCGCTGAAGATCAAGTAGCACTCACTGCATCCCAACCGTCCGTTTTTCTTGAAATCAGCCTGAGTAAATCCGCAGTTGGGGCACTTGAGGTCGCTGCCCTCCTCCGCAGCGGCAGGAGTGGAGGATTCAGGATTGCTGCCCAATTGCAGGAGCAGGTCAGCCAAAGTGTAGCCCGTGGGGTCATCGACCCCTTTTTCCTTGGCACAGCTGGCGCACAGATCGATTTTTTTCGTCTTCTTGTCAACAATCTGCGTCAGGTGAACGGTGGCTTCGTTCGATTTGCATACATCACACATCATATGTCCGATTCAGTTATATCGGTCTGTGTGGTCTCCAAGTCAAGAAACCATGGCTCAACATTTTTTGCAAAAGGCATGCTCAGCTGGCCAATGCGGGAGTATTTGTCCAACGAGTCAGCTCGACTCATTTGGATTTTTTCCGGTCTGGAAAAATTTCGTAGCCGGTGCTGTTGACCAGTTTCTTGTAACGTTCCATCAGTTCGTGGGTCTTTGGCCCAGGGCTGCCGGAACCGATCACTCGACCGTCCACTTTAACCACTGGCACCAGTTCCGCGCCCGTCCCGGTTACAAAGCATTCGTCCGCATTGAACACATCGTAGCGGGTGAGGTTGGGCTCGGAAACTTTGAGGCCGACCTCGTATGCCATTTCCATGATGGCTGCGCGGGTGATGCCGTAAAGGGCTCCTGCGCTCAGCGGGGGTGTCACCAATTGATCACCCCTAACGAGGAAGATGTTGTCCCCAGTACACTCGGCCACGTAACCCTCGGCATTCAGCATGATCGCTTCCTCGCAACCGCCGTTGTTGGCTTCAATTTTCGCGAGAATGTTGTTAAGGTAGTTTAACGACTTGATGGCCGGGTTGAGCGCGCTGTGCAGGTTGCGCGTGGTCGGCACGGTGATGATCGTCAGCCCTTTTTCGTAGTACTCCGGCGGGTAAAGCTGGATTTTATCAGCAATGACAATGACAGAGGGTTTCTTGCATTTGTTGGGGTTCAGCCCCAGCGTGCCCACCCCGCGGGTCACCACCAAACGGATGTAGCCGTCGCGGATGTTGTTGACCCGGCAGGTCTCGGCGGTGACGTGCATCAACTCCTGATGCGAAAGGGGCAGCGTCAGCAGAATGGCTTTGGCTGAGTAAAACAAACGGTCAATGTGCTCCTTGAGTTTAAAGACCCGGCCGTTGTAGGCCCGAATCCCCTCAAAGATGCCGTCGCCATAAAGCAGGCCGTGATCGAACACGGACACCTTGGCGGTTTTCTCACTCTCGTACTTTCCGTCGATGTAAATTTTCATCAGTAACCGCCGACCATGCTAAGCAAAGCACGCCCGCACGCAAACCTTTTGCGGTGAAGCTCGGGAAAGAATGTCTATTACGGACGCCACGGAAAGGACACGGAAGCAGGAGGTTCCGCCTCCGCGCCTCAGCGTCTCTGCGCGAGATTCATGTTCTTATCTGAAGCTGATCATTCTCACTTGGACCTGTTGCATGGCTTCGTGGTGCGGGATGAGGTTGATCGCGCCGTTATCAATTTCGTCCGCCCGACGGTTCATCTCTCTTTTCCGCTCAGGGCTAGGTCGGCTTGGGGGGGCTCAGCGGAAGTCAATTAGATTTAGATTAAAGTTTTGCTGGAAAAACAACAATGATTTTGCTGTCATTGGTTGCGCCTTAAGGTTCAGGGCGATTAATCTGAAACCACCCGCCCTTTGCAGAGGAAAAAGAGACCAGCAGCCCTTGAACATACTTTCGGGGCACTGGATAAGATCCCGGAGACATTAAATGAAAATTAATACCCTACTCAAAAGCACTCTATTCGCTTTTGTGGCGATCATATTATCGGGGAACACTCGTATTTTTGCCCAGGAAGTGTCAGCGCCACACTTTAGTTGGCTGCAATCTATTCGCGGTGGATTTATTAGCCGTTCTACGGCATTTGCGTCCGATCAGGAAGGCAACATTTACAACGCCGGCAGTTTTGAATCCGAAAAACTCACCCTCGGCCAGCTAACTTTGACAAACGAGGGATCCTTCCAGCAATGGTATATAACCAAATTGGACAAGGCTGGAAATGTGTTGTGGCTGGATTTTTTGAGTAAGAGTATGGTCGACACAATTTCAGCTCTCGCCACCGATGCGATAGGTAATTTGGTCGTTGCAGGGACTTTTAGCAGATCTTCGCTTAAAATCAAGTCCTTGACGGTGTTCCACGCTCTCTATGGCGGTACTTTCATTCCTTATACTGAATCTTTTTTGGCTAAGTTCAATTCAAGTGGCGTTCTGTTGTGGGTCAAAACGATCCAGAGTTTGGGGCCAGAGGAATCGGCTGGTGGAAACGCCATAGCTGGCATGTGTATTGATAGCGTCGGCAACATAGCCATTACAGGCGGTTTTGGCGCAGCAAAATTATCATTTGGTGACGTGGTACTCGAACACTCTGATCCGAAATGCATAAGGCAGGCGTTTGTCGCGAAATACTCACCGGATGGTTCGGCGCTTTGGGCAACTTCTGATACCACAGGCCGTAATGCATTCAGCAATGATGAGATGGGATCTGCTATCTCCTCGGGTGCGCAGGATGAGCTTTTTGTTGGGATTCGTGGGACGCGATCCGGCATCCAAGCATTCTCCAAAGACGGGGTTTTCCGCTGGTCGAAGGTCGTTGGTGCCTGCTGTGACCTTCACGATGAAAGCGGTTTGGAAGCTGTCAGGGCCGATCAACATGGCAATGTGTACTTTGCTGGAGAATATCGTGATAGAGTTACCTACAATGACCGTACCGCTCTAGCAGGTTTTTGAAAAACGGATGGTTTTAGAATCTAAGGGCTTCCGTTTTATGATTTTCGTCGTTTGCGTGCCGCTTTTGCGGTGCGGTCCGGATGTTTTTCCTGTCATCCGGGCACACCGCAGGTTCCGGCGTCCCGC
>JANYDC010000090.1 GCA_025359965.1 Pedosphaera sp.
GATCAGCCATGCGGCCACGACCGTTTTTCCAAAAGCGGTTGTGGCAGACAAGATGCCATCATCGTGGGCCAGCATGTCGCTGGCAGCGGCTTGCTGGTCGGGCCGGAGTTGGCCATGAAACGTCACGTCGAGCGGCAGACCCACGAATCGTTGGTCGTCGAGGTCCAAAGCCACCTTGTGTGATTCGAGCAGCGCGATGATTTCTCCCAGGCAACCGCGAGGCAAAGCGACGTGTTTCGGAAATTCTTCGGCGCAACGAATCACGCGCGGCTTGTCGAAGGTGGACAGCCGCATGGCTTGGGCACGATAGAACTCCGGGTTTTGAAACGCGGCGAGCCGATGCAGGCGATTCAGCATTGCGGACGGCAATCCTTCCGTTTCGACAAAGATCAGATTGCCCCGAACAATGCGCACTTTCGATGGCAACGGACCGGAGATGACTTCGTCCTTCTTCTTCCGGGAGGGTGGCAGTGTCCAAGGATCTTCGGTTTGTTCCTCGTCCGTCACACTGCGGCGGACACCGATGATGTCTCCGCTCTGTTCGGCCTCCCGCACAACGCTCTCAACTTCACCCAATTCCATCCGCCGGATGCCCGACAACACTGACCACTGATCGGAGTGTGGGTTGAGGTCGGGGTTGAGAAACACACTGTTTCCATGGCCGCGCGGCACATGCTGCAACGGCAGAGCGATGAGATTGCCGAAGCCGCCTTTGGGCATTGTGTCCTGGCTCGGAAAGAAGCGGTCGTAGGAATCGAGCCCCAATTGATGCCGCCGCTCCATGGTCCGGGTCAGAATCGCCGCGCCGAGTTTTCGGGCGAGTCGGGCCGACAATGCCGCTGCAAAGAAAATCCAGATGTGGCCGCCGCGTCCGGAGCGTGACCGTTCGAGCAGGGCGGGCACTTTCCATTCGCTACAAGTTTGCAGATATGCCCGCACATCTTCCTGCCAGGTCGTTTTGTCAAAATCAGCGGCGAGGAACCAACACGTTTCATCGGCCAACAGCGGGTAAACGCCAGCCGTGAGTTTGCCCATCAAATGGTCGTGAATGACCTGGTTGGTCATCGGAAAGTATTCCTGCGGTTCTTCCGAATGCTTGGGGAACGGTTTGCCCCAAACCCTTCGGCACGCGGGGGAGTATCCCGCTTTTCCATTGCGTCCCTCCCATCGCACCGCATGCACGTCTTCGCGCCCACGAAATAGGCTGAAGAACAGCCTCACCTTTTCTTCCGGGCTGGACTTGGCGGTTACCGTGCCTGCCGGGGCGGAGGCAGCCGCGGGCGGCGCCGCAACTTCCGGGAGCGGCAACTCCAATCGGCCACGCAATTGCCGATTCTCCTCGCGCAGCCGTTCACACTCCGCAAGTGCTTCAGCAAGCTTTGAGTCCTTGAAGTCGGATGCGCTCATAGTGGAGATCGCCCGCTCATGCCAAATGCACCCGCTGTCGTAGCGCCAAAATCACGCTGCTCGTTTGCGCTTCCTGGTCGGTCACAACAAACTCAAAAATCTATGCACCAGTTCGTAGGCGCGACGGGCGTGCATCGCCTGCGTGTCGGCGTCAGGCGCAGAATGAAACTCCACCAGTTGCTGCGGACCGAAGGCGCCCACGCTGGCGAACTTCTCCCGCAAAATCTCAATTGCTTTGGCAATATTCTTCTCCCCGGCCCGATTCTTCCAACCTTCGGCGAGCTTGTTCATTCCTGCCGGGAAGTGCTCCAGACAGTAGCAGAAGTCATAGGCATCCTTTGGTTTGTCTCGGCCACCGATGGCATGCGCCTTCATCACCAGAAAATCAGCCAAGGAAGCAACCCGTAGTCGGACCGTGTTCGTCGCACCGCGCACATTTTCCCCCGAGATCGTGAGTTCGTCGGGATTGTGGAATGCCTCAATGCAGGCGTCGATCTGGAGCACTCGAAAATCTTGGAGCAGCTTGGGTTTGTTCTTCTTCAGCTTGACCGCTTTGGGTGCCAGAAACTCCACCTCCACCAGCACGGGCTTTTCGCCGTCTTTGAGGTCCACATCGACTACCAATTGGAAATCCTTCTCGCCAACCCGGTAGCGTTTCGTGTCCAGCAACAGCTTCACCAGTTCAGCGTAACGCCCGTCGTTCAGTTTGGCGGCATCCAACGCCAAGTCCACGTCGATGCTGCCGATGTGCGGTTCATCGGCGTCCGGCAACAACAAGTCTGGCGTCCAGCCACCCACCACCACGAGACAATCCACAAAGGATGCCAGCACCTGGCCCACGTCCACCAAGACGCGCCGCGCTGCTATCGTTTGTCGCTGGCTGTAGTCAGACTCGTTCCGGGGCTCGGGGGTCATACGTTCAGCCCTCGCAGTTTCCATTCTGGCTTCAGGCGCTGATTCAGCAACGCTCCCGCCGCCTCCTCACCTCGGCCGCCACAGTGATACAAATCGACATAGGTTTGCACCGCGTTTGTGCAAGCCATGCGATTGTCACCCACCGAACCCCCGTCGCCCAGGTAGAAAACCCCGTCATCATCGGGAATCAGTGCCACTAGATTTTCGCCCGAATCCACACGCTTGGCTTCGGCCAGTTCCTCGAACTTGGAAACTTCGTTCTCACGGACATACAGCCATGTCTTGGGCTGCCGAACATGCGGCGCTTGTAAATCTGCCGCGGAAAATGACGCGTAAGCTGCGAAGCCGCCGGTCTGCAATCCAAGTCCGGCCAGTGCATCGCGCAGCCTCTTGCCCTGCAACAGCGTGAAATAACCGCGACGTTCGTGGCGCTCGAAGCGATAGGCGTCACGCCACGCGAACAACAATTTCACGGGATCGAGTAACCGAAAGCCGCCGTCCTCAGCACCTTCAATGAACGCCTCGTCGCGCAAATAGCGAACCACCTTGTTCACGAGGCCTAGGCTGACGTTTGGCTGGCAGTGGTTCTGCATCTCGCGCTGCGTCCATCGCATCCCGGCATGCTCCGGCAGCAGCAATGCCCGGATGACCCGTCCGGCTTCCCTCGTGCTGAGGTTGGCGGTCGGGCGGGGTCGCACCTGGGCTGATTTGTTTCCAGTGTGCGTCAGGATGAACAAGCCGGGGATGTCGAGTCGATGATTACCCGCGAGGTCGAACCAGCTCCAGCCGTGTTCCGCGCACAATTCTGCGACTCGTGGCGACACCCATCGCAACGCCAGCACCGGGATGACCACCCTGTGACTTCCTGTCGGTGAAAACTTCCTGTCCGCCAATGCTCGAAAGCCACTCGGATGCAGCTCCCCTTTGCATTCCACACATAGGGTCGCCTGGCCCCCGCCCGGCAAGGGCACTGTGGCGAGCAAATCGAATCCTGCGTCCGACTCGCCACCCACATGCTTGACCTGCCAGCCCTTTAGCCAGTCCACGCCCTGAAGCAATTCCTCGAGCTTCACCGCCAGAGCTTTCTCCAACGCCGTTCCTGAAAGGATTGCTGTGTTCATGGTGTAGGCTGTGTTCACAGTTTCGTGAACCTAGCTTAAATCGTGAACATTGGCAAAAGAAATACGTTGTCTCCGATCAACAGTCCGATCATTGGGCACTGCATCGACGTCCAGATGGCGTTCTTTTGGATCGGAACCAGCTAAAATTGAGAGTGTTTCCGAATGAAGAGATTGAGCTACATTTTAGCTACACTCGTTGCAAGTCCTTTATTATCAATGGAGCGGGTGAAGGGAATCGAACCCTAGTTACGGGAGTAGTTGTTTTAAGTGGTGATAACTGGCCTAAAACGCTCGCTTTTTGAAGTGGAGTGCAGTAAGTTTACTGCACAAACTGCACTACGCGTTATGGCCTCGATTTACCGAAAGAAAAATTCGCCCTACTGGTTCATCCAGTTTATTGACGGCGATGGCAAGCGGCGGAACAAATCCACCGAGTTCCGCGCCACCGATCCGGGGCAAACCGTCCAAGCCCGAACTCTCCGGGCACAGATGGAGGCGAGAGAACTCAGCCGAACGGGCATGGTTGGCCCCCAAGGTGGCAACTGGGACGCATGGGTTCCTCAGTTT
The DNA here is from genome assembly GCA_025359965.1 of Pedosphaera sp. Lineage (GTDB taxonomy): Bacteria > Verrucomicrobiota > Verrucomicrobiia > Limisphaerales > SXQI01 > SXQI01. Next base: position 4,011 of record JANYDC010000090.1, read on the forward strand.
CTTGACCGCCACTGCGACAATCTTCGGACTCGCGAGCGCTACGCCGACGGCTGGAAGTGGATCGCTCTCTGGCTTCAGGTGCGAAAACTCCACTCGCCACGGGACATCACCTATCGGAACGCGCTCGAATACATCGACTGGCGCACTTCGTACAAAAAGAAGACCGGCAAGACCGTAGGTCGCAACACCGCAATCTTTGAACTGAAAACGCTGTCGATGATCATCGGGGAGGCCGTGCGGCTTGGGCACACCCAAGCTAATCCTCTCGTTAGCATGAAGCTTCGGAAGGACAAGGCCGCAAAGAAGCCGGAACTCTCCAACGAGGAAATCATCGCCGTCAAAACCGCGCTTGCCGAGGAACCTGAGTGGATGCAGACCGCTTTCGAGATCGCCCTTCACACCGGCTGCCGCCTCCGCGAGACACGCATCCCCCTCAACTGCGTGGATTTCACCGAGAACAAGATCACCTTCCCCTCCCCGAAGGGGGGCGAGGACCGGGCGTTCTCGATTCCGATGCCGACCGCGCTCCGCCCCCTCCTGGAGAAGATTGCCAAGGCCAAGCAGACATTTACAGTGGAGTTCCCGTTCCAGCCCTCTCGGCGGTGGCAGCAATTCTTCATCAAGGTCAAGATGCAGCACCTCTGCTTCCATTGCCTTCGCGTCACCTACGTGAACCGACTTCGCCGCGCTGGGGTTCCCCGTGAAGCCGCCATGCGATTGGTCAATCACGCCTCGGATCTTGTTCATCAAATTTACCAACGTGAAAAAGTGGAGGATGTCGTGAAATGGCGCGATGCGGTCGCATTTCCAACTGGAGGATGATAGCGCGAAAGGTCGAGCCGCCTCGTCGACGCGACAATGCGCGACCATCGTCAAATTCAGCGGCGGCTATCATTTTTGCAATCTCAGGTAAGTGATTTCCGCACCGCGTGTTAGCCTGGTTTCCTGGATTGCCTGCTCCAGAGAGAACGGACCAGACTCATATTTTTGGAAGATGTCCAAGCCACGATCGATGGTGATTTTCCAGCCGGTGTCCGTGGTGATGCTTCGGGCGTGGAAGTTGGGGCTGTGATCAAACTCCCAGGCAAACGCGACGCGTGAGCCGATGAACGACTCGCTGATTTGATTGAGGTTCTCCTCCTGCTTCACGCAGGAATCCATATCCGATTGCGTCTTGAGATGCACCGCTACTTCATCTCCTTCAGGCACCAGATCGTGCACCATTTGCAGAAACTCCATGAGGTTTCTGGCTTGGAAGAACAGTCGAACGTAAGGATCGTCGATGTTGATGCGACGTGCTCCGACCAGGTATTTGGAGAACAATCGGCGGTAACTCCAACCCTTGGTGTTCTCTGGAACGACTACATGCCCAGGTTGTGGTTCTGCTACGACATTCGCCGTCGCCTTTTCAGGTGGAGAATCAACCGCTGTGATTGTCTCCTCACGGGACTTCGGGGAAACCTCGCCTTCGGCTGCCTTCTGCACGCGAGGCCCGGCAAAAGTGGGATATTGAATCTCCTCTGGAGTTAGCACCGTCACGGGCGCGCCGCCGCTGAGGGACCTGTAGATGAAGTCGTGCCTTTTGAAGGTGTCGTCGATTCGGAGGATGTGTTCGCGAACCCGCCGCCGTGCTTCCATGGCGAAAGAGAGCAGTTCCTCGACTTCCCGTGCGGTCGCATTGCCGTCGGGAAAAAGAATCTTCATCAACCCAGAGAACGTTTTTTCAAAGCCGGTTTGGTCGCGAGTGGAGACCTCGGAGGTGATCTCGAAGTGCTTCTTGTAAGCACCCGTGAAGTCCTCAGTTCTCAGATGTTTTAAAACCTCCGCAATGAAATCCACAACAAAGCCATACCCGCTGGTGAAGAGTTCATGACGAATGGGTGCGACCTCCCAGCCGGGGTTGTAGGCGTGAATGCGGTCGAGAAAGGCGGAGTCGATGTATTTGTCCGGCAGGGGCTCGAAGAAGTTTGAATGCTTGAGCATGTAGGCGACCGATTTCTTGGTATTGCCCATGAAAACCATCGAAGCCTCGGCCGTGAGTTGCTCGATCCCGCGCGAGAATGTGCGGTTGGCCATGTAATTCTTCATGATGTCCACCAGCGCCTTGTCCACCTTCTTGTCCTTTCCGGCGAACTCATCGAAGCAGACACAATCCCAGTATCCCACTAGTCCGATTTTACCGCTCGCATTGCTGACGAACAGTTTTGGGGCTGTCACTTCTGAACCGGAAATGAGCATCCCGTGAGGAGAGAACTCCGCGTAGATGTGCGACTTGCCGGTGCCCTTCGGTCCGAGTTCGAGGAGGTTGTAATTGCGCTCACAATACGGAATGAGGCGAATCAAGGTCAGTAGTTTTGCCCGACGCCCGAACATTTCCGGATTGAAGCCCATGCTCTGCATCAGCACATCCATCCACTCTTCCGTGCTGAATTGCGCCCGCGCTTTCAGGAACTGCTCGAAATCCACGCTGGCCACCTGAATCGGCTTCAGTGTGTCGATCTGCCACGGACTCGCTTTTGGGTCTTCGGCGACCTCGTAGGTTACGTCGGTGATGCACCAGATACCACCGACCAACAGTTTTGGAAACCGGCGAACGAAGTCATCGGAAACTGGCACCTTCTTGAGGCCGAGATTGGTAAACTCGGCTTCATAGAAGCCCCCTTTGTCGTTCAGCTCCACCGTGAGCTTATCAATGACCTTGTGCCGTCCCTTTTCCTTGATTGTGGACTTCACCAACTGCGCCTGATTCCGATGCACGTAATGCTTGGCCAGAATCTTCTGAACGGACTCCAGGCCAGCCTTGATCACCGCGTTGTCATCCGTCGCGCAATGCTGCCCGAGCAGATATTCCAGCACGTAGGTTGGAACGACCGCGTTCTGCTTTAGTCCGTTCGTCAGATCCTTCCTCACGACCAGGCCGGGGAAGTGCAGGAGGATTTTCTGATCCAGAGCACTCAACGGCATTGGCACGGCGACAAACGGCTCCGGAGCTGCACCGGGTGCCTCAACCGGCGCTGTATCAGTTGTGGGTTCAGAGTTCATCGAAATCGCTGGTGAATGGTTTCTGGAGTTTGAGGGTGTGCGTCTTGTAGGTAACGATCTGCGCGGTGCCGGGCACCGTTTCTTCAAGGCGAAGATCCACCTCGCGGTTGTTGAAAGCATCGGCGGCGTTCGAAAGCAGCAGAAGCATAGTGGTTTCGCGCTGGCGGGCCTCTGCTTCTTTGGAATCAAATGTCTGCGTCTTGATTTCAGAAAGGCTCGTGCCGTCTTTGGCGAAGATGCCAACGCGAAGGGTGCGAGGCAGAACCTTGGCGATGGCGGGCCGGTCCTGAAAGAGCGCGATGGAAAGTTGTCCGGTTGTGATCTTGGCGGGCACACGCAGCAACTCCACTTCGGCCCTCCCCGTATCGTCTGTCCGGGCTTTGTGGATTTTGACAACCGGCACCACCACCTCCTGAAGACTGATGCCGCCGTGAACGTAGCGCATCCCGGAACCCTGGAGCGGAAAGCGCCCGAGTGAGAGAGGAAATGCAGCCGACCAGTCGCCGCTCACGCCGAGAGCTGCGCTGTCAAAGTTCTTCACCGTCGCATCAGCCGAAATGCCCCGGCCAAGGGAAAAGCGCCTGTTGCGAAAGGTCCATTCGCTGGCTACTGGCAGACTCGTGGCATCGGCTGGATCCACATCGTTTTGCTGGAAAAGAAAACCGTGATCAGCCGTTAGCAACATGTTGCTCCCGTTGATATTCGCCACCTTTTTGATGATCAGTTCCAGTTCCTCAAAGGCCTGCTCCACCGCGTCGAACGTTTTGGCCTCCGTGCCTGGCGCATCACCGGTTTTGTCGATGACGTTGTGGAAGATGTAAATGACCTCATGATCGCGCATGAGTGCGCGGCCTTCGGTCTTTGTGTTCATCTCTAGGAACCCTTCGGCCTGAACGCCCGTAGCCTTGCCGCCACAGGCGAGACTCAATATCTCGGCCCTATTGGCAGTGCCAGAGGCGCTGCGGCCATCCACGGTAACTGTCGCCGTCGCGGCGTCCACACCCAACGCTTGTCCCGGCAACAAGGCCGCCATCCCGAGCTGGGTATAGGATGGGAGTGATCCGAAGAGCGCATCGACTTCGGCAGTCCAGCGATTGGCGGAGCGAAGCCGCTGGGCAAACTCCGCTGCTGCCTCATATCGAAGGGCATCGGAAATGATGACGAAGACCTTTTGCCCCTTGGATAGGAACGGTTGGACATAATGGCTGAAAAAGCGTCGCTGAGCGATCAAGCCGGGACATGCCCACAATTCCAATCCGCGAACCTGATCGCTCCAGCGGTCAGCCAACGGGAGGAGAAAATTATTCACGTAGGACCTCTCCACCCATTGAGTGATTTGCTCCATCACTTGCACTTGGCCGTAGCGGCGCAGGTTCCATGTGCAACGTCGGTAGGCCAGGTCGATCCGCCACCAACTGGCCACGTAACGGCTGACGCCACAAGCTACCGAATCGACCGTGAGTTCGGCTGAAGCCAGCAATTCGCGCAGCTCCACGGCCTCCTCCAAAGCGGCGTATCCGTGCTCATGCTGCGGTTGCCAGAAGGAACTACGCCGTTGTTGCACCACGGCGCGCAAATCCATGGCTGCCGCCCCGTTCGCAAACGACTCACAGAGCCGATGCAGGGTGAATTTCTCAAAAACCTCGAAGGTGTCACAGTCGCCGAGCGTTTTCCGCTCATCCACCCCTCCGAGCGCGGTGGCGATTTGCAGTTCCAACTCCATCTGGTGCGACCATTGGCGAAACGAAATGCTGTGCGCCTGGCTGTCCTTCCAGCGTTGGAGAAAAACTTTTGCGTGCGGATGCAGCGTGACTTGGCCGTCCAACGGATTCGCCCCGCGAAAGAGCGACACCGCAAAATCCCGGAGCGAAGGCGTGGTGGAATTGTAGCCAAATAAGCGCTCCACTTCTTTCCAGAATGGTTCCACCAAGGCGGCGGTGCCGAAACACTCCGCCACGGGGTCGAGCAATTGGCCTTGGGGAATATTCCCGAGAAAATGCAAGAGCAGCGCATCAACTTCCACCGCCGTCGTGCCCGCGAGCACAGCCATCATCTTGAGCCGGATTTCCGGGCTTTGGTCGTCCTTGTGGATCAACTCCCGCAACGCATCCACCCGCTTGGCGTTGGCAAAATAGGGCGCGTGATCTTCAGCCAAATGAAGGAAATCATGAGGCAACCCAACATCCTGCAATGCTAGCGAGGCTTTGTCCGCCTTGTATTCGTAGCCTTGCAACAGCAGGTCCAGCAGCCAATTCTCGGCATCCACTGGACGGGCCGTAGGCACATAGATGAGAAACCTGGCCACCGGGTTCGGGTCGCACACGATGCGCACTTTCGTACCAAACTCATTGCCCGCCACCGGGAGCTTGGACACTGCGGCATCCGGATAAGCCTTGAACGTTTCTGCCCATTCGCCGGTGGCGTCATACCAAAACACCAAGCGATGGCGCTGGAACACCCGGTGGAGGCTGTCGTGAAGTCGCTTCATTTAGTCTTGGCTGGAGTGGAAACTGGAATGTTGCCAGAACCCGGCCACTCATCCGGAACCAGCGCAGGTGGCTTTGTCCACGGAACTTCCACAATGGAATCCTGAAACCACTGGTCGCGAAGATTGGCGTGCTCCGTAACGATGATTTGGAATCCAGGCGTTTCTTTGGTGGCAAAGTTATAGAGCATCTGAAAAAGCTTCCGAACTTTTTCCAGATCGGCGTCCCGCTCCGTCTCCTCGACGGTTCCGGATGCGGATTTATAAACCTGCTCAGAGGGGAAATAGACTTGGGTCGGCTGGTCAAGAAACAGGAAGGACGGCATCGGTTTTCGATTCGTTGAGGCAAAATGATGCAAGGCAAGCATGGCTCCCAAATGGTAGGCCAAATGGTTCGCACCACCCCCGGTCTTGTTCATCGGGACTGGTCGTTCCGGTCGGTCCGCAACCACCGTCAGTTGGTTGAAGTCGAGCCGGAATGGAAATTCAGAAAACTCTGCTTCCAGCTCTTTGACGTAGCGACCGATCTGATTGGAAATGATGTTCAGCGCCGAAGCTAGACGTTCCGCACTATCGTCTGAACCCGAGGCTTTTTCCAATTGCGTAACCAAAGCTTGCAACTCTTCCGTGCGCCGTCTCAATCGTGCAAAATCGTCATCCGGTCGGTAGGTTTCCAGAAACCAACTGACGCGGCCGACAATTTTGGCCGCAGCGGCATTGCGGTTGCCCATTTCCGCGATGGCGGCATTGGCAGCAATTGCCGCCGCGAGCATTTCCTCTTTGCTGCGCAGCCTTTGGCTAATCTCGCCAATCTGAGTCTGGAGTCTTTGCGTATATTCCTCCAAGTGGGGGCGTTCACCGACCACGGCGTTGAGTTCCCGATCCAAAGATTCAAGCTCTTGAACGAGGGCCTTACCGATGGGAGTTTCCAGGCCAAGATTCGTGGGGGCAAAGGGCCATTGCCATTCGCCCGTCTCAGGATGTTTGGGCAGGGCTTCGATTGATTCCAGCCGACTCTTCTGCTCTTGCGCTTCGGTGGTAAAACCATCTTCCTTTTCGGCAAACAGGCGGGTTGCCCGAAACATCTCGTTGGCCGCCGCTCGCTCTTTGCGAATGGCAGCGATTTCATCCTCCAATCCGGCAATTCTTCGCATGTCCTCCTCTGGAATCGTGGCCGGTCTCCAATTTGTGATCGCAGTGAGGGTTTCCAAGGCATCCTTGTTATTAGTTGGGACCGGTCCCCGGGCGAGAATTCCGACCTGCTGAGCTTCGGACATCAGGCCAACGGCTCGAAGGCTAAGCTGTTCACTGAACTGCTGGGCCTCGGACCATTGCTTTTGCGCAATTTTCAAATCACGGCGAGCGATCCGGAGCTTAAAGTCCGTTTCCAACCTATCATCCGGCGCGATGCCGAGAAGAATCGGCAAGGTGTCTTTTATGGCCTGCGGCATGAATGGCTCGTTCTGCCGATAAAAGAGCTGCTCCTTGTTCGCAATAAGCCCTTGTTTCTGGAACAGATAGAAGTAGGTGTGCTTGATGCTGGCGACATAGGAGTCGCGGCTTTGTTTTTCCGACACCTCGGTGCGATTGGCCGGAATCCCGAGCAAGCCGGAAAGGAGAGAGGCGACCGCATCATCATCCGCATTCTGGCGGAGCTCGGCAAAGGATAGAGGCTCCAGGGTTGCGCCGCGCCGGATCATGGCCCGGGAGCAACTCGAAGCAACGGCCGCCGGTGTCGGTTTGGCAATCATCACCTGCTCACCGCCGAATTGAAAGATGACGGCATACCACGAGACTTTGTCCCGGATGGGACCCTCGGGGATGTTGAAATCGCTCCGGCCCATGCAATACTCAACAATGTCCGAGAGCGCTGACTTGCCAGTAGAAGATCGTCCAGTGACGATATTGAGGCCATTGACCTTGAGGGAAATCCGCCGCATATCGCCCGCGTGACTGTAAATAACAATGTCCCGGATATTCATGGTCTAATTCCAAAAGTTGTGTAAATCGTTGCCCTATCGTTGAGCAGCCCCAATTTTTTGCCGAGTGACCGGGCAACCGTCTGACAATCCTTGGTGTCTTGAGAGCCGCCGATGGCCTTGCGTACCGTCTTATCGCGCAGTGATATTGCTCCAGCGTCATCCACCGTGACCACGCCGCAGGCCATCAGGTAACCGAACGCCTCCATGGTATATGGGAAAAGGCCGCGTGCTCGCTGCGCCAAATCAATCCGAATCTCCGGGTGTTCCTCAAGAATATTGGTGAGGTAAGACCTGTTGGCTTCCTTCAATTGGTCCCGTGTTCGTTTATGCAGACACAAAGGCAGGATCACTAAGGTAAGCGAAAAAGGCATGGGACGATTGGCCGCTTCGGCAAACCCTTCCACACCCCGGGCCAACACCAAGCCGCAAAATGCAGGATTGAACAGATTGCGAACTTCACGGGGACGCTGGCTCCATGGCTTCATGAGGCCCTCCCGTGGAGAATTTCGGCCATACGCTCAGTGAAGCGGGGATGCCAGTGAACACGAGGGGTTTCCTCATTTGCGAGCATGTGGTAACTACCCATAACAACATACGTCGCGGTCACATCAGCGCGAATGCGTAGGTTGGGATGACCACTCGTCGAGAGGTCATTCAATAACTTCCGGCCTGTCGCTTGCAGGACTTCTTCTGCACTATCCGCCTGCAATTCCTCGAAAATGATTTCACGAATACGCGCCCATTCATCCACAAGCCGGTCATCGTATTTCCCAATCTCCCCGGTTAACGTGACGTTTTCGCGCTGCCATCTCCCTCGCTGTTCAAAGGCTCGGTAGTAATCCAAAATGGCCCGCTGGAGACGTTCAGACCGGAGACCGATCGCCCGCAACTGCTTGACGAAGTAGCGATTGTCGGAATCCGGATTCACACTGTGCTCGGGTTCCGCAGTTTCGAAATCAATGGGAAGATTATCTTCGCGGAATTGCTCGGTGATGGAACTGAGCATCTCCGAGACTTCCGCGCTGCGGAACGGATCCTTCCGTTTGCCGGTCAGCAGTTCAATGCACTCGTTGGTCCACCAGCCTTCCAGACGCTCATACACCGGACGACGGAATTGCGGGCGAACGGTGCGGAGCTTTTCGGTGATGATCAACTCGGGGACATCTTGGATTCGCTCCAGACAGTCGTAGATGGTGATCCGGCGGAAAAAATCGGGCCACTGCTCTTGAGGCAGCTGGGCCAGAAGATCGGTGGTCTTTTTGATCGTTTTTGAATCCGAACCAGCCAAAACGCCCGTGATGCGCGCCGAAAGATTTCCGTCCAGGTCAGCATCAGGTAGAAAACCAGCCAACAAGGATCGAACCTGCACTTTTCCAGTGGTGCACAAGATATATTTGGCCGACGAAGGTTTTCTTGTCTCCTTCAGATAATCGGTGAGCCAGATGCGGACCGACTTCCAAAAATCCGGCGACAGGTCTGTGAGCGTATCACCCTTGGCTTTATGTTTGAGCGATGCCAGGATGCGGCCCTCGTCCGCGTCCGTGAAATCAATATCGTCATCTTTTTCAATGAAGCAGGTGGTTTCCTCGGGGAGCCGGAGAATTTGCAGCAACGCGTAGCGAAGCTGATATAGATACCCAAGGGCAGGTTCTGCTGCTGAAAAATCAGATTCAGCGGTAGGCATTGGTTAATCCTCCTCCTTTCGCGCAGAGACCGGCGGTGGAGCACTGGGACTCAAATCAGGAAAATCTCTTGTTCGCTTTATTTGAGCCTCGAAGAAGAAATTTATTTCGTCTGTTTTACGGTTCATGCCTTTAAGCCACAGGCATCCAGTTCCATCTGATATGCCAACATCTAGCGGCCACTGCCAAACAGACGCCTTCTGTAGAATTCGCGCATTCGGACCGTCGAAACAATTCGCTCGGATAACGCTGCAAATCGCTTCCTTTGCCGCAGCTGCAACCGGAGGATCTGAAAGTGATTTTTCGATGCTTACTCTGAGATCAATGTCGTTGGGCTTGTCCGATTCCATGGCCACCGATCCGACGGTCCTAATTTCTGACCGACCAAGCACGGCTTCCCTCTCGCGGAGAGCAAGCTGGAGCTTATCGCGAAGTGCAAGCAGTTCTGCCCTGGTGTAGGAATAAGGAGTTTCCATGTGACGAATCAATCCTCCTCCTTCGCCGCCAGCCCCGGGATCGGCGCAAGTGCTTCGCCGAGTTTCAGGTAGTTGGTCTTCACGCCGTCATCGAGGTCGAGTTCGATGCGGGCTTGGGCCAGCGGCAACAAGGTCTGGCGCTCCCACTCGTCGCACTCGGTCAGGATCTTGGTGAGCCTATCCGCTTCTTTACGGGCTTCCGTTTTGGCTTTGGCGGTGGTGGCCGTGGCTTGCAACTCGGTGACGTGGGTCAGGCGGTTGCGGAGTTTCACCTGGTAGTCGCGGAGGTAACGGTTCAGGACGAGGTTCATCGTGTCCCGGGTGTAGCGGTGCAGGTAGAGGAGGACGCTGAAGCCGCGGCGGGGGCTCTGGACCATCCAGTAGATGGGGCGCTTCTTGTAGGTCTGGAGGTGGTCTTTGTAGAAGTCGTTCAGGAAATACTTCCGCAGGTCCTTGCCGAGGGAGTCTTCGATGAAGCGGAGGTTCTCGCGCAGGGTGGCTTCGCCGAAGGTGGCGCGGAGGAAATCGCGGGTGCGGGCCACGATGTCGTCCTCGAACCACTCGCCATCGAGCACGGGGATGATGCCGTCCTCGTCGGGGGCGAAGGTGAGTTCGGCCAGCGGCTTCCCAACCTTTTCCAGAAACTCACGCAGGGTGTCCCCGGCGTTGGCGAGGATGAGGCCGGGGTGGTCGGGGGAATAGCGGCCCATCATGCAGCCGACGGCATAGGAGAGGAAGGCGGCCATGTCGCGGCGGGCCTCGGCGCGGGCGAGGGTGATTTGCGCCTCGACGGCGAGTTGCAGCCCGAAGTGCCCGAGGCGCAAATCACCCTCGCCCGCGCCGAGGCCCGCCGCGACATGGCCGCGTTCCTCTCCTATGCCGTCGGCTGCATGATGGGCCGCTATTCCCCCGACCACCCCGGCCTCATCCTCGCCAACGCCGGGGACACCCTGCGTGAGTTTCTGGAA
>JANYDC010000092.1 GCA_025359965.1 Pedosphaera sp.
CTGCAGCAGTCCAAGACGGTATCGCGTGCTTCCGCGCGTTGGGCTACTCGGCAGCCTCCTGCCGCTTTTCCAAAGGACACCAATCGTTTGCCAACCGTCGATCTCGAACCTAAAATCCCTACATCAAACGTGCCAAAACGGAAAAAAATCATGTGGATCGCCTTGCTTGTTCTCGGTGGCTATCTCGGGCTAATTTGGCTGGTGGGCCAAGCCAGAAGCGTGGCTCGTGGCGGCGCAACTGGTCGGCTGGCCGATTGCCCGGCAAGCCCCAATTGCGTATGCAGCCAGCAGGATGGCGAACCCGGCATTGCACCCCTTGCTTTCAAGAGCGATTCAGCCAAAGCGTGGGCCATCCTGCTGAAAGTGGCGTCCTCCCAGCCGCGCTTGGAACTGGTCACGCAGACTGAGGCCTACGCCCATTTCAAAGCCCGGACCCTGATCATGCGTTATGTCGATGATCTGGAATTTCTTTTGGACTCCGGAAAATCGGTCATCAATGTGCGGTCAGCCTCGCGGCTGGGTTATTCCGACATGGGCGCAAACCGAGCGCGCGTGGAATGTCTCCGCGCGGTCTTGCAGCAGGAAGAGGCATTTCGCCCATGAAAATCCTTAAGGCACCCCGTCTGCGTCGGGGCGATTTGATAGGCTTGATCGCACCTGCCGGGCCCATTTTTCCCGTGGATCGCATTGAGCGAGGAGTTCGCTATCTGGAAGCTCAGGGATACCGCGTGGAAGTTGGAAGTGGAGCGGTTCTGGCGGAAGGTTATCTGGCGGGCTCCGATACCCAACGGCTGTCGGATTTAAACGGGATGCTCAAAAACCCGGCAGTACGCATGGTCATGGCGCTGCGCGGGGGATATGGCACGATGAGGCTGCTCGATGGAGTTGATTATGCAGCAGTCCGACGCGATCCCAAAATCATTGTAGGTTTCAGCGATTTGACCGCTTTGCACGCCGCATTGTGGCGTAAGTGCGGTCTAGTCACATTTGCAGGGCCTATGGCGGCGGTGGAGTTCGCCCAAACTCCTCCAGATCCGCTAACCGAGGAAAGTTTTTGGCGAAATGTCACTTCGGCGCGAGCTCAGAGAGCTATTGACGCACCAGAACTCTCGTGTTCAAACATTGGCCAGGCCGAGGGGCGATTGGTCGGCGGTAATCTGGCTTTAGTTGCGGGTTTACAAGGAACCCGTTATGCGGTTGATTTCCAAAACAACATTCTGCTGCTCGAGGAAGTGGATGAAGCGCCCTATCGAGTGGACAGAATGCTGCAACAATTGCGTTTGAGTGGTGCTCTAAAGCGATCTGCGGGCATTCTGCTTGGCGCTTTCACTGCCTGTGAGCCTAAGGATAGCGCAAAGCCATCACGTTCGATCGGGGAGGTTTTGGCTGAACTGGATGCTGACTGCCCAGGGCCGGTGGCTACTGGTTTGCCTCACGGCCATATTGCCGGTAAACTCACTTTGCCGCTAGGAACCGTGGTTCGATTGAAGGGATCGACTGCGCGGATCGTCCTAACCGAGTCTGGAGTGGTTTGAGTGGTTTCTGTCCAACTCTCTAAATTGAATTAAAGATGCCAAAATCGACGTGGATTATTGCGAGTGTTTTGTCCGGGGTGGTGATTATTGCCTTTGTGGCACTCACCATGCTGCAGCAAAAACGGGAGACTGAACTGGTGCAGAAACAGTTGGCAAACCTTCAATCTTCAGCCAATTCCGTCACAGCCAAGGCCAATGAAATGGTAATCGAGTTGGAGCGCAATCGGGACCGTATTGCGCAGCTGGAACATGAAAAGGCTGAAAACGTCCGTGCCCAACAATCCTTGGAATCCGAAATGCGCTCTGCCCTGGAATCCAAGGATGTCACCATCTCGCAATTGCAGGGCAAGCTCACGGTCAACATTTTGGACCGCATTTTGTTCGACTCCGGCGAAGCGGTTCTGAAACCCGAGGGTGAAGCGATCCTACTGCAGGTGGCGAAAGTATTAGCTCAGTATCCCAACCGGCCCATCCACGTGATTGGCCATACTGATAACATACCCATCCGCGCGGGGTCCCGCAGCCGTAATGCCAGTAATTGGGAGCTTTCCACGGCTCGTGCGACCTCGGCCGTGCGCTATCTTAGTGAGAAAGCGGGCGTTGATGTGCGACGATTGGCGGCAGTGGGTTATGGCGAGTTTCATCCGGTCGCCGATAACTCCACAGCGGAGGGCCGCGCCCGCAACCGACGCATTGCCCTGGTTGTGATGCCGGAAGAATTTTCCGCCCCTGATGTTCGCCCGGTCGTTACCAATGCACCGGGGGGCTTGACCTTAACCAACTCCTTGCCATTCGGTGTTGACACCAACGAGCCGGCCAAGGACTAAGCTTTAGTGGGGCTCCACTACTTTGGTCAGTTGGTCGATGGGCACTTTCATAATGGTTTGTTTGGTGCCTGAAGGCCAGGTCACAAGCACATCGGGCGGTGCCTGAGATTTGCCTAAACCAATGGTCACGGGCAATTCGGATTGTGACAGATAACCCCTCGTTGGAAGAACGTGACGAATGATGTTCTGGGAGCCGAGTCTCAATTCGATGCGGGCGCCAATGGCATCACGATTCGATTTTTGCCCCACCAGTTTAAGTCGAACGTAGTGGTTGGTTTTGGAGCCTCGGTTTTGGAACAGCCGAGCCGGACCATTCAGTTCTGTAATCAGAACATCAAGGTCGCCATCTCCGTCGATGTCCGCGAAAGCGGAGCCCCTCGCCACGCTCGGACGAAGCAAGTCGGCCCCGCAGATTGAGGAGGGCACAGCAACGAACCCGCCTGTGCGGTTTACTCCTCTCTCATTCCAAAAGAGTTGGGCAGCCTGTTTGTAGGTTTGACCAGGCGAAACCTTTCCGATTTCAGGTTCGATATGGCCGTTTACGGTCAGTAAGTCCAGCCATCCATCGAGATCGTAGTCGAAAAAGAAAACTCCGAAGGTCAACACTTCGCGCGTGCTCGCTCCGATGCCCTGGCTGAGAGCCTCGTCAGAAAAAAGCATTGATCCCCGTTGCACATAAAGCGCGGTCATTTCGTTGGCGAAATTGCCAATCGAGATTCCAAGAGTGCTGTCGTTTTGGATGCGGCCAGAGTCGATGCCCATCGCGCCGCGCGGACGTCCAAAATTGTCGAAGGCCAGGCCGGCCATGGCGCCAACCTCGCGAAAGGTGCCGTTGCGTTCGTTGTGGAACACAAAGTTTTGCACTGTGTCATTGGCCACAATCAAATCGAGCCAGCCATCGTCATCCATATCCACCACGGAGACTCCAAGTGATTTGGCTAACGGCATTCCAGTCGCGCGGTTGTTGATCTGGATTCCGGCATGAGCTGAAACGTCGACAAAGTGACCTTGACCGGCATTTCGGAAGAGCTGCGGGTGGGAGCCAGGGAAATTCATGGGCTGCCCATAAGCGCGGCCAATGCCAGGCAGGTTGTAATCAACCTTGCCGTCGATCTCCTGGCTCCATTGGACGTAATGGCAAATGAAGAGATCCAGAAGGCCGTCATTGTCAAAGTCCAAAAATGCGCAACTGGTGCCCCAGGCATCATTCGGCGCAACCAGGCCGCTGCCAACCGTGGCATCCCTAAACGCCTTGCCTCCTTCGTTGTGAAGAAGGTATTGCCCGCCTACGGATGTGACCACCAAGTCTGGGAATCCATCGTTATCATAATCACCCGCAGCCACGCCCATGGCGTAGCAGGAGAGGCTCAATCCCAGGCTGGCTGTGGATTCAGTAAAGTGACCTTTACCGTCGTTATGATAAATACGGATCGAAGAAGTTAAGGATGGTTTTTCCCAGGGCCACCGAGTGGAGTTGAGGAGGACAATGTCCTGATGTCCATCATTGTCGTAATCAATAAAAGCGCATCCGCTGCCCATGGTTTCTGGCAGCCATTTTTGGCCGGCGGCGGCGTTGGTATGCACGAAATTCAAGCCCGCCTCGGCTGTGATGTTGATAAAGGATGCCTGGGGGAGCTTCAACTTACCCGTTGAAATTAGGTTGGTCTGCAAGTTTGTGTTCGAGTTTTCCGGTTTCTGAAAATAGACAAAAACCGCGATAGGCAGTAGTGCCAGAAGGCCAAAAATCAGGGTGAAAATGATGGTGAGCGATGTGGCGGGCGGGGCAACGCTGCGCGGCGACGTGTTCTTGACCGGTTCGAGCTCGGGATTCATCCTAGTCATGTGTACATGAAACCAACGCGGTCGTTAAGTCCATTATCCGGCCCGACGTGACCCATGCCCGAGTTCTCAGTTAAACAATTGCTCCCTCGGCTATGGCTTCGCTGGGGGTTGTTCTTCATTTTCTGGACGCTCGCGGCGTTGTCGTTCGGAACCCAATTCTTTTTCTCGGCCAGGCAAAGCAGTCTCCCTATCACGTGGTGGGAAGCCCTTAGTTCTTCACTAGCCGATTGGTATTTGTTTGCGGCGCTCTCGATTCCCTTGTCGCGATTGGCCGGCCGGTTTCAATTTACTCGAAACAATTGGCCTGCAGTGGGCGGGCTTCATCTTGCCGCCGGTCTTTTCTTTTCGGGACTGTATATATTGATTCGCGCCTGTATTGCGCTGGGGCAGGGGAGTTTAGCGGGGCAACCCATGGTTTTTGGGGAGATTTATCGCCAGCTTTTTTGGAAGACCTTCCACCTGAATTTGTGGATTTACTGGGCGATTTTAGCAGTTTCACATGCGGTCAGCTATTATCGGCGCTTTCATGAAAGAGAGCTTCGGACTTCGGAGCTTGAAGTTCGGCTTGCTCAGGCCAGGTTGCAGGCACTGCAAATGCAGCTCAATCCGCACTTCCTTTTCAACACTCTGCATACTATTTCGGCTCTTGTTCATATTGATGCGGAAGCAGCTGATCGCATGATTGCCCGGTTGAGCGAATTGTTGCGGGCCGCTCTAGACGGTACTGGCACTCAAGAGGTTACGATTGCCGAGGAACTGTCATTTTTACAGCGCTACCTCGAAATCGAGAAAACGCGCTTTGGCGATCGGCTGAATTTCCGGTTTGATGTTCCCAAGGAGCTTGAATCGCTCTATGTCCCGAATTTGATTTTACAACCGCTCGTAGAAAACGCCATCCGCCATGGGGTCGAGCCTTATGCCAGGCATGGAGAGGTCTGCATCTCCGCCAGAGCCGAAAACGGGAGGCTTATCCTGAGGGTGTCCGATAACGGAAACGGCCTCAAACCAGGACCTCTGCGGACGGGGAGGATTGGATTGAGCAACACCCGTCAGCGCCTGGAGCAAATGTTTGGCGCGGCAGGAAATCTCGAACTGCGCAACCGGGAGGAGGGTGGGATGGATTCCATCGTCCGAATTCCGCGTTGCGTTCAACCCTCGACATCTACAACTTAAGTCATGCCCATTCGTTGCGTGATTGTGGATGATGAATCTCTTGCAAGAGAGCGGTTGCGCGTCCTTTTGAAAAATCATCCGGACATCGTGGTGATCGCGGAAGCCTCCGACGGTGCTTCCGCCGTGGAAGTCATTGAAGCACTGAAACCTGAATTGGTCTTTCTCGATGTTCAGATGCCTGAATTGGATGGTTTCGGTGTGGTGGAATCCCTCTCCGTACAGCCGCTGCCGCGCATTATTTTTGTCACTGCCCATGAGAAATTTGCGCTGAAAGCGTTCGATGTCCACGCAGTTGACTATTTGCTGAAGCCCTTTGATCGATCCCGTTTTGAGACCGCTTTGCAGCGGGCGCTGGATTCCATTCAAAAGGCCATGCCCAATCCGGCGGTGGAAGCCGTTGAAGCCGTGGTCAGGATGCGGCCACTCGATCGCCTGGCGATTAAAGCCGACGGCAAGGTTCGCTTACTTCGATTTGAGGAAATTGAATGGATTGAGGCGGCCGACAATTACGTCACTCTCCACCTCGGCACGGATAAAATCCTTCACCGCGAAACGCTGAACAGAATGGAGACGCGCGTTCCTGCCTCACGTTTTATGAGGATCAGCCGTTCCTGCATTATCAATGTTGAAAAAATCAAGGAACTCCAACCGCTTTTTCACGGAGAATATGTAGTCATCCTTCGCGGTGGGGCGCGGGTTACTCTGAGCCGTTCCTACCGTGACAAACTCAACGAACTACTGGGCCACACCAGTTGATTGACTCATCAGAACAGCATCGATAGGTTCACGATAGCCTTCGCGGAAGGTGGGGTACTTGAGTTGATACCCCAATATTTTTATTAATTTGCGGGGTGAAACCCGCTTGTGGGTAGCTCCACGTTTTCGTTCAGGCAATTGGTCGGACGGGATATTAGGCGGCATCGGTCTTCCCAGTTCTCTCGAAACCCAACTGTAGAAATTCAGCAACGACACAGGTTCTTGATCGACTACATTGTAGACTTCACCTGGCTGACCTCTTTCCAAGGCGGCTATAATTGCACCTACCACGTCGTCACGATGAACCATGTTGGACAGTCGGCTGCCATCGTCCGGGATTACTGCTTCTCCCTTGAGGTAAGCCTGAAACAGGTGGCCGCGGCCAGGGCCATAGATGCCAGCTACCCGTAGCACTACAACCGGAGCCAACCCTGAACGAGCGGGTTCGAGCAGTAGGTTTTCTGCCTCAACCAAAACTCGGCTGGTCAGGTTCTTAGGTTCAGCCGGGGAGGATTCATCGATTTCCGAACCATCAGTTTGGGCGTAAACGCTGGTACTGCTGGTGTAGATAATCCTTTTAACGCGGGATCTAGCTGCCCATTTCAACAAATGCCGGTTTCCTTGGACGTATACATTTTCGTATTGATCGGCTCCACCTTTGCTTGATGAGGTCGCGTTGATCACCCAATCAAAATCGGTGGGAAGGGCATGCCATACCGCCTCATCGCAAACATCAAAGGCCTGCGGATTGAGACCGGCTTGACGGACTTTCTCCAAGCCTGCGGGGGATCGGCGAGCGCCCGTGACAACATGGCCCAATCGTGCGAGCTCGACACCCAGTGGGATGCCGACGTAGCCGCAACCTATGATTAACGCTTTCATAGCCCCACTGAACCATTGACAAGCTCTGCTGGCAATTCCGCCTGCAATTTTGTTTGTTTCGGGTTAAGTCTCCGGAGATGAGCCATCAAGTCTTTGTTTGGAACCGACGTGTGACCTATGCCGATTGCACCGTGGGGAACCATGTTTACTACTCGCGTTATCCTGATTTCCTTGAAGAGGCCCGCGGGGAGTTTTTTTGAGAGTTGGGGATACCCATGTTACGATTGGGTGAAGATGGATTTATTTTCCCTGTGGTGGACGCACGGATCAAGTATTTAACGGCTGCGCGCTATGATGATGAATTGGTAGTAAGGATTTGGTTTGTAGAGCTATCGCGGCTGAAATTGGGGTTTGCTTCTGAGGTGCTGCGGAAGGATGGCCTGCTGCTAGTCGCCTGCAAAACGCATCATGTTTGTACGGATACGCATGACAAACCGCGCCGAATGGATGCGCGTTGCTTTAGCTTGCTTTCACCCTATTTGGAGGTCGCCCTACCCAATATCGCAGGGATTTTTGACTGAGTCGGAAAGCTTTCGCTGTTTCAGGAGTCTTCTGACGACCTGGTTCGAGAGGGCACTCCGAGTAAAAAGGATTGGGCGGCTGCTTTATAGAATGGGTGGAATTCTTGTTTTGGTTCTCAAATAGACTTCGAATTCTGCTTGTGTGGCATCCGTCACTAGAAGAACAATGTTTTCCATGCCCGCCAGTCAATTTCTACCATTTGCTGCTCGGCTCGCGAGATCGGGTTTCGAAGTTGGTTTGGCTGTCGTCTTGGGGTGGACTTTGGGCTCAGTGGCTGTGGCGCAGTCTGACCAGGCACGCATGGCTTTTTTTGAAAACAAGATACGGCCGATCTTCGTCGAACATTGCTACTCCTGCCACAGCGCTGATGCGAAAAAGGTTCGGGGCGCATTCAAACTCGATAACCGCGAGGATTTCCTAAAGGGCGGGACCGATGGCGTTGTGATAATGGCTGGCCGGCCAGAGCAGAGTTCGCTGATCCGAGCCGTCCGCTACGAAGACGCAGATTTCCAAATGCCGCCGAATAAGAATGGCGCAAAGAAGCTTCCAGATTCTGTAATCGCTGACTTGGTCAAGTGGGTGCAAATGGGTGCGCCCTATCCAGAAACGCCAACTGGCAAGAAACCTGACGGCCCCAAGTCATGGGCTTTCTCGCCAATCAAAAGCCCCACTGCTCCCATCGTAAACAACAAGGGTTGGTCTTCCACTTCCATCGATTCCTTCATCCTCGCGAAGATCGAGCAACAGGGCGGGCACCCCGCCGCACCTGCGGATAAACGCACGCTCATCCGGCGTGCCACCTTTGATCTAACCGGTCTCCCACCGACTCCCGAGGAAATCGATGCTTTCCTAAACGACCACTCGGCCAAAGCTTTTGCCAAAGTGGTTGATCGACTGCTTAACTCACCGGCTTACGGTGAACATTGGGGGCGGCACTGGCTCGACATCGTGCGTTATGCGGATACAGCAGGCGACACCGCCGATTATCCGGTGGGGCTGGCATGGCGTTACCGCAATTATGTGATCGACGCATTCAACTCGGACAAGCCGTACGACAAGTTTGTACGAGAACAGATTGCGGGTGACATTTTGGCCGAGCTCGGACCGCGTGCGCGCTATGCAGAGCAGGTCACCGCCACAGGATTCATCGCTATCTCGCGCCGATTCGGCTTCGACTCCGAGAACTACCACCATCTCACCATCCAAGATACCCTCGACACGCTGGGTCAGACTGTACTGGGCTTGAGCTTGGGGTGTGCGCGTTGTCATGATCACAAGTTCGATCCTGTCTCAATGAAGGATTATTATGCGCTCTACGGCATTTTTGCCAGCAGTCGCTATTCTTTTCCGGGTTCAGAGCAGAAGGGCAAAATGCGGGCCATGGTACCGCTGTTGCCGCGCGAGGAATCCCAACCGAAATGGCGCGAATATGACCAACACGTTGCTGCACTTTCGGATCAAATCGCTCAACTCAAAGGTTCTGTGCCTTCCGCAGTGTACCGTTCCCTGCACGATCCGGACGGCGATTTCGAAACACAAAAGGATGCTGCGGGTGGCAGCTATGGAGTGATTGTCCCGCCTTGGGTTTCGGAGGGCAAAATGAGCGTGAGCCTCGGTGCTCAAAGCCCTTTCAAGAACTTTTACCCGCTCGGTAAATTCGGGGCCAGTATCGTTGGGGGTAGTAATGACTACCGACTGGCCAACGCAATTCAAGTCCGTCACCGCAAGAAAAACAGTCATTTGCTGCTTGTGAACCTTGATTTCCGTGTATCCGCACCCGAACCTGCCGTGCCAGGCCAGCACCGATTCTGGATCGGAACAGGTTCAAACTCGCCCGCTGTCGAAATCCTCATTTCAACAGAAGCCGTCTTTACCCGCTCTGGCCTGAAAATTGAAAAGCTTGCGGATCTGAAGCCCAATGCATGGCATAACCTGCAACTCACTTTAGATCTGAACCATCGCCATTTTTCAGGAATCCTTACCCAAGCTGAGGGTTCCATCACCTTTACTCGCAAGCCGTTTGCATCTAATTGGGAGGGAGCCATCGATCTCATGCAACTCGATTCCCAGGCGCGATCCGGCGCGGCTTTGCCGAATTTGGAGGTAGACAATTTCGGAGTTCAATTCGTCCACACACAACCATCCGCGCCCAAGGCTCAAACGCTTACTGTTGCGCGCGGCTGGCTCAGTTCGGAGGCGCTAAGTCTTGAATTGCTCAAGTTGGCGGGGGCGGATGGTGATCTGGAATGGCAGACAGAAAACCATCCCCCCGTTAAACCATGGAACGCCGGGCCAAACAGTGTGGTTAAAATTTCTGCCTCGTCGCAAAGCCCGTACCGCAATATTTTTCCCGCCGGAAAACTCGGGTTGCACATGCCAAATCGCGCCGGGTATGATGGATTTGGATTGGCCTTGGCGAAACCTTGGACAGCGGCTCGTGGTGAACTTATCGTCGTTGCTTTTGATTTCCGCCTTGGCCAACAGGAGGTCGGAGGTGAAGGGTCATGGCGTTATTATATTGGACATGGCGCAGGTAATGCAGCAGCGGTTGAATTATTCTTCAACGATCGTGAATTTTTCATCACGTCTGGGGCAGGTCATCAAGTCGTTGCCCCAATTCGCTCCGGCCAGTGGTATCAAGTTCAACTGAGTATCAACCTCAAAGACAAGACATACACAGGAACTCTCGCATTTTCGGACGGCAGCACGCCGTTTGGTGGTGACTTGGCCAAGGCATTTGACGGCACCATTGACTACACATTCATTGATTCCTATGGACACCGTACCGGCGTGCGCCCTGCCTTGGATGCCGACAACTTTGCCTTTGGTGAATCAGCCTTGGCTCCGCTCAGCGCACAAGTATCGGCCGAGACAGAGAATGAACGTGAATCTCGACGGTTCCGCGTGGCAAATTTGCGGAAGCAAATCGCCGCCATGTCCGAAGAAGCAGCACGAGCCGAGAGAGAATTGGCAGGGATGCTCGTTGCAGGCCCTTGCGCAATGACTTATGGCGTCGTGGAAGGCACTCCCCAGAATGCACATTTGCAAATGCGCGGTGAGCCCGACCGACCCGGCGAAGAATCACCACGCGGTTTTATCAAGTCCCTCGGGGGCGGTCCGTTGCCGCCGGGCACGACTGGCAGTGGTCGCCTCGAACTTGCGCGATGGCTTACAGCTGCCGACAATCCTCTAACCCCGAGGGTCATGATTAATCGTATATGGCAATACCACTTTGGACGTGGACTGGTCACCACACCCAATGATTTCGGTGCTCGCGGCCAGCCTCCTACGCATCCTGAATTGCTCGACCATTTGGCCACACAGTTCGTGCAGGGTGGCTGGTCTATCAAAGCCCTCCACCGCTTGATCATGTTGAGCGCAACCTACAAGCAAGATGAGGTTGACTCCGAGTCTTACCATAATTCCGCGGAATACGCAGGCTTTGAGCGCCGCCGCCTCAGCGCCGAGGAGCTCCGTGATTCCATTCTCGCCATAAGTGGTGAGTTAGACCGCACACCCGGGAACGAACATCCCTTTCCTTCTCCTGTCAGCTCGGCCTACACCCAGCATGGACCTTTCAGTGCCGTTTATGAACACAATCAGCGAAGTGTTTACCTTATGACCCAGCGCCTAAAACGCCACCCCTTCCTCGCACTTTTTGATGGACCCGACCCTAATGCCACCACCGCTGATCGCCGCACGACGACCGTGCCAACGCAGGCGCTCTTTTTTCTTAACTCGCCTTTCGTGCATGAAAAATCCGCCAAATGCGCCAGCCGTTTGCGATCTGCGCGCCCGGATGATGCGCAGAGGGTCGACCTTGCGTGGCAATTGACCACTGGTCGGCTCGCCACGGAAACCGAGCGCGCCGAGGCAATCGATTTTTTGGCCAAATATCGCGCCGAACTCATCGCGGCAGGCCAGGCCGATCCAGAAACAGGCGCCTTGGCTGCTTACGTCCGATCATTATTTGGTAGTAACGAATTCCTTCACCTCGACTGAGATCAACCGCATGAAACCTGACGCCCAGTTTGATTTTGCCCGACGGGGATTCCTCCGCTCCATGGTCGGTGGCTCCATGCTAATGCCCGGCCTTGTTTCCCGACTGCTGGCTGAAGACAACTCCGCCAACAAGGAAACGGATGCGCTTTCGGCAAAAGCTCCTCATTTCCCAGCCAAAGCCAAACGCGTCATTTTTCTCTACATGAGCGGCGGCGTCTCTCATGTGGACTCCTGGGATCCCAAACCCAGGCTCTTCACCGATGCTGGCCTGACCACTTCAGTCAAAGAGTACCAAGGCCGCAAAGGGGATTATACAATGTTCCTGAAACGCCCACAGTGGGAATTCTCGCGTCATGGCAAATGCGGCACCGAAGTCAGCTCGCTCTTTCCACACCAGGCCGGATGCGTGGATGAGCTGTGCGTTATTCGATCCATGAAATCGGACCATACCAACCATTACGAGGCCACCCTAGGGATGCACACTGGCTCCTTTACCTTTGCCCGTCCGAGCATCGGCTCCTGGGTGAGTTACGGACTTGGCACTCTGAACCGCAACCTGCCATCTTTTGTGGTGCTTGCGCCGAAATCACCCTATGCAGGAGGACAGGTCTGGGGAAGTGATTTCCTCCCCGGCGCCCATCAAGGGACGCTGGTTGTGCCCGGATCCGAGCCAATCGCCAATGTAAAACGTCGCACTGCCACCAGCGGATTGCAGGAATTAGAATTGGGGCTCATTTCCCGCATGAACAAGCGGCATCTTCTTACCCGTGCGGCCGACCCACTTCTAAACGCGCGCATCCAATCCTTCGAGACAGCCTTCGGCATGCAAATGGAGGTGCCCCACGTTTTTGATCTTTCTCAGGAAACCGACGCAACCCTCGGCCTCTACGGACTGCAACGTGGCCAGACCACAGGATTTGGCTGGCAATGCCTCATGGCCCGTCGGCTGGTCGAACAGGGAGTTAGATTCGTAGAATTGGTTGATAGCGGCTCCTCCGACAATTGGGATGCTCACGGCGACATGCTCACTCACACCCCTCTTGCCAAGAATGTGGATCAAGCCATCGCCGGTTTGCTCTGCGATCTGAAACAACGTGGCATGCTTGAAGACACCCTTGTGGTCTGGACCACCGAATTCGGACGCACCCCCTTTGTGGAGGCCAAGGCTGCTGCTGGTCGCGAGCATCATCACTGGGTTTTTTCCTCGTGGCTGGCTGGAGCAGGAGTGAATGCTGGAACAGTCCACGGAGAATCAGACGACTATGGCATCAATGTTGGCCGTGACCCCGTCCACGTGCATGACTTTCATGCCACGATACTGCACTTGCTTGGTTTCGATCACGAGCGTCTCACCTACCGCCATACTGGCCGCGACTACCGCCTGACCGACGTTTCAGGCAACGTGGTGAAAAAGCTCCTTGCATAAAAGCTCAAGGATCCAGTTGGTCGAGAGTTATCCGTTCTACCGAAAGGTTGAGTGCTGAAACTTTGCTTCACAAAAGGCTAAGTTGGTGGTGGTTCGGTTTTGGCCGGAGATACAGAATGATTCGCGCATAAATCCCCAACCACTGACCTTAATCAGTACCGCGATTAAACAAAGTCAACGCGGCGATCACCAGAACGTTGGAGTTTTTGAAGGGGTTATTCTTGCTGGATGAGGACTCCACTTGGGGGGTAATGAGACGACAGGTTATGCCGGTGTGCAAGTGTTTGATAATTAAGCGTATTGGAGCAGCGAGACTAATTCTTTGGTGGTCTTCGAGGTTAGCGTTCCAGCAGAACCGGGGCGGATCGGTAGGTGAGATGCAGGTGGTGGGGAACCGCGCATACGTAGCGGCTGGTCTGCAAATACTTGAGATTAGGTTGGGCGATCCTCAAACGCTGGAGGGCCGATTGTCTGATGCCCCCTCTTTCCAACCGCTGGCTGTGAATTCGTTGGGTGTGGCCAAGAGTGGTCTTCCTGTTGCGATTTCGCTAGTTAGCGCACCGGCCAAGGTGACCAACGGTCAGCTAGTATTCTCGGAGGTTGGGGTCGTGATGTTGCGGGCGGAGCAGGGTGGGGATGAGTTTTATTTGCCGGTGAGTGCCGAGTGGAGCGTGAGGATCACGCCTCCGGAGATTGGGGTGCGTCGTTCGAGGGGCGAGGCCGAGTTGTATTGGGCTGCGGGTCTGGATGGATTTAAGTTGCCGGTGGCAGAATCGCTTACCCTGGGGAATCAATGGCTGGATGTTCTGACGGCACCCGTTAAGAGGAATGGAGAGGTTAGTGTTCGGTTGAATAAAGGAGAAGGGCCGCAGTTTTTTCGGCTGGAGAAGCATTGACGGGGCGAGGAGTGCTTCATGGCGTCCCAATAGGCTCTGGCGTCTAATTGAGTGAATTCTGAGTGTTCCTCATGTTAGCATTTCGGTTTCTTCAGAGCCACCAAAAGAATAACGCTGCCGTGAACGAATCATTTGAACGGCTGGGCATGAATTGTGCTCATAATTGGCATAGCCCTGTTTTATTGTGAGAAGAATGGCGTGGGTTCAGGGGAACGGCATTTGACTTTGAGTGCTCCGCCCCTAGAATCACGCGAACTCCCTCGAACAGAGTGAACAACTGAAGATGTATTGTGGCTAGGAACGACGACATATTGATCGATACGCTGGTGGACATGGGTACCGTCGAGCGTGACCAGATTGACGCTGGGCGCGAGGCTGCTGACAGCAGTGGCGAAGGCGTGCTGGATACCCTTATTTCACAAGGGCTTCTCGCCCCGTCAACCGTTGCCCAAGCCAAGGCTGCGCACTACGGCATGGAGTACGTGGACCTGAATGATCTCCGCCTTTCTGATGAAGTAATCAGCAAGCTGCCGCGCCATTTGGCCAAGAAGTTTAATACCGTGCCAGTAATGTGGCAGGATGATACGCTGGCAGTGGCGCTTTCCGACCCAACCGACATTGATACTCTCGATAATTTGCGCGCGGCCACGGGTTTGAATGTTGAACCCCGAGTTGCGGCTGCCCAGGACATCGAGGCTGCTTTAGAGCGTTTTTACGGAGGAGGGGGAGGGGCACCCGGACGCAAAGGTGGCAATGATTCGGTCAGCAAGATGATTCAGGACATCACTGAGGGGGATGTTGAAATTGCTTCACTGGGAGCTTTGGGCGCTACGGATGGCTCGACGGTGGAGGCCGACGCCCCAATGATTAAATTGGTCAATCAAATCATTGTTGATGCTTTCAAAAATCGCGCCTCAGATATCCATCTTGAGCCGATGGCTGCAAAATTCCGCGTTCGCTACCGGATCGACGGTGTCTTGCACGAAATGAAGGGACCGCCCAAGAAATTGCAGCCCAACATCGTGGCTCGGCTTAAGATCCAATCGGGCATGTCCATCGCGGAAAGACGCATCCCACAGGACGGTCGTATTCAGACCTCCATCAGCGGCAAATTGATCGATTTGCGCGTCAATGTGCTCCCAACGAACCACGGCGAAAGTGTGGTCATGCGTATTTTGGACAAGGAGGGCCTGCGGCTGGGGCTTCCTGAACTAGGATTTTTCACCGACGACCAACAGACTTTTGAACGTTTGGTCGGCATGCCTGACGGTATTCTTTTGGTGACTGGACCCACCGGCTCGGGCAAAACGACGACGCTGTATTCGGTCCTAAACTATATTAACCGCCCCGACCGCAAGATCATTACGGTTGAGGACCCGGTGGAGTACATGCTCACGGGAATTAACCAGGTGCAAGTGCACGAGCACATTGGGTTTACCTTTGCTACGGCGCTCCGCGCCATGTTGCGTCAGGCGCCCAACGTGGTCATGCTGGGGGAAATTCGCGATATGGAAACGGCGTCCATCGCCATCAACGCCTCGCTGACGGGCCATTTGGTTTTCTCCACGCTCCACACCAATGATGCGCCCAGCGCGGTCACGCGTTTAATTGATATCGGTGTGAAACCGTTCTTGGTGGCTTCGTCCACTCGCGGGATCATGGCCCAACGCCTCGTGCGCAAAGTGTGCAAAGTCTGCACGGCCCCGGCGATGCCAAGTGACGTTGAGTTGCGTGCGTTGAATATAGACCCCAACAATTTGAAGGAAG
Source organism: Pedosphaera sp. (assembly GCA_025359965.1). Taxonomy (GTDB): domain Bacteria; phylum Verrucomicrobiota; class Verrucomicrobiia; order Limisphaerales; family SXQI01; genus SXQI01. The sequence goes on from JANYDC010000092.1 coordinate 15,629, forward strand.
CCAACTTCCGCAAGGGTAAAGGATGCCCGAATTGCAGCGGGACTGGAAACAGGGGCAGGTTTGGTGTCTTTGAAATTTTTGTCATTGAGGATGAAGCCAGAAAACTCATTTACGACAAGGTTCCGGCGACAGTTCTTAGGAATCGCGCAAGGGAGATGGGGATGAGAACTCTGCGCGAGGACGGGGCGCGCAAAGTAGTCGCAGGGCTCACAACTGCGGACGAAGTGATCCGCAACACCACGGGCGAGACCGAATAAAACAAATTTTTTCCATTAATTATTTAGTATGTCGTATCAGATGTCAGATTTATTGCAGTTGATGGTGTCCGAGGGCGCCGCCGACTTGCATATACGTGTTAATATTCCGCCGGTCATTCGGGTCCATGGTGTTCTGGTGCGCGTTGAAGGACCCCTTTTGCGGCCCGAGGACACCGAGGAATTGATGCGCAGCATCACTTCAGAGGAGCACATTCAGCACGTTCGGGAGAAAGGCGGCGCTGACTTCGGTTTCGCTTTCGGCGAATTGGCACGTTTTCGTGTCAGCGTATTCAAAGAGAAGGGCAACTTTGCCATGGTGCTGCGCCAGATTCCCAGCAAGTTGCTCACGATGGAACAGATTGGCTTACCGGCCTCGGTTAAGGAGTTTTTGTACAAGCCGCGCGGTCTTGTCCTCGTAACCGGCCCCACGGGTTCGGGCAAAACAACGACACTGGCTTCGATGATCAATATTATCAACGAAGAGCGTGATGAAGCGCATATCATCACCGTTGAAGATCCGATTGAGTATTATCACAAGCACAAGAAAGCGGTTGTCACGCAGCGTGAGGTGCATGTGGACGTGCCATCCTTCGCGGAAGCCCTGAGGCGCGCGTTGCGTCAGGATCCTGATGTAATTCTGGTCGGCGAGTTGCGCGATCTTGAAACAATGGAAGCGGCGATTGCGGCCGCCGAAACCGGCCACTTGGTGTTCGGCACGCTCCATACGACCGGAGCGGCGAAGACCATTGACCGTATCGTAAACGCGTTCCCAACCAACCAGCAGGAACAGATCCGCATTCAGCTTTCGACGGTGTTGCAGGCGGTCATTTCACAATTGCTCCTGCCGCGCGCCGACAAGCCGGGACGGGTTGCAGTTTTCGAAATCATGGTGAACACCCCGGCCGTGGGCGCTTTGATCCGCGACAACAAAACGTTCCGTATCAATTCTGACATTCAGACCGGGGCCAAATACGGAATGATGACTTTGGACAGCTGTTTGCTGGACAAGTACACTCAGGGCTTAATCTCCCAAGAGGAGGTCATCACCAAGTCTCAAGACTCTGCCGGCATTCTTCAGAAGCTGCAGGAGATGGAAGAGGCCAAGTCCAACCAAGCCAAGTAAGATATCATGGCAGAACTCGCAACACACCCACTGCTTAATCTGATCCGGGAGAAGATGCTTCTGGATGAAATGCAGATTGAGGAGGTCAGTCAGGAGCACGCCAAGAACGGCAAGCCCATCGAAAAAATCCTCCACGACGGCGGATATATTGATAAGACGACCCAGCTTCAGGTAATTGCTGATGAATTGGGCACGGAATTGGTGAACATCCCGACGATGGACCTCAATAAGGATGTTCTCGACAGCATTCCAGCCGAGGTAGCCAGGCAATTGGGCGCACTTCCTGTGGCAATTTTTGGTTCAACTGTTCAGGTGGCATTTACAAAGCCACTGCAAATGGATTTGGTTGACCAACTGAGCCTAAAAGTTCCATCCGATTTTCAGGTGGTTGTGGCCGATCCCGAGGAAGTCCAAAAAGCCATCGACAAACACTATGGCGGCGCAAGTGCCTCCATGGATTTCGGCACAGGCCTGGCAGATCTGTTAAAGCAATTGGGGGGCGACTTCGATGCCAAGGACACGGGGCCTGTTGATTCGCTGAAGCACATGCAGGACATCATGACCGTGGGTGACTCAGTCGCGCCCATCGTCAAATTTGTCAATCTGGTCTTGTTCCAGGCTGTGCAGGACCGGGCGAGCGACATCCATTTCGAGCCGTTTGAAGACGAGTTCAAGATCAGGTATCGCGTGGACGGCGCGCTGTATGAGATGGCACCTCCGCCCAAGCATCTCGCATTGCCTATCGCGTCTCGTTTAAAGGTCATGGCGAACCTGAATATTTCAGAGCGTCGTCTTCCCCAGGACGGGCGCATCTCCTTGAATATCGGAGGCAAACAGATCGACTTGCGTATGTCGACTCTGCCGACCAGCTTTGGTGAATCCATTGTGTTGCGCGTTCTGGACCGTAGCGCCGTCAATTTGGATTTGGGAGGCCTCGGCCTGCCGAAGTACATTTACGACTACACTATCGAAGCGATCAACCAGCCCAACGGCATTTTCGTGGTGACCGGTCCAACAGGTTGCGGCAAAACAACGACTCTTTATTCCTGCCTGCGGCAGATCAACACCATCGACGTCAAGATTCTTACGGCTGAAGACCCCGTGGAGTTCGACATCGAAGGAATTCAGCAGGTCGCGATCAACGAAGCGGTCGGAATGACTTTCATGAAGGCCTTGCGCGCGTTCCTTCGCCAAGACCCGGATATCATCATGCTGGGAGAAATGCGCGATTTGGAAACCTCCCAGATTGCCATTCAAGCATCGCTTACCGGTCACTTGGTCTTAAGCACGCTGCACACGAACGACGCCCCCGGCGCGATCACTCGTTTGGTGGACATGGGTGTTGAGCCTTTCTTGATTTCGTCATCCCTGATGGCGGTGCTTGCCCAACGGTTGGTTCGCAAAGTGTGCAAGAAATGCCGCACTCCTTTTGAACCCACCGAATCGCAGCTTTCACTTTTGAATCTGTCGCCACATGACATCGGGGATAAGGTATTTTATTACGGTCGCGGATGTCAGCTTTGCAACGACAACGGGTACAAGGGGCGCAAAGGCATCTACGAACTGCTCGTTGTGAATGATATTATCCGCAACTTGATCAACGAGCGGGCCCCTACGGTGGTCATTCGCCAGAAGGCGGTTGAACAGGGAATGACCACGCTGCGCGAGGACGGTTTGCGCGGCATTTTCGAAGGCGAAACCACGATTGAAGAAGTCCTGAAATACACCTAACCACTCACGCAGCCATAGCCCGCGAAGGCGGGGGAGAGTAGAGAATATGCCTAAATTTAATTATGTTGCGATGGATTCCAAGGGGAAGGAGACCAAGGGCACCCTTGATGTCGCAAGCCAGAATGAAGCGCTCACACGACTGAAGGAAATGGGGTATCACCCCACCAAGGTCAGTGAAGCTGAGAAACCCAAGGAAAAAGGAGCCGAGAAAAAATCAAGCGCTCCTGCCAAAAAGGGTGACGCCAAAGGCAAGGGCAAGGGTGGCAAGCGATCCATGAACCTGTCCATCGGCGGCAGTGTTAAACCGAAGGTTCTCACTGCTTTCACAAGGCAGCTCGCGACTCTGGTTGATGCCGGTCTCCCACTGCTGCGTGGATTACGTGTGCTCGAAAAACAGGAAAAGAGCCCTGTTCTAAAACGCATTCTCTCGGAAATTGCTGTTTCAGTGGAAGGCGGGAGCACGTTTTCTGAAGGTCTTGCCCAACACCCCAAGGTTTTCAACCGACTGTTTGTGAACATGGTTAAGGCGGGTGAGTTGGGCGGTGTGCTTGAAGTTGTACTGCAGCGTCTTTCCGAGTTCATGGAAAAGGCGCAGAAAATCAAAGGCAAAGTAGTCGCCGCGATGTTTTACCCGGTGGCGGTCTTGGTGGTGGCAGTGACCATCTTGACGGTGCTGATGGTGTTTGTGGTGCCCAAGTTCAAACAGATTTTCGCGGACATGCTGGAGGGTGAACCTTTGCCGGCGTTCACTAATTTCGTGCTGGGCATCAGCGAAATTATGGCGAGTCACTTTATTGAAAGTTTTATCTCAGTCGTGGTGTTTTTCATCGGTATTAAACTGTTTTTCAGCAAAACAAAGATGGGAGCCAGACTAAGGGACCGCCTGCAACTTAAAATGCCCTTGTTGGGTCCAGTGCTAAATAAAGTGGCGATTGCCCGTTTCACGCGGACGCTCGGCACCTTGGTCAGCAGCGGCGTACCGATTTTGCAAGCCCTCACCATCGTTAAGGAAACCGCTGGAAACATCATCATTGCAGACGCTGTATCAAGCGTTTACGACAGCGTGAAGGAGGGCGAAACCATTACTGCCCCCTTGGAGGCTTCGAAAGTATTTCCCCCCATGGTGATAAGCATGGTGGACGTGGGCGAACAAACCGGAGCACTGCCGGAAATGTTGATGAAGATCGCCGACAACTATGACGAAGAGGTGGATAACGCGGTTTCGGCCATGACCTCCCTCATCGAACCGATCATGATCGTGTTTCTGGCGGTTATTGTCGGAAGTATTGTCATCGCATTGTTTCTTCCCCTGATCAAGCTGATTGACTCGCTGGGTAACGACGGACCTAAAGAAAAGGATCCTTAGTCTTTCGCGAAAGGCCGTCCTCCTTAAAAAGAGGGCGGCCTTTTTTTGTTCGCCCTTTGTCTATTTTGTACGATATTGCATGGGGACGAATCGCCCATTGATGGACTCTGTCAACCACACCGAAGTTCCGCCCCTGCCTGAAGCCCTTGCGGGGCAATTGAGCGGGGTCGAGCACGAATTAAGACGATGGGAAGCCATACGGCTGGGTGCGTCCGCCATGGTGGGCGTGTCTGCGGTTGGGCTATCAGCTTTTTGGTTGGATAGGCTGGGTGAAACGCCGGGTTGGTTAAGAGGATCAATCCAGATCGGTTCACTGGGTTGGGTGGGATTTGAGGCAACGCGTTTTCTCAAGCCACGCGTGTGGCGTCCCCGTGATTTTCGATTCCTGTCGCGTTTGGTGCAGCGGCGATTCTCCCGCTTGGGTGATCGTTTGCTGGGCGTGGTGGAAATTAGCGGCTCGCAGCAATTGCCGGGGGGATTTTCCTCGGAGCTGTTTAGAGCCGCGCTTGACCAGGTAGCAGAGGAAGCGCGGGCGGTTGATTTCAAGCAGGCAGTCAACCACCGGCCAACACGCAAGTATTTGCAGTGGGCTTCCGCTTTTCTTGCAGCGGCTTTGCTCCCGGTTTTAATTGTGCCCAGTGTGGGCTGGAACGCCTGGCAGCGAGGCTTAGTGCCATGGAGCAGCATTGGCCGTCAGACCATGGTGGATATTACTTCGTTGCCGAGTGAAGTATCAGTGGCTCGCGGAGAAGCTATATACGTGAGCGGCGGTTTGAAATACGTCACCAGTTGGTGGCGGCCTTCAAGCCTTCATTGGAATATGGGTCCGGCTGACGGATACGTGCCTGCGGACGGAAATGCCCGCTGGTCTGCCGTGCTGCCAGGAGTGACAGCTGAAACGAATGTCCGACTTAGAGTGGGTGACGCTTCAGCGAACATCCAACTTCATCCAGTGCTCCGCCCCGGTTTGACATCCCTGACTTCTCACATGGAACTTCCCGTGTATTTGGGCTATCCCAGCCAAACCCAAAATGTGCAGTCGGGGAGTATCACGGTGGTGGAGGGAGGTTCCGTCGGAATTGCCGGAGAGACCTCCCGCGCTCTCGTTGAAGGATCCATCCTTGAGACAGGAGGCGCCAGCAAACCCCTTTCTGTCTCTTCAAACTCGTTCCATATTCCGTTCATTAAACCCGAGATCGCCACCGAAATTCGGATTATTTGGCGTGACCTATTGGGCCTCACGAACTCACCCCCCACGCGCCTCACCGTTCAGCCCGTGGCTGATTTGACTCCAGGAGTGGAGTTAATGAATGCCGTCCGGGATGGTTTCGCTCTGGAAACCGAGGTCTTATCGATTCGAACGTCGGCTCGAGACGATTTCGGCATCAAAGAATTTGGAATCTTTTGCGAAGTGCTGGGTTCCACCAACCAGACGGTGGTTTCAACTAATATCGATTGGACCTACTCCGCCACCAACAAGAATAGTAAGGTGCTGGAGAATAGCTTTCAGTTGAATCCAGCTCTCGCGGGGGCTTCTGCTGGCAGCGTGCTCTCCATGAGACCCTACGCGGTGGATTTTTATCCAGGACGCGAGCCGGTGGTGGGAGTGGCCATGAAAATCATGATCCTGAGCGTGGATCAGCATGCCGAGATTATTCGGCAAAAATTGGAGTCCCTTCAGGCGAGGGTCGAGGAACTGGCGAGATTGCAGGAGAAAATTTCAGCTCAAACAGCCGCCCTTCAGGACGGAAAAATAGATTCCAAGGCATCGGCCAAGCGGACGGAGGAATTGAAGGAATCCCAGGAACAAACGGCTGCGCAACTGAAGAAGATGTCGGAGGATGGGGCATCGGTGCTGAAGGAAGCCATGCGCAACCCCAGCCTCGATGCCGCCAAGCTTGAGGAATGGAACAAAGCCATGGCAGAGATGAAACGCATTGCCGAGAGCCCTATGAAATCGGCTGCGGAAAAACTGGCAGCAGCCTCTTCGCCATCGTCTGACCCCAAAGAAAAGATCGAGGAAGCTCGTGAGAAGCAAAAGGAGGCCGAGGCGGCGCTTGCCCAACTGCAAAAGAAGATGAACAAGGGCCTGGATAGTTTGCAGGCACTGACTCTTGCCCAGCGTTTGCGGGCTCTGGGAGGGCGCCATGAATCTTTGGAAAAATCGTTGCTGGCCAAAATTGATGACGTGATCGGATTAAAGGTGGAGGAGATGACCGCTTCACAACGGACGGGTTTGGAAGCGTCCAAAGAGGAACAGTCCGACAACCTAAAGGACAGCACTAAGCTGGGCGTTGAGATTAGTCGTTTTTCGGAGCGTACCCGTAAGGAGAATTACGCGCTTGTAAGCAAGGAAATCAAAGAAAAGAAGGTCGGCGAGGAAATGGAGCGCATCAGGGATTTGATTGGCTCGAATGTTTCCATGGAAGCCAGTCAAGAGCTGGATCGTTGGTCCAAGCAATTCGTGGCGTGGGCGGACTTGCTCCAACCACCACCCAAAAAAGATGCAGGGAGCCAAGGAGGCGCGGGCAAGGGCGGGGAGGGGGCCCCGAAATCGCCGATGGAACAATTTATTGAGATCCTACGTTTGCGCGAGCTGCAAGCCAATGTCAGGGAACGCACCCGCATGTTGGAGCGGCAAAAGGATCAGCCCACTATTTATGACCGCAGCGTGAAACGGCTTGGCCAATCACAGGAGGACGTTAGTTCGCGTCTGGATGATGTGATGTTGAAAGGAATTCCTGCGCCTGTGGTCCCACCCATGCGAGAGGCCAGAGACAGCTCGGGGCAGGCCCTCTCGCGTTTGCGCCAACCGGTGACCGACCTTCCGACTTTGGAGGTGCAGGAGCGAGTGGTGGATGCATTGACAGATGCCATAAACCTAATCAACGAAGAGCAGCAGAAACAGCAACAGCAAAGCCAGGCAGGCGAGGGGAGCAGTGCCGCCGAAGAAATGGCGATGTTGATGCAGGCCATGGCACCCAAGCCCGGCGAGGGCATGGCTGCCGCATCAACTCCTGGAGGCAGCATGGCTGGCGGCACCACTAGCGACCGCCCGGCGGCACTGACCGGCAACGCCAACGGGCGAGCCGAGGAATTGCGCAATATTCAGAAGGCTTCAGGCTCAGCAACGGAGGTGCCGACTGAGTACCGCGAAGCCCTCCAACAGTTCTACAAACTGATTGAGCAAGAGCCGAATTGAAGTCTGCGAAAGCGGCACTAGCCTCGTCAGGTCCTCAACGAATAAGCTCATAAGCAAAACCTTTGAGGTAAAGCGTCTCAGCGATGCCCGGAAGGATGGGATGGTCGGGGGATTGCCAATAGGTGGCCACTCGGCGCAATTGTCGTTTAGCATCAACCGCTGCGTCCATAATGGTCTGTTCGAAGGTGTTGGCATCAACATGGTGCGAGCAGCAGAAGGTGGCGAGGGTGCCGCCGCGTTTGAGAAGCTTCAACGCACGAAGATGGATTTCCTTATACCCTCGCATTGCGTCAGGCACAGAGGCACGGTTTCGAGTGAAGGACGGTGGATCCAGAACGATCAAATCGTAGGAGGGAATGAGCCTTTCGTTGGGACCGACATTCGTGCGCGCTTTCAACCAATCAAACACGTTGGCCGTTTCAAACGAGCAGCGTTCCCCGACATTGTTTAGCCGTGCATTCTCGGTGGCGCGGGCGATGGCGTCCTCACTTTGATCGAGGCCGTGGACGTGCATGGCTCCTCCTTTTGCAGCGTGGAGGCTGAATCCACCAAGGAAACAAAAGCAATCGAGCACGTTGGCATCTTTGGCTAGTTTGCCCACCAGTTGGTAGTTGATCTGCTGATCGAGGTAGTAGCCGGTTTTATGTCCACCGCTTAGATCGATAGACATCTCCACACCGCCCAGATGAATCGTTACCGGACCATCCACCGAGCCGAACAAGGTGGAACTACATTCCTCCAGACCTTCAAATTTGCGTGAGCCGATATCATTGCGCTCAAGTATGGCGCGGGGTTTAACCACCTTTATGAGAGCCTTAGTGATCATGTCTTTGCGCAAGTCCATGCCAAAGGAGGACATCTGCACCACCAACACATCCGCATATTTATCGACGATCAATCCGCTGAGTCCGTCGCTCTCCGCGTTTATCAATCGGAAGGAGGTTGCTCCTGGCATGTGCTTTTGGCGCACGGCCAGTGCTTCCTCGATACGTTGGATGAAAAAGGCCTCGTCAATCTCCACCCGCTCGGGGGCTAGGAGCCGAATGCTGATCTTGCTCTTGGAATTATAGAAACCCACTCCGATCAGGCGTTGACGGTGATCTTTCACTTGGACAACATCCCCATCGGCAGGAGGCTGAGTATAGCGCGAGATCGAGCTTTGGAAAACCCAGGGATGTCCGGCGATTAGGCGGTCGGCTTCTCCTGGTTTGAGCAGGGCGGTAGGAAGTGTGGTCAGTTTGTCACTCATAGGCTTGTAAACAGCAAAGACAGGCAGTATGACACTGTTCATGCCGCACGTGAAGACTTTTAGCAGGCCAAAATTACTCGCCTCATGATCCTTCCTTTGGCGTTGCGCGAAATGAGAATCGCGTCCCGGGGCAGCCGGTTCTACACCAATCGGCTCAATGGGGCTCTGCTCTGCCTGTTGATTTCCACCGTGTTCTACATTGCCATGCACTGGATACCCATGGGGGCTCAGCGTGGGACTGCCTTGATGTACATCGTTGGCGCCATCACTTTTTACTTCTCGGTTTTTAATTCGCTCAATCTGATGAATGACAGTTTGAGCCGCGAACGCCGTGAAGGCACGCTTGGACTGCTTTTCCTTACACACTTGCGGGCTCACGACATCATTCTGGGAAAGCTGGTGTTCGGGATTTCTCTATCCATCGGTGTCATCATGGCCATGTTTCCGATACTTAGCGTATCCATGCTAATGGGTGGTGTGAGCGGCCTTACGGTTTTGAAGGCAGCCATCAACACCTTGGTTGGTTCCTTTTTGGCGCTTTCAATTGGGATACTGGGTTCATCCTTCAACACGGAGCAGCGCCGGGCGGCGAGTGCCAGCGGCTTGATTTTTGTCATCCTTATCTTTGTCGCTCCCACCCTCGGCCACCTCTTGAGCCAATGGTCAGGAATTCTTTGGCTGGGGTATATTCCACGTTTTCTTTCGCCTTCGGTCGGGGACGCATTCACCGATGTTAAAGGCACGGGGGTGGCTATTGTCTCTTTCAGCGGCGGCGTTTTGCCGCCAGGGGATTTTTGGGTGAAGATGCTGTCGCTTCTGATTTTTGGAGTGTGTTGTCTCTCGCTGGCGGGCTTGTTCATTGCCCGGACGTGGCAGGAAAAGAACAGTACTTCTTGGCGTGAACGTTGGAAAACAAGGATCGCCCAGTGGAGATACGGTCGGGAATTGGAGCGCTTGCAGCACCGTCATCGCACGCTTGATGTCAATCCTGTCTATTGGCTCATGTCACGTGAAATAAGGTCCAAATACCAATCCCTCATCATGACCGGAGTGATGGTTGTTATTGGCCTTCTTGTGTTTTCCCGTAGCACTCGGGCGGCTCCATTTTTTGCGATGGCACCCGGATTTATTTTCATGCTCGATCAAATCACCAAGTCACGCTTTGCCACGAGCACTATCCAATCCCTCTTCAAGGAACGTCAATCCAGAGGACTTGAGTTCATTCTAGCGACCAGCATAGACGTTCCGGCTTTGCTGCGGGGCCAGACCAAGGGGCTTCTGCATCAGCAATCGATTAGTTTGGCCGTCAAGGTTCTCATTCAGCTCTTTTTGGTCGGCGGCTTTGCTTATGTTCAGCCGAATCACGCTGTCGAGGCTTTTGGCATTTTTATGGGGTTGCTTACTCTCATGGCGGTCAGCCTTTGGTCCATCCGTTGGAGGGGCGCTTGGTTCGCCATATCCGCACCCGACGCCCAGAAGGCCGTCTCTGGAACTGTTTTCCCTGTGGTTGTGGTTCCGTACCTGGTGATTGCCGCCAACGCTTTGCTGGCAGGCTATTTTGTGCCCTTGCGAAACTTTATCGCGGCTCATCTCTGGCCCTATTCCGCAGTGATGCTTGCGCTGGTGTGTTGTTTCCTTATACGCCTCGGGTTTTCCGCCAGGCACAGGCTGTTTACTGAAATGCGACATCAGGTGGCAGAAAGTCCTCTGCTCTTAAACACCCCGGCCTCATGGCTTGAGCGACTCATGGAGCGACTGGGCAACCGGTTTGCCGCTTTTCGGCCGATGAAATAAATACTGATTTTATGGAAGGCGCTTAAATGGCGAGCTGCCTCATGGCTTGACGGTAAGAGCCGAGCCGAATTACGGTTTCCAAATGTTCCCCTTACGTCAGGATTCGACACTGTTATGCAAGTTGCCACACTGTCTAATAGCATTGGCGACATTGCTGCTTTTTTTTGTTTCGAACGGATGCCAGAAAAAATCTGATGGCGCCGCAAGAGAGATGCCCCCCACCCAAGTGGTGGCCGTCGAAGCACTGCTACGGCGCTTGGAGGACAATCTTCCCTTGGTGGGAAGCGTGGTGGCGGATGAAGTCGTTGACATCCGCGCCGAAACGGATGGCGCAGTGCTGGAAATCCTTTTTAAGGAGGGTGATTTGGTGGAGGCGGGGCAGCTGCTTATCAAACTGGATGACACGCGCTGGACGACGGCGATGGCCCAAACGGAAGCCGCGCTCCGTTTGGCCAATGCCGAGTTTGACCGGAACTCCGCATTGCGAACCAACAATCTCGTTTCCCTTCAGGATTTCGAAAGGGTGGCGGCCACACTCGATCAAATGAAGGCCACCATAGAAGTGGATAGGCGCCGCCTTCGCGATGCTCGGATTACCGCACCCTTCCGTGGCAGGGTAGGGGCCAGATATGTGAGCCCAGGCCAGGTCATTGCCCGTAACACAGTGCTCACTGTGCTGGTGAACAGTGATCCAGTGAAATTAGATTTTGAGGTCCCTGAGCGCTATGTAGGCACGGTTTCGATCGGCCAAAACGTTTCTCTTGATGTGGCATCCCGGCCGGGCAGAAGGTTTGAAGGAAAGGTCTACTTTATCTCGCCCACGCTGGATGCCACCAACCGCACCGTGTTAGTCAAGGCTTCGGTGCCGAATCTTGATGGAGCCTTGAAACCTGGCATGTTCGCCAATTTGAACCTTACTCTTAATGTTAGGGAATCGGCAGTGGTCATCCCCGAGGCGTCGATTGCTCAGCTAATGCCTGGGGATAAGGCGATGATCATGGTAGTGGACAGCGCCACGAACGCCCAGACGCGGACCATCGGCCTCGGACTTCGGCTGCCCGGACGAGTTGAGGTTCGCGAGGGATTGAAAGCGGGTGAGAGAGTGGTCGTGGAAGGATTGCAGAAAATTGTGCCGGGAAGACCTGTCCGCCTTGCGCCGGCCGAATCAGGCAAACCCTACCTGGATCAAATTGATCCCGCACCCAACGCCAAGTCCTGATGAATCTTGCCAAAGTAAGCATTGGGCGGCCGGTTCTCACCAGCATGCTGAGTCTGGCACTGGTGTTGTTTGGAATTATCGCGGCCACGCGTCTGCCTGTGCGCGAACTGCCCGATATTGACGCACCTATCGTCAGTGTCAGCACCATTTATCCCGGTGCGAGTGCGGGTGTGGTGGAAACGGAGGTCACCGAACGCCTTGAGGAAGCCATCAATAACATCGAGGGCATCCGCACATTAACCAGCCAAAGCCGGGAACAGGCCAGCATCATCACCATCGAATTTAACCTGTCGCGCCAAATTGACCTCGCCGCTCAAGACGTGCGCGACCGCGTTTCACGAGTGCGTTCGCGCCTGCCGATCAGCGTCAGGGAACCGGTGGTCGAAAAGCAGGACGCAGACGCCCAGCCCGTGCTTTGGATTGGTCTAAGCAGCGACCAACTGACGCCAATTCAGCTGACTTTCCTTGCGGAGAAACAGATCAAGAACCGCTTTCAAACCATCAAGGGCGTCTCCTCAATACAGATTGCGGGCGAGAAACGTTTTGCCATGCGGCTGTGGTTGAATGCGCAACGCATGGCGGCACACAGAGTGACGGTGCTTGACGTTGAGCGTGCCCTCCGTGAACAAAATGTGGAGCTTCCCAGCGGACGGATCGAAAACCTTGATCGTGAACTGACCATCCAGATGCTGGGTCAGCTTAAAACTGCCGATGAGTTTAACCGCCTGGTTCTGCGGACGGAAGGAGCGAGGGTGATCCGATTGCAGGATGTTGGACAAGCGCGAGCGGGCGTGGAAGAGGAGCGAACGGCCGCCCGTGTTGGTGGAAAACCGTGTGTTTTTCTTGGTGTCATCAAACAGTCCAAGGCAAACACCATTGAGGTGGCCAATGGCATCAAAGCCGAGATGGAGGCCATTAAACCAAGTCTTCCCGCCAGCGTGATCGCCACAGTCAATTACGATGAGTCGGTTTACGTTGATCACGCCATCAAGGAGGTATGGGTCACGCTTTTCATCGCCTTCGCTCTGGTGGTCATCATCATCTATCTGTTCCTTGGTGATTTGCGTTCGACAATTGTGCCGGCCGTGGCGATTCCGGTCTCCATCATCGCCACATTCTTGGTTCTTCAGTGGTTGGGGTACTCCATCAACATTCTTACGATGCTGGCCTTCGTACTGGCCATTGGTGTCGTGGTCGATGATGCGGTCGTGGTGTTGGAAAATATTTTCCGACACATTGAGGAGGGAATGCACCCGCGGGAAGCCTCGTTCAAGGCCATGGCTGAAATTTCAAGCGCCATCGTCGCAATTACTATTTCCTTGGTCGCTGTCTTCCTGCCCTTGGCATTCCAGAAAAGTGCGACGGGCCAGTTGTTCATCGAGTTCGCGGTGGCCATCGCCGGTTCAGTGGTGATCTCCGCCTTCGTTGCGTTATCTTTGACTCCCATGATGGCGGCTCGGATATTGAGGCCGGTCTCTCATGCTAGGCAGGGTCCAGTGGTGCGGCTTTTCAATCGCGGATACACACATTTGTCGGGGGTTTATGAGCACGTGCTCAAATGGTGTTTACGCCACAGGTTGAGCACAGTCGCCGCAGCCGCCTTAAGCATGGTCGTAATGGGCTGGCTGTTCACCCTGTTGGAACGGGAGTTTCTTCCCGACGAGGATAAGGGACGATTTTTTTGCGCCGTGATCGCTCCGGAGGGCGCGACTGCCGAGTATACCGACCGCATGCTCAAGGAGATGGAGTCCATCTTGGGGGCGAATCCCGACATTGAATCGTTTGGCTCAGTGCTAGGTTTCGGAGGCGGGGGCGGAAGCCAGGCAAACCGGGGCATCGTTTTTGTTAAATTGAAAGACGAACGCAAGCGATCGGTGCAGGAGATCGTGAACGGTCCCGGCGGGGTGCGAGGAAGATTCTTTAATGAGGTTGAGGGGGCAATTGCCATCCCGATTTTGCCCAAAGCCATTGGTCGTGGATTTGGATCGCCTTTTGAATTGGATATTCAGAGCCAGGATCTTGAAGCTTTGGACCGCTACTGCGGGTCTCTTGCGGCAAAGCTTCGTCAATCCGGCTATTTGCAGAACGTGCGGGTTTCATACGAGGTCAACAAACCCGAAATGCGATTGGAAATTGACCGTAATCGTGCGGCCGCACTGGGGGTTTCCGTCGAGGATATTTCGCGCACGCTGCAGATTCTTTTCGGCGGACAGGATCTCAGCCGCATCAAACAGGACGGCAAAGAATATTTAGTGATTGCCCAATTGGAACGCACGGACCGACTGGTGCCTGAAGATATTGACCGCATGTATATTCGCAATGCCAGGGGCGAGCTGGTGCAAATGGGTTCGGTCTTAAAGCGCAGCTCCTCTTCGGCGCCGAACACCATTGAACACTATAACCGCCTGCGCAGCGCCACCATTACGGCAAGCCCCGTTGGCGTCCCGCTCGGCACGGCCATTTCGCGCACCGAAACCCTTTTACGCGCGGATCTGCCGGACGGATTTCTTTTTGCCTGGTCCGGCGAGGCTCGCGACCTCAATGATTCTGGGGGTGAGACTCTGTGGATACTGGCTCTCGCACTAATCATTGTCTACATGACGCTGGCTTCTCAGTTTGAATCCTTAATTCACCCCTTCACCGTAATGTTGGCCGTGCCTTTGGCGGGCTTGGGTGCTTTCGGGTTGTTGTGGGCAATGTCAGCCTTGGGCAAGTCAGGGCTGATCCCAGCTTTACCCGGAATGAACATCAATATGTTCAGTCAGATTGGATTGGTTTTATTGGTGGGCCTCGTCACTAAAAACTCCATCTTACTGGTTGAATTCGCGAACCAGGAAGTTGCACGTGGATTGAACCCAACAGAAGCCATGATCCGCGCGGGAGTGGTTCGGTTGCGCCCAATACTTATGACCGCGCTTTGTACGATCGCAGGAATTCTTCCCATTGCCATTGGGTTCGGAGCAGGCTCGGAAAGCCGACGCCCGATGGGGCTGGCGGTCGTCGGTGGAATGATCACCAGCACTGTGCTCACCCTGGTGGTGATTCCGGTGGTCTATTCCCTCTTCGGAAAATTTGGCAGTCGAAAAATTTCGGCTCAAACCACCCAGGTTAAGATACCGTGTTGAGACTCGCCGGGCAAATTAGACTACTCAGCAACGGAAAAACTCATCGGGGTGTTCGCAAACGTAGGCTTCGATATAGCTCTCAATTCGGAACTCCGCGCTCATCTGGAGAACGTTGAATTCTTCAGTGAACGCCGACATCACCTCATCATTGCTTTGCTCCCACTCAGTTTTCAGCTCCAATGCAGCTGTAAATTCCTGGCTGGCCTTCTTGATAGCCTCCGAGTTTCCTAGTTTCTTCGCCTCAGAATAAGTCCGATTTTTCTCCGCAGAACGTAAGTTAAGTTGGATAAGGTCCCTTGCGATGAGCATGACCCGTTCAAAAACATCGGAGTACGGCTTGGCGACAAGTAATTCGAATCCATTCGCGACTTCCGCAGCTAACACGTCGACACCAACCTGATTGGCTAAAAAAAAGCTAACTCCTCCGAGATGTACGGATTTTCCGAAAATATCAATAGCGATCAATGCCCGCTGACCATTCGAAAGTGTAGGTAAAGAGCTTAATATATCTTTGCTGCCTGCATTGAGCTGTTCGAAGTAATCATCCCAGATCTTTGCGATCAGTGCCCAATGCAGGCCCTCTCCACTTAGACTGCCAGCCTTCCTGTTCGTTATGCGATAATCGCGTTTACCAGGTTCGAGAATGGCATTGGATTCTGCTTCAAGGTTCGAGGGCAAAACAAACTGATCACGGTTTTTCTTAAAATACGATGCCTGAATGACAGCAAGCTTTGTGCGCTTTTTGGATTCGAGAATGCCGAAGGGAGTGTCGAAGATTTGATCCAAAGTTTTTTTACCTATCTTATCCGCAGCCTTCCGCCGACGTTTGTGATTTTTGAGCATAGCCGGATCAGGAAAAAGTTGTTCCACCTTCCGAAGCAGTTTTAGATGTTGCTGCGCCCCCAAGGTCTCCAATGCTGCAAGAGCTTCCTGAAATGTATTGCCACTTGTGTTCCACAAGTATTGGTGGATGCCTCCATTATCGACCTCGCTCTCAAGAAAGCCAAGAGTCAGAAATGCCCGTTGTCCGGGTGTAAGGCGCTTGTGGAATGTTGCCATTTGGGATGGTGGGCAAACCATTTGAATTCGCCATACACCTTCCATAACAGCCACCGGCCTTTCTTCAATCCTAACATTCGCCAAAGCCGACTCCGCGATGCGATAGTCTTTTTTCAGTCTCATCGAAGCAGCTATTAGATTAACTGTGTCCTCGAAATCAAGCCTTCTGTACTTCTCACGCTTAATGCTCGCCGCGAATCCGCGTGAAAGACACGATAAACTAATCCGCGCGGTACGTGCAGCTGGCAGTGCAAGTCTCAGCAACGGTGATTTCGGATAGTTGAGATAGAAGTGGTTTGGTTCGCTGCCAGAGCCAGACGGCGATATTTTCCGAAGTGGGATTTTCCAAACCGGGAATTTCGTTGAGATAGTGATGATCAAGCTTTTCCCAGATGGGTTTGAACACCCGGGAAATTTCCGCGTAATCGATCACCCAGCCATAGTGTGGGTCGACGGGGCCGCTAACCACGAGTTCGATGCGGAAGCTGTGGCCATGCAGACGTCGGCACTTGTGCTCTGGGGCCACATTCGGCAGGTGGTGGGCCGCTTCGAATTGATAGGTCTTCTTTAGTTCCATTGGCATACAAAATTTACACTTCCAAATCACACCACGTTACAAGATCGGCCAGGCAGGGGCGTCCATCGTGCCTCCAGCGAAGAGGCGGTTGCTGCATTCGACCGAAAGCGCAAATTCGTGTCACTCCCCAGGCGGCGAGTTGGGAGGCAATCTCCGGGACACGCGCATTTGAGGCGGCGAGCGCGACGGTCGACACCTTGCCGCGCAACGCATCCATGGCGATGAGCATCTGCTTCGCGTCCGCAACAGGTTTCACAAAGACGAAGCGCTGCAACGGAGATGGCTGAAAGATTGGATCATGATCGTAGACCACCGTCCACTGGGTGGAAGATGGGCTGGCCCATACCTTGGACTCTCCACCCATGGCGGCCCTGATTCCATAAAAACGGCGGAGGCTGCTGATATGGGCGGAGCGTTCAAGGGAAATTGCGCCGCGGGGATGGGTCGTCTCGCGCTGGGCCAGTTCGCGCGAAATATGTTCGGCAACCTGTATTGTTGTCACTGGTCCGCCGGACTCGACGTAGACCACATGAGGAGAAAGACAACCGGCCTGATCCCACATGGTGACATCTCGGGCCACATCTTGGGCAAGCTGCCTCACTTTGTGCGGCGAGGTCGCATCGGAGGCGATGAAACCAACGCTCACTCTGTGGCCGTAGGTAAGGGTTCGAAGATGAGGTGGAATGCGAGAAAGTACAGAACTGAGCGTGTCATCACTACCTGTGACGGTAAGAAGATCGATCTCCTCGAAGAATGCGGATTCGAGTTTTTCAGCCCCTCCCGCCCATTCGGCGAGTTCAAGGCATGATCCCACCTTTGGATCCAGCAGATACACCGCATGAGCAAAAAGTCTTGGAAGAAAACTGCATCCCGTTGGGCATTTGATGAATTGAGCGCTCCGAATGAGGATGCCCATGGTCATGCTCATCCATGTCCCGTTGGGAAGCAATCCGCCTGAGATGTGCCCGAGCAATGAAACACCGCAGGCCCGCGAGGCCATTCCAGCACTACTCTCGCTTTCGGATGAAGACCATTCGTCCATACGGGTCTCGACACCGAGTTCCTGGCGCAGGAGATTGCGCAGATTGACCTCGGTAATTTCTGAGAAAAAGGCATCAATCCCTTCGGTTAGAATTTGCCGGGTAAATCCAGTAGCGAGAGGCCCTTCGTTTAGGACTTTTTGGCGAAGGGGACTTTCGGAATCCAGCCAAAGATTAGCCACATCGACCAGTAGCTTGATCATCTGACTGGTCGTGCGCTGACTCAGGTATTTTTCATGATTGCGTCGAAGTGATCGGCATCCTTCGCGCAAAAGATCAGGCGTAAGAACAGCATCGGGTCCTACATCAGCCAAAAAATAAGAGGGTAATTCCATGGGCTCAGATGTCAGCTTGAAATAGCGAGCAGCCTTTTTGCGGAGAATTTTCGGTTCGACCTAAAAGCACCATGCGACCTTTGTCCATTCGACCCAAATCCTCGGTTAAAATCCGCATGCAAGAGCCCACGTTCGCCAGATCGAGTATTTCAATGCAACCAGTCATGCCGTCTGCGATGGGTTGACCAGTCTCCGGCGAAATGACACGACAGTTGACCCACGGTGGCCACGTAAATTGTCCTGGCGACCCTGTGGAGTCATACGCCTGACTGGAAAGCTCGCTCATGCCGTACTCGGTGCGAATCTGGCTGGCATCGAGTTGAAATAGCGCTGCCAAATATTCGTGAAGCTCGGACCGAGTCAGAGTGCGCGATTGATTTTTATAGCCGCCCGTTTCTAGGATTGCCGAACCATTCGGCAATGAAAAGGTGCGACCCTGCGATGCGTCCAATAAATGCACGAAGCCAAAGGCCGTTCCAATCACCACTACCGGTTCAGATCGCGCATTTGCCTGTTTCAAACAAAACTCCAATTGCCCCCAGTCCACAGTCCAAGCGGCTCCGGCTTCAGAGCTTCCGCAATAATCGCATGAAGGAGCAATTTGACCCAAGGCTTGTATCATGTGGACCAACGATGAACAAGGTGCCTGTTCAGGTGGAGGAGTCAGGCTGATGATGGAGGGCGTCTGGCGCGTCAATGTTTGATCCGTAAGAAATCCTCTGCGAAACCAACCAGCCAGCGAAGCCTCGTAGACTCCAAGCGTTAACAAATTGAAAAAATGTCGGCTACGAATTCCTTGAGACGTGCCGCTTGAGGAAAAAAAACCAGTGCGCTCCCGCTGAGGCAAGACCGTAACCTCGGATTGTTTGAAAGCGGAAATAGGCAGGCTGGGAATGTCTTCGACGCAACATACTGAACACGCATTGACTCCTATCTGTTTGCACCATGCCGCATAAACAGGATTGTGAAGGTGTTGATAACGGAAGAGCCGGAGCGCAATCTCCTCAAACGGAAAAAGAGACTCCGACCGGATTAAACCGATCGTCTCATCAGCCAGCTGCGCCAAAGAAATAGGATCAAACATGTGGTTTTTAAAGGCTGGTTTTCCACAACAGCCAACTGTTGATTAATCCAAAACGATCACATTTTCAACATGAATTGGCGGCGTTTCCTGATACCTTCCGTTTAGTCGGCGCGTGAATCAGCTTGGAGGACTAACTGTTATCCCCATCGAGAAGTCTTCCCAAGCCGCCCAACGCTGAGCCTTCCTCGCGGCCCCTGCCGCCTGCTCTTGGCGCGGATGCAACGATTCTATCCGCAAGCCGGCTGAGGGGAAGAGATTGAAGCCAAATGCGGCCGGGTCCCCTGAGTGTGGCAAGGAACAATCCCTCTCCGCCAAAGACTGCGGTTTTGATCTTTCCCACGTATTCGATATCGAAGTCGACAGAGGGCTGGTAGGCCACGACGCAACCGGTGTCTACGCGTAGGATTTCCCCCGGGCTCAAGTCCCGAAGCATCAGCGTTCCACCGGCATGGATGAAGGCCAGCCCATCCCCCTGAAGTCGTTGCATGATAAAGCCTTCACCACCAAAGAGCCCGGCACCGAACTTGCGCTGGAAAGCAATATCGAGGCTGACTCCTTTGGCCGCACAAAGAAAGGATTCCTTTTGAGTGATCAGTTCGCCACCCAGTTCACTTAAATGAATAGGAATAATTTTACCGGGATAAGGCGCGCCAAAGGCCACCTTGCGTTTTAAATTACTCCGGTTCTGGAAAACAGTGGTAAATAGGGATTCGCCTACCAGAAGTCGTTTCCCTGCGCTAAGCAGGGAATCAAAAATGCCTGATTTACCCCTTGATCCGTCGCCGAAGACCGTATCCATGGTGACGCCGTCCTCCATGTACATCATGGCTCCCGCCTCGGCTACGGCTGCCTCCATGGGGTCGAGTTCGACCTCAACAAATTGCATGTCATCGCCGTAGATTTTAAAATCAATTACGTCCATGGAGTTCATGCCGATAAGATTCATAGTTTGGAATATTCTGTCAATCTCGTGCGCGACCTTCTTCCCGACCTGGTGTAAACACAATGACGTGACAGTTACCGTTTTGCGTTTGATGAATTTCTTGCCGATGCCGGTTCGAGTGTTTTGGGCATGGAGCGTCCTGCTCATGTTTATGGCAGTGGTACGCCTTGAAGGCCAGCCAATGCTGCCGTCTGGCCGAATCCGCTGGCATGCCGAGGAAAAGAAAATGGACGCGGACATCCAAGGCATGTCGCTTGAACGCATCCTGGGGCAACTTGCGCGATCAAGCGGATGGCGGGTTTTGTTGCAACCAGGCTCCAGCCGACCTGTGTACGCGAAATTCCGGGGAGCAGATCGTGGCGAGGCACTCCGGCTTATTTTGGGGGATTTGAATTATGCGCTCCTGCCTCAAGCCGAAGGAGGATCAGAGTTAAGGGTTTACAAAACGATCCCTACTGCCGCGACTCAAGTGATCCTGCCGGG
This sequence comes from Pedosphaera sp., assembly GCA_025359965.1. GTDB lineage: Bacteria > Verrucomicrobiota > Verrucomicrobiia > Limisphaerales > SXQI01 > SXQI01. Next base: position 36,216 of record JANYDC010000092.1, read on the forward strand.
TGACCCTAAAATGTCCAAGGACTGGCTGTCCCGTGAAGTGTTGGTGAGCTTGTCGCCCGATTCCAAAATCAACATTGATGATCTTGCCAAAAAATTGGGAGGAAAAGTCGTAGGGCGAGCCGACGACATGAAATCGTACAGGTTGGAGTTCGAGACGGATGCTCTAGCGGAGGCAGCACGCAAGGCCCTGGCAGAAATGGATGGAGTGCGGGTGGATGACAATTTCACCTTTCGACGTCCCGAGGAAAGTATTGGGAATACGCCCACCGGAAAAACTGACGGCGAATTTCGAGCCGCGAAGACCGCTGATGGCGATTGCAACACCGTTGTGGCCATGTTGGACACGACTGTCGGCAATCAAAGGCAATATTTAACTCAGAATCAGAGGGATTTTCTGCTTCCGAGCATCAGTGTGGCAGGCGAGCCCAATCCTGATGCATCCGAGCTTTCACATGGCCCCGCGATGCTTGAGTCCATCATCAACGGGGCGAAGCAATCAGGGGGAACCAACGCATCTAAAATGCGCATATTGCCGATTGATGTATACGGCAACAAGCCATCCACGAGTAGTTTTGAGTTGGCGAAGGGTGTTAACGCTGCCCTTCAGAATAAGGCGAACGTGGTCAATATTTCCAGCGGGGGGAGTTCCGACAGTGCGATGCTCAATGACATTTTAGCTTTCGCCAAGAATCAGGGCATCTTGGTTTTTGCATCGGCTGGAAATGAACCGACCACCGATCCTGTTTTTCCTGCTGCGAATCCTAATGTGCTGGCCGTGACGGCCTCTGATAGGGAGGGTGGACTGGCAGCTTACGCCAATCGAGGACCATTTGTGGACTTGATGTTGCCCGGCAGTTCACGCGTCCAATACGGCGGGCAGGATTATATTGTGAATGGAACATCACCCGCCTCGGCGACTGCCAGTGGGTTGGCAGCGGGTCTGATCGATTGCGGCACCCCAAATCAGGGTGCCGTTGTGAAAGCAATGCAGCAGGCTTTTCCCTTCAAATAGAAGGTCAGGTTTCCTGCCCGGTACGGCCCACCAAAGATTTAGCCCGCGCCAACGTATCAATTTGATCAATCGATTTGTCGGCGCGGATGCGGACAATCCTCGGAAATCTCATGGCCAGTCCGCTGGCATGGCGGTCCGATGGCTGGATTAGGTCAAAGGCGATCTCGATGACAGTGTCTGGGACCACAGAATAGTAACGTCCCTTTTGAGAGATTACCTTCGTTAGGAAATGAGTTGTGAGTTGTGCGATTTCAATATCAGTCAAGCCGGTGAACGCCTTCCCAATTACCTTCAATTCACCGGAGGCTTCCTCGCGAACCGCGAATGTGTAATCGCTCAGGACACTCTTGCGTTTGCCATGGCCATACTCGACACCCACCACTGCACAATCAAGGGTCGCGAGGGCTTTCTTTAATTTAAGCCAGGTTTGCCCGCGTTTTCCCGGAGTGTAAGCGCTGTTGGGAGCCTTGATCACAAGCCCCTCGTTGCCTCGTTGCCTGGCGGCAGTAAACGCTGCCTCAATTGCCTCTGGTGAGGTTGCGGAAGTTACTTGTGCAAGCACCAGCGGAACAGGTGAGAGTTTGTCAAGGACGGCTCGCCTTTGACGCAGAGGTTCGCTGAGCATGCTCCTGCCATTTAGCCAGAGTAGATCGAAGGCAATAAATTGAACCGGCACCTCGTCCCGCAGAAAAAGATCACCTTCTCGCCTCCCCAGTCGCCGTTGCAATTGAAGGTAGGGCAGAATTTCCGATCCGCGCATGGCCACTATTTCTCCGTCCGCGATAAAATCAAACGGAAGCGTCCTGACTTTGTCCGCGATCTCAATGAACGCCGTCGTGATCTCCTTCAAATCCCGGGAGAAAAATTCCACGTGTGATCCGACCTTGTGCAACTGTGCGCGAATGCCGTCGTACTTGTCCTCCAGCCAGGCTTCAGGCGGCCCCAAGCCTGGGAGCGCGCCCTCGGCGGAATAGGGCGCGCTATCCCACAGAAGCGCGCGAGCCCATATGTCCGCAGCGGTTTCCTCCGGTGAGGCCAGCATGTATTTTACCGGTCGGAAGGGTACCAAAGTGGATTGTGCCAATTTTCCGGCGCGTGCCACCACAGCGGTTTCACCCACATTTCCCAGTAATAAATTGGCAGACTTTACGTCGTCCAAAACGGCTCCAAAAGCTGCCGCCACCCCTTCCTCCACCAACCCTTCTTTGAGGCCTATGCGAAGATCGCCGGTCAGAATCTTTACGAGATATTTTGCGCTCAACGGATCGCATTGACGAAGCGCCTGAACAAGCAGGGATGTCTTGGCTGCTGGTCCATGCGCGTTATGAAGCTGAAGGAATAACTCCAATACTTTGGCAAGGGTAGGGGACCCAGGCTGGTCTGAATAAGTGCCTGCCATCTCTCCCGCAGTCTCGCCCAGGTCACTGTGTTTAAGGTAAACTTGACCGAAAGCCGATTGATCGAGTCCTCCTACAAGGCAGAGGGAATCTCGTATCACCGCCCAGCCGAGTTGGAGGGGTTTGCCTGCTGACTGGGGGAAGGGATGGCCGGTAAACCATACCACACAATGCCTCAGCAGTTCGTCAGGAACGGTCTTGAAGTAGCCGCTCAAGAATTCAATTTTTTCGAGCTTCTTAGTCGTGGAGGCGATTCGGGCACAGGTAATTGCGAACTCCGAAAAGCTTTCCGGACCGATTTGTCGGAGTCCAGTCTGTTGGGACAGTGGAGCTAAAGGTTTTGTTGAATCGCGTGCGTCCTGGGTGTTCGAAGCTGAAAGATCCAAGCCCAAGGCAAGCTGATCCTCCTGACTCAACGGCTGAGCGTCGTAGCCCATATCGCGGAGGGTCTGCGCAAAATCTGCCGCAAATCCATGAAGGGTATAAATCTTGCGGGGGTTGACCTTGCGAACCATTTCGATCAGGTCAGGAAAATCGGCGTGATCGCTCAGCGGAAAAGCGGCATGGGCCTGGTAACGGTAGCGGCAACCAGGATCGATGGCCCAACCGGTCAGCACCGCAATCCGAGTGGGTCCAACTCCACGCAGACTGGCAGAATGATTCACACTCGGCGGACCTACGATCACTTTGCCACGGGCTGTCGCGGCGGCAAACTTCTCATAGGGTGGAAAAACATGGCCAAATTCCTCGTAGATTTTGGTCATACGATGAACGGAACTGTGCAGCATGACCGGAAGCCCCGCGTCGCTCAACCCGCGCAGCATTTCCTGACTTTTGCCCAGTGAATAGCCCAGCAGCACTGGAGTTTCACCGTTATGAATGGCTTCCTGACAAAATCGAACGATGCCCTTGATTACGTCTTGAGTGGGAGGAAACCGATAGATGGGACGACCATAAGTGGTCTCCATAATCAGGATATCCGCCGGTCGTGGCTGGCACAATTCGGCGGACAGGCTGGGACGCAGCTTAAAATCTCCGGTGTAGAGCAGTGACTGGCGCCCAGCATTAATCCAAGCCATGGCACTTCCGAAAATATGGCCGGCCGGGAGCAGAGTGATCTCATACTCCATACTGCCATTCGCCGGTTTGAAAGGCATTTCATAGGGCAGGATGGTTTCTTTCCACTGCCCGACAAGGCGCGCGTGCATAATGCGCGAAGTGGGGGCAGTCAGGATCACCTCGCGATGCAGACCCGTGTGGTCAGAATGGGCGTGGCTGACGAAAACTACTTCCGACCCCGGACGTGATTCATGCGGATCAAGCCACAGGTTCAACTCGGGCAGATGGACACCCCCGCGATGAAAATGGATGCTCAGATTGGACATGAAATCAGGATGCGGCAGCGAAGACTTCAAATGCGAAAGGCGGCCATAAGCCGCCTTTCGGTCATGTATGGAAGTTAGAAATCAACCGCCTACTTCGGCCTTGGCCTCGGCGGCGAGCGCGGTGCTCAGATAGCGCTCTCCCGTTGAACAGGCGACCGTTACGATGATCCTCCCCTTATTTTCAGGTCGTTTGGCAATTTCGATGGCGGCCCAAACATTTGCGCCCGTGGAGATTCCGGCGAGGATTCCCTCCTCCTTGGCCAAGCGGCGGGCCATGGCGAAAGCATCATCATTGGACACTTGGACGCACTCGATGATCTGCGGTTTTCCCTGTGAGTCCGTCAAGTGAAGGTTTTTGGGGACAAACCCTGCTCCCGTTCCCTGAATCTTATGGGCGCCGGGTTTGATCGGTTGTTTTGACAGTGTTTGAGTAATGACCGGCGAATCCTTAGGTTCCACTGCAATGCCTTGGAAGGAAGGCTTCTTGGATTTGATCACTTCGGTGACACCCGTGATGGTACCGCCGGTTCCGACAGCCGAGACAAATATATCGATCGTTCCATCCGTGTCCTCCCACAACTCAATGGCAGTGGTTTTGCGGTGGATTTCAGGATTGGCAGGATTCTCGAATTGTTGGGGAATCCAAGAGTTGGGCGTTTCCTGATGAAGCTGATTGGCACGGGCGATTGCCCCCTTCATGCCTTCGCTTCCCGGGGTGAGCACCAGTTTTGCACCCAGCATGGCAAGCAGCGTACGCCGCTCCAAAGACATGGTTTCGGGCATGGTGAGGATCAACTTGTACCCGCGAGCGGCTGACACAAAAGCCAGGGCTATTCCTGTGTTGCCGCTGGTGGGTTCAATGATGGTGGTCTCGTGCGTTAGAGTTCCGTTTTTCTCGGCCTCATCAATCATGGCCATGCCGATACGGTCCTTAACGCTCCCTAATGGGTTGAAGTATTCACACTTAAGCAACACGGTGGCTTCCAATCCGGCTGTGACTTTGTTAAGGCGGACAAGAGGTGTTCTTCCGACTGTCTCGACGATGTTGTTGTAGATGCGTCCCATAAATCAGATTTGTTCAAGGTAAAGTTGTGGGGCCACTTGCTGATGTCAAACCTTGTTTGGCAATTTTTACGGCTTTGCGTGAGGCAAACCTGACGGATTAGGGCTTATTTCGACAATCTTGGAGGACGCCCACGGACGGGGCATCTGCTCCAGAACGTGGACACCGAAGGAACGAATATCGGCCTGTTACAGCAAATTACGCGTTGGCACCTTAGTTGCTTGAGGGCCTTGCGAACTGTTATGCGCGCCTTAATTGTCATGCTGTTAGTAAGCCTCTCGCTATTGGAGGGGCTGGGGCAAGCTGTCGAATCTTATGTGTTCACCAACATCAACAGGGTGGTCCCTGATGGTGTTGCCTCTGGCATCCAAGATACGCGGTTTATTGCTTCGTCCATAGCCTCGATTGGTGAGGTTACTGTAAATCTGAACCTAAGCGGAGTAGACTCAGGCGCTTACAATGGTGATTTGTACGTGGCATTGCAGCATTCCAGCGGATTGGCCGTTCTTCTTAACCGTACTGGGAGAAGCCCCGCCAACAAATACGGCTATGGTGACAGTGGGTTTGCCGTTCAATTCAAAGATACCGCCGCCAACGGCGATATCCATGCTTACAGGCTTCGAGTAAACGCCAACGAATCAATCCCGATAAGCGGCTCTCTTTCTGGCATTTGGCAGCCGGACGCCCGCAACGTTGATCCGTCGTCAACGGTTTCAACAAATGGGAGGACCGCATATCTCAGCCAATTCCGGGGCATGTCCGCGCAGGGGAATTGGACGCTTCTTTTGATTGATCTTTCACCTGGAGGCAGGGCTAAACTGGATAGTTGGTCGTTAAGTTTTTCCACAGTCTCGCCGCAGCCGCTTTATTCATTAAACCGAGTGACCAACGGAGCTGGGGGAATTCTGATATCGCCTGACAAAAACGGTTTTGGAGCGAGCGAAGCTATTCAGGCGTCCGCGATTGCCTCATCAGGCTACGTTTTTTCAGGTTGGGGAGGCATATTAACCGGTTTGACAAATCCGGTCGGCTTTAGCATTTCCAGCAACTCGGTTTTGAGTGCAACTTTTTCCAAGGTGTGGAACTTGGCTCTTGCTCCTTCAGCCAATGGGACAATCTCGCCTTCGGTGTCAGGAACCAATTTTATTGATGGGAGCAGTGTGGTTTTAACCGCAATGCCAGCCAGTGGCTATGCTTTCAATGGATGGCGTGGAGATGCCTCGGGAAGCGCCAATCCTTTGGTTGTGAGCATGATTACGAACAAGACCGTCTCTGCGAGCTTCGTGCCAATTTATAACCTTAGCACTGCGGTGTTGGGAGGAGGCGCGGTTTTGGCTGTGCCTTCCAAGGCCAACTTTTTATCGGGTGAGTCGGTAACGCTCACGGCTCAGCCTTTAACAGGTTGGGCCTTCGTGGGGTGGTCTGGTGCTTCCTCCTCGGTGCAGCCGTCGCTCACGTTGGTTATGGATAGTCCAAAGTCGATAACGGCAACGTTCAAGAAGCTTTGGGTGTTTTCCGGTTCAGTGGCAGGCTCAGGCAGTATTACACTCAGTCCCAATCAAGTCAGTTTTTTGGACGGCAGTAGTGTGACGGCCGTCGCAACA
>JANYDC010000100.1 GCA_025359965.1 Pedosphaera sp.
GAAAAACTCGGCCTGAAAAACGAGTATATTCAAGAGCACAGCCAGGGGCATTAGCAGCGGCTGTAAACGTCCTGCCTGCGATCAGTGGAAAGTCCTCCAGCACCGGGTATAACCCTCCATATCGGGGTTATCGTGTGAGATTGAGTATGTGGGGATATGAAACCCCACACTAAATCACTCCACGTGATCCGTTTCGCCGTCATTCTGGCATGGGTTCTCGCCATCGGATCGCAAGTACGCGTCCTTTATGCCGAGCATGAGGAAGCCAAAATGATGGAACAGAAGGAAAAGATGCGGGCTGAAATCAAGGCACAGGATACTGGACTGACCGCAGAGACCGCCAAGCTGAACAAGGCACCCCAACCCGAAAAATTGGAGCTGATGGCGGCACTGCTGACCCATTGGGTGGAACAACGGTCCGCGATGAATGTAAAAAAAGCCTAGATGGAGGAAGGGATGATGGAGCACATGATGGGGCATATGCAGATGGGCAAGGAATCAATGACTGACTGCCTGATGATGAAGGGAATGAAACATGGGGAAGAAAATGAAAATCATGACGAGGTAAAATAATTGAGGGATTTCCAAAGTCACAGCGTATAAATATATAAGTTGAAATGCCCGTAAAATTGAACGGGCACAAATAAGAAACAGACCATATGAATACATTTAAGACCCACCTTACCTCCTTAGGGATGTTGATAGCACTCGCCGCAACTCTCTTTTCTGCGAACCGCGCTGCGGCAGCCGATGAAATGAAGCCCATGAAAGGCGGGGAACACCAAACGATGCTCGGGGTTAGCACCAAGCAGCAAGTGGATGCCCTAAAAACAGGCGACACCATGGCCATGGTTTGCGCCAAGTGCAAGACTGTGTGGACCAGCCGGGTCAAACAGGGCCTAAAAGGAGCCGAGATCATGGTGGCAGACGGGAACACCGCGGAATTGATTGGCACTCATGCGTGCAAGGGCTGCAATTCTAGGCTTACAGTGGTGGGTCACGCGAAAGGGGATATCACCGAGCTGAAACACAGTTGCGGAGCCTGCGGCGATAACTCCGCCTTTTGCTGCGCCACAAAACATGGAGCCGACCCCACCAAGGGGATGGATAAAGAGAAAAAATAACACTGCGGTGTGATCGTGTCCTTCAAATGGATGGGTCCAGTTTAAATTACAGATATATTGAGTGGGTCCTGCTTGAAATAATTGCGAGCAGGACCTAATTTATTGAAATAACACCTGAGCCCCAATTATCCACTGAGAAAGTTTTGATCAAAGTGCCCGAAACCACAATCATAGACCCCGTCTGCGGAATGACGGTGGACAAGACTACCGCATTGCGCGCCGATCGTGATGGATCGCCTTCGTTCTTTTGCAGCGAACATTGCCGAAAGCAATTCCTTGCCGAGGGAACGGCAAAACCCAGCGCAACTGATCACGACTGTTGCAAAGGAGGGGAACACGCAAATCCGCCGTCCATCAGCGCCAAGTACTACTGTCCCATGTGTCCTGGAGTCGAGTCCGACAAACCCGGCGATTGCGTGAAGTGCGGTATGGCCTTGGAACGGAACCCTGCGGCAATCTCCTCGGCCCGTGCCAAAGCCGTCTATACCTGCCCAATGCATCCTGAGGTCCAGCAGGATCATCCGGGGAATTGTCCGAAATGCGGAATGACCCTCGAGCTGAAGACCGCCTCAGCGGTTGAGGAAGCTAATCCCGAGCTGACGGACCTGACACGCCGACTATGGATCGGCGGGACTTTGTCTCTCCCGGTTTTTCTGCTGGCTATGGCCCATCTCATTCCTTCAATGGAACACGAGACTTGGGCCGTGGGTGCTGCCTCGCGTTGGGCACAGTTTGCCCTTTCGACACCCGTGGTCCTGTGGGCGGGTTGGCCATTTTTCAAGCGGGGTTGGCGCTCCGTGGCCACAGGGAACTTGAATATGTTTACGTTGATCGCCATGGGTGTGGGCACGGCATATCTGTTCAGCGCGGTGGTCATGCTCATACCGGGCATGATTCCATCTTCTTTGGCATCTCATGGCAAAGTGGGGCTCTATTTCGAGGCGGCCGCCGTTATCGTGGTCTTCGTGCTGGTCGGTCAGGTGCTTGAGTTGCGGGCAAGGAGCAAAACCGGTTCCGCCATCCGCGCTTTATTGAGCCTCGCGCCCAAGACCGCACGCATGATCCAAAATGGCGAGGAACGGGATGTGCCTCTTGAGTCCGTCCAAACAGGCGCGGAATTGCGCGTCAGGCCCGGTGCAAAAATTCCTGTCGATGGGATTCTGCGCAACGGCAACACATCGGTAGATGAGTCCATGATCACGGGTGAGCCGATCCCAGTCGGGAAAGGCCCGGGAGACAAGGTGACCGGCGGAACGATCAACACCACAGGCAGCTTTATCATGCAAGCCGGTCAGGTGGGCGACGATACCGTGTTGGCGCGGATTGTTCGGATGGTGGCTGAAGCACAACGCAGTCGCGCGCCTATTCAAGCCTTGGCCGACAAGGTGGCCGGCTATTTCGTTCCCATCGTCTTGGCGATTGCAGCCCTTACCTTCATCTTCTGGGCCTGGCTTGGACCGGAACCGCGTTTTGCCCATGCCATCGTTAATGCTGTGGCAGTTCTGATCATCGCCTGTCCCTGCGCCTTGGGTTTGGCCACGCCCATGTCGGTCATGGTTGGCATCGGGCGGGGCGCTCAGGAGGGCGTGCTCATCCGCAATGCGGAAGCCATGGAGATCATGGAAAAAGTCACAACCTTGGTCGTGGATAAAACCGGCACGCTCACCGAGGGCAGGCCGCGACTCACCCAGATTATTCCTTCCGATGGCGTGAGCGAAAATGAGCTGTTGGCTGCCGTCGCATCGGCTGAACAACAAAGCGAGCACCCCCTTGCTGCGGCCATCGTCAACGCCGCAAAAGAGCGCGGAGTAAAACTCGAAGAAGTTATGGACTTTAATTCAATCACCGGCGGCGGAGTGATCGGAAAAATCAATGGCCGTGAAATTGCGGTCGGGAAGCTCAAATTCCTGCAGGACCGGGCCGTCACAGATCTTGATTGGATGGAGCCCAAGGCAACAGCACTCCAGGCAGAAGGACAGACAGCCGTATTCGCCGCCATCAATGGCAAAGCGGCCGGAATCCTCAGCGTCTCCGACCACATCAAAGCATCCGCAAAGGAAGCCATCGCCGAACTTCACCAACTGGGTCTTAAAATAATCATGCTCACCGGCGACAACGAGCGCACAGCCAATGCAGTGGCCAAAAAGTTGGGAATTGACCAAGTGGAAGCCGGTGTCGAGCCGCAACACAAACATGAGCGCATCCAGCAACTGCGGCAGCAAGGGCAGATTGTGGCAATGGCTGGTGATGGCATCAATGATGCCCCTGCTTTGGCTGCCGCCCAGGTGGGAATTGCCATGGGCACGGGTACAGATGTGGCTATGGAAAGCGCTGGCATCACGCTAATCAAAGGAGACCTGCGAGGTATTGCCAAGGCCATGTCCCTCAGCCGTTCCATGATGAGGAACATCCGGCAGAACCTTTTCTTTGCTTTCGTTTACAACGCCTTCGGCATCCCAATCGCCGCCGGTGTTCTTTATCCAATATTCGGGCTGTTGCTAAGTCCGGTTATCGCTGGGGCCGCGATGAGCTTAAGTTCAGTTTCGGTCATTGGAAATGCCCTTCGCTTACGGCATGTTAAGATTTAAACTTCTCTAGACCGCGAAGTCTTCCAGCGCGACAGGCACCGAGCTTTCTTTTGGAATTCGGCCCGCACAAGCACCTCAGCGGACGCATCCATTTGCCATGATCCTCATGGTGGCGGTTTCAAAACCCACCTCAAGGAGACGTGCCTCCAGGACCGGGTATAACACCCCATATCCCTGTGATGTTGCGAGATTCAGTATGTGGAGATATGAAACCCCACACTAATCCACTCCAAGTGATCCGTTTCGCCGTCATTCTGGCATTGGTTCTCGCCATCGGATCGCAAGTACGCGTCCTTTATGCCGAGCATGAGGAAGGAAAAATGATGGACCACTTTAAGAAAATGATGGAACAGAAGGAAAAAATGCGGGCTGAAATCAAGGCACAGGATGCTGGACTGACCGAAGAGATCGCCAAGATGAACAAGGCACCCCAACCCGAAAAATTGGAGCTGATGGCTGCACTGCTGACTCATTTGGTGGAACAACGGTCCGCCATGAATGTAAAAAAAAGCCAAGATGGAGGAAGGATTGATGACGCTCATGATGGAACAGAGGCAGATGCGCAAGGAATCAATGACTGACTGCCCGATGATGAAGGGAATGAAGCACGATGACGAAAAGCGGGAAGTGACCATAAAGAAAATCACACCGAGTCGAAGTAAACCGCAGAGGGTAAAATCACCCCAACTCCAGATATTATGACCTCAACCGCACCCAGCCCCATTTTGGAACGCTTGGAATCCGAATATCGAGTCGATTCCTCGCGCCTGACAGAATTGGAAAAAGAATTGGCCGACGCCTCGGAATGCGGCCGAAATTTCGGGCGGAAGCATGCCACAACCGGAGAGTGGAACGCACACTGGCAGAAGCATTGGGATAAAATCGATGGTGTCTTGCAACGAATGGGATCGCTGACCCGCGAGATGGATGGCTCCATGTCCAATGGTGGGACCGATCACTTCAAGAAAGCCTTAAAGGCATGGGATGCTCTGCTTTCTGAGGACGCCAACCTGGTGGAAGCATTGTCTGCCATCAAAATGCATGCCAGCGAACTGAGCCTGGCAGTGCGAAAAGACTGGAATATTCTGGCGGCCAAGTTTGATTCCACTCTGGAATCCATCCACGCTTGCGCCCAATCGTTGCGGGTCAAATTGGAACTGCTTAAAAAGCATCCAACGGACGACGTCAACCAGCTTTTCCTGAATCTCCGTGATGCCCCCAGCCATCGCACCGGCTCCGATACAAGTGTCGAAGAATCCTATGAACAGGAATACCGGGAAGCCTCCGAGCAATTGAAGCGGGAGCGCCACACCAACATGGGCTCCATGGATGTGGTAAAAGCCTTGTGGATGTGGGTGGAAACGCCGGCTGAGCGAGTGGCCAAGAATCGATCCCTTCAGGTTGATGAGGATTAAATGGGCTGGTGCCGGCCACAAACGCGCCCTCAGACCGGAACCACTGCCCTGTCCTTAAGGCTTCTCATCAAGCCATGCTTTAAGCTCCTCAACTTCAGTTGGCGTCAGACGACGCTTGGGGGGCATATAACCGAAGTCGACCAGAATGCGAATGGGATGCGCATGATTCTTAAACAGGGGCAGGCGATCACCATCGGTATCATGACATTTGGTACAAAACTTTAGTGCCATGGGCTTGCCGTAATCGGGTTTGGGTTCGTGGGACGGGAAGTAAAAGCGGGAAAGCGGCTGGTCGGCGATGTGCTGGCTGATAGCTGCGGCCAGGGGGGCGTCACTGACGAGGTCGGCCCGCGCCGGGTGGATGGCCAGCGGACCTGAGGAATGGCATTTATAGCAGCTGAGTGCTTCAAACCTTGGTGCTCCCTTGTTCAGATCGCCGAAATAATCCAACGGTGGTTCCAAAGTAAGATCCTGCACGATCGAAAAATACGACCAGTGTTTGTCCGTGGAAGTCATTTGCACCAGCAAGTACACCCGAGCCACCGAGTTGGAAAAAGCGGCAATGTGATTCAGCATCGGCCTGCGAACGACATCCTCCTGCGTGCTGATCAAACCCACATCAGAAATAGGCACGGACTTTCCCTCTTGAAACAGTTGCTTGGCTTGCAACATGTAATCCTTCACCTCCTGCTCGGTCAGGCCATGCACTCCATCTCGCGCATGCGTCGGCAGAGTCACCACGGGCGAAGTCCATTTCTTATGAATCCTCTGTGTGCCAACCGTCGAGCTGAGAGCGGTGAATTCCTCCGTGGTGTATTTGGATAAATCCAATGGTGGTTCAAGCAACAATCCCGTGCCTGTGGACACGGCGGGCTTGATCAGCGGCAGCACCTCCTTCTCGGAAGCCTTGGGCAAATCAGCACTGTATGCCAAAGCTATCGAAGCCAGCAGCAGAGTGCTTAGGAGTAACAGCGTGTGTTTGCAAAGGATGGCTCTCACGATGGCATAAGTTATTTGCCACCAAACCAAAGTTGGCAAGCTACGTTTCCTGAAAAGGGTTTGCTCCAAAATCTGCGGAGCGCGACTCTGTGAGTCGCAGCAACCCCTGAAATCAAAACGGACCAACTCCTCCCGTGCGCCCTGGATGTCCGAAACCGCTGCGGGTCACAGACCCGCTCTCCAATGGGCCAGCGATCCACTGCCGCTACAACAGCCGGGCTGAGCCTCCATCTGGACGACTTGGATATCCTCCCCCGCGCATTTTTGCCATGATGGTCCTCATGGCGTTGGTGACGACTTTCATGACCGGCCCCCTCTTGAACCTGGCCGAGCGGGAAAAACGCCGACTCGTCCGCGCCGTCGCCGCTGTTTAAAGAACCTCGAAGCGTCCCCTCTTTCCGTGTCCTGTCCGAGCTTTCCTCGGTCAAAAATAATCTCAAAATATTTTGAGGGTCGGACACTCTACGTCCTATCGACTGTTTTATGATCGTGGGAATATGTATACCAATATCATCGATCTCGACGAACGTAAACCCAACAGCAACAACATCCTCGCCAATCTTCCCGA
>JANYDC010000121.1 GCA_025359965.1 Pedosphaera sp.
CAAGAAACGGTTGGATACCAAACTCAAGGAATTGATGGCCTTGGAACGCCATGATGATGGCCTCACCTTCGAGGAGCTGGGGGTGGACCGGCTGTATGTGGATGAAGCGCACCATTTTAAGAACCTTTTCTATGTGACAAAGATGACCCATCTCTCCGGATTGCCCCAGACCGCTTCCCAGCGGGCTTTTGATATGCTGCTCAAAGTCCGGCACATTCAAAGCGTTAATGGAGGGGGCGGGGTGGTTTTTGCCACCGGCACTCCCATCGCTAATAGTGTGGCTGAGATGTACACTCTGCAGCGGTATTTGCAGCGGGAAACCCTCAAAGAATTGCGCTTGGAGCATTTTGATTCGTGGGCCGCCACCTTTGGCGAGCCGGTGACAGGCATGGAACTGACCCCGGATGGGTCGGGGTATCGAATGCACACGAGATTTGCCCGGTTTATTAATGTTCCCGAGCTGATGCAACAATTTAGGCAAGTGGCTGATATTCAAACGCAAGCGATGCTAAAGCTTCCAGTTCCCGCCTTGCAGGGTGGAAAACCTACCATTGTCAAAGCCCCTTGCTCCCCGGAGTTAAAAGAGATTGTGCAAAGCCTGGTGGCGCGTGCCGAAGTCCTCCGCAACGGAGCAATTGATCCCAAGGAGGACAACATGCTGCTGGTGACTACCGACGGTCGCAAAGCGGCTTTGGACCTGCGTCTGTCCTCACCGGAGCTTCCGGACCATCCCACCAGCAAGGTCAATCTGGCTTTGGAGCAGATTTATTCCATTTGGACAGAAACCACGGAGGGCAGGGGAACGCAGTTGGTCTTTTGCGATCTGTCCACGCCAACCGGTGGGAAGGGTTTTTCGGTTTATGAGGATCTGCGGTTCAAATTGTTGGAAAGAGGCGTGCCCGAGGCGGAGATGGTTTTTATTCAGGATGTGGACAGTGACGCCGCCAAGATTGAGTTATTCCGGCAAGTCAAAGCCGGGCGGGTCAGGATTCTCTTTGGCAGCACGCAAAAAATGGGGGCGGGAATGAATGTGCAAGAGCGGCTTATCGCCCTCCATCATCTGGACGCACCCTGGCGTCCGGCCGATGTCGAGCAACGGGAGGGACGCATCCTTCGGCAGGGTAATCTTAACCCGGAAGTGCGGATTTACCGATATGTCACCGAGCAATCCTTTGATGCGTTTATGTGGCAGACCTTGGAAACCAAGGCCAAATTCATCGCCCAGGTCATGACCGGTGAAAACAATCTGCGCCGCATCGAGGATATTGACGGGGCTGCCCTGACTTATGCCGAGGTTAAAGCCATTGCCTCGGGAAATCCCCTTGTCGTCGAGAAAGCCACGGTCGATGCCGAAGTCAGCAGGCTGGGACGCTTGGAAAGCCAGCATCGTGCCACGGAATTCAGGACAAGGGGGCAAATTAGGCAATCGATGGAAGACTTGCCGCGCTTGGAGCGACACCTCGCCGATATGCAGAGCGATCTGGCCTCGCGACAGGACACCTCCGGCGACCGGTTCAGGATTGAGATAGCGGGAGAGATAATCTCCGACCGGGGTATTGCCGGGGAACTCTTGCTGCGCTGGGCCGAACGGATCAAGGGATCGCGCCAGGAAGAACGAGTCGGGCAGTTTGCCGGATTTGTCCTTTCGGTCCGTGACAGTTTCATGGGCGATCCGGAAGTGCTTCTGCGGGGTGCCGCTCTCCACCAAGCGCGTATCACGGACACTGCCATGGGCACCATGCGCAGTGTGGAATACGCTGTGCAATCTCTGGAGGACGTGATCGCTCGCCAATTGAGTAACATCCGGCAAACCAAGGAAAGGACAGAGGATTTGCAACAGCAGACCGGGCGGCCGTTTGAGTATGCGGAGCGGTTGGGTGAGCTTTTGCAACGGCAGCAGGAAATCGCGGAAGCTTTGGATGTAACGCGAAACCAGGCCAATCAAGGAGCCGATAGCAGCACCGCAGGCGCAGATGCGTTTCAATCGGTCTCTTCGCTCGTGGCACGAGATGGGTGGGATGGCTGGGATACGAATGAATGGTTCACAGGTGAGTAGAAGTATGCGGTCGCTTAAACCCTGCCTAGAAGGATTTTGAATCAAAATCGGTCGACTATCGGTGGGTGCTGTTAGGCTTCGAGCTTCCGATCTGCAGCTTGTCCCATCGCTCAATTATCTCTGAAGCGGTGAATCGAACCGGATGATCATCCTGCCCAAGGGTGAAGCCCGCCAGTACATCCGCCGACAGCACCATTTCCTCTCGCGGGATTGAGTCGTCCGGAAAACTCCAAACATTCAGTTTTTGGTCCTTTCCGTGGGAGCGCAGTTCTGTTCCGTTGCGGGAAAACCCCACCCAATCCGCCCACCCCCTATGCTCCGAGATCTTCGCAATTAACTGACCTGATGCGGCATCCCAAAGGCGGGCCATCCCATCCCGACAGGCTGTGGCCAAAAAACGTCCTGACCCATCAAAAGCGGCCATTAAAACACTGCCATTGTGCGGCAGAATTATCGCGACGGGTTTTTCGTCCTGCCAGTTCCAAATCCTGGCCGAGTTGTCCCAACTGGTGGTTACGAGCCGAGTTCCTTCCGGGCTGAAAGCAGCGAAAATGACTTCGTCGTCATGATGGAGCGCCTGACTTGCGGGCTGGCCTGTTTTTAAATTCCAAACCCGGGCCGTGCCATCGCCTTGGGCTGTCGCCAGATATAGGCTGTTCGGACTGAAAGCCGAATGCCAAACTCTTCCCCCAAAGGATATTGCCGGAAAAAGGGGGCGTGCTTTCGCCAAGTTCCAAACCTCCACACTGCCGGGACCGCCCGGCGTATGGGCTTTGAAATCACCTCCACAGGTCACCAGAAGTTGGCCGTCGGGCGAAAAATCGACTTGGTGCACCTGCGTGTTCCGGGCAAATTCAAGGACCTGAACGCCGTTGGTGGTCCAGACCCGGGTAATTCCACCGTCCCCACCCGTTGCCACTCTTACTCCGTCCTGATGGAAAACAATGGATCGAATGGCACCCGAAGGATATTGAAGACTGGCAATCTTTTTGCCTGAGGCAATCTCCCATATCGTTGCCTGAGCCGACTCACAGGAAATGGCCACGAGTTGTTCATTAGGGCTAAAGCTGGCATCCAGAATATTCGCGGCATGTTCCAATATTATGGAGTGGGGCAGTCCGCCCTCCTGCGAAACCACCTGCCCATTCCGCAAAGAGGGCAACTGTAGAAACTCCCCGCCCTTCTGGCTAATAAAGCCCGGCACCGCACTGCCCATCGGCGGACATCCAGAGTTGCCTATTGTTCTGGCTGTGTGTGTGTCCAATCTCCAAACTCTAACCAGATGATCCGATCCGGCTGTGACCAGACGCTTCCCATCCGAACTTGCGGCTAGGCAGGTCGGTATGCCTCCCTGCCGGAATACAGGCATGACCGATTCGCCGGTGGATGCATCCCACGCTCGCACCTTTCCCTCGTCACTTCCCGAAAAAATCCAGTGCCCATCCTTTCCGAAGCAGATGTATGGAGCGGCATTGGGATGTTTCAGAGGGGGCAGCAGCAGATCACCCCCTGGCAGACCCCAGACCTTGACCGTCTTGTCGTCACTGGCTGTCACCAGCTTTTTTCTGTCCGGGCTAAAAAGGGCACGCCTTACAATCCCTTGGTGCCGTAAAGATGGCGTCACTTTCGTGCCATCGGAGGCGTTCCATACCTGAGCACACCCATTGTCACAAGAGGAGGCTATCCAGAGCCCGTCCGCGCTATAGGAGGCGTGACGAACATAAGCGTCTTCGTGATCCAGTCGCAGCACTTCCGTTTGTTTTTCACAGTCCCAAACGCGAGCTGTCCCATCCCACGAGGCGGTCAGGATTTTTGTTCCATCAGGATGGAATTGTACAAATCTGACCTGATCCCCGTGTATGAACCAATCCGTGGTGGGCTTTCCGGTGTGCGCGTCCCAAACCCTCGCTTTACCATCGCTCCCCGCTGTGGCAAACCTGCTTCCTTGTCCATTAAAACACCCCCAACGAATTGCCCCCTTGTGACCATGAACTTTTGCCAGAAGACTCCCGGTTCCGACATCCCACAGTATTGCCTCTCCATCGGTCCTTTCGTCGCCGGTGACGCACAGCAAAGTTCTGCCATCGGGGCTAAAGCACGCGAGGCGCACGTCCGCGTTATGCAGAAGTGGAGCAAAGAGAAGTTTGCCTGTGTCACAATCCCGTACTTGGACTATCCGGTCTTTGCCCGCACTTGCCACCTTGCGCCCGTCAGCACTGAATTCGACCGAATTCACGCTTTGGTCGTGCTGCCAAAGCTGTTCCAGAATAGGTGAATCGCGAAGGGCAATCTCCAAGCGAAGTTGATCAACCTTCACGGACTGCGCTGTAGCCAAGCTCCGGGCTTTGAGCAGCCAGGGAAGGCTTCCCGCTGCATCATTCGCATCAAGCTGTTTCATCCCCTCGGCGGTCAATAAATTGTGCCACCGTAGGGTCGATGTTTTCTCGGATAGATGGATCTTGGTAAGTGCCACCCCGCCCAGTACCAGAAACAGAACCGCGACTAGAGAAATGCCACCGTAAAGCCGCACGCGACGCTCCAGGGCACGGCGAAAGGCCACAGGGCGTCCCTGCAGCAACGAGCGCAGATCTTCAGAGAATTCGGCTGCGGACTGGTAGCGTGAACGCGGTTCCTGTTCACATGCTTTTAAAAGTATCTCGTTGAGGCCCACCAGAAGGGGCAATTCAGCAAAAGTATGAACATCCCCGGGCAGCTCAGGAAATGCATGACGGTCCATTCCAGTGGTTAGCTCGTAAAGCACTTTGCCCAAACCGTACAGGTCTCCGCTTTTGGAATCTGCTCCTACCGAAGGACTAAATCCTTGGGTTCCAAGAGAGGTATGGCGCGCGTCCGCACGCGAAACCAAACCGAAATCCGCAAGCTTCGGCGCATCGTCCACGAACAAAATATTCGATGGCTTGATGTCCCTGTGAATCAGATCGTTGCCATGGAGGAATTCCAAAGCTGAGGCGATTTTAAGACCTAGTTGGATGCATTCGGACACCGGAAGGGCACTTCCAAAAATGGCATGTTTTAAAAGCAGGCTATCCTAAAGGCACATTTGGAACCCGCATAGGTTGTTGGCCCGCCCGTTTGAATGGAGCGGTTGCAGGTTGAGTGGTGCATCCAGAACCTCTCGTTGCCAAC
>JANYDC010000134.1 GCA_025359965.1 Pedosphaera sp.
GACAGGGCCACATCGAAGAACTGGTCCGGGAGTCGGGCTTCCTCGAACGGTGAGTGTCGTATGTCCGCATCAGGATAAAGCAGTCTGGCCAGACGCGCGGTCACCCCGTCGATCTCAATCCCGGTCACCTGAACCTTGGGAAGCAGTTCCTCGAACATGAGCCCGACGAAATGACCCAGGCCGCAGGCCGGTTCCAGAATGCGGCCGTCCGTGAAGCCGAAACGACGCAGGGCGGCGTACATGAAATCAATGACCACACTCGGGGTGTAATGGGCGTTGAGGGTGGTGGCCCGGGCTGATTCCCATTCCTCCTGCGTCAGGAGGTTTTGCAGTTCGGCCCGTTCGGCCAGCCACTTGTCGTTGTAAGCATCAAACACCTGGGGCAGACCGCCCCAACCGACATAGCGCACCATCACGCGCTTTTCGTCATCAGTGGCAGGGCGGGTTTCGGACTTGATCTGTTTGAGTAAAGTTAGAGCCGCGAGGTTGTCGCGGCATTTGCTCTTAAGCCCTCCTGTGCCAAGGGCGTCCTGCCCGGTGATACGATAGTTTCGCGTATTGCGCGCAGGTCCAGGCTTGGGAGTGATGATGGCTGGTGGCCAGGCAGGCAGGGAACCGTTTTTGAGGCTGGGTGCGGAGGCATTTTCTACATTCTCGTATTCCCCTTCCAGCGGGGGGATTTGCGTTGGAATGATCGTGGCGCGTTCCGTTCGTTCCGTAGGGAAAGTGCGTAGGTCCGAGGTGGCTTCGATGGAAAGCAGTTTAAGGGGGTCAACCGAGATTGGTCCCTGAAATGATGGCGAAGGCGGGTCAAAGAGATTCAGTTGAAATGGGTCTTCTTTCGCCTTCGCCCTAAATGCCGTCCGTCCCATGATAGCTCTTTCTTTGTGCCTTTTCGTCGCTTTCCCCATCCATCGGGCGAACAATCCTCCTTAAACCACAGGAGTTAAAAAAATGGGTGAGGATTGTTTATTCGGCACAACTCCTCAAAAGCCGTTACTGCATGGTGAACCTCTGATTAACCTTCTGGGACAGGCGAAGGATTTTACTTTCGAGCGGCCGCTTTGGGCTTCTCTTTCTCCTTTCCTTCCCTCTCTTCCTGGGCCTGTTCGTGAATCCACGAATGGGCTTTGTCCGCTACCTTGGCCAGCACGAGCAGATCGTCCCGGCCAAACGAGTCGGTTGATTTCCAATCGTCACCGTCCCGATAAAGCCGGGCAAAAGTGACGTTGAAACGGACTCCGCTTTCCGTATTGTTTTTCCAGATGGCGGCTTTAATGGCCCCAAACCGGACCTCTCCGACAGGCGCGTCTTTTGACATATTTTGTGAATTTCGTTTTCGAACATGATTGTTTTCCGTCCCTAAATTTCCCCTTGCGGGAAAAACCTTTACCATCGGGGAATCACTTAGCACGGCCCGAGCTCACAGCTCAATAGGCTCATCCTGTTTTTTGAGGATTCAGGAGGCTAATGCGCTCCGCCCCCGGGATTGGGTGGCTTCAGATGAGGGACAGCGTTTGGCTTTGAAGGAATTAACAATCATCCTGTCCCGCCAGCCGGGTTGTTTTAGGCGGCAGGCTTGTGGAGGCATGAGGAACCCCGGACCGTGAACCAACCACTCGGTTTCTCAGTGCCACCACAAGCAGGACCGGCCTCCTCAAAAATCACCCTTAATCACCCTTGTTCTCCACGCGCGGTTAACATCTGAGGATTTGTGGGTCGAAGCATTCGAGCAGGGCAATCCACAGCACGCTCAAATGGTCTATCAAGTCACTCTGAGGAAGTGCCGGCACGTAAATCCTATCGCCGACAGCCGTTCATGCAAAAAGTGCTTCCATCGAATAGCCGGAATTGGCCCTTCATTACCAACCCCC
Organism: Pedosphaera sp.; assembly: GCA_025359965.1. Classification (GTDB taxonomy): domain Bacteria; phylum Verrucomicrobiota; class Verrucomicrobiia; order Limisphaerales; family SXQI01; genus SXQI01. Next base: position 1,875 of record JANYDC010000134.1, read on the forward strand.
GCCCGGAGTCCAAGAGGCCACGCCTAATTCACCGCCTTTTGCCGCTTTAACCAATGGCTCAAAGAACACCGCCAGATGCTCCACCACCTCCATGAGGCTGGGGACTTCCTCCGCGATAGCCGCCTGCCGGACGAAAGCCGACCATTGTGTTTGCTTGGAAAGTTCTTCGCCGAAGATCGAACTCAGGCCTGTAATTGAGGCAACAGGCAGTTGGGAGCCACGCGACTTGAAGGTGGCCGCAATAGCCTCGGTCAGAATACTTGCGTTAAAGGAACAAGTTCGCGACAGATGCCACAGGTCGAAGAAATCCTTCATCCGGGTATTCGCCAGACCCAGCTTCACTATGGCCTCCAGTTTTTCGGCAATGACTGTCTCAGGAGGATAAGCATGCAACCGGGGCTTCTCGGTAAGCAAAAGAGTGGGAAATTCAATCTCCACCGGTGAAGGAACCACCGAATCGCCAAAACCGATATCGACCTGGACCGGCACCCGGGCCGAAGCCAGTTCGGCAGACAGAATCAGCCGAACGCCACCAACTTCCATAGCCGAGCGAATGGGTTCCCCAGTCACCTCATGGAAAATCAAACCGTCGGCTTCCACCGGGGTTTTCATGACTTCCCGGAAAAGAGCAACCAGCTCCGCCACCGTCCCGCGCTCCAAACCCAGAAGGTCCAAATCTTTGGTGGACCGGTGCGGCATACCCTGCCACACCGTAAACAAAGTGGCTCCCTTTAGGATAAACTTGTGCCGCTCTGGCGAAGCGGCCAGCCGAAAGAGCAGACGTTCGACCCCGTAACGAGCCAGCACCCGGTGAAACTCCCATTTTCGGTCGTGGGCAAGGTTAAGGAGCCTTTGCCGCACTGAGGCCGCTGTGTTGGTGCCTTTTGTTTTCATGAAAGGGACTCCAAATAGGGACGCAGCACATGGTCCACGCGGCAGACACGGGCCATCTCCGTTAGTTCATCCATGGTGAAGCGGCGCTTTTCCCAGCCCTCCTTTAGTGCTTCCACGGCGATGATGATGCCGATTTTGTTTCGGTATTTGAAACAATCGGCCACGGTCTTGGCTGAGGTGGTAACCTTAACGGCCACTCCGTCAATCTGATGAACCTTGATGCCGACGGTCAGTGCTTTACCTCCGAAGCGCACCAAATGAAGTGGCGGAAATCCCTGAACAGGAAGTCGTGCTTTGCGGTCAATGGCCATCCAGACTTCGTGGGGGGATTGGGTGGTGATGCCATGAAAGACCAGGGCGGACATGAGACACACCACTCCTTTCGGCACCCGCACTGTGGCCTGGGCGAAGCTGTGATGCTCGGTGACATTCTGGTCGGTCACGGCATAAACCCCCCGGCTCAGGCGGGAAATTCGACCATCAGCCAGTGCCACCCGCAGGACGGAACGTTCGAGCCCCACGCGTGGAAGATCGCGCGTGCGGAGAACAGACGTCTTTTTAAGAAGCCGCCTGAGTTTTGATTGACTGTCGAATGCCATGCGGTGGTTATACCATATGTCGGCATTTGTTGACAAGTGCCAACGTTTTGTTTAAGGTAATGGCTGATGGTGGTTGTACATCATCCGCGCATAAGGTGCCTCGCCACCTGCCGGAAGACCTCCTGAAACACCGGCACTTGCACCCCCTGCCCCATGATCCTCACCGCTGTGGCATAGTGGCGCGTGCCGATCGCGCTGCCGTGGATGCGCTCGATCTCGGACTGCCGCAGCAACCTCGGTCCAAAAGAGGTTGAAACAAAAGGACCCGAGTTGATTTTGTGATAGGACTTGGGAATGACAGGAATTTTGACGGCCGCCCTGTCCACCACACTGAAACCGAATCCATGACCCAAGGCAGCATGCCTTCTCTGGTGTTCGCGAAGCCCCTCCACAGTCCGGGCAATCCGTCCGGCATCGGCACGGTCCCTCGCCTCATCCGGCGCATCCAAGAAAGAATCCAGCGTCTCAGCGCAGAGTTTCTCGGGAATCCTCAAGGTAAACGGACGGTCCAGAGTAGCCACGAGCAGCCAGCGTGGCCGGTCCTCAATCTGCCCCCACTCGGCATGGGGTTTTAGCACATGGACTGCCACCTCATACCCCAGGCGTTTCAAATATTGGGTCACCAGTTGACCGGCCAGACTGGTGCCGAAAGACGGTACATTCTCCAACACCACTGCCGCCGGCATGCGTTGGGCGACCAGAGAAAGCACCGGTAGAAACAAATCGCCGCTATCTCCCAGCTCTGGGCGTCCCGCCAGATTTTTCTTGGCCCGTCCCAGATTGGAATGACTGGTGCAGGGAACACCGCCTGTCAAAACATCAAACTCAGGCAGTTCCATCTCCTCCACCGCCCGGACATCGGATTGCACCATCATTGCCTGTGGATGGGCTGCCTGCCAGACGTCCGCGAAATCAGGATCAATTTCCACACCCGCCACCACCTCAAACGAAGAGTTCAATGCGGCCGTCATGGTTCCGCCACCGGCGAAAAGCTCCAGAACCTTAAAAGGCGGCTGGATAGAGCGGCTTTTAAGGATGGCAAAAGCTTTGCGGGAAGGAGAAACCTCTATCCGTTCAAAAGAAGCGATAATTTTCAGTTCGGAAAATTCTTTGAATGGATTTAGCAGCGACTGGCTGGACAAATCGATAATGGGCCTGCGCCCGTCGGGCAAGGCTCTGCTGGAGACGTGATTATGGGCAAGGACGGCCGGACGCAGCACGAGTCTTTCCGGCTCACAAGCCACCGAAAACGGTTGGCCGGGAGAAAAGCCCAAAGGTTCCAGGCGGCGTGATTCAATCCAGAGCCGTGCCTTGTCATGGGTGCGACCCAGAGTTTGGTAGGAAAGAAGGTTCATGGAAGAGTTGGATACCTGAAATCAGTTTTGCCTTACGGGGAAAGTTTGGATCGCCTGCCCCCGATATGTCAACCCGGCGGGGGCGAGACTTTCTCTGGACAAACCACTGGCCTGCTGATTTATTGACCTCGGTTTTAGGGGACCCAAATACGCAACATTTTCGCAGGTGTTTCTTGCCTTTCGCCTGCGATCATAGAGGCGGCCCGCAACGGGCCGCCTCGCCTTTTTACAAAGGGCCAAAACAAATGGATTAGTCTTTGAAGATTGCCAAACAATGCTCAAGAATGCGGGTCAGCGGCCAATCCCAAGTGCGCTCAACCTCAGAGCGTGAGACAAAGCAATCCTGCACCAGATCGCAAAAGGCGCCCTCATCCGAAATACCCCGCTCACGGGCCAGACAGGTCAACCGATCATTAAGATCCTGCTGGGCCGCTGAAAGAAGAGTTTCTCCCCAGCATTTGGCAAATCCGGTTTCCCATTCCAAAAAATCCAGTTTGTTTCCCAACTCATAAAGCAGGGTTTTATTCCGAGCCTGCTTCGCCTCCATATATTGAAGGTGGATCGGCTGCCTTTTACTTTCCTTGGCCAACTCGATTTCCAAAGCCAAATTCCAACAGGCATCCCAAAATTTGGCCACCTCACAAGGGGTGGTGGTATCCTTGAAGGCAAAACTGGCCAGACCCCGTTCGGCAAATTGCGAGTGAACCCCGCACAGGCAGGCTGGAGCGAGGAGGACGTCATTGGCCCGGGGCAAAAATTCGAGCTGCTGAGGAAGGGCTAAGGGACGCGCTTTTGATGGGGCTGCCATGGGTCTGCCTATCCTTCGGAATGCTTGTCGGCGTGGGAAACGGGGTCTGTCTTAAAACCAATACGTTTCAGCCGGGTTGGCCTGATCAATATCAAAAGAGTCTGGGCAGAGGAAGGCCCTGGCCAGAATCAGCCCCTCCCTTACCTGGCATGCATCTGGCATATCCTTTGGCAGTGTGGGGATTTGATTCGGACATTGATGTGTTCCTATGAATAATTGCCTTGGCGGGAAAAACCTTTCGCACCCCAGCTCTTCGGGTACTTGGACGCGGCAAGAGAAGCGTGGCACGCATCGACAAACTCTGTTAACGCCGAATAATCCCACAAACACGAGTTAATTCATTCCAACGGACGGTTCCTGTTAACAAATTGTAAACCTGGTAAACCGTTCCACATCAGGACTTTGGTTCTTGAGCCGTTCATTCCTGGATACGGGGGGTGCATCCTGTGTGGTGAACCATTACAACCTGAAAAGGCACTAAAAGTCGGCGTCGTTTTCCCCATTTTCAGAATGGCAGGTGGCTTTTTCGAGAGCGAAAGGGCGGAGCGGGGTCTCAAAGCTGAGATGAAAAAAGGGTATGACCCGAAGGGGTTGCCTTCGGGTCAATGGGTGGTTCTACTCAAAATCGTAGCCGAGGTCGGCATAGACCTTTCTGGGCCTCAGCTTCCTGCAGAATTCCAAATCAAATTCCGCCGGGGTTAAGCCACTGATAAACACTTCGCGAACCTTCGGGCCGACCTCCGGCAGAACTGTTTGCATGGGACGCCGTTCCTTTGAGAAGAGTTCTTTCACCTGATCAGCGCTCAGCCGGACTCGAAGAATCGGTTGTAAGGCCCGGCAAGGACACCTTGCCAGCCAGGTTCCATCCGGTTGTTCGTCCATGGTTATTTGCTTTGAGCACACTTTCAGTAAGCGATTTGTTTTTGTTTCCATTTTAATTTGCCTCGTTTTGTTTGAGTAAGCCTATTCTCGGTCTGTTTCCTCATTGCGGCGAAATGAGTAAGGCGGCTTGATCGCCAAAAACCACTTCGTTGGACGAGAAGGTAGGTGAATCAAGGAATCGGTCGGTGTCAAAATGCAGTCCGTCACAGTGACTTTTCTCCCACACTTTGTATTCTTCTGGGTAGTAGAGTTCGAAAAGTTCATAGGCGGCTTCCTTACGCAGGTCCAGAAAGCTGGTTCCGCAGTAGACATGGACAAAATCATCCTCAATGGATTGCGCGGTCAGGGAACACAGCTCGGTTCCACGCCAGTACATCGCCCAATGAATGCGCAGGAAGTTCTCAGGCGTGTCGCCGCCCAAAGCCACCAGCAAACGATCCAAAGCTAGAAGCTCGGTTCCGGTCATGGTGCCCCGAAAGACCAAATACATCTCGGGCCTCTCTCCGGCGGGCCAGAACTCGGCTTCACCCTGCCTGTCGTGATTCCAGTGGATGACCTGCTCGGCGGTCAGGTTGCCTTCAACGATTGATTGTTCTCGAAGGTTGAACCCCTCGAAGGTGCCCAGATTGAAGTGAATGGTTCGATCTTCGGTTAAATGCGTGCCTGTTGATGTCATGGTTTCCTTTTAAAAAGCCCGTCCTCACCCAAAAACGATTTTTCCGGAAAGGCGGGGGTGTTTTCGCTTGGAGTTGAAACACCCCGCCTTCCGGGAAAAACGGAATCAATTACCGCCCGGACCGCAGGGCCGGACCACCCACTCAGGCGGAGTCAGCGCGGGAATAAGCGAAGGCGAATTGAAACAGCAGGACGTGACAGGTTCCCCCTGGCGCGGCTTGCCAATTCGACGGAGCGCCGCGATGCGGAGCCCGATAAGCAATGCACCATTCGGTGCCTCCATGCTGGGTTTTTGCCTCAGCCTCGATGCCTGGGCACCCGGCACGGAATGGCCGAAATGCCCGAAGGAACTGAAAAAGACACCCAAATCAATCCAGCCTATCCGGCAGCAGTTCGACTTTCTCAGCCTGCGCTGCCTTTCTCAGATCCCTGTCGAAAGTTGCCAGAGGCAGACCCAGCCTCCTGGCCAGTTCCAAGTAGGTGGCGTCGTAGAGAGTGAGCTGGTGTTTCTGGGCAAGAAGACGTGTTTCACCCCAAAGCTGGCCAAACGCGTTTTCATCCACGTCGATAGGAAGCGCCGCCAATAGAATCAAATGCTCCTGTACCTCCTCGAGGGTGATCCTCTTTCGGCGAATCCCCATGAGAAGGGCATTTCCCACCTCCCAACGCCAAAGGGCGGGAACCACGGCTCTGGCACCGGCAGCCAGTGAGCGCCGACGCTCATGGGTAAAAGGGGTTGCCTCATCGTCAAAAACCCAAGCCAGGGTAAAAGACGAGTCCAACACGAAATTCGTGGAGGTCACGGACGCCCTTCAGTTACCAGGTCCTTGATCTTGAGGCGGGGCTGCCCCGCACGGTTGAGCACGGTGCGACTTTGCAACAACTCCATGGCGGAGATGGTTTTCTGAATCTGTTCCAGACTGGCGCGCTGGGCGGGAACCAGCTTGGCCACCTCCCTGCCATGGAGAGTGATGGCGAACTGCTCCCCCTTCCCGATGCGCTCTAGAAGCTCGGAGAATTTGGACTTGGCTTCGGAGGCGGCGATGGTTGTTGTCATAAGTGAACCCTTCGATATTGACCGATTGATGACCAGTCTATCACATTCTGTCCACGAAGTAAATGATCCCCATTCCTCGCTCCACTGTTACTGAGTCAGCATTCCCATTTCCACCAGCACAGGCCCAAGCTCGTTGAGAAGTCCCTGCACCTCCTTGATCGACTCCAACTCATCCGGGTGAAACTTCCAAGCCGTGTTTGAATTCTTAGCCAGATGCCAACGGGGGCGGACTTTGTCCAACTTGGTGAAGGCCACATCAACCAGCTTTTGCAGCCCTTCCATGGTGGGTTCCAAGGCCCCAAAACTTTTCAGTTCGGTGAGGGAATGTGGGGCTTTATTGGGAACAAGCGAACCGGGTAATTGCAAATAACCGGGTGTGATGAACGGGGCAAGTTTGAGTTTCACTCCCGCCTCCGAAGCCTTCTGGCGCAGCTTCACCTTTAAGGCCTCATTTTCAGCGGATTTGACCGCCACCTGCGCCTTGCTTGACTCAATCCTGGCCTCGGCTGCGTGAACTGTTTCATCGAGTTTCTGCTGAGCTGCCTTCGCGCTTGCTCCCTCCAAAATACGGGCGGCCTGCACCTTAGCCTCCTCCACAATGCGACTGGCCTCGGCCGAGGCCACGGTGGAAGCGGCCTGAGCCTTGGCATCACTGGTTTTCGCGACCAATTCCCGCTGCTGCCCTACCACCTCGGCATCGGAAAGATGCGCAATAGCTTGTTCCAAAGTAACTCCGCGTTCCGCTGTGGAGGACGTGACCACCTTGATCTTGGCTTCATCAGCAAGGGAGGTAAGGAGGGTTTGTACATGGGCCACCTTCTCTGCCTGACCTTCCGCCCATAACACCGCCATCTGGACGGTGGCGGTCAAATTGGTCTCCGGTTCGTAGCTGGTTCCGGAAGCTTTCACCATTTGCAACTCAATCCGGCGCGCTCCTTCCAGTCGGGCAATCACCTCGTCGGAGCTGGTCAGCGCGCGCAGTTCCGCATCGTAAAACCTGCGGGCCTGTGCCACCAAACCAGGGTGGAGTGCTACCGTCTGACCAGATTCGTTGGAGCGCAGGGCTTGGGCGTCTGCCGCCGTTTGAGTCAGAGTGCCAAGCAGTCGCCCCAGCGCGTTGGTGGCATTCCGCGCTTGAGCCAACACCTCCTCCTGCCGGGTGCGGGCCAGGTTCATCCTCAGATCCTCCGCCCCTTTCTGGCGGTCCAATTCGCCTCGCTTCTTCTGGGCTTCCAGCTCCTCCACCTGCCGTTGCAGTTTCAACTTCTCGCTCTTGCTGAAGTAAACAAAGGTGCCGAGGGCCGCCAAGCTGACCAACGCCATAACGGCTAGGGCAGCCAAAAGGCTCCAAAGGGGAATGCCCTGTTTTTTACCACGACGCGGAGGTTCCAAAGTGTCCATAGGTTCTGGGATTTCTTACCGGAGGGATTATCCGGCCAGAAGCATGGAAGTCGAGGGAGAACCGTTCACCGCTTCGAGCGTTTCGGTAATTTCGCTTTCTTGACCGGTTTTTCCGGAGGTGCCTCCTCCTCCGGCAAGCTGCAAAAGGCCTGTTCCTCAATCTCATCCCATGGTTCCAGAGTTTGATCGGCAAGGTGATCCCTAGGAATCACACTTGGAATCTTCAGAGGAGAAATCAGGGCAGGCCGAATGTCATCGAACCAGCGCCGGGAGATCAGAGTGAGGCCGCGAAAAGGAAGATCGTTCACTGAGGCAAAGGCCCGCCCAGGACCGGTAAACGGAAGGTTCATAAAAAATGTGGCCGTAAACACCGAACGGTCCACCACCTGATATTGCACGGAGGTTGAGTGCTCGCCCTTGTGGCTCCATGATTCGGAATAGACCTGCTCGGTGCGCCGGTACTTGCCAAAAAACCGCTCAATCCATTCGGCGGTTTTGGGGCCTCCCGCGCGGAAAAAGCTTTTGTGGGTCAACTGCTCCAGCAGATCATTGGCTCCGGTTTCCTGATAGAGTTCGTTTAGCTTGTCGATGCCCTGTAATCCAATCAGGACAGAAGCCCCCTTGGATCTCCCCCGGTTGACCAATTCATGGATGGACTCCACTTTTTCCATGAGGGTGAATTCATCCAGCACAAACCAAAACCGGGGATGCCGCACCTCAGGCTGCCGAAGAATCTCCTTTGAGAGGGATTTGAGTAGAATGGCGTTAATCGGCCAGAGGCTTTCCCGCAGAACCGGGTCGTTACCCAAAATCAGCACACCCGGTTTCTTAAGGAATTCTGTAATAGAAAAGACACGCCCGCTCTTGGATGTATGCCACAGCGCGGCAATCTGCTCGAATTGGCCCAGTTTGGTGGCCAGCGATGAAATCACTCCGGCCGAGTGTTGGGCGTCATTTAGAATGCTGGCGGCGATTCGTTTGGCCCTCGGATGACGGGCCGTAATAGCCGCAATATGCTCCCTCGATTCCAGCGCGCAAAGCAGATCGCGCAGATCCCATTTTGTTCCCGCCACCTTCCCCAGAGCCAGAATCACGGCATAAACCAGCTCCCGCGAGGCAGTCCAAAAGAAGGGGGCGGTGGAGTTTTTTTCTTCCGGCACCAGCAGAGCTGCAAAATGGCGAGCCATGAGCGGCGAACGGAAGGCTTCGGCAATATTCCAAACCGAGGACCGGGCGTCGTAAGGATTAACGATCCAGACATTGTCCGCTTCGGGCGGAAATCCCATGGCCGCCAGCAGCGGGATGAGATCGCCCTTGGCATCAAAGATGATGAGCTGCTCGGGGCGGTCCCTGTCTTTTCTGAAACGCGGGGCGATCGATTGCAAAAACAGCTGGATGCTGGTGGATTTGCCGGTTCCGATGGCTCCCGAGACTAGAAAATGGTTTACCGCCTGGCCCACGGGCATGTTTTGCATGGCCCAAAAGACATAGTCCTCATTGAAGTAAACCGTCGAAGGGGCAGTCTGTTGAGCCTGTCCCGGAATGTCGGCAGGCGGAGCGGGATCAAAAATGTAATCCCACATTTTGGAAGTTTGAGCCGGTTCCTTGGGAATTTCCGAAAAATAACTCCAAAACGAGCTCATAAGCTAGTCCATCCGGACATTTCGGCCTTGGGGTTCGGAGGGATCGAAGGTCGAGCTGGGTCCCATGAAAATCCCACCCACGGCGGAGGAAACCGGCCAGAGGTAACGCCAGAAGAGCCAGGCTCCCGCCCAGGTGACGAAAAACAGCACACCCAGCATGATCGACCGGGTCCACCACGTGGCCATGAACATCTGTAGCAGCATCAGTGCAGTCAGATAATTAAAAACCAAGGCCAGTTTGATGAGCTTGGAAGCACGTTGGGCGATAAGCAGCAAGGTGCGCTGGGGCACCAGCCACAGGGATAGAATGAGAAAGACCGCCAGATAAACAATCGACAGCATGGCCGGTTCTACCCAGTGCTGGGCGTATTTCTTTTCAAGGATGGCCAGGCACCCCCAGAAAACCAGAGCCGACACTCCGACATAAAACCACTGGAAAAGCCGTCTCTTGGAGGGATTGGGGGCAATAAGCACCCGCACCTTTTCCACTTGGGGTCCGAAAGTCTTTTGAAATGCTCCTTCGACGGTCAGGGATGCCTTACAGGCTGGACAGATGGATTGGAAGGCGGGAATGCGCTTGCGGCAAGTGGGGCACGCTACTGAGAGTTTTTTCTTCACCCACTCCCACACCCGCTTCCAGCCATAACCCAGCAAACCACTGAAGGAAAGAGTCAGCCCGCACTTGTGGCAGTGCCGGTCACGGAGCTTTAACCCCGGGCAGGTGCGCTTATGGCAGACAAAGTTCATGACCGCATTAGTGCGAGTGTTGCGAGTGGCTTGTGCCGTTTTGTTTTTGGCTGTTGGTGGACTGGGGTGACTCTGCGGATTTTTTGCCCAAACTCAAGTGCGGAAGTTTAATCTGGCTCGCCGGACTCCAGGAAGGGGCATCGGGAAACATCTGTTTTTCTTTCACACGGAGTTCCGCGAGAAGCAGGTTTTGTTTCCACAGCGGTTTTGCGGCCCATTCCTTGTCATTTTGCTTTCTCAGGAGCCGCAAGGCCGGAAGGGAAAGTTTTGCGACGGGATTCCACTTGGGGGCTTTGGGAAAGAACGGCTTTTGCTGCACCCGCAGTTCCACTCCCAGCGCGCTCTTTTTCCAGCGAACCTCCCGCCACCGCCTGGAAGTCCTCCTCGATATCCGTTCGTCCTTGAGGAATTGGATAAGCGAACGGGCCGTCGCTTTGGGGCGCGCCGCCGCTTGCTCCAAGGAGTTAAGGAATGAGGTTCTCTGATTCTTAGGCCGCGAAAGAAACGAGAGTCCGTAGCGAAAAGCCGAGGCAAAATCGGAGGGAAGCAACTGCTCTTTCCTGACGGTTTTTACCAAAGCCTCGGCTTGCTGGGCATCCCAGCCGTGGGCAGCGGCCACTTCCTTCCAATAGGACTGAAGTTTATCTTGTTCGATGTGCTTCTTTTTGGGCCGGGTTTCCAGGGCGGCTATCTTGGAGGCGGCTGCCGTATCCCAACCCCGCACATCCATGAAGAGGCGGATGGCCTTACTCCTTTTGGAAAAGGTTTCACAGAGGGTTTTGGGCACTCCCACCACATGAAACCCATGCTTTTCGTGCTGAAAGGACAGCCCAAGGCGTTCTTTCAGTTCCAAAAGGAGCTGGACCTGATAAAGAGTCCCAGCCACTTGCTTCATCTTGAATACCTTTTTGCTGTGAATGGATCCGGTGGTTCCATCCTTGCGCACGGCCAGGTTGAGCAGCAAGGCATGGGTATGGATCTGAGGATCCATAGCTCTAGACGAGCCATGTTGAAAGGTCGCGACAACAGGTGCTGCCTTCTCCTGTGTCCTGCCCGCCTTTCCTCTTCTTGTTACCACCGCTTTGTCTGCGAGATAGGACAAGGCTTCCCGCACAGCCGCCTGGTGCGCCTCTAAAATTTCCTTGGCCATCTTCTCCGGGGCAATGGCCCAAAGGACACTCACGCTTTTGGGCGCGCTGAAGGTGAGATCCCAAAAGCCCTGACGTCGGGGATGCCCCGCGTTTTCAACCAGAGCCGTCTTTCCTTGGGCATCAAAACCGTTGATCAGGTGGGGCAGGGTTTCAGCTTCAACCTTCCCCGAAAGCCCCAGGGCATCGGCCCCCTCCCCCTGCCAGGTTCCGGTTTCCACCAGCCCTTCGGCGTAATAATCCTCCTCCGAAAGACGCAGGTAATAATCGGCGGATACACCTCCTCTTTTGGGTTGAGAAATGGAGAGCATAACTAAGAATTAGTGGGATTGAGTTTGGGTGGAAGTTTTGGAAGTGGTTTTTGCGGCTGATTCCTGGCTCTGAGTGGGTTTGGCAGCAGTCTTTTGCTGGTTTCGCTGTTCCTTGCGCTTTTCCAGCTCTTCAAGACGTTCCCTCAGCCTCTTTCGGGAAAGGCCGTGGGCAATAAGTTCCCGCGCCGCTTTGGCATCCCAGCGATAGCCTGAGGACTTTGGGCTCAAAAACTCCGAGCACTTTTTCCAGAAGGAGGAATTTTCGCGGTTCTTGGCCCCCAGCCCATCTTTCTCACTACCGTGGGGAACGCCTTGGATTCGGGGTTCCGAGGCTCCCTTCTCAAACTCAAGGCCCAACCGCTCTTTCAGCGCGTCCTGGAAACGTCTCTGGTACAAATCTGTCAGGGGCCATGCTTCTTTGATGACTGAACGATCGGAGAATTCCCGGTTCGGACCGTCCAATCTCATTCCCAGATTCATGACCACAAGGTCGCTGCGCAGGTTGCCGCTGTCCTTGGCCTCCTGATTTTCGAAGAGAGCCCCTACCAAGCGCACCTTTCCCTTGTCGGGTTCCGAGGAGTTACCCAGCTTTTTCTCAAGGTGTTCAAAGACGCAGGATGCGGCGAACTCATGCATCTTACGAATGGACTCCTGATACTTGGCAGGTGCCTCGCTCCAAAGGGTGGAGACACTCTTGGGTGCTTCGATTTTGATCTGCCAGGCTAAGGTGCGTTCCTCGCGCAGCGCATCCTTGACCAGCCGGACATGGCCGTCTGGGCTTAACCCATCCAAAACCCTTAGAAACTGACGTTCCTCCACGGTTCCTTGTAGGTTGAGCAGAGGCGCCCCATCGCCAACCCAGCGTCCTTTGGCCTGGGTGTTTTCGGACTCCTTTCCCAGTGCGATCCGGCTTTCTTCCGGTGACAAAAGACTAAGGGGGCGTATGGAAATCATGATGTTTTGGGGTTCAGGTTCTCGGCAATCCACGCCTTGGCCTCTTTCTCCTCAACGTTGCCGGCGGAAGTGAGCAGCGCTTCGGTGGACAGGGAGAGATCCTGCCTCAGTTCCTGAACTTCAAGTCGAATAAGGGAAAGGATCTCGTGTAGGGAGGCCCGCGCTTCGGCGTCCTGCAAGGCACGGGAGACCAGGCATCTTGCCATGTCATTCGTACCCATATTCATTTCAGCGCCCTGCTCAGCGAGCAGTTGGTAAGTCTCCTCGTCCAAACGGAAGCCGACATGCTCAGTCAGGGTCTTGTTGCGTTTCATAGTGGCTGTTAGGGGTAAATGAATGGATTCATCCGCGTGAACAAGGCTGTCTGGTCAGGCCGAAAGCAGCTGAAATGCGGGTGGGCGAAAGATGGCGATAGCCGATGGAAACGGAGCAGGATGTTCGGCTCCCTCGAAGGTCAGCCGACCCCGGAGAAGCCGAACTTCGCCGCGCATGACGAAATCATGCCACCAGCGGGTATCGGTGCGGGCGGGCAGAAGACAGACGACGAATGCCCCTTGCAAAGAGGATTCGAAGGCTTTCTGGACCCAGAAACCAATTTTACGTCCGTAGGGCGGGTTCATGAAGACGATGTCTCGGCTCCAGTCCTTGGTAAGCCCGTCCTGTTCCTTGGTGAAATACTTGCGACATTTTGCATTGTCCGGTGTGGAGCAGGGATCGAGTGTGAAGTTAAACTCCGCAGACAGTGCTTCAAACAGCCAAAGAGGCGTAGGCCATTCGTCCGTGGCCGAGGAAAAAAGGGCATTCCAAGCAGGTTTCGTCATTCACAAAATTTAAAAGGAATTGATCCTCAAATCATCTGAGCTATGGATGTGTAGAACAGGATAGTCGGTGAGTAGCCCAAAATGTTCCCCAAAAACCGAGACGCGGATCGTCCGAGTCACGTCAAAATCGTGAAAGCGAGTCAATCAGTCCGAGTTCCCAAAGTTGTACGGAACCAATCTCCAGATTGCCTTCGGAACTTTGCCTTCCTTGAGGCGGTGGTGCAAAGTGGAGTCCGAAGCCCCGGCCAAGAGCAACCGGTGACCATGAACTGCCATTCGTACTAAGGACACATTTTTCAGGAAGGTTTGGCCAATTGGCCAACAAAGGTTTCCGATAGGAAAGACAGAAAAACTGAAACGGAGCTCGTGAAGGTGCCTCTTGGTGAATTGCGGAACAAGGGTGTTCATCATGCGAGTAAGGAGTATGAGCAGGCCTGGACACCAACTCCTATCGCTGATAGGTCACTTCGCGAACCGGGAAAGAGAGCGCTAGAAGTTAATGAAGTTAATGCTCGACGGTTGACAGGGCACAGAAGACGGTTGAGCCTCAGGAGTTGTTATACACCCCGTCTTCCGTGTGAGATTACCATCCTCGACTGCTAAGGCGTGTTTTCGGACCATTGTCATTTGCGCGCTGAAGTGGCGCCGGGCGCATCTTGACACAGCCACCACTTCCCAAGGTTGCAGATATTGTTGTTAGATAGCCTCTTCTCTGTGAAATGGTCTCTTCGCCAATAGATCATGGGATTTCGGCCATTAGCGGCTTCGCCCAGTCATCCTTCGGATGGGCACAGCAGGATCCTGCGTGGTGGTTGTGTCAAGATGCGCCCAGTGGCGCCACGCTACAATTGTTTGCCTCGGGAACGACCAAAGTCCATTTTTCAGTTGGAAGGCTCTCGTACGCCCTACGCGGTTGCAGAGCGACTTATCACAAATTCATCGATGAGTTAACGAACCACGAATCCTGCAGGCCTCGCCCGTTCCGCCCGGTGTCGCGGCCATACCTAAACCGTGGCCGGTACCCAGAACAATTGAATCATGCCAATCAACCGGATATCATCAGAGATTATGGCCGCAGCACCAAAGCAGAAAACTGTCCTTGAAACTATTCTGGAATGGTCAAGGACACGTCCAGAATGGCAACGCGACGCACTGCGCCGAATTGTCAAAAATGGGCACCTTGACCAAAACGACATTAAGGATCTGGTAGTTCTCTGCAAAGACGCTCGCCGTCAGCCGTCCATCACTTCAAGTGTTAAACCGCTCGAAAGCACCCATCTTCCTGCTAATCCTGGAGTCGCCGATCAAATCGCCATGCTCACGATCAAGGATGTGATAGGCGCGAACAACCTCGCCGCATGCCAAACCTTGGAATTCTCTCCGACAGGCCTCAGTGTGATCTATGGCGATAATGGGGCGGGGAAATCCGGATACTGTCGTCTACTGAAGCGAGCCTGCCGGGCGAGGCACTTGGGGCCAATTGAGGCAAATATTTACGCCACACAGCCAACAGGCCCCGCTAAAGCGACCTTTATTTACAGCGTTGGAGGATCTCCTCAACAACCAGAGATGTGGCAAGACCAGGAGAAGCCCCATCCAAAACTTTCCGCGATTAGCGTTTTTGACTCAAATTGCGCGGTCGTTCACTTGGAAGGGAAAAACGACGTCGCCTTCCGCCCTTTCGGTCTCGATGTTCCCGACGAGCTGGCCCGTGCCTGCCAGAAAGTTAAAGACACCCTGATCGAGGAACAGAAGATCCTCCAACGAGCGCGGCATCCGCTTTTCCTCAAACCAACATGGAAGGAATACACTAACACAGGGAAGATGATAGCCACCCTTAGCGCACTTACAGACATCCGCGTTGTCGTCGCGTTCGCAACCCTGACACCAGAAGATCTCGACCGGCTGGCTCAACTCAAGGAGGACCTCGCCAAAGATCCGCGCAAAGCAGGAGCAGAGCAAACAATCCGTGCTGACACCATCAAGTTTATACTCGATGCCGTAGTCAACATCGAATCACAGATCTCGGATGCAAACGTCGATCGCGTGACCGCTCTGGCTCGGGAAGCTATGGGCAAAAGAAAAGCGGCCCAACTGGCTGCTGAACAAGCATTTTCCGGCGAAGAGCTCAACGACATTGGAGGCACTGCTTGGCGTGCTCTCTGGGAAGCTGCCCGCCGTTACTCAACTGAGACAGCTTATCCAGAACACGAGTTTCCTTTCGTAGCCGAAGGGTCGGCGTGTCTTCTTTGCCAGCAGCCAATCTCTTCGAACGCAGCCTTCAGGATGAGCCGATTCGAGCGTTTCATCCAGGATGACACCGAGCGGCAAGCTAAGGAGGCCGAAAGTATTGCAGCCGATGCCATCAAAAAAACCTCAACTCACCAAATCGGCACTCGTTACATTTTACCGAACCTCAGGCAGCTCAAACTTCACAGTGCCGCTACCGCTCAAGAAATCCGTCGTTTCATAGCTTCCTCCCGCCTCCGGCGTCTCATCTTTTTGAAGTCATTGAATGTGCTGCAACAGATGCCGACTTCGATTCCAAGCCCTGCGCCCAGCCCCCAGGCGGTGCTCAGGCAAATGGAGGCGGAAGTCAGGCGATACGCCATTGAGCTCCAATCGTCGGCAAACGGTGAACAGCGCAGAAAGTTGGAATCCGAATTAACCGAACTCGTTGATCGAGTGGCGCTTCTCGATATCCAAGTGACCATTGCCGAAGAAATCGTCAGGCTAAAAGACATTCATGGCATCGAGCAAGCACTCCTGGACACGACGACGAACGCGATTACAAAGCTGGGAAACGACATCGCCGACACAGTAATTACGCCCCAGCTCCGCGACCGCTTTCAGGAAGAGATCGTGAAACTCCTGAGCCATCGAGTCCGAGTCGAGATGGTTCGTTCTAGCGGGAAACTAGGCTCGCCACAGTATCAAGTTCGCCTCCTCGCTAAACCGGATGCAAAGGTCTCATCAATCCTAAGTGAAGGAGAAAAGACCTGCGTCGCCCTCGCCGTCTTTTTCACCGAACTCGCCACTACAACCCACCGCTCAGCCCTGATTTTTGACGATCCAGTTAGCTCGCTCGATCATCGCTGGCGCAAAAAGGTTGCAACGCGTCTTGTTGAAGAAGCTGAGAGACGCCAGATTGTTGTCTTCACTCACGACCTAGTGTTCGTGAACGACCTCCTGGACTTGACGAATGCCAATTCGCAAGTTCCCAAGCTCATTACTTTAACACGCGAACAAAGCGGAGCCGGAGTCGTGAATGACGGCCTACCGTGGAAAATTAAGAGCGTAGAGGACCGAATTAACAAGCTGGAACAAGACGCTGCAACGGCAAAGGACTCTTACGATAGTCATGACGACCAAAGCTATCGCGATCAAACCTCGCGCATCTACAGCCTCCTAAGAGCGACCTGGGAACGCGCTCTTGAGGACATTGCGTTTTTCCGTGTGGTTCAGCGTCATCGAGACTACATCGACACGAAACACTTGAAGAAGGCTTCCGTTCTCAGCGAGGCCGATTGCGATGACTTCCATGTCGGCTTCAAGAAATGCTGCGATGTGGTTGACGCTCATGATCCATCCGCAGGTCGAAACGCAGAAGCTCCGCCACCAAATGATGTCCAAGCGGATATTCAAAGCCTCAAGTCTTGGGTTGCCAGCATCCGAGCCCGACAAAAAAACATCACCTAACAGTAAGAATCCAATCTCCGTCAGTGGGATCGCGGGATTGCTTGGAATTGAGGGACAACAAATCGGAGCGCATGGGCGTTAGTTGTTTAGGGGTTCGAAGTCACAATCATCTGCTACCTGCTCAACGGAATTCCATCTCGAAAGTGAAACGTCGCCGCGACCTCAATCCTTATGGCAGAACTTGTTGTTTCTTCTCATACTCATCCAAGGGCGGCAAAAGAACTCTCGCACCTTTTGAGTAAGCACGATGTACGGCTTGGGAGTTGTGCCCAAGGGCCTCCTGGGCGAAACGCTCCGGATAGGCAGCCTTTTTTGCACGCTCCGCCCAAGCATACCGATAGGAATGCAAAGAAATCCCCGAGATGCGCAGAAGTTTGCACCTCCGGTAAAACTCCGCAGCGCGGTCGTTGGCACTTGTCTTGGAAATATTTGGAAAAAGAAGGCCGCTGGTTGGGAGCTGCTGCAAAAGTCGCTCAAGTGTTGCACCCATTCGGATGTGAGACCATGTTCCCGTTTTCATGCGCTGAAACGAAACAGTCCTGCTAACCCAGTCAATCTGCCCTGCGGAAAGAGAGGCAGCATCTGACTGGGCGGCTCCTATTTCCCAAAGCAGTTGATAGAACAGATTCCTCTCGGCATTTTTCTCTGAAACCAAAATCTTTTCATGCTCTTCAAATGTGATGGCACGCTTGTCGCGGAAAACTGGTTTGGGCCACAATCTGGGAGCGAGGACCGGAACGGAAATCCAGCCCAGACCGAGCGCAAGATTATGCAGCCTCCGAAGGTAATGGTGGGTGGAAACATTCGCGGAGTTGAGTAAGCCCAGGAAATCCCCGGAAGTCGTCTCGACCAGCTTCTTCCGGCGAAGAGCATTGAAAGCGGGACTTTTGAAGGCGCGCTCTGATCGCTCGCGGGTGGGTCCACTGCGCTGCGCGCTTATCTGGCTCATGACATCCGTCCAAGACCGAGTGAGGAGGAGCGGATCAAGCGTTCCAGCGCAGGCTTTCAAAAGAAGCCGGGTAAACTCGGGATTGCTGAGCGCCTGACGCTTGACCTCAAGGAGGCGAATGGCGTCGTTGCGGTCCTTGGTTCCAAGGCTCACCTGCTTTCCGGTCTCACCGTCTTCGGAATAGAAAGTGTCGCCGCGTTTGAAAAGGCGTAGGCGTTGTTTCATGGCACTGTTCAGAATAAACAGGCCCCGAATACACCGTTACGGTGTAGTGGATGAGTGCTGAATTGGTTTCAGGAGAGCCTGTCAAAGCAGTGGTTTCAGCCGCATTTTACTGACAGTTTCACTGACAATCGGGCACTTTTTCCCGTCCCACCCGTGAAGAGTCGTTGCACATGAACGACTTAAGAATGGCTCCAAAGGTAGGACTCGCACCTCGACTTTCAATAAATGTGGGGTCTTTTGCCGCGTATTTCAAGGTGAATCGACGATACTCAGCACCTGCTTAACCCTACACCTTCACTGCCCTTATCTGACAGTTTCTCTGACACCATCAGAGCCAGGCTCAGCCTCAGGATGGCGCAAAAGTATTTCGCAGATGGGTAAAGTTTGTTGGCCTGCGGCAAATCCATAAATCAGATCCACCAACGCAAAACTTTCGAGAATGCCACATCGACCAAGCTAAACGTTCGCCAGGAAATTTCTCGTCGATTCCGTGAGCTTCTCGATACAACCCAGTTTCAAAATCGAGAGGGTGAACTGACAAAATTGGCAATTCATCAATTCCTTTGCCCCGATAATTGCGTTGACGTTACCGTGTTTTCACTCCTTCATAAAGGCGTCCATCCGAGAATTTCACTGGCATGAAGTCTTGGGCGGACTTTTAGTGGCAGATCGGGGTGCAAGATTAAGTAATTAAATAGGCGGGGCACGACTTATGAGGGTATTTCTTTTATTTGCGGCGGCATGTTGCGGTTTCCATGGTTA
>JANYDC010000146.1 GCA_025359965.1 Pedosphaera sp.
CAGGGCTGACCACTCAGGAACCGGGCGGAGTCCAGGCGGAAGAAGCGAAGACGGGTTCGGATAGCAAGGCGTGCCATTTCCTGTGGCGCGCGTTGCCGAACCCGGCGCAGCGCCGCATGGCGAAGCCAGAGGACAGGACCCCGGCCGAAGGGCGGCACCTTTGAAGACTCATGCGCAGTCCAAGCGGAGGAAGCGAAGACGGGTTCGGGTAGCAAGGTGTGCCAGTTCCTCTGGCGCACGTTGCCGAACCCGGCGCAGCGCCGCTGGCGGAGCCAAGGAATGCCGCTCGCACCTCGTGCGAAACCGTCCTCCGAAATTCTCATGGCGGAGAGCAGCCCCGCGCACGATCAAACCAATGAATTCTTGCGGGTTGAATCAACGGAAAAGGACATGCCGGAGATTTCGCGCATTATTTTTGACAATGAGTGTCGCATCCTTACGATCCACGAATGGATCAACTCTTAAGGCATGCGTTCCAGGCAAAATCTGCTCTCAGGCGTTACCCGCTCCTCATCTTATTGCTTCTTTTGGGTCTGCCCTCCCTGGCCCAAAACAACCCGCCTGCAACCACCCCATCCGGGAAAACGGAATTGCTGGCCAAGGCCAATGCCCTTAACTCCGAAGCGCTGGAGCTTGAGAGAAAGGGTGAATACGCCAAGGCACTCCCCTTTCGCCGGGAAATTGTTCGACTGCTGGCCGGCGCATTTGGCGGCAACAACTCCGATATGGATACCGCGCGCTTTGATCTGGCGCGCACGCTCACGGTGCTGCGGCTGTATTCCGAGGCGCGAAAAACCTTGGAAGCCTGCCTTGAACCCAGAATTGGGGTGGGTCCAAGTCCTACCGGTGTTGCCGAGATTCTCTCCAGTCTCGGTGATAATTTTTACTTAGAAAGGCTGTATACCAACAGCATTACCTACTATGTCCGTGCGGAAAAAATCCTTGAATCACTCGAGGCGCCTCAGGACAGCCGGGCGCAACTGGCCAGCGTTCTCAAAAGCCACAGCCGTTCGTTGATAGCTTCCGGGGATCTAGCAACTGCGGAGCAGCTGCTTAAAAAGGGCCTGTTCATTTTAAACCAGGCCCATCTGGGAAGCTCGCCCCTGGCTGCCTTAACGCTGAGCACTTTGGGGGATATCCACAGAGCAGCCGGGTTCCTGACCGACGCTTATGCCGAGCAAACCCAAGCGGTAGCATTCGTGCAAGGTCTGCCTGCAAAACACCCAAACAGGCTCATTATTGAAGGCAATCTGGCCTCGGCCCTGCGGGATCTCAGGCGAACATCTGAAGCACGGAAAATTTACACCAACACCATTGCTGGACTGATTGAGCAACGCGGACGCGATGACAGCGACGTGCTCCTCATGCAGCGCGGCCAGGCACGAACCCTTGCGCTGGACGGGAGCCATGCTGAGGCCCGGGACCTGATCATGGAAGTGATGGCGCGGCTGGATGTGACTCACCAGACCAACAGCGCCCTTTATGCATCACTCCTGAGGGATCTGGGCGACCGCCAGCAGCATCTGGGGGACATCCCCAGTGCCACGGCTTCATTCAAAACCGCCCTCGCCCGAAACCTGGCTCTCTTTGGCGAGGAAAGCATGTTGACTTGCGGAATGAAGGAGCGATTGGGGCTGCTGGCTTTGTATAGCGGCGACTTTGCGCAAGCGCAGGAACTGCTCACATCAAGTCTGGCAGCGCGGCGGCGGGCGGTGGAGAAGGATCCTCGTCGAGAATTGGAGCTGGCCGAGGGCCTCAAGGAATGGGCCAAACTGGAAAGGGCGATCGGAGGGGCCGCCCGGGCCGACCAAGTCCTCAAACAGGTCTTCACCATCCAAACCAACCGGCTTCAGCCCAACCATCCGGATCTTGCGGAGACTTTGGAACAGCGCGGGCTTCTTGCCCAGGAAATCAGACGCCCCAAGGACTCACAGCATTTTCATGAACAAGCCCTGCAGATCCGGTTGGCAGCCTTCGGTGCCACCAATCTGTTGGTTTGCCAAAGCCAGATGAATATTGCGGTCGCACTCGCTGAGCAGGGACAGATGGAAGAGGCCGCCCGCCAAAACACGGCGGCGCTCAAGTCCCTGATCGAAGTTGCGGGGGCGGATCATCCCACCACACTGACCGCGACCTACAACCATGCCCGACTCCTCCGGGCCTATAAGCATACCAACGAAGCCGCCGTCTTTTACGAACGCGCGCTGGCGGGGTTTGAGGCCAAAGGTTCCAGGAGGGCGGCGGAGGTCGCCTCGGCACTCGGCCTGTTGGAGGTGGAGCGCGGCCGGTTGCCGGAGGCCACCCGCATCGCCGCCCGGGCCATGGCTGCGCAGGAAAAGCTCTGGAACAGCGTGCTCCGGCTTGGTTCCGAGCAGGACCGGCTGGGTTGGCAAGGGTTCTCCGAATTGATGGGTCTGCTGGCGGCGCTGGCGGAGAAAGATCCTGCCCCGATGGCCACCGCCCTGCTGCGGTTCAAGGGAACGGTGCTCGATTCACTAATCGAGGACCGCCAATTGGCGGCCGGATCGGACAAGACAGGCTCCGCCTCCTTGAAACTGCTTTTGGAGATGCGCCTGCGCAATTACCGGCTTGAGCTGGAGGGCATGGGCCGACCGGACTCGGCCCGGCCCGAATTGCCAGCAGCCCGGCGGGAGCTGGAGGCATTGGAAGCAAAAATGTCTCGGGAGTCCTCAGCCCTCCAGGCCAACCGGCGAGCCGCCAGTCTCACTACGCTGGAAGTCCGATCCAACCTTCCTCCCGGGACCGTCCTGGTCGAGTACACCCGTTACCGGCAATGGCGGCCACAAACCAACACCGATGAGCGGTTTGGAGCGATGGTGTACCAGCGCAACGCGGAGGTGCGATGGATTGACCTCGGCCAGGCGGAGGGCGATGGGGGTATCGCGGAAAAGATACGGGATTTTCAAGTGATGATGCACCTGCGGGGTCCGCCCACAAATCTAATGGCAGTGTTGCAAACGCTGCACAACCAGCTCTGGGAAAAGGTTCAGGCAGTCATTCCTGTGGACACCCAATGGGTGATGGTGGCCCCCGATGCTGAAATTAATTTTGTGCCCTTTGCCGCGCTTCGGCGAAAGGATCATTTCCTGGGGGAGGATCTATTTTTCCGCTATGTGGCCAGCGCACGCGATTGTGTGGCAGCACCGCAAACTACGCCAGTATCGAGGTCGCTCGACATTTGGGCCAACCCGGAGCTGTCCCGGCCGGGGTGGAAGCGCCTGGCGGAATCGGCCGCAGGTTCGGTAAAATCGGCTTGGGCCGAATGGATCAGCCGAAGTGGCGATGCTGACAAACTGCGCGGCCCGTATCTTCAGCTGGCTGGGGCGGAAGCGGAGGGCGGGGACCTTTTTAATTCGGCCAAAGCCCTGGGATTTGCACCGGTCAAATTGTTTGTCGGGGCGGAGGCAAGAGAAGCCGCACTGCGCCAGCGTCCCGCACCCTACGTCCTGCACATGGCCACGCACGGATCCTTCCTGTCCTTGGCACCGCTGCCTGCGGAAGGTTCGCCGACTGGACCGGGCGTGTTCAGGCAGGTGGTCCACAACCCCATGCGCTCCTCCTGGCTGGCCATGGCCGGAGCCAACGAAACGTGGGATGCCTGGCAGCGTGGTGAAACACCCCCGCCCATGGACGACGGATTGCTCACCGCCGAGGAAATCTCAACGCTCAATCTCAGAGACACCTGGCTGGTGACGCTGAGCGCTTGTGACACAGGGCTCGGCGGGCTTAAATTCGGGGAGGGCGTCTTCGGGTTAAGGCGGGCCTTCGCCTTCGCGGGGGCCCGGCATCTGATCATGACTTTGTGGGAGGTATCGGACGATAAAAGCCGCGAGGTCATGGAAGCGGTCTACGCCGATGCGCTGCGCACGAATGACGCGGCCGGCGCACTGGCCAGGGTGCAAAGATCCATGATGAAAAAATGGAGAGCTTCCTACAGTCCTGATCAAATCATGCGCTGGGCAGGCTGCTACGTGCTAAACTCGCGGGGGCTGTAGCCGTGGCGATGCGACCCGGCAAAAAGAAGATACAGGCTCATCCCGGGACGGTCAGCCATACCTGCGTCAGGGGGACCGGACTCGCATTCGTCTCCTCGTGACCGTGGATTTCCAGGGGCCATCAGGGCGCAAACGATTGCCTGACCTCGACCTCAGGCTTCGAGCCGACTCTCAGCGTCCCCTGCAAAAGCACCCCTAGAACATCCTGCTTCCTACGGGCTTCCTTTATGCCGGGAACATTCGTCATCACCATGAACCCATTGAAAATCGTTATTTCTCCCGCTTTGGACAGACCTTCGAAATGAACAGGGAACACCTGTAAATTATCGGACGTGCCGGCCCTACTCGGCTCAAGCATGGCCAGCAGACGGGAACCGTCCCCGATGATGGCCGCCCGCCCGGCCGAGGGTTCGATATTGAGTTCCCATGGGAGCGGCTCCCCAGCCGCGTTCCCACCGGCCGAAGTCCTAAGCGTGATGGTGGATGGCCGCAGGGCCAGCCAGCACACGGCGACCAACGCCATGACCGAGGCAGCCGCCCCAAGCCGTTGGGGCACCCGCCGTAAAAACAGGGCATCGACAAAATCGCGCCACGCATCACCAGCACGCGGTCGCGGGGCGCTGCGCAGTGAATCCGTGCTCTGCAACTGCTCCCAATCGGCCTGCAACCGTTCCTCGGTCAACTCCGCGCGGATAAAGCGGCGCAGGCCCTGGTCCTCCCGGGCCGATTCCTCCATCAACCGCTTTTGCATCTCTTCAAATGATTCGCTCATATGGGCTGCTGAGGGTCAGGCCGTCCTCTCCCGTGGTTTTACAGGGGCCTTCGGCTGCCCACCCTTCAAGGCCTCCCACATCGTCAGACATTTCCGGGTCAGGTCCGTTGGCTGGTTTTTGTCGATGCCCAGCGCCAGACCGATCTGCTTCGGCTTAAACCCCATGGCAACCAGGAGCAGCGTGCTGCAAACCCGCCGGCACCGCCCCGCGAACCGGCTGCCTCGGCTGGCGACCGCACTTCCGTCGTCAGTCTTCGCCTTCCTCAGGCGGTAGCAACCGAGCGGGCAGTGCTTTTCGGCCAAAATCCTCAGAATCTCAAAATCGGGTATCACAATTTCAGGAGGAGCCGAGGGATGGTAGCTGCCGCGTGAAATCATGGATGACGCTGCGTCGTCGCCAAGCTCCCGGAGGTGCCTCTTGACCCGGAGAAACAGCCAGACGTTGGGCGGTATCAGCATTGCCACACACGCCTCAAAAACCCACTCCAGAAAGCGGGGACGGGAGGTTTGCGCCTTGATGGATTTAAAGAAATCAATCCGGGTGACGGCCACCGCCGAAGCGGCCAGCTCCACATTATCCGTTTCGGAGAGGCAAACCTTCCATAGGAAATAATCGACCAACTCCTCGACATCCAAATAAGCGTGTCTGTCTTCATCGCCAAGCTCGGATACCTTAAGCAAACCAGGGTGCCTGAGCAAAACGCTTTTAAGAAAGTCCACCTGCCGGTTCAGCTCATCGAGCTCGCTGCGTCTTCTCTCCCCGGTTTTAAAGTCGTCGTAAGCTTTCATGCGATTGAACAGGCACCCCAGTACTTGGATCCGCGTCTATTTCAAACCAATAGTGCCGCCTAGGGGTGACTAGAGCAAGCCCCTTACGGATTTTTTACACAAACAGCCATTATTAGGACGAGCACCCATCCCCGCTCAGCGGATTCTGTCAAATCACGTCTTTTGGCGGCATTTCAGGCTAAAAACGCATCCCGACCCGTCTGATTCTGACGTGGAAAGGCCCCAAGTCGAGTGACCGGCAGAGCCTCTAGCGGATTCGAGTAGGACTCCAGCCTTTTTCATAGAGGCTTTGTATCGATGATTGAACTTTACCTAGGAATTATGAGCGATGTCAGCACTGAACCAACGGCCCATACAGCCACCCAAAACGAGCCAAGACCTAAGTTAATAAAATTCAGGAGGATTGGCAAAAAGTCTTTCCAAAAACTTTGGATAAAGGCCTTGCGCTGTGCTCGGCATACCGATTTATACGACCGGGAGGAAGTGGCGGCGAGGGGAATGTTGGCAGCTTTGCGAGATTTCAACCGGAAGCTTGGAAAGTTTGAGCCAAGGTTGAGGTGGATGGTTAGGTCGGAGAGGTCCAAGTTCCTCCGCTCTGAGTTCCGGAGGCAGCGGAGGGAAAACCGCTATGCCGACGATGCAGCAGACACAGCGACAGGATGCGCGGTTGGCCTTGCTGAGACGGAGCGCAACAAAGCGGTTCGCGACGCACTCCGGAAACTCAGCCGTGATCAGGGCAGAGTAGTCCGCCAATTCTATTTCAAAGGCCAATCCTTCGTCAAAATCGCCCGAAAAGAGGGAGTTCCGGAGTCGACTCTGAGAAATCGTGCGGCCACGGCGAGAAAGAAGCTTGCCGGGCTGTTGAAAGACTTGGCCCCGGACCGCACGCAGTCCGCAACTTCAAAACCCGGCAAATCAGGCCACAAACGCGCACAGCCGAAACGTGGCGCAGCGAAGGAGCCCGAAATTGGATTACCCCAAGCATCGCCGGCTCATCCCTCAAACAAGTCAAAATAATTACGACGATCCCACGACCCACGGCACATCACTCATCAACGTC
>JANYDC010000148.1 GCA_025359965.1 Pedosphaera sp.
CAGGGCTGACCACTCAGGAACCGGGCGGAGTCCAGGCGGAAGAAGCGAAGACGGGTTCGGATAGCAAGGCGTGCCATTTCCTGTGGCGCGCGTTGCCGAACCCGGCGCAGCGCCGCATGGCGAAGCCAGAGGACAGGACCCGGCCGAAGGACGGCAGCTTTGAAGACCCATGCGCAGTCCAAGCGGAGGAAGCGAAGACGGGTTCGGTTAGCAAGGTGTGCCAGTTCCTCTGGCGCACCTTGCCGAACCCGGCGCAGAGCCGCATGGCGAAGCTAAAGGGTAACTCTAGCCCCAAGGGGCTAAACGAATGGGGGGCGATCCTGTCGCCGAAGGAAGCAAAACAAACAAGGAGTGAGAACGCGAAAATTGGCCAAGCTATGGAATTGGCGCAACAGGTTCCTCCGGGCCGCCGAACAACTTCAGATAGTGATTGGTCAGTGAAGCAATCGGACCATCCAGGTTGACGTGCAATTTCTGATGATAGGGAACCAATTTCTTCAACGCGCTTTCAACGGTTGCCTTGCCTTGCTCCAATAATCCCATGGCAATTTGGGTGTCGGCAAGGGTCGCCAAAGCCTGACCGTAAAACACGATTTGCGAGTCAGGTGAGGATTCCATGGCGGTCTCGTAGTGTCGCGTGCACTCATTAATCACTCGCAATGCCTCGTCCCGGTCCCCCATTGCCAGAAGTTGTCGCGCCAACTGCAGGAGGCAGTGTGCCAAGTCGGTGCGGTATTGGCGGTTACTTTTGAGAAATAAAGCCTCCCGCAGACTGAGTGATTTGCGTTCCTCTTTGCTCGCTTCCTGGTAACGACCTGCCTCCTCCAAGCAGTTGGCGAGAGTGGAGAGGCAATGAGCTTCCACCAAGAGAAACGCATCGCTCTTATTCCCATTGAAACTGCTCAGGATGTCTATCGATTTTCGCGCGGTCTTGACCGACCTCTCTTCCTGGCCAGGACCAGCCACGACACGCTGGAGCTCAGCCAGATTCCTCAGCGCCCTGCCTTGCTCTGGAATCGCCTCAGGGTGAGAGGCCGATAGTTTTCCGAAGCAGCGGACTGCGGCACGAGCGGCTTTTTCGGCGTCCTGAAATTCCTGCCGGGGATAGAGCTTGTTAAACAGATTCGAGTGAGCGACTCCTTCAAGGTAATAATCCCGCAATCCGGCCCCATTTCGAAGCTTCGCAGCCTGAGTTATGGCCTCCCTGCCAAACCTGAGGGAATCATCTTCAAAGCCCATATCACCTGCCGAATCGGAAAGGCAAATCAGGTGGGCCACAAAATCCCTACGAAACCGCTCGGGCTGCTGTTTGACCCACCTGCTCATTCGTTCAACGTTTTCCAGGGAAAGCTGGTAGGATCGCTGTAAATTGCCGGTGTGCTGGAGGTTTTGAGCGTAAGCGGCCGCGGCGGCTGCCGTGTATTCCAGATATTGGTCAGGATAACTGCCGCTAAGCATGCGAAACAGGCGGTCGGCTTTGTCCGAATGAGGGAGGGACTCCTCGTGGCTTCCCAAATGGATCAGACTGTTAGCCATCGAAAGCTCCAACACAGCGGCATCCTCAATGAGCTTTTCGGCATCGGGATGCAAGGCAAGCGCTTGGGCTGCCTCACTGGCGGCGATGGCGGCTTTATCCCATTTGCCCAAGTCGGCCAAGCGGTTGCTGCGAATCGCGCCTGCTTGAACACCGAGCAACCGATCCGCTGGACTCAACTTTATAGAGCTCGATGCTATCGACCATGCCGCCTCCGCATCCGCCATAGCTTCATCTTTTGCCCCACGTTCTGCGTGTCTTTTGCTTCTCGTCAGCAGGCATTGGGTACGGATTCTGCTGTGCTCCGGATCATCCTTTGCCAATCGGCCGCTGATCTCAACGGCCTTCTGGGAGGCCTTTAACGCCTTCTCATTCTGGTTGGCGTCCTGGGCACGCTCGGACAGATTATTCCAGTATTGGGCCGCTTCGGATCCATCTGTTTGCAACTCCTGAGACAGCAACTTGAGAATTTTGTCCATCACTTTGACCGCCGCATCGGCGATATTGACGCTCTTGCGGGGAAGGGACTTCAGTATCTCACTTAAAAGTTCCACCGTATTGGCAGCATCCACCAGATGATTCAACGCACCAACAGCATGTTTTACGTCATCCCCATCATACCGTGTGGCGAAGTGAATTAATACTGGCACGCGTCGGGCTTGGTCTTGCAAAACCCAATTGAGCAGCCTCTCACGCTTTTCAGGAGTTCCGTAGCCGCTCCTAAGCCAGCTGCTCATGTCGGAGATCTCGGCTTTGCCGGGCTCCGCGTGGTCATTCATCATAGCGCTTGTGAAAGTCGCGGAGAAAAGAGTCCTTCAACTCGTCGGGCTGAAGCGGGCCAATGCCTTGCGCGCCCTGGGGATAACACTCGCGCAATAGAAGGCAGACATCGTGCAGGACCAGTTCACTCAAACCAGAAAGCAATCTGCTCTTGCGGAGATGGGCAATGCCCGCGGCAATATCTGATGCTCCGCCCTCTCGACTTATTTGGTAGACTGCATGTTCGACTGCCGAGAATAAGCTGGGGGCAAAACCCCGTGCATCGAGGCATTTCCTCCAGTAGTCGCGTTCCCGAGCCAGCAAATGAAGGAGTATCCTTGCCCTACCATGAACCTGACTACCCAGGACATCAAGCAAAGCACGGCTGTGGATGAAGAGCACCCTTTCGTACAGAGAAGCCCCAATTTCTTTGGGCGGTTCCGCGTGCGCCGGAGTTTTGAGCCTCCTGCTGAAGTGATCCCGGGCTGTTCGAAATGAACTCGAACGATCCTTTAAGGAATTACCCGCGGAAGGGACCAAATGGACCTCGCGCCGCCCCTCCCGAAAAAATAGAGGGCCATGAAGAATGTCCCTCAGCGCACTACTACCATGCAGGTGGTCAAGCCAAACCTCATTCCGCTCCAAAAAAATGAGCCGGACTTTGGAAGCTGTACATTTTTCCAGATGCAGCAACAATTGCTGCACAAGACGCATGTTTTCTCTCTCCCCAGCGTAGTCGACCACCACAAGGAGCGGCCGGCCCAAATATGGCAACGCCTCGTAGGGAGATGTTAATGCTGGAAAGTGCTCCTGTCGGGCAAACCCTGTTGTCCATGTTTCCCGACCACGATTGGCAAGCGAACGGCACAATTCAATAGCCAGCCGGGTCTTTCCCACCCCCGCTTCCCCCTTGTAGACTCGAACTGCGTGCGGTTCATCCCTATTGCACCAGTCCAGCAACTCCTGTCGTGCCCTCAGGCTATGCTGACCGTGGAAGGGTACAATCGTATAGTCCGCAGCCAGAAGAGCCCCTGGCCCGTGCAATTTCGGTTTCCATTCCCGTTCTGGATAATCAAGCCAGGAAGGGGGTTCCGGTTGAATCTCCCAATTCCCTCCCACTTGGACCACCCGCACACCTTGACCACCCGTGCGTTTCCGCAAGATCGAAAACGCATTTACGTATGCTTTGAAGGTCTTTTGTGTGTAGTTGCCCTCATTCTCCAAAGCCACGATGGTTCGTGAGCTCAACCCAGAAAGGGAAGCCATCTCCTTATGTAAAACGCAGGCTTGCGCCCTCGCCTCCGCCAGTAATTTGCCTAGAGCAGAATCTATCATTCACTTCGACTTTTTGCGTACTTTTTGCGCGTCAGTTTAGTGGCCAGGCATTGCGGACAATTTATGCTTTTTATGTGAACAAACCATCGATAAACCGAGCAAAAACAGACACCGGGGACAAACTCGGCAGATCGAGTAAAACCAAGACGAAACAGATCCGCAGGAAACCTTTTCCAAGTAATCAGATTGTCCGCAGTTCTTCAAGAATTAAAGGCCAGCCAAAATCAGCATCCGGTGGCGGGTCCGGATCGGCATGTGTTCGTGGAACTCAAAAGATGTCAACCGTCCCAATACTCGAAGTGGAGCTTTCCCCCGAGGAAATAGGAACCCTCTTTGACAGAAGCTGGCGCATGGTGGTGGCCCGGGCAAGGTATAAAGGGGTTCAGGATCCCGAACAAGTGGCCTTGGACGCAATGGAAAAATCCTTTGCAGGGTTCAATCCAGAATTGGGGCGGTTTACGCCAAGGTTATGGACCATGCTCCGGAGGAACATTTCATCGGCGCTTCGCGCCCAGGTATCGCGTCAGAAGAAGCACGCCAGGCTTGCTGAGAGTCTGAATCGATTCGGAGAGGAATGGGCAGAAGACTCGTCGAAATCGGAACATGCTCAAGCGGTGAACAACGCATTGAGGAGGCTAACTGCAAAATCCCGCCAGTTGATCCATCAAGTCTTTTTCCAGGGAAGGTCGTGCGCAGATGTGGCGCGCGCAGAAAACATCAGCTCGTCCACTTTAAGAAACAGGTTGAGTCAGTCCAAGAAAAAGCTGCGTATGCTTCTTAGGGCATTCGCTCCCGCATCCAAACAGGCTCCGCGGGTAAGACCTGGAAAGTCATGCCACAAACGCGCACAGCCGAAACGTGGCGCAGCGAAGGAGCCCGAAATTGGATTACCCCAAGCATCGCCGGCTCATCCCTCAAACAAGTCAAAATAATTACGACGATCCCACGACCCACGGCACATCACTCATCAACGTC
>JANYDC010000145.1 GCA_025359965.1 Pedosphaera sp.
GCCGATGGCTTTGATTTCGGCGTCGTCGATGGGAGCCTCAAGCGACTGAGGGAGGCAATTATAGGTTCCGTCCGTTGCGTCGAAGTTGATGCGGGTTGCAGCTCCGCCGATGGCTCGGGTAGTCAACGGGATTTGGAACTGGTTCTTGTCGTCGTACTTCTTGTAACGACCGACGGAGGCATCGACCGTGATGATCGGACAGATGAAGTTGGCGGCGGCGGAGGTCAAATCCTGAGCGAGACCAGCAGCAAAGTTGGTCAGTAGAGGATTTGCCGCAATACCACCGCGTGTGGCTGAAATAGGCATTTGTTAGTGTGGGTTGTGGTTGTGGGATTGGGTGTCTTGCAATGGTGGCAGCTTTTAGTAACCGCCAGCCGCGAGGCCGGGTTTGTGGAGGACGGCTTCGATTAGCTCGGCTCCGCCAGTGTTGGTTTCCAGTGCCATCGCGCATTTCGCGCTCGTGCCGATGGTGTTGGTGAATGTGCCGGTTGCGGTGAGTGCCAGCGGGATGCCAGCCTTAACCAAGCCAACAGTGACGGCCGCGTCGATGGCGACGAGCACGGTGCCTGGGGTGTTGGCGAACGGAGCCACGTCTGCGCGACCCACGCTGTTCACGGCGTCCCACTCGGCGTTCACAATGACGCCGAATGCGTCAACGTTGGTTGCCAATACGACGAGGATTGCTTGGCCCGATGCGTTGATGGTGACTGCCTGCCCCTTGTTGAGGCGGAGGTCGGTGATGATCGGGAAATTAACAACCGTCCCGTTTCGGCGATATTGAGAGCTCATGGTTTTGTGGGTGTGTGGCGATTACAGTTCAGAAGCAGCGGCCTCGAACAGCTCCGGCGAGTTGGCGCGGACAATGTTATAGGCCTCAGTGAAGCTCACGCTGTGGGAGGCGCGAACCTTGGCCACCTCGGCGTCGATTTTGGAGGCCGCGTCGGCAGCGTCAATGACGCCTTCAGGAGCCTTGCCAGAATCGCCGGTCTTGGCCCTGATGACCTGACTGAGGGCTGCGTTTGGTGCGATGGCCTGCAAGAGGCTGGCGCTCTTTGCGTTGACGGTGATGACCTCAATCCAGCCAGCCTTGAGGGCTTCATTTTTGGCGGGAATGCGGCCGTCAGCGATGGCGGCGTTTACAATGCTTTCGGCATTGGCTTTGGCGGAAACCTTAGCGGCCTCCTCAAGGTTTGCGGCCTTAGTCTCAGCGGCGAGCAGCTTGGCCTTGACGTCGGCGAGTTCTTGTTCGGGTGTCATGGTGTTGGGTGTGTCGGAGGGTTGAGCAGACCGTGCCATCACTGGCGCGATGCTGGTAAACGCTGGCCGGTTCACTAACCCTCCAGCGTTGACATCGGTCCCCACGATCTGGCCGTCCTTGGACAGCAGGAAGGTGGGGGAAAATTTGCGGTAGTCGCGGGACTCGACGGCAGCCTTTCCGGAGCCGGACCAGTTGATCTTGGCGCGAACGCCTCCCGTCTTGGCGTCGTCGCCACCCCACGAGAACGATTCAAGCCAGCCTGCCGCGTTCTTGTCGTCGTGGTTGAAGTCGATGAACGGCTCGTGGCCTTGCCCACGCAGGGTGGTCAGCGAGGCGTTGAGTCGGTCCACCGTGGCGGCATTCACCGTGACGGACATCTTCGAGGGCTTTCCGTCCTTGGTTGCGCTGATGGTGTGCGTCCCGGGCGGCATGTACTGGATTTCAGGCGGCACGCCAGCAGCATCGGATGCAACGGACAAGGCTTGGATGAGATAGGCAGTGGTGTTCATTTGATTTGCGCTAGGGCTTGGTCGATGAAGTCCTTTGCGCCTTGTTGCGCGGCGGCCTCAAGGACGCCATTGGCTGGAAGCGCCGTCGGGTCTGGTTTCTGGGTGACTGACGTCAGGAGCAGGTAAAGCAGCGTCCCTGGGGTGGCTGTCACCTTGCGTTTCTCCTGTGTGGCCTGCGTGCCTCCGTACTTATAGGACTTGGAGCGGTCGCTATCCGTGGCCAGGGCGAGGAATAGGGAAAGCTTCCCGGCCTTATTGCGGCGGTAAGCAAGGGTGAGCGCATAAGGGCTGTTCGAGGGCTGGACACCGTAGGCAATCGGATTGATGGGGATCGCGATCCTCTTGCGCGGCGACTTCGGGCGGATGGTGCCACCGTGAACCTTCTGGTTGATGGCAGCGTGGTCGATTGTCACCGTGACGGAGTTGGCGTCGGTCTGCTCCGGAGCGGACACAGAGCGGGCGACGTCGGCCCAAAAGTTGGTTCGCTTCCCGCCGAGCTTGTTCGGCTCGGTCTCCTGCTTGTGCTGGAAGTGGTCACGGAGGCCTTGCCTAACGGAGCGGCCCGCGACGTTCAGCATCGCCAAGGGGTTGGCATAGATGTGATCGACTGCCTTGATGGCCTCGGGGTTGGCCTGGGGCGCGAGAAGGGTTAAGGAGATCAAGCGACGCTCCTTTCGATTGCGCCGTTAACCATGGCGCTTCCCATGGCGGCCTCAAGGGCGGCGGCGAGGCTCTCGGTGTCAAGCTTGTCGAACACCTCGGGCATCTTGGCTTGCACCTCGGCGATGGCCTTCAGGAAGTCGGCATCGCTCACGGACTTGTCTAAGCCCTTGCGGGCGAGCTCAACGAAGATAGGGCGAACAGGTGCCAGCCACTCAACCGCGACGGGCGAAAGGTTCGCCAGGACGTTGTCAGATAACCGTGAGGCAAGATTCGATTGCATTGAGGCGCGAATGAGGCTGGCCTGCTTGGCGTTGACGTTGAGCGGTTGAGTAGCTGGTGAAGGCGCGGAGACCGGCGTGGTGATGACCTCGGTTGAGGCGTCCGGCTCCGGGATGCTGTGACGCTCGTAGAGCCACGCCTTTGGAAGCGCCACCCCAGCCTTGAGGAGGATCGCGTCGCGGTTGGCCATCTCGAACGGTGCCTCGGCGCGAGCGAAGTCGGGCACGATGACAGGAGCCTCGGAGGCATCGCCAAAGTTGAGCTTCAGAATCATTGGCACCAACTGCATGGTGAGTGCCTGGCTTGCCCAGTTCGTGAGCCCTTGAATCTTCTCTTGCAGGACCGAGGCGTGAACATCGCCCAAGGCGCGAGAGCCGGAGTGACTAACGTCAGTGGTGAGGGTTTGACCCAGCAGGATGATGTCGCAGACCTTGTCGGCGAGTTCGATCAGGTGTGCCTGAGGGTTGTCCCCGGCGGCCTTGCTCGTCTCCTTGATGTCAAACTTGGTGCCAGCAGGGAACGCGGCCCAGCCTGCGGAACCCATGTTCTCCAGCATGTTAGCGATGTCAGTCTTGACCTGCTGGCTCGCGTTCAAGTCGTATTCGGCAGAGCGGAACGGAACCCCGAAGATTTGAGCATAGTTAAGAAGCCAGTCACGTCCGAACAGGCGAGCGGACCACCACCAAGCCAGCGGGCGGAGTAAACCCTGCGAGATAGGGTGGCCGAACTTGCTGCGGTAGGTTCCGATCAGGAACTTGTTCTCGGGGATCTCAGTCCATTGCGTGCCGAGGCCGTTGATGCGCAACTTGAGGCCATACTCGTTCGCAGGGAATGACCAGTACAACGGAGAGACGCATTGCGTGGCGCGTGGAAGCATTAAGCCATCTCGGACTTCCCAAAGGATCTCCTGAACAGCCACGCCACGGAACGCGGCGTCGCAGAGGCAATAGATGGTGTCATCAAGGTCGGACTCGGCAAGGTCGGGACGTGGAGACCATCCGGTCAGAGCCTTGCGGACGACGTCGGCCCTGGCCTCTGCGGTTGCCGTGGGCTTCTGGCCTTCGATGCAAAACGGATGCACGAGCAGCTTTGCATTCGCGGCCCCCGTTTTGAGCTGCTGAAGGTTCTTGCGGAGGCGGTCCCAACTGTCCTCCATCAGCTCGAAGAGGTCGTGCTGGTAGATGCACTCGCCGTTGAGCGCGGTCTTGAGCAGGCGAGCGACTGCAGCTGGCTCCAGGCGGTAGCCAAGGGTCGTCTTCCACCTGTCGACGCCCTTGGGCGGGATGCTTTGGTCGAGCGGGTTGATCTTGGGTGCCTTGTCGACCGTGGTGTCGCCACCATGGCCGAGGCCGAACTGGTCAAGAATGCGGCCAATGAAAGTGTCACTCATCGAAAGCCTCCATTCGCCACGCCGATCATGATCCCGCTGGTGGATTGAATGCCTGTTGGACGTGTGCGGAATCGCTGCACGGCCAAGGCTAGAGCGCAAACGCCGTCGTCGTGCATCCCTGGAGGCGCTTCGTATCGGACGCCGGTCTTGGTGTACTCGTAGAGGAATGCCTTGAGCTCCTCGGCAAGGTTTTCGGGTATGCCCTTGATCTCACCCCGCTGAATAGCCACGGCCAAGCCTTCCATGAGCATCTGCTTGCTCTGGCTGGTGAACTTGAGGCCTTCGCAGTTGGAAACCCTGCGCTGGATGCGCTCGACGATGGGGTCGCCCACGCCGGTTGAATCCATGAGCGATGGAGCCTTGCGGAGCACGAAGGCGAGGCGGTCCGTAGTGTTGTCCCAGTCGCTTTGCCAGCGTTCGGACACGCAAATGCAACCCTCGTTGTCGATGCCTATGACCCACGTCCAGTCGACTGACTTGGCGAGGTCAACGCCGAATGCAACAGGGTCTCGCGTGCTGAGCGGCCCCATGCAGCGATTGACGGCCTCGATACCGAAGGGATTGCCGCCGTCATCGGCGGGGATGCCGCCGTACTCCTGATCGAACACGGCCTGCGGTAGGTCGCGCTTGGCGTCCTCGATCTCGGCTGGGTCAATCGTGGGGTTGTGGATGGTGCCTACACGCCAGCTCGCCCATCGGTTGGCGTGTGCCTGTCCGCGAGCCCACAGGGTGTGGAAGAAGTTGCGGCCCTTTGGCGTGCCGAGGAACCATGCGTCCCCCTTGAGGTCGGTCAGGGTGGGCCGGATGCTGGCATTCCAGTGATCCTCAAGGTCGCGAACGATGCCTGCCTCGTCGATGGCAATCCGCTTATACTTGCGGCCACGGCCTGCGTTCGGGGTGTCAAGGCTCCAGAAGTCAATGATCCCCCCGGTGATAAGGCGGAGCTGCTTGATCTGGCTGTCCTTGATGGCGATCACCGACTCAAGGCGTTCACAGAACCAAGCCCAGACCTCGGACAGAAGCTTGTAGGTTGGGGCAAACCACGCGGCGGGGAAGCCAGCCAGGGCAGCCTCGGCGATCAGGACGGAGCCGAAGGTGGTCTTGCCGAAGCGACGGCCGCATTGCAGGACGTTGAAGCGAAGGCGTTGCTCCTTGATGAGTGCTTGCCCTGCGTGAAGCCTTGGCAAGCGAACACGGCGAACAGCATCAAGCGTCTGCATTTTGCGCCTCCTTTACCTGGGTGACCTCGTCGACGTAAGTCACTTGAACCTTGATCGGCTGGCCGTCCTCGGTGCCGCCGTGGCGATGCTCCTGCTTGTCTGCGTACCCGCAGAGGTTCTTCAAGGCGAAGATCAGGCAAACGGGGTTGCCTTCGTCGGCCCCTTGGATAAGGCGTCCGATCAGGCGCGAGCGGGTGTTGGTGAGCCCTTTTTGATAAGCACTCGAAAAATCTGGGTCGCTGGTCATGCGAGCCGAGATGGTCATGGTGTCGCAATCGAACACGCTGGCCATCATTTCGAGGGATGCCTTAAGGGAGCCCATCATCTCGACCTTAGCCATGTCGAACTCAAGGCGCGGCCTTCCCGCTTTGCCTGTTGGCGGAGCGAGTTTGAGAGTCTTAGGCTTGGCCACTCACCAAGCAATGGTGGAAAGCGGGGAGAAGCGGTAGCCCTTAAATTGCTACTTAGTGTCGGTCTTTGTCGGTTTCGAGACGATTATGCCTTCGATGGATGCCCAGGGGATCATTTTTCGCTTACTGATGGTCACGCTGCGGAGTGCTCCAGTCTTGATCCAGCGGGAGATGGTCATCCGGTGAACGTCGAGCAGGTTTGCGGCCTCCTTGGTGGTGAGGTGGGATGGGTTCAATCTATGGCGTCTAGGTTGAGGGCGATGTGATACTCGCGGTCCCGGGTGAATGAGTCGATGGTCCAAACCTTCACGAGCAGT
Source organism: Pedosphaera sp. (assembly GCA_025359965.1). Taxonomy (GTDB): domain Bacteria; phylum Verrucomicrobiota; class Verrucomicrobiia; order Limisphaerales; family SXQI01; genus SXQI01. The sequence continues at coordinate 6,047 of JANYDC010000145.1, forward strand.
CTTAGAGCGTTTTCAGCGGTGGCGTCGATTGTGGCTCGTTTCGCGGTTCTCGAAATGGATGTCAGGTTGTGGGCCAGCTTCTGGTCTCCTAAGCAGGTCCACACTTCCCCGTCGAACGATGCAGGATGGCCGTTGACGGTCGCCTTGAGCGTGCCTCCGTCGCCGTCTGTGTATCCGCCCACTTTGAATTCGCTCATAAAAACCTCAGTTGCTCGATCACGAGCCGGAAATGCTCCGGATCTCTCCGGAAGAAGTCGATTGGATCAGCAAGCATCCTCTGAATGCCGGTTGTGAGCACCTCAGTGGAGCCGATCTGCTCGTGTGATGTGGGGCGCGTCATCTGGTCTTTCGCCTTCATGCTCTCAGGGTAAAACCGGCCAGTGTATGCTTTCCCGCCTCGCTTAACCCAGTCGTCAGAAAACCCAATTGTGTCGCTCGAATAGCCATCGAGCGAAACGAGACGTTCGTCACCGGCCCTCTTGAGCAGGAATCGGCGGGCGGCCTCGGCAATCTGAGGGTGTCGTTCCTCGATGTCGTGTGTCACCTCATGGACGCCGGTGTCAGCCTTGGCTGTAGTGTTGATGACGATCTCCCTTGTCGCTCGTTTATACACACCCTTCATGCCGAGTCTGGACTGAAACCGCATTTTGACATCGACCGAAGCGGACAGATTCGGGTGGATATAGGCTGCGACAAGGTCTTGCGTTTCCTTGACAAATGGCTCGTTCGCAGAGAACCGAGTCCGGATTTCAGGCTTCACCCTCTCATCGACTGGCACTTGAACGGCCTCGCGAATATCTTGGATGGCACGAGCCCTCCTGACGATGTGGCGGTCAGCGTCCTTGCCCTTCATCACGGCATCAATGAGGTCTGCCTCCACCTGTTTCAGCTTCAGATCAAGGACGCTAACCCTTGCCATGAGGTTATCGACCTGATGCTGCTTGCTCAGTGGCGGCGGATTGGGTGGCAATTTCTCGGGCTGAGGCGCTTCGGGCTTTGGTGACTCGATCTGCTTTTGATCCACCCACTTGAGGGTGTTCCCGTCCTGCTTGACCATTGGCCCCAGGGCAGCCTTGAGCGCTTCAAGGACGTCGGGGTCGAAGCTTTTCGCGCTGGCTTCAAGGTGCTCGTTGAAATCAATCTCTGGGTTCCTGATCTTCTCCCCCGGTTTAAGGAGGCCGAGCTGGATGCAGGTCGAACGCGGGACATCGCGTGTCCCCATGCCTGAGTTGTAACCGAACGGCTCCCACGGGACGCCGAAGCCGCCGATCTCGCGCTTGTTCATTTCCATCCAGAACTTGATGTCGGACTTGAGATGGATTTCGCCCTCGTGCTCCTCGTGCAGTGGCCTGGGAACCGCGACGGCGTGGAGGCGGATGAATTGCGAGGCCGGATAGGTGTCGAGGATCTCCTGCTTGTTCCCTTCCTTCCATGCGCCGTATCCACGAGCCGTCCGCATGGCGGTATCGAACACGAGGCCAAGGCGAGCAGGACCAACGCCTTTCATTCGCTCAACGGCGTTCATGCTTAGTTCGGCGGATGGCGCGAGCAGGTTGCCAAGGCCGAGGTCTTTTCCGGTTTCGAGCATCTGGCGGATGAAGTCCTCGCGGCCCGAGACCTTGAATGCGAGTCGCGAGGTTCCGTCGGGGTTGATCTCGGTTTGAGTGGTGCGGTTGATGTGGTCGGTAAGACGGTCCTTCATCGACTGCACGAAGCGAGCATCGGTGATACGGGCGGACCAGAAGGCGCGTTCCTTGATGGCAGATGGCGCGAGGCTCCACTGCTCAGAGGAAAGGTCAACGGCGACCGGAATGCGCTGATTGAGCTTCTGCCGGGCATCCTCAAATGGTCTTGGTTGGGCAAGGTACATGTCAGAGGTCTATTCCCTTCAAGGTTCCAAATACGATAGCATAAGGAGTGGCCGCTTCCCATTCAGAAATTTCGAGCCCCTTGCCGAATGGCGGGTTGCGTTGCGACTCACCACCGTCAGCAAGATGAAGTCGCGCAATTTCATCCCACAACCTTCTTCGCGAGTCCCAAAAAGGCTGCGCTGTTGACGGCCCATAAACCAAGGACAGTGCGCCAAGCACAGACCATTTGACGGCAAAAGGCGCGTCCACGGGGCAGACCATCCCACGGGCACAAACGGCTAAATGCTGCATGCCGTTGGGTGCGGGCTTGTTATATTCCGCCTCCGTTTGGATGCGTTTCCACGCACGGTCCTGTTTTGGGAAATGAACGTGTCCTTTCAATCTTCCCCCTCCAGTCTCCTGATTGCCTGCTCGGCCTCAATGCGGTTGAACACGCGAATCAGAAGCCCCCGCTTCGCCTCTTCGATCTCCATTTGCTTCCTGATCCCTCGAACCGACTCCGGCGCGGGATCAAAGGGGTTGCAGTGGATGAGCCACGAGATGGCGAACCCGATGAGGAACCCGATTATCATTTCTGGCACGGTGCTTTTCCTTTCTCGATGGCCAGCTCGTTGCGGAGCTTCTGGAGATAGATTTCGTCCCTCAGCTTTTGAGCCGGTGAGTTGGCGATCTTCCATTCGACCACGCAGTAAAGGGAGATCAATGCGGCCCCGGCTGTGATCATCGCGGCGATCCCGAGGGTGGATAACCAGTCGGTTTTCGGTTTGTCGTTCATGGCAGCGGTGTGAGCTTGTTTGGCTGTACGAGGCGCTCGCAGGCTTGGCGCTCGGTCTTTCCGTAAGTGAGTTTGTCGTCCTGCTCCAGTCGGTCGATCATGCAAGCCATGTAGGGAACGGAGTCCTCGCCATCTGGCGTGATCCACGCAACCCAAGGGTCGTCGAAGGCGTCGTCGGGAATCCGCCACGTCGTGACGCGGTTCCCCTTCTTCCACTTTTTGAGCGATGGCCTCGGTTTTCGCTTTCGTGGTGATTTAGGTGTGTTCATTTGCCGCAATCCTCGCTGCCTGATGGCACCTCACGCATGAAGAACGCATCCGGGTAGCATGTGGAAACCTGCACAAGACGCCTCTTTGAAAAATCAACCACAAACCACCCCTCGTACAGCACGGGCTTGATGCGCCATTTCCAACCCTCGAAATCGAGAGCGCTGCCCGTGGTTGCAATGTCGCTCCAGTGCTGATCCCCATCCTTGCGGCGACACTGCACCGCCTTCCCGTCCCTGATTGCGGTGAGGATTGTAATCTGGTGATTCAGCTCGTCTGTTTGGTCTTTTGTCATGTTCATAAAATTAAAACGGCACTTCATCATCACTGTCAGCCCCATCAACTGGAGTGGCTGGCGGGCGGGATTTGGCCTTGCTCTCATTGGGGTGTTCAGCTTGGTCGCGCGGTTTTCCTCCATCGCCCAAGAGCTGGAAGTTTTCCAAGACAACACCCATCTTTGAGCGTTTCTCTCCGCTCTTTTTATCATCCCAAGAATCGAGTTTCAGGCGGCCCTCGACGAACAGCGGATTTCCTTTCTTGCAATACTTTGCGATTGTTTCCGCCTGCTTTCCCCATGCGTCAACATCGACGAATGTTACCTCCTCCCGCTTCTCCTTCGCGTCGTTGTACCAAACGCGACTAATAGCCAGCCCAAACTTGGCGACAGCCGTTCCTTTGGGCGTGAATTTCAGTTCTGGCTCTCGCGTGAGGTTACCCATTAAAATAACTTTGTTATAACCCCTCATAAAAATTCGGCGGTTCGATTAAAAGTTGCGCAGCCATTTCGAGGCAGGCGGAGTTGAGGTCTGAATGCGAGACGCCCGCAAATTGAACATGCTCAAGCCCGTAAAAATTGACCCAGGCATGATAACGACCCGAATCAATGATGCACTTAATTCTGTTGGCGCGTAGCCATTCGTGAGCCACGCCCATATCGATCACATCTCTGCGTAATCTGTCCATCGTGTTCATATTTTCAAAAATGAATTCTCTCGCAAAACTCTCTCAGTCGCCGGATTAGTGCCGGTCCTCTGTCGGGTGACATCCGTGCGGCAAGCGCGTCCCCCACGTCATTGCAGGTCACCACAAACGGTCTGCCGTTTTCCATCCGGCTGTCGATAATGTCGAACAGGGCCGACTCCCAAGAGTCCGTTAGCTTTCCCTTGAAGATGTCGTCCAGGCCAAGCACGGGAACGGTGATCTTGTGTTGAAGCCAGTCCATCCCCTCACGCACGCCGATACTCATCATCCGCGCGTACTCGAAGGCAGAGCCGGAATTCAGCACGGTTATGTCCTTGCCCCGCAGGAACTCACGCAGCAGAACACTCCACATGGCTCGCGTCTTGCCCATACCAGTCTTGCCGTAAAGCAAAAGCCCGCGCCCGTGATTTTGACCGGTCCAGATATGCGCGTTAACGGCTTTTTCATAGCGTTCTGGCCTTTCCAGCCTAGCGGGATCGGTATTCTGGAACTGAACGGGGCAAATCGCTCGCCACTCTGCGAGCCTCTCGGTCTTTCGCCTATCGCTCAAATGCTCATCAATGCACCCGTCACAAAGCACTTTGTTTGACCACCAAGTTTCGGTGAGCTTTTCCATCATACCCGCCAGCTCGCCAAAATCCTCGGTTGTGATCGGCTTTTGGAACCGGCATCCGCACCTGCAAAGCTTCTCGTTTAAATCGGTTTCCTGAAATTCGGCTGTGTCGGTATGGTTCATGTTTTAAAATCGCGTGGCGATGGCAAGGCGTTCGCTAGCTGGCTAAAATCCTTTGGCGTATCGCTCATCGGTTATCTCCCCTTGTCGGGTTTGGTATTCGTTCTTCCACCCGTCGCCGTTTAGCCATGAGGCCATCAGCTTAGGGAATCCATCGAGGACGGTTTTGGATTTTGCGTAGGCTGGGATGGCTGCGATGATTTCGGCGTGCGTCGTGCCGCGCTTCAGGGCTGAGAGGTAGGCTTGGTGTGCCCTCCTGCGGTCCTCGTGCCGAGGGTAAGCTTCATAGGCTTCAGGGAAGTTTTCATGTTCGATTTCGATTTTTGGCGAAACACTCGAAGGAGCCGAAGGCGACGATTTCTTTTTGTATTTTTTCTTTTCCGACTCCGACTCCGACTCCGAATAGGGACAGCATTTGCTATCATTTGCTGGCATTTGCTGGCAGACCTTGGACGCTTGTCCGTCATTCGCTGGATATTTTGAGCCGGTCCGCGTCTTTTGGTCGAATCTTAAAATCTCCACAAATTGCTTGCCGTCAACTAGATACACAGAGATCAAGTCAGCTTTTTGGCAGTCGAACAGCCATTCTAAAATTTGCGCGTTGGTCACTTCGTCGATGCGAAGCGGGTAGAGCTTCGATCTCAGGATGGTTGGGCGACCATCAAACCGCCCAAAGTCGTCCGCGACCGACATTAGCCGCCTATAGAACACCTCCGCGCCGCTGGATAGCTGGTTTACCCGATCACTGTCCAAGATGCCGGGTTTTAGAATTCGAGTAGGCATGTTAGCGATTGCCCCGGTTCGGTTGCCTAAGTTCAAACGGGAAATGTACCCTGATAGGGGAATATCAGGAAACCCAAATAGGCAACCGAACCGGAGGCAGTTATGTTTCAAACAAGACATATTTTAAGAGGCAGTTTGAGTGCCGTGATTCGGATATAGGGCTGAATTACAAATCAGGCAATAGGTGTAAAATTGAAGGACTCTAAATCGATGTTGTTCTTTGTCGGTCTTTGTATGTCTTTGTCGGTCTTTGTATGTTCGGCTCGATAGTTAGTAGGTTTACTAATGCATGTCATTAAAGAATTGCGATGTCTGCATGAGCTTTTTACTGGTTTCATTGGGTCAGTTTGTAGACGGCGACCATCGATCTGCGTGGTCCGTATTGTCTGGCTTGCTTCTCGGTCTTAAGGAGTCCAGCGGCAACGGCCTTCATCATGGCCTTCTGGGTTGTGGTGTGGCAGCGGTTAACGACTAAGCACATTTCAGGGATTGTCACCCACTCGCGGCCTGAGGCTTTGATGGCGGCGATGATAACTTCTTGTGGCAGTGTCGGCTTGTGGTCGCCGGTGTTTGGACACTTCTCGTACGTGCGATTGCGGCGGAACTGTTCTAGTGGTGGCAGCTGCTTAGATGGCGGGGCAGGCTTTACACGCCACTCGCCGGGCAAGCGCGGATCTTGATACAGGTTCGGGTTTAGTGGGTGTGTAATCATTGGTTGATGCGCGCTTCCATTTGTCGTCCGTACTCCTCGAGCTCAAGTCTTTTGAGCGCAACCAGCCCCACCGCTATGTGCGGCGGCTCGCCTTCCTTCATGAGTCTTTCCATCTTGGCTCTAGCTATCATCAGCGCATTATGCTTGGAGTCTTGGGTTTCTTGTTCTGTTATTATTTTCATGAGATCCTCATTACCATTATTATTGCGAACGCCCCAGTTTCTGGATTTGCTATCATGACTGGGGAAAGTGGATCAATCAGCGAAATGCGAACCTCGTCACACGCCAATGATTGAAGGGCTTGAATCACGTAATCCGGGTTAAGGCTGATCACGATTGACTTTGGTGAGGCGTTCACCCATGAGCACGCGAGCGAGTCTTGAGCATTTCCTGTTTCGCTTTCGCATCGCGCCTCTATTCCGTCACGGCTGAACGTGACCTTGCATGAGTTGTGCGTGTCTGTGGTGGCGATTGCAGCCCTCTGGATCGAGCTTATCAACTCTTCACGGTTCACGACTGCCACTGCGTGCCATTCGCTCGGCACGACGTGCTTCCAGTTTGGAAAAGTCCCCTCGATGAGTCTTGAGGATAGGGACCAGCCCGGCCCCGCGAAGTGAATAAAGTTGGTTTCGCAACTAATTTGAATTTCGTCCATCGCGAGGGATTGGAGATGATTCAGACATTCGGTTGGAACGGTAGCCTCGAATTCATCGCCTGATTCTTGGTGCATACTGGACACTGCCAACCTCCGCCCGTCAGTTGAAACCAAAGTTAGCTCGTTGTTTTTGAGCGAGAGGCAGCTACCACACAGGGCGGACCTTCCGATGTCTCGGCTGGCTGCGTAGGCTGATTCATAAATCAGGTGTTGCAAGCCGCTGGTTTGGCACACGCTAAGCTCGCCGAGTCGCGCCCGCTGCGGAAAGCCCTCAGTAGGCAAGGTTGCGACTTTAAACGAGCTTTTGCCCGCATTGATCAACGCCCATTCGCTTTCGATTTTGATCTCTATGAATTCGCACTCCGAGCGGGAGAGGATTTCAGCAAGCTTCCGCAGTGGCAGGAGCGCGCTTATCTCCCCCTCTTGATCGAACGCGATAGTTAACCGCGTACTTAAGTTGTCAGCCGTGAGACTGCACCTGCCGCCAGTGCATCCAATCAGGACATAGCTGGCCGACTGGTGGCTTCCTCGCGCAATGCCAGCCAGTTGGCTTAACGCGCCCGCTAATACATTTTTGATTATTTTCACTTCAAAATCCTCCTCAGTTCTTCCAGTGTTCTGACAATGTGATACCGCCCCCAATTGCTCAAAATTCCCGCCTCAACATCCCGTTGCGCTTCGTCCTGCTTTCCGGTCGCCGACTTGGCCTCAATACCAACGAACTGCCCAGTCTTTGGGTGCGGAAAAACGAAGTCCGGCCAACCGATGGTGCCCGTCCGCTTGCGGCGCATCGGCGACCAATCGAAGGTGATCTTTCGCATGATCAACTCGCCCCTGATTTGCTCTTGGAGGTCGTACTCCTCGGCCTCTTGGAAGGCGTCAGTGACGGCCACAATGGTGGCAGGCTTCGGCCCCTCAAGGCGCTCGCGCTCATCCTTTGGCATCATGGAGAGAATTTTGGGTGTCAGTTTGTCGATCTTCATTGAGCCTCCTCTTTCAAGGCGTCAATCTGAGCTTCGTAGTGCCTGCGAATGTTCGCGATGTGACGCTCGCGGAAGCTGTCGGATTTTTGAATCCGATCCCTCAGCTCATTCACCTCGTCGCCCATCCCTTGAACCAGAACCGCCAGCCCGTTGCGGACTTGAATCAACTCCTCAACCTGCTTAGCGAGGTCGATTGACCGGCGTGCGGCCCGCAAGACAATCCGCTCTGGGAAGTCGCGGTTGAATTCGTCCTCCTCCTCGCGGCCCATAAGCTCGTGGTCAATGGCCTCTTCGAGTGTCATTTAATCCTCCGTTTTTTAATGGCGATGATGGCGTCGCTGACAATATTGAACACCAGAACAAGCAGCCCGAAGCCGATGCCGAGAGCAAACCCAGCCACGATCAGAACCGCGAACAAGTAGAGCGTCATATCGGCCTCCCCCAGGTTGGCAGGACGAGCTCCGTGATTCCTGTCCGTGGCTCGGATGTCCCGTCCTTCATGCGGCTCGGCCACTTGCCGGAGTCGTGGCAGGCGATAAGTCGACGAAGCGCGAGCTCGTACAGCCTGCGACCATAAGTCAGGTCATCCTCACTTAGGCTGTAGATCTCAACTGCGTGCGGCGGCTCCGGCTCCACGGCCACGAAGCAGAAGTATTTGATTGGCTCGCCCATCTGGACGAACAACTTCTGGTAGAACGCGGCTTGCATGGCGTAGTGCAGCCTCACTGCCTGCTTGCCGAAGGCGCGAGACTCAACGTCGGCAGCCTTCTTGAGGTCAACCACGACGTCCGGATATCGGGATGGCCTCCAGTCTGCCAAGCCCTTGCACGGGAAATCCGTTCCATCCACATCGATATTCTGGTAGACCGGAACCTGGGCTTTGCCAGCATTGAAGAACGCCGAGGCGTCCGGCTCCGCCAGCAGGGCTTCGGTCATGCCCTTGACGCGCTCCATGTCCTTGAAGGTGATGATCTCTTTGCCGACCGCGTCGTTGTCGCGCCACGACTTACCATCCTTGGTGGAGAAGGACACCCCCTCCGGCTTGACGATGTAGTGCGTCGCGAAGTCGAGGACGCTACCGGCCATCATGCCGAAGAAGTAAACGTCCAACGCGGTCCCGAGCAGCATCGCCTCCGTCGGGACGATGGGGTTAGCGAGTCGGTATTGATACTCCGCTCCCGACTTCAGCATAGGCTTGAGGCTGCTCACGTTAATGTTCGGGTTAGCGCGGTATGTTTTGATTTGTTCAGCGATGCTCACATCGTGCCTTTCATCTGTTCTGCCGCGCAGGTTGGCGAGCTTTTGAGGTATTCGATGCCGGTTCCAGTGCCGTATTTGAACGAAACATCAGGAACGATTGGCGTCGACAACCTTTGAACAGGCGCAGTCCCGTCGAGTTCAGCTATGAGCGCGTCGGCGCATCTAACGGCTAAAACAGCAGTTTCAGCGTCGCTCGATTCCCAACCCCGCGTTTCGCTCGAAAGAATCCCGTTCATTGCCGCAGCTGCGAAGTGGTCTCGTCGAGAGAGGGTGCTCATGGCTCCTCCACCTTGTCAGCCCTCTCAATCGCGGCTGCATTCGTGAATTTGAAACCGGGGTACCGCTTGGCCAACTTTGACATGTTGGCCTCAAGTGTTTCGTTGCGGCTTATGCCTAGCCTCGCCCTCAGATTTTGCAGATAAAATTCAAGGTCTCCAAGCTCCTCGATGACATTCACTCGATCAAGTGGGTGTCGATAGACAGTGTGCTTTTTTACCGCGTCGAGCAGCTCTCCAGCCTCGCCGCAGATGCCCATTACCGAATGGATCAAATCAAACTGGTCGCCCGTGACCTCGGTCCTGATTTGTTCGCCTGGTTTCATCAGCCCGGCAACCATTAACTCGTGTGAAGTTTCCAGAATCATAGTTTTCATTTCATTGTAAAAATCTGAGCTTATAGCCCCATCTTATTCCTTGCCTGTTCAATGGTCGGGTGAATGTCCCACGGCATGCCATCCGGATCGCGGCCCTCGCGCGCGGACACGCTGATTTGAATCATCCCACTGTCCACACCCCTCAGTGTGGCCCGCACTCCAAAGTGATGGGCGGCTAGGACCAGCTTGGTCAGGTCGCTGTTGTCAAAACTTGATAGTTCAAACCCGGTCATCACCAGCCATTGGTCTTCATCAATGACGATCTTTGGGACGTGGTGTTTCCCACCGAAAAGAATGTTCAAAACTATCTGCTTGCGTTCGTCCTCCGGCATGCTGATCGGGTCAACTGGTTGAGTTTCGGTATCCGTGCTCATGCGCTCCTCACGGTTGATTGTGTCTCCGACCAGATGCGGAGGCCGGGCAGCTCCCTCGCGCCCTCGCGGATTATGTGGTTTATAGAGTTCACGCAAGGCTCCATCTTGACCAACCCGGGAAACGCAGCGTACAGAGCGTGAATATTAGTCACCTCGAACTTCCACACCTCGCGGGTAGTGACGCCAGCCGGTTTGACCACGGGCGCAACTACGGCCACAACGACAGGCTTGAGCCGCTGTAGTCGTTCAGCCTCCTCTTGAGCAACTCTCACCCTCTCCTTGCGTTCAGCCTCAGCGACGATGGCTTTATTTGCGGCAATCCGGTCCTCCTTTGACTTCGCTTCAGCTTGCAATGCTTTGATCCTCGCCTGCTCTGCGGCCTCAATAGCGTCAAGTCGATCCTGCTCAGCCCTAGCTGCGGCGCGGCGTTCGTTCTCGATGCGCTGAATCTCGGCTTGGCGTTTTGATTCGGCCTCCTGCTGGATTCGTCGCTGTTCCGATTGGTGCTTGCTAAGGAGCTTTTCTAGACGTGTTTTTTCTTCATCCGGACCAGCGCAAAACGACTTTGCTACATCGTCGATCTTTTTGGCCAGGGCCAACACCGGGGCCTTTACCTCCACGCGGGAGGATTCGCCTAATTTGAGCAAGGTGTTGATACCGCGAAGGGCGAACACACAGGCTGTTTCAGTGGTTGAATCGTTAACGGAATCGACGAGCTTTGACTCTTTCAGAGCCTCCTGTTTACGCTGGTCCGCGTTAGCGTTCTGAATGATTTCAACCGCCCCGAAGTTTGAGAGCTGGAGGGCGTTCATACTGCCACCTCCTTCCCTGTGATGCGGATTGCCTCAGGCTCCTTGTAGTGCCGCTTGAGGCCCACCTCACGGAGGGCGGACGCTGGAACGTTTTTAACGAACTCCGGGAAGCTGCGGTCCACGCGGTCGCGGATGAGCTTTTGCCCTCGCTTGCTGGCCCAGAACTCGGCCTCTAACAGCTCAAGGACTTGGCCTGCCTCCTCGTTGGTCATGTTTTCCAACTTGGCAAAGGCCCAGGTGAGCTCGGGGTCGCCGGGGAGCGCAACCGGGAAGGAGACGAAGTTGAGCTTTAAATCGGCTTCTGGCTCTGATGGGTGGACCCTTATCTGGCCAGCCAGCGATTCGGTTTCTGTCTTGAGGGTGATGTCTAATGCTTCCAGCTTTGGGTTCACCTCCAGGGTGATGTTGTCCGCACCAAAGGCGGCATGCAGTTGGTATAGCACCTCATGGACGGTGATGTTTTCAAGGTCGGGCAACTCGCATCGCTCAAGGAATTTCTCGAACGTGGTTGCTTGGTTGCGGCGGCGGAACTCCTTCTCTAATAAGTCGAGCACGGTTGCTGCCGTTTCCATGTTGTCGATAGCCTCGGTCAGGACTCCCTTCACCAGATCCGTGACCTGCTTTTCGTTCATGCCTTTGCTGGCCTTGGTTTCGCTCACATGTCACCTCCTTCCAATTTGATCAACCTGTGAAGATCAATTTCACACTGCCACCACACACCAACAGCTTCGCTCAGAAGCTTCTCCATTAGCTCATGGCCTGCTTGCACTACGACGACCGAAGAGTTTGGGCGTCGAACCTGAACGATGTTTTCACCTTCCGGCCCTTTGGTCAGATTCAATCCGAGCATGATTATCACTTGCCACCTCCGAACATTGCTTTGCGCGACTTCTGCATCGCTCGTTGTTCATCGCGGGTCTGCTTCGGCACCGAGCGGAACAACTGGCCGTTATTGAGCCGCGTGTATTCGACGCCTCGGTCGTCGCTGAGTTTTTCAACCGGCGCGGCCTTAACCTGCGGCATTCGGTATTGACGGAACTGGCGTTCGATCTTCCCGGTCTTCGGGTTCTTCGCGTAGTCGATGCGCCTGCTCATGCCACACCTCCCTTCACTAACGAGGCACGCGACTCAATGTCGGCCATGGCGTCCGTGTTGCTCGCATGAAAGTTAGGAACGGGAAGCTCGGGGTACGATCTTGCATAGATCAGAGCACCAGCGGCACTCGCGCCAATCGCCCATTCCAAAACTCGTCCAGCGTCACCGGCTAAAGTAATAGCCCACCCTGCTCGGCAGTGAGTCGTCTGGCAGGTGTGCCACATACTCATATCGAGCTGCCCACCTGACTTGATCGCGGCTAGAATTTTACCATCGAGATCCGGGATCGAGGGTATTGCGTCAATGCCTCGGCAGCCACGTAGGTCGGAGCCACTCAGGTTGGAGCCACTCAGGTTGGAGCCACTCAGGTTGGAGCCACTCAGGTTGGAGTCACTCAGGTCGCAGGCACTCAGGTCGCAGGCACTCAGGTTGGAGTGACGTAGGTTGGATCCACTCAGGTTGGAGTCACTCAGGTTGGATCCACTCAGGTCGGAGCCACGTAGGTCGGAGCCGTCCTTAATCGCCTGAACGACGGCTTCTGCCATGCTTTCTGCTTCACCAGTCCATTTTGGGAAGGTTGACCAGCGTGATTTAATTTCGATTTTCATTTAGAACCTCCTTTCACAGCTGCGATGATCTGCGACTTGAGCGCGAGCAGAGCAGCTGCCTGAAGCTCTGTGATGAACCAAACCTCTGAGACAGACTCAAGGCCATCGACGCTCTCGACCAACTCATACAGGTCCATCAGTTGGTTGAATGTGATCGCGTTGGCATCCATCCATGCTGCGAACTCGTCGCGCTTTGGATGGCCTGGAGGCTTGACCTCATTGACCGGCGGAGCCTTGGCCTCTAGCTTAAATTCACGCTTGGCGGTGGTTGCCTTAGCCTCAGTTGCGGCCTCCTGCTTAATCGGCACAGCGTCGTCAGCCAGCGGCTGCGGCCCAGCGTTGAAGCCCTTGCCGTTCACGCTGGCAGGAAATGCGGTATCAATGTCAATCGTCCCTTCCTTGACGCCGGTGAACAATCCGAACAGTTCACCCAGCTCATCAAGCCCGATGTCATCGACTGACTTGAGGTTCACCGCTGATAGCACCCGTTCAAGCGGGATGCCCATTTTAGCGAGGCGAGCAACCATTAAGCCGCGACGTTCAACCAGTGTTTTTTGAGTGCCAACCGCGACATCTTGAGCCGCCAGCCATGCGGGTTTAACTAAGACCCCAGGCACCACCTTGAACACAGCGTCTCGAAAGGCGATGGCAGCACCTGAGTTGAAAGCGAGCGTGATATCGTCCTCTGTGACCGCTTTCTTCTCCTTCGTCTTATAGTCCGTCTTCCGGTGGATTTGCCTGCGCTTCTCAATGCTCACGGCAACGTTGTTTTCCAAGTCGTGGCAGGTGCTTCGGACTGTGACGCTGGGTTGCTCGGATGTGGTGTCGGCAGACACAAGCTGTGTTTGCACCCTCAAATTGCCGTAGCAACTGACCACGATTTCAGCGAGGCGGACGCTCGGTCCTTGGACACTCTTCCCGCCTCTTGGGACGGTGTAGAAGCAACCCGCTGCCGTGTCCTCGTCAAGGCAGGCAAAGCTTTGGATGTTGCTTTTAACTTTGGAGATATTGCGCGGGTAGCGTTTGGCGGTGGCGATCTGGCAGTCGATTTGGGCTCGTTCCACGCTTGCTGTGGCGTCTGGCGCAAGGACTTCAAGTGCTGGTGATTCAATGTTGTCTAAGTTCATTCTAATTCTTTCCGGTATTCTTCTTGGTCTTGATCTTCTTTTTTGGCGCACACGTCACAAAACGGTTCGCCATTTCTCTCGGTTGTGGCTTCCCTCAGTTCGCAGAACCAGCAGCATGGCGCGTAGTCATGAACCAGAGGGGTGCCTAACCAACCGTTTTCAATTTCTCGCGGCATCGAGCCTTGCTGCTGCTGTGAGTGTAAATTTGGGCATAGTGGGTCTTGAACAGGTTGTGAACGTGGAATTTAAGGACGTGGAAATTAAGCCGACCGGAGTTTTCAGGAATCCAACATCATCTCGTATGCTTTCCCGGTCGGCAGGCGTCGGCAACAGGCCGGGCCTAAAATTTGCGCTCAAAGAGCCCGATACCGAGGATGGCAATAAGGAAGTAGGCGATAAAAAAGCCAGTGGTGAACATTACTTACCCCCCTTCAATTTCACGGCGCATGATAGACAAATGCCGTGTGAAACATTGGGCGCGTCCTCGGCTCCTTTTAGGTGCTTTCTGCACCAAGCGCAGATGGTTTTCATATGAGTCCAATCTCTCTGACCTCGCTGTGAGGAATGCGGATGAGGCGCTTGGAGATTCGGATGCATTTTATGCGCTCAATTCGGCACCAAAGGCGAACCGTGGCTGGCTTAACCGAGGCGAGGACCGCGAACTCGGCGGGGGAGTAATAGACTTTCTTGCTCATCGCACCACCTCGCATTCGCCGGGTTCGAGCGGTACCAGCATCCGTGTGGGCTTGAAGTCAACGAAGACCGTGCCAGCCCGTGCGCCGATGTCCTTCACCTTGCTAACGTGAAAGCTTCCCGTTTGCTTGGACTTCCACCGCACCCTGTCGCCGATCTTGATTAGTGATTTCATAGAGATGATGTTGAGTTGGGGGCGTTAATGGGACTTCAGTTTGAGATGGTTGTACCGGCTGAGCAGGACGGGCGAGATGCGAACGCCTTGGATGACCCATCTCAAGTGGTTGCGATGCACCCCGAGCTTGCGGGCCGCTTCCCCAATTCCTTTGATCCTCGCGGCCTTCTCAGCCTTGCGAACTTGCAAGGACTTGATACCGTTGCAAGTTGGAACCGTTTTAGACTTGGGTCGTTTTGTGCTCATGTCAGTTGATACGGTTGCACAATGCGATCACATGCGATTTTATGCAAGTAGAAAAACACGATAATTTGAAATCTTTTGCGATCTCCATGTCATCGGCTCGCAAAGCGGCCAACCTAACACAGGAGCAACTTGCTGATGCTGTTGGAGTTGGGAAAAGTACGCTAGCAAGCTGGGAGATCGGAAGAAACATGCCCAGAATGACCAAACTTGCGAAATTGAAACAGGTTCTTGGTGTGGATTTCTCCCATTTCCTCGGAATCAAAAGTGAGAACTCCCCACTTTTACTCAAGATTGAAACCGCTTCAAACGCACGCATGGCCCCAGTAGAGAACGGCTTGCGCTTGATTCCGGTGATCTCTCACATGCGAGCCGGGCATGGCTGCCTTGACGACCTGACGTCCAACTATGACGACCTCGAGCATCAGATAGACGAGCGTATCGAGAGCGATTGCAAAGACCCAAACGCCTTCGCTCTGATCGTGGAAGGGGACTCCATGGAGCCTCGATTCCTTGCCGGTGATCGCGTGATCTTTGCCCCAAACGAGACTCCGCGTTCGGGTGACTTTGTCGTGGCTCGAATCTTTGAGACCGGCCAAGTCCTATTCAAGAAGTTCAAACAGGTTGGCAGGAACGGTGAGTCTGTTTTACTTGAAAGCCTGAATCCGGCTTACGACCCGATTGAGCTTGCGCGTTCTGTGTTTCGGTTTATTTTTCCGGCTGTTGACCTCAAATCCAAACTTAGAAGGTGAATTTATGAAGAAAGCTAAAGGCCCCACTGTATCCATCGTCCTCGCTTTAATGCTCTGCGGTTGTGCCAGCGTTGGCCGAAAGCTGGACGCGAACCAAGTTGATCAAATCAAAAAGGGAGAGACGACAAAAGAGCAAGTGGCCCAGCTCGTCGGCAACCCAGACCAAGCGACCAAAGACAGCGACGGCGTGACGACGTGGCTTTACACGTACTCGCGCGCCACGGCCAAGGCCTCAAACTTTATTCCCATCGTGGGCGCATTCGCTGGTGGTTTTGATACCGAGACCCAATCCGTCACTGTGACCTTTGGAACAAACGGCATCGTCTCCAACGTGATCAGCTCTTACGGAGCCCAAGACTTGGGTACCGGCCTAAACACTGGCGGGAAGGCTAGGATTTCAGGCGTTGAAGACAACAAGCGGCCCAAATGAGCCGATGGATGGCAGACCGGATCAAGCTTGGACTTCTACTCTCGGCAGTCTTTGCGGTTGCATTTACGGCCAATTACCATTTTGGACCTTGAAACGGTTGCGACCGCAAAATGAGCGCTTTCCAAGGAAAGAATCGGCTTGCTTTTGTTCACTTATAGGTTAATATGCCTCATCTGATACCGCCTCCAAGGGAATGGACGGCACGCGTCATGGCCAATGGTAAAGCCTGCGCCATTTACGCGACCGTGGCTCGCCCTCGCGGCAAAGTGGGGATTGCGCAAAGTTTGTTTGAGGATTTCTGGTTTGAGTTGGATGGAACCCATCCGCATGACGTGTCGGTCTTGCAGGGCTTCTTTGATAACGTTGTAAAAGACGGAACGCGGTGCCTGCAACGGCATCAGTACAAACACCTTAAAAATGGAAACTATGAGTTCAGAAGCGGCACGGTTCGGATCGGTGCTTTTGAGGATGACCGGGGAAATGTTTACCTCTCACACGGATGGTTCAAAGCCACTGAGAAAACAGAGCACGTCGACATCGGGCTGCTCAATTGCGTCCGCTCTGATGTAACCTTAGCACTGAACCAGAAGACGCTGTTAGTCGAGGAATGAAAAATATGAGCATGAACACTTTCCAACGCATTGCTGAGGCTGCACGCAAGCGCCTGCCATACGCTGTCACAAACGCTCTCTTGGAGTTCTCAAGGGAGATATTGGCAAAAATGCGCAGCGACAAAGTTTCCAAGGCTGAACTGGCCCGGCGCATGGAAACCTCACCGTCCTACATCACCAAGCTGCTGGGCGGTCAGAACAATTTCACCCTAGAAACAATGGTGAAGATGGCGTGGGTGATGGACTCGGAGTTGCAGCTTCGCATTGTCCCGAAAGGAACTTCGGTGGCCGCTGCATGTTCTGGAACCCCACACCATGAAGGAGTGCAGATGGTCCCGATCAAAGCGCAGACGGCTGTAAGTATTAGCGCCAGATCAGTCCCCACATTGGTCGCAAAAGCGGAATCAGATCAACCTTCAACGGTAAAAACAGATGAACAACTCGCCCTTGCAGCTTAAGCAGTTATACTTCTCTCAGGTCTATCTGGATATGCCTGCGGGTCGAGCTGATGTCGAGAACGGGGTGATTTTGAGCTCTAATGCGTTGAACGTGTTAAGCGACCCAAAAGACCCCCGACATTTCACGCTGGCGTTGACGGTCCAGTTCGGCCCGGAACCTGATGCTCCTATCATGTTCCAAGGGCAGGTGGTGACTCATGGAGACTTTGTTGTCGATTCTGCTTACCCGGAAGATAGAGCTCAAAAACTGGCTGTTGTAAATGGAGCATCCATCCTCTATGGGGCAGCAAGAGAGATGGTGGCTAATCTCACAGCACGCGGTCCACGACATCCGCCTTTGCTTCTGACATCGATATCGTTTGCCAACATGGTTGAGATGCCTGCGGGGGAGCGGCCAAAACTTGAGCCTGAACTGAAATTAGGTAGTGCCTGACGCCTTGTGGGAAATCGGCAACACAGCCCAAAACGCCTCCGCCTGCGAAGCCGTGACCAGCTCCCGGTAATGCTGAAACAAGACCTGCTCTGAATGCCCAGCCTCCTGCGCTGTCCTCGCGCTTCCATGAACCGGGAGACTGTAGGAGACGAACGAGTGGCGCATGCAATCCGCTGGCCAATCGTCAAAGCCAGCGGCCTTCACCACCTCACCGAATCGACGCCGCCAGTTGATCGGCTGGTAGTCGCCTCCTAAAACCAGCCAAGCTTTCAGTGTCGCGTTGATCGTGACCAAGCGGCGGCGTCTGGTTTTTGACTTTGCAGCTTTCACTTCGACATACCCTTCCTTGATCTCGTCCGGCGTGATCCTGCGAGCCTCGGAGGGACGCAGGCCAGCGAACAGGCACAAAGCGAAGTAAGGGACAAGACCAGGATCGGCAGCGCGAGCCGCTTCCATGAGTCGCTTAGTCTCCGCTGGTGTGAGGATTGACGGAGGAGTGTCGACCACTCGCGGCTTGTCCACGGCCTTGGCTGGGTTAGATGACGCACACCCTCGCGAGATGGCGAACTCAAACAGCGTCCGAATGCGGGTGAGCATGCCGAGCTTGGTTGAAGCCGCATGAGCTCCGGAATGGAGCCACTCAGACACGTCCACTGGAGTGATCTGCGAGCAATTCCGATCACCAAACAATGCGGAGAACGATTTGCACTGAACCTCCAACTGCTCAACGTACAGCATGGATCGGCCAGACTTGAGCCGGGCTGAGACAAGCTCCCGGCTGATGTCTTTAACGGTGCGTTCCTCTCGCGCCTTAAACTTCTCGTAAGCTTCCATTGCCTTCACCATCGCTTCAGCCGAACCGAGCCGGTTGTAAACCATAAGCATGACCTCTTGAGCAGCCCTCGGCAGACTCATTAGCTCGCTCGGATCACCAGCCCGCTGCTGGTTCAGCTTGAACGTGAACGCGTCAGCCTTCTCCTTGGATCGGAACCATCGTCTTTGACTTGGCCCCTTGGTGATGTCGATGGGAATAATCACTCTCCACATCGGCTTTCCGTTGTTGGAAGACTTGATCGCTTCAATCTGTTTTACTGGCATGCGGTTGGTTCAAGGCAGTTCAAGGCAGTTTGAAACCGACAAAAACCGATAAAGACATACATTAACACACAAAGAACGACAAGCTGGAAAGGGTGTGTTCCGACGAAGAAAACCGCTGATTCCCTAGGAAATCATTGGTTTATTTGGGTATTTGAAGGAAATAAAGATGGTGGACACTGCAGGTTTCGAACCTGCGACCCCTACCGTGTGAAGGTAATGCTCTACCACTGAGCTAAGTGTCCAACGGATCAAACTTTATCGAAAGCAACGGGTGTTTCGCAAGTGATATGTTTGGACTTGCCGAGAGCGTGGCAGACGGCATATTTTGTAAATTCAAGGCCAACATAGCTCAGTTGGTAGAGCAACGCTTTCGTAAAGCGTGGGTCGTCGGTTCAATTCCGACTGTTGGCTCCATTCGTTACCGTATTGTGCGGCAAGGGTTTAGGGGTTTTCAGGATCAAAACTGTGCCTAAAACTGTGTCCAGAAAGGCTGCCCGCCCACGGCTCCTGCACGACTCGCGCGGCCTCTCCTACTACCCGGTAACGCGCTGTTTCGGAGGGGTTCATGCTAGTGCTCATGCATCGAGACATGACGCAACGATACCGCATCTACCGCCGCTTGGGCGGAAAGTTCTACCTCTTCGACCGCCAGACCGGAAAACGCGAGAGTCTGGAAACCACGGAAAAGCCCGTCGCGCTCCGGCTCCTCCATGCGCGCAACGAGGCTATGATCCAACCGATCATCAACCGCCAGATCGCACGCGCCTATCTGATGGTGAGTGATCCGGGGGCGGTCAGCCGAACCTGGCAGTTTGTCATGGACGAGGCGGTCAAACTCAAGGACGGGGAGACCAAAGTACGCTGGATGGTCGCCATCAAAGACCGGGCTCTGGACGGGCTGAGGCGGGTGCCTCTCCTGGAAACCAACGCCGAGCACTTCCTGAAAGCCTTGGCTCCCAGAAAGGTTTCCACCAATGTTTTTCTGCGGCGCATCCACAACTTCGCTCTCGCCATGAGCTGGTTGCCTGTGCCGGTCATTCCGAAGCCCCAGTGGCCCTCGGTCCGCTACCAGGAGAAGCGGGCGGTGACGCAAGAGGAGCACGACGCCATCGTGGCTAGGGAAACCCATCCGGAGCGGAAAGCATTCTACCGGTTGGCCTGGCATCTGGGTGCTTCCCAATCGGACATCGCCGAGTTGGATGCGGATAGTATCGACTGGGCCAAGAGAATCGTCTGCTACTCCCGCAAAAAGACGCGAGAGATGGCGTTTGTTCATTTTGGGGAAGACTTGGCGCGGGTGCTGGAAATATTACCCAAGACCGGGCCGCTCTTTCCCTATTTGAGCACCGTCCGCCCAGGGGATCGGTCGACGGAATTCAAGCAAAGCTGCACGAGGTTGGGCATCGAAGGAATTTCTTTGCACTCCTACCGCTACGCCTGGGCCGAGCGCGCAAAAATCGCGGGCTATCCGGAGCGTTTTGCCCAGATTGCCCTGGGCCACAACAGCAAGGCCATTCACCGGGCCTACGCAAGGAATGCCCACGTGCTTCTGCCCTCGCTCGAGAGCTTTGAGAAGGATAAGCAGACCCAAAAGTCGGGCAGGATTTCCTCTCAGTCCGATTCCGCTGTGGCTGCATAGGTTGAAAAGGTGGGGACACAAGTCTTTGTCGAAGTTCGCGAGTAGGACGGCTGGAGCGAGTACTCGCGCACTATTTGGGCGGGCTCGCGGAGGACTCCAATGACCGGAGGAGGGTGGGGGCCTACGCTTTTTGCATGTCAAAATCGCAATGGCCTACGCTTTTTTCTTCAGCCACGGATGAATGGCCCACGCCGCTCTGGCTGTTCGAGGCGCTCTCGGCGGAGTTTGCCTTCTCCTTGGATCCCTGTGCCACGGCGGCCAATGCGAAGTGCCGCCGGTTTTTCTGCAAGGCGGAAGACGGGCTGCGTCAGGATTGGGGGCGTGAAACGGTTTTCATGAATCCTCCTTATGGCCGGGCCATTGGAGGATGGGTGCAGAAGGCGTTCGAGTCTTCCCAACAGGGGGCGCTGGTGGTTTGCCTGCTGCCCGCCCGCACGGATACACGCTGGTGGCATGACTATGTCATGCGCGGAGAGGTTCGGCTCCTCAGGGGACGGATCACTTTCGAGGGCGGGGCACATCCGGCCCCGTTTCCTTCAGCAATTGCCATATTCCGACCGCCCCAATTTAAGCTCTTGGCTGCTTGAGTGGCTTTGGCTATTCCACCCATCCCGCACACAACAACTCAGCCTGCATCAGCACAGTTTTGACCGCCGCATCCTGAAGATCGGGCGGATACCCATATTTATTCAGAATGCGTTTGATGATCACTCGAATCTTCGACCGCGCACTCTCCCGCAAATTCCAATCGATGGTCACGCTCTGGCGAACCTTCGTGATTAACTCCGCCGCGATCACCCTCAATTTGTTGTCCCCCATCGCTTGCACCGCCGAATCATTCGCCGCCAGCGCGTCATAAAAGGCCAGCTCATCATCCGTCAACCCTAAGTCCTTGCCCCGCTTCGCCGCCGCATCCATCTCCTTCGCAAGCCTGATCAATTCCTCAATCACCTCCTGCGTCGAAATAGCCCGGTTGCGATAACCATTGAGCGTCTTTTTCAATTTTTCGGAGAATAATTCCGACTGTACCAAGTTGCGCGTCTTCAGCACCACCAACGTGTCGCGCAGCAACTTCGCCAACAACTCCGCCGCCACATTTTTGTGCTTCAACCCCCGAACTTCCGCCAGAAACCGCTCATCCAAAATCCCAATGTCCGGATGCTTCAACCCCGCCGCCGTGAAAACATCAATAATCTGACCATCGGCCACAATCGCCTTTGAAACCAGCTGGCGCACCGCCGCGTCCAACTGATCCGGCGTCTTCGTGCTGCCGGAACCCAAATCCTTTTTCAAATTGGCCTGCAATGCCTGGAAAAAACAAATGTCATCCCGTATCTCCGTCGCCTCATCACTTGCCGCACACAAGGCAAAAGCCAGCGACAAATCCGTCACCACACGCACAAACCTCGTCTTGCCTTCCGGAAGCTGCAAAATCTGCTGCAACGCCTCCGTGATCAGCCCCAGCCGTTCCCCCGCTTTGCACGTCATCCACTTTTGCCAGTGGCACCCGTGCAACATATCGCAGGCGATTCCGTACTTTTCCATCATCACCGCGATGGCATCCTTCGTGTCGTAAGTCGGGCTGCCCCGACCGCCGCTCTCCGTGTACGTCATCAACGCCTTCTTCAACTGATCCGCCAACCCCAGATAATCCACCACCAACCCGCCCGGCTTATCCCGGAAAACCCGGTTCACCCGCGCGATCGCCTGCATCAACCCGTGCCCCTGCATCGGCTTGTCCGCATACATCGTGTGCAAACACGGCGCATCAAACCCGGTCAGCCACATGTCCCGCACAATCACAATGCGGAACGGATCACGACTGTCCTTGAACCGGTTCGCCAACGTGCGCCGCTTGTCCTTGTTGCGAATGTGCGGCTGCCACTCCGGCCCGTCATCCGCTCCGCCCGTCATCACCACCTTCACCACGCAAGCACGTTCCTCCTCCGCCTCCGCATTGTCCTCCTTCGCGCTCGCCCACTGCGGCCGCAAGGCAATCAACGCCTCATACAAATCCACGCAGATCCGCCTGCTCATGCAGACCACCATCGCCTTGCCCTCCATCGCCTCCAACCGCTTCTCAAAATGCTTCACCAAATCCGCCGCGATCAACGCAATCCGTTTCGGATCACCCACCAACGCCTCCAACGCCGCCCACTTGCTCTTCAGCTTGTCGCGGTTCATTTCCTCCTCGCCCTCCGTGATCTCGTCAAACTCCGCATCCAACGTCGGCAACGCCGCCGCGTTTAACCCCAGCTTGGCAATCCGGCTTTGGTAATAAATCGGCACCGTCGCCTTGTCCGCCACCGCGCGCGGAATATCGTAAATACTGATGTAATCGCCGAAAATCGCCCTCGTGTTTGCGTCCGTCTTTTCAATGGGCGTACCTGTGAACCCAATGAACGACGCGTTCGGCAGCGCATCCCGCAAATGCCGCGCCAAACCATCAATCAAATCGTACTGCGTGCGGTGCGCTTCATCCGCAATCACCACCACATTCCGCCGCTCCGTCAGCATCGGCATCTTTCCGAACGGAGCGCGGCTCTGTGAGCCGCAGCCCTCGGACGGCG
>JANYDC010000150.1 GCA_025359965.1 Pedosphaera sp.
TGGCAACGAGAGGTTCTGGATGCACCACTCAACCTGCAACCGCTCCATTCAAACGGGCGGGCCAACAACCTATGCGGGTTCCAAATGTGCCTTTAGGATAGCCTGCTTTTAAAACATGCCGTTTTTGGAAGTGCCCTTAAGTATTCTGGTGTTTTTGTTCGGGCGCGTCGCAGGCCCGCAGCCAAGACTCTGAAAGCGCTTAGCACGGTTGACTTTCCACTGTTGTTGGGTCCAACCAGAATATTTAAATGCTGAAATTTCACTGAGTAATGGCTCAGTGCTTTAAAGTTTCTGAACTCGACGGACGTGATGGTTACCTTCGTCATATTCCAGTGAGTCGTTTAGTCGACATGGCACCTGGATATGGCCCAAGGAGACACTCCCGATCGAAGTGAATCACGTGTTCAGAAAATTTCGCGACCCAGTTCACCGATTCCCAATCTGTTTGCGAGAGAAAGGACTGCGCGGAGTGGTGGTTTTCGTAGGCAAGGCCCAAAAATAAGCCCTTTTTGAGGCACTTGCTACCTGATTGTACAGAGCGGGACAGAGTCTCAATGAGAATCAACCGGTTCTTTTCTGCATAATGGACGATGACATCTGGAGTTTTTCTGGCTGAGTCCCCCGTCAGGTCCAAAGTTCGATCGGGCTCATTGACACCCGCCAAGGAAGGGTCAAAGAACGCCGCAGTCTTTTCTTGATGCCTAAAGCCGTACATGGTTCCTATTTGTGCCGATTGTAAATTAGGATTCCTTCTCCGCAAGCGTCAAAGTCGTTGTTTGCACCTGATTATCCTTCGGTAAAGCCTTATTGGTTTTCGTGCAAAAATTAAAGAGGAGACCTGTGATATCGAAGGCGAACGGAAAGTCTTCGGCACCAAAATGGAACTTGGGAATATTGCAATGCCAATGCAGGATCTGTGTAATTCGTGCAATTCAAAGATTGCGGCCAAGTCGTATTCGAACCCGCAAGCATCAAAGACACGGTTTCATATCAGCCTAGGCCAACGGCCTAGGACGCCTTCACCCCGATTCTCAAAAGGGCTGAAAGCCCGCCCTTTTCCTCTCCTCGTTCAACTGTTACTCTGACTCAAACCATTTTTCATAAGGATCACCCTAACCCCCTACGGCACTTTCAGCGCGCCGATTTCGGCCATGATGCGGTCGGCCACTTCCTGATAGATTTCTTTCACGCGGGCTTTGGGGCAGGTTTTGGCCTCGGCTCGGAGCGCGCTAAAATCGATGGGATGCCCGAACACCGCCGCCACCCGGGTGGGGCGGGGGAAGGTGACATGCTTGCCGTACGCTTCCAAAGTGCCAAACACACGGACGGGCACGACGGGTGCTGTCGATTTGATGACGGTAAGCCCGATGCCGGACCGTGCCGTTCCCAGCACCCCATCGGTCGAACGCGTGCCTTCGGGGAAGAGCAGAATGGCTCCACCCGCGAGAAGTCGGTCCAGGATGTTACGAAGGCCGCTGGCTCCTCCGCCGTCGCGATCAACTGGCACACAATTCCATGACCTGAGCAGCGCGCCTATGCCCGGAAAACGGAACAGAGACTCGCGCGCGAGAAAATTGATCGGGCGGGACAGCCCGGAGCCCACCAGCGGGGGGTCCAGAAAGCTGAGATGGTTCGAGGCCAGGATGAGCGGGCCTTCCGTGGGGACCCGTTCGCGATAATGGATGGTCGCCGGAAAATAGGTGGAGAACATCAACCTGAAGCCCATCGCTCCGATGCGGTAGCTCAGTTTCATCAAGCCGCTTTTACTTGGTTTTCGTGCGGCGACGGCTCTCAATGATGGAGAGCATTTCCGCCACGGTTTCTTCGACAGGGCGGCCGAAGTTTTTGATGCAAATTGCGCCCAGGCCCATCATGAGCGGGGCGGCGGCGCGTTCCGAATCCGCCTTGTCGCGCTTGGCCAGATCCTCGGTGATGCCTTCCAGCTTGCGCCGTTCATCGCGCGCCTTCAGGGGGGCGTCGATGTAAAACTTGAAATCGGTCTCAGGAAAAATGGCTGTGCCAATGTCGCGGCCTTCCATGACCAGGCTGCCGAAATCCAGGCAGGAGCGCTGCTTGGCTTTCATCCAGTCCCGCACCTTGGCAATGGTGGCCACCTTGGCCGCGCCATCCGCGATTTTGGCCGCGCGCAAGGCATCTCCCGGATCAATCCCATCCACCACCAGGCGGATGGCGTTGTCGGTCTGCACCAGGCTTGCCTTCCACTTGCGGCAGGCGTTGGTGACGGCCTTGGCGTCATCAAGATCAATTTTTTCGCGCTGGCAGTACCAGGAAAGCGTGCGGAACATGGCCCCCGTTTCAACGATCTTGAAGCCGAGCGCCTCGCTGAGTTTTCGTGCGCAGGTGGATTTCCCTGACCCGCTGGGGCCGTCGATGGCGATGACTATGGGCGTGGACATGTTCAGTGCGATTCGGACTCGTTGGCGGACAATTCGTCTGGGGTCAAAACTCGGCGGCTGACCGCATCCAGAATTTGTACTCCGAGACCGTGCGGAGGGGGAGTGCTGAGTTTAACAAAAAAATTGGGGAAAGTCTTGCGGACACAGGAAGGGTTACGAATGCGTATGCCGGGGATGATCAGGCCAAGGGTGGCAAAACACATGGCCATGCGATGATCGTTGTAAGTCTCAATTTCCGCCCCATGAAGCGGGCCGGGCGTAATCTCAAGAGTGTCGCCCGTTTCCACCACCTGTGCTCCGCACTTGGCCAGCTCTGTGCGCAGCGCCACGACACGCTCGCACTCCTGCACCCGCAGTCGGCCCAGATCGGTAAAGCGTGTGGACTCTGCGGCAAGGGGGGAGATGGCGATGGCTGTCATGATGGCATCGCCCAATTGGTTCTTCCGTGAAAGTGATTCCCTCAACGGGAGGTAGCGCGGAAATTCAGCGTCAATCTGCCAGCCGGAAACGGGCCAATTTGGAATCTCAATCTGCGAATAAGGTGCCAAAAGGTTGGAGGCGGCCACAAAATAGCTGCCGCTTGAGGCGTCCGGTTCAACGGCGAAGGAGCCTCCGTTTTTCGGAAATTGGGCCGCCAGCGCCGCCGTCATTTCCACATAAGGCGATTCATCAGGGTTGTAGCCCTCCATTCCGACCGTCCAGCCGCCCATTTCAGCGGAGAGCAGCAAGGCCGAGGCGAATTGCGAGCTGGACTGCGTGTTCACGGTGCAGCGTGCGCCGGGCTTCGGTCCGCCCCCGTGAATGATGGCGGGCAGATGATCATCCCCGGTTTCGATTTTATAACCCAGCTGCCGCAGCGCCTGAAACAACTCAGCCTGGGGCCTCTGGTGCATTCGTGGAACGCCGTGCAAGCGGTAAACCCCATGTCCGAGGCAGACCATCGCCGCGAGAAATCGCGCCGCCGTGCCAGCGTTGCCCACGAACAAATCAATCGTGCCCGTTGTCAGTGCTGATGGAAACGTCCCGCCGAGTCCAAGCACCACAATGGTGCGGTTGCTCAATTCGGCGGGATCGGGGGTTACTTCCACTGTGAATCCAAGCGTTTGGAGGCAGTGTACCATCACCTGTGTGTCCTCGCTCCATAGCGCGCCGGTAAGCTCGGTCCGTCCTAGGCTAAGGGCTGCCAGGATCAATGCGCGATTTGTCACGCTCTTTGATCCCGGAATAACAACGCGGGCCTTGATGGGCGCGGTGGGGGGGATGATTTCGATCAGTTCAGGTAGGGGCATTTTGTGAGGGTGGACTGTGAAAATAGATCAATCTGTTGAACCTGTGGCATACTGTGCGAGCCATTCGTCTCGACGATTCTTGGCCCGCGTATAGTGCTCTTCCAAAAACTTTTCGTCACCCGCGTCGAGGGCGGCTTTTATTTTGCTCAGAGAATCCATCAGTCCAGAGAGCGATTTTGAAAGATGCGTCCTGTTGGCCATCGCGATGTCGCGCCACATCTCGGGCGAGCCCGAGGCCACGCGCGTCGTATCGCGGAACCCAGTCGCACACAAAGTGGTTTGCTCGGAGCCATGGGCCTCGTCCAGCACGTAATCCGCCAGGGCGGAAGCCAGTAAGTGGGGCAAATGGCTTGAACGGCTGACCAGTTGGTCATGCGCATTGGGATCAAGGGTGATCGGGCGCGAACCCAGATTTTTCCAAAGCGAGGTCAGTTTCCGCAACGCCTCCGGGGTTGAGGTCGGACCACGAGTCAGGATGCACAAGGCCTTCTCAAAAAGATCCGCCTTCGCCGCCGAGACTCCTATTTTCTCAGAACCCGCCATGGGATGCCCTCCCACGAACACCAACCCGAATTCTTGGGCAATGGGATCAATAGCCTCATGGACTGAGTCCTTTACGCTGCCCACATCGGTGATGATCGTACCGCGACGGAGGTGCGGTCCAGCCTGTTTCATCAAGGTACTCATTTGCCCCAGAGGCGTGCAGAAAACCACCAAATCGCTTTCAGTGACGGCTTGAGCAAGATCGGTCGTCGCCGAATCCGCTGCCCCGCAGGCCAGAACTTCCGCGCAAGCAGTTTCGCGCCGTACGTACGCCGCAACGTGGCCGGCAAGCTTGGTCCGGCGCAAGGCCATTCCCAGAGAGCCGCCCAGCAACCCCACCCCGATCAATGATATCTTATTCCAACCCATGAAAGATCGATTCAACCCCGAAACGCCCCGCCATGAAAGCCGTTTGTGCGACCCGCTTAAATCTATGACAGCACTTTTAGATCATCCGAGTGGTTAACCAATCGGCCGGACCAACCAATATTCTCCCTGACAACCTTTGCTGGAGCCCCCACTGCAAGCACCTTTGATCCAAGATTTTTGGTTACCAAAGCACAGGTGCCGACGATGGATCCTTCGCCAATCTGAACGCCCTTTAAGACGGTCACATTTCTACCAAGCCAGACATGGTCCCCTATGATGATTGGTTTTGCATGGTTCACGCGTGCCCCTTCAGAGTCGAAAATGCTATGGCTGTCACCGGTGCGGATATCAATACCTTCCGAGAAGAGACAACCCTTGCCTATCACAATCCGGGAGTCGTTTTCAAAGGTCGCCAAAAATGTTGAGCGAATATTCGTGCCCTGCCCAATTTCGAGCAAACAATTGTCTCCAATCAACTCAATCTTCGCCGTGATGACACAATCCTCGTGGATGATCAGTCGGTTGTCTTTTCCTTTAATGAAGATGGATGCCTGTCGCAATCGGGTTCCTTTTCCAATATCCACCGAGTTGTTTGAGCCTTGGATTTCCATCCTGCACTTTGTGAGCATCGCCCCCTTGAAGGCCACGTGGTTTGATTGCCCGGAAAAATTGAATTTATTGCCGCCGATTGCGGTGTTGTTCAACCACAACAATCTGCCTCGCACCCAAGTGTGGGTGCCCGCGGCAGAAATTTCAGCAATACCTTGATCATTTATGGGGCGAGGTTCAGCCAACCCTGTTCCGCAGGCAAGAGCATTGTCATTGGGCCGAAGCTGCATGCTTACAATAATTGCGAGAGAAAGGTTTTCGCCGGAACGACTGTGGGGCGGCCTGTGGCGAAGCAATCGGCGTTCACATACTGAAGATCGGTCACCACCTGAAAAGCGTGCTTGGTTTTGAGTTGGTCGTGGAAATAGGCAAGCGACGGTGATAGCTTGGTTTCGCTGGTCTTCACCTCGACCAGAAACCAGGGCTTTCCATCCCGGATAACGACAAAATCAACCTCGCGCTGGTCCTTATCGCGGACGTGGCGGAGTTCAAAATTACCCAAACCCAGGTCCGTCCAGCCTTCCACCGCTTTGAGCAAATGACAGGCCATGAACGTTTCAGCACGGGCTCCCGCGTCCTCAATTTCCGCCCAATCGCGCAGGTACCATTTTGGCTCCTTACGGATGGCCTTGGCCACATTTTGAAACCATGGCCGCACCAGAAATCCAAAATGGAGCGAACACAGCGTTTCAATCCAGCGCTTGGCGGTGTCGGCGGAGACCTGAACATCCTTGGCCAGATTGCCATAGACGAGCTGCTGGCCCGAGCGTCCTGCCAGTATGATGGCCAGGGCCTCAAGCTGGGTCAGCTCATGAATTTGGGTGAGGTCCCGGACCTCCTCACGCAGCAATTGGTTGCGGCGGGTGGACTGCCAGCGGCGGGAAAAAGTAGCATTGCGCTTGGAGAACGGTTCGGGATAACCCCCGTGTTCCCACAGTGCATCCCAGTCCGCCTTTTCCAATGGCTTGGGTAGGCTAGAAATTTTGAGCGGGACTGTGACGTCCAATAGTTCACCCACACTCAGTGGATGCATGCGGAAGAGGAAATAGCGGCCCATCAAGCTGTCGCCGCCCCGGCGAAAAACGTCGAGCCTCGAGCTGCCCGTGACGAGAATTCTTACTTCGGGGCTGTGCGAGTCAAAAAAGCCCTTCAGGAATGATTTCCAGCGAGCGTATTTGTGCAGTTCGTCGAATGCGATCACCCGAGGTTGCGGGCTCAGTTGATCGATATCCAGCAGCTCCGCTATGCGGTGCGGTCCTGCCAAAATATTCTGCCGGTCAGTTGGGTTGTCCCAATTCAGGGTGCGCGCCTTGCCCGCCAGCCCCTTGCAGATGGTTGTTTTGCCCACCTGTCGCGGGCCGGAGACAAAGGCCATCTGCCGGTTCGTACGAAGATGCTCGCTCAGTATCGTGGCATAAAGCCTTGGAATGGCCGATTCCATACAAGACCAAAATACGACCCATCGTAGAATAGTCCAGACCATTCTACGATGGGTCGTATTTTGGTCCGAATGTTTAGGCCGATTTCGCGGGTTTTATGACCTCGGGATGGGTCACGGCCAAGGCGACTAGAGTCCCCGTGAAGTACATGAACTGTTGGAACGCACCGTTAAATTCAAGCGTCAGCCATTGGCCGAACCCCAGCATGAGGAAGACAAACAGGCTACACACCAAGGAGGCCGGGAGCCAGAGGACGGCGGCGCGACCGAGAAATTCACCACGCAACAGCGCGACGGCGGCCAAAGCCATCGCCACGATTTCCGCAAAGGTGAGCAGCCAAAAGGTGGCGGTGAACCCTGGAAAGGTGCCGAGAAAAGTCGGGCCGAATTTCTCTCCGAACCATGCGGGCATTCCACTCTGCAATTTGCCCAGCCCGGCGAAACCCCAGACCATGAGATAAAGCAGATTGATCGCCAGAAGCGTTCCCATCCTGAGCACGTTGGGTGATGTGAAGTTCATCATTCTGTGGCTTTTTGTAAGACATCCGGCCAGTTCTGACGAGTCGCAACCTTTCACTCCGAGCCGCGTGGGTGCTACTACAGCAGGAAATTAAGCAGGGCAAGGCACGAACAAGCGATAAGCGCAATTAAGCTACCGCAGCACGGACCAGACGGCTTCAGCCGCGCGATCAGAGGCTCCGCCACTCCCAAGGGTTCGCATGGCAGCGGCCAGTTTTTCACAAGTGGTGCGACGGATTGCGGTGTCCGATAGAAACGGTGTTGCCGCAGCGATGAGGTTGGCCGCAGTAGCCTCATGCTGGACGAACTCGGGGAAGACCCGTTCTCCCGCCAATAAATTGGGCATGGCCAGGAATTTGACTTTGATCATCCACCGCGCAAGCCAATAGGTGCTCCATGAGGTTTTGTACAGCACCACGGTGGGCACGCCAAACCAGCCGCATTCCATGGTGACGGTGCCAGATGCGGCAATGGCGGCGCGGGCCCGACCAAGAGCATCCGCCAAGCCACCCAGTTGCACCTGAAGCGAGGGCAAGGGAAGCAACTCCGCAAGAATCCCGGCTGCCAAATCCGCCATGCGCTGATCGGGCACAACCAGGCGTGGCACCAATCCCAAACCGTCACACAACCCCCGTGCCGCCTCGATCAGTACCGGCAGGTGCTTGCGCAATTCACGCTGGCGTGAACCGGGAAGAAGGAGAACTTCGGGTCGCTGCAATGGATCGGCCTGTCGGTCTTTGACCGTTGCAAAACGATCCACCAGAGGATGGCCGACAAATTCCACACGAAATTGCGGAACGCGTTCGGCATACCACTTTTTCTCGAAAGGAAAAATGGACAGCATGAGGTCAATGTCCCGTGCTATCCCATGGACACGAGATTCGTGCCAGGCCCAAATTTGCGGGGACACGTAATAAACGATTTTCGGCTTCCACGCGGGGTCAGCCTTTGTGGCGATCAGGCTGCGAAGTTTTTTGGCGTAACGGAGATTGAACCCCGGATAATCGATAAGAATGATGGCGTCCGGCTTGGTATCGAGGGCCAGCTTGAGCAGTCGATCGAAGAAACCCTTGAACTTCCCGTAGTTCTTCAGCACTTCAATGATCCCGACCACCGCATGAGCCGCTAGGTCAAACTCAAGTTTCACGCCCGCCGCCGCCATGCGCGGGCCGCCTGCGCCGCTGAAAGAGATGGCCTCGCCGGTTTGCTCCGCCTTTTTTTTAAGAGAGCAGACGAGCTCCGCGGCGAGGGTGTCGCCGGAAGCTTCCCCTGCAATGAGCAGTATGGATTTGTGGCGCGGGGTGCTCAGAGTTTGGAGGGTACCAGCTTCCAGACAATACCGGTTTTGCCCACCAACCCTGTGCTGCCGTTGGTTAGGACGTACACCTCCCCATCGCCATCCTCACCGAACGCGGTGATGAACCCGCCCAGGCTGCCGGTTGGGTGAGTTGAGGGCTTAAGCAGTTCACGGTTCCAAGGCTGGCCGGCCGCTCCGGGGCTTGCGATGTAGACCGCTCCGTCCGGCTTGACCCATTGACGCGACCAATCGCCGAAAACATATTTCCCCTGCAACTGCGGCAGGGCGGCCCCCCGGTAGACGTAGCCGCCGGTGATCGAGATTCCACCGGAATCGGCGTCCTTGGGAAACGCCTTGAAATTTTTATAGACCAAAAGCGGATCGTGAAACGGCTTGCCGTCGGAGGCTTTGGTCGGCGCATCAGCAGGATGCTTTAGCGGGTCATTGGGGTTGAATCCCACAAAACCCTCTCGAATGTTCCATCCGTAGTTCGCGCCATTTTCGATGACGTTGACTTCTTCGTAGGAATCCTGCCCCACGTCCGCGCCGATCACTTGGCGCGAACCGCCCCGGTCCACCGAGAATCGCCAGGTGTTGCGCAGGCCCATCGCAAAAATTTCCGGACGCCCGCCCCCCTTGGCGAAGGGATTATCCTTGGGAATGCCGTAGCCGGTCGGTGTGTTGACATCGATGCGCAGCATTTTGCCGAGCAGATGGGAAGGGTCCTGGCTGTTGCCCTGGGGCGAATGTCCTCGGCCCTGGCCATTCATATTGCCGCCATCGCCCACGCTGTAATAAAGAAAACCGTCCCCGCCAAAAGCGATGCAACCGCTGTTGTGGTTGCCCCACGGCTTATCAATTTCCAACAAGATTTTCTCGGTCGAAAGATCCAGTGAAAGCGCATTCGTCGTCGCCGCTGTAAACTCGACCAGGCGCATGGTGTGATCCCAATCGGATGCCGCGCTGCTTCTCAAGGGAGCGCTATAGACGGCGTATACCTTGCGGTTCTGCGCAAAGTTGGGATGGAACGCCATGGAAAGCAATCCGCGCTCATCAAAACCCTCATTGAGCTTTACCGTCTTGGACCGAACGTCGAGATAAGGGGCCTCCTGACGCTGGCCCTTGGCATTGATCAGATAAGCCAGACCGACTTGGTCCACCACGAGGTTTCCCCGCTTGGTGCCGGGCCACTGGATCAGCATGACCGGCGAGACAAAGCCCGATGCATGGTTTTCAAGTGCCACCCCTGCGATCTCCGCCTGTGCCGTCAAGTTGGCGGGAGGAGTCAGCGTGACAGCCAAACACGTCAGCAACGTCACGCGTTGCATTAGTCGAGAAATGATCATGCCGTAGCATACTTCAGATGATCGCCGAGCCAATCAAAAAGCATCCCGCTTTGGAGTGAGTGAGCCGACCGCAAAGCGGTCAGCCCGGCTCGAGTTCAGACTTGCTCCGGCTTTTCCCGGCAAGTGCCCTTTGCAAAATCTTGCCAAAGCTTTCTGTAAGCGGGACTACAAGAAAATGGCCACGCGGATGAGCAAGACATTCGAGAAAGAATGGGCTGATGGGAAACTTCCGGATCGATTGAGCACGACCCAAGCGGGGTTACCAATGTATTCCTCCGGTTTCGAGAACCGAAAATGTATTGGCCTTGGGCGCAGGCAGGGTTTGCGAAGCTTGCAATGCTCGAAGGAGCGAAGGTCCCAACTCACCCATTACCCATTCACCCATTATGGCTGCCGGAGCGGTTGTTGAACCTTGCCGTTGAGTGGATTAATTTTTGAGTTCATCCCGACTGACATTGGTGACCCGTGGTTTCGAGACGGGGGCTGCTGCCTCCGCGCGGATGGATTGGGTCAGGGGTTAAGCGTGAAAGGTGTCGGGCTTTCAGCCCTTTTCACTTTTCCGTGGGGATACCTAGCAGGTTTTTGAAAAACGGATGGTTTTAGAATCTAAGGGCTTCCGTTTTATGATTTTCGTCGTTTGCGTGCCGCTTTTGCGGTGCGGTCCGGATGTTTTTCCTGTCATCCGGGCACACCGCAGGTTCCGGCGTCCC
>JANYDC010000039.1 GCA_025359965.1 Pedosphaera sp.
TCGACTATGCGCGCATTGGTTGCGGGTCCCATGGGTTCCAAGGCTGAAACCCTCAACCGCCCATCGGAGATGAATTCCTTGACCACCCCCTCAATTTTCTCCGACGAGTTGGGCCAGCAGTCGTAAGCCTCACCCAAGCGCCGGGCCAGTTCCACCAGGGTCGGACGATCCTTGGCGTGGAGGATCATGTCAATGGGTGCGTTCGGATTCTGGAGATAATCGACGACCACTCCGAATCGCGTCACGTCGATCATGCTTCCTGGGTTGTTCATAGATTCCTTGTCTAGGTTTTCTGTAATCGCTCAATCTCGGAGGGGGCCTAGCATTAAAAGGCGGTCACATCCGTTAGCCTGGACGGGGCACCCGGTTGTGGCGTTGGAAATTGATCCCGAAGATTGATCCGGAACCAGCAGGGGCTGT
Source organism: Pedosphaera sp. (assembly GCA_025359965.1). Lineage (GTDB taxonomy): Bacteria > Verrucomicrobiota > Verrucomicrobiia > Limisphaerales > SXQI01 > SXQI01. The sequence goes on from JANYDC010000039.1 coordinate 421, forward strand.
CCTCCCGATGGTTTCTACCGCCCGCCTTGTCCCCCTGCGTTACATCAAACCGGAAGGGGATGTCAACCGACTTGCCCCGCCACAGCGCTCGCAGAAGCCCGGTCACCGGTTTGGAGGTCTTGAAGACATTCAGCCAGATGGTGGCCTCATCCAGCCGGGGATCATCCAAGATGACCCCTTCCCAGGAGGCAGACGTGAACTCGGGCGTCTCCGATCCCAGAAACGACCGTGTTAGATCGTGGAGCAAATGTCCGCCCACCACGTTGGTCTGGGAGAATCGAATCTCCGATTTCTCGTCATCGGGTGGGGTTCTGTGCGGGCGGACCCAGAAATCCACGTCCGCCTGGGCATCCTCGCTGAACCAGACCGAGGCGATCCCCATCTGATTGGTCGCCAGTCCGGCGAAGAGCAAATCAACCTTTTGGTTCATCACCCCGGCCAGATCCGGAGCGGTGGGAAGGCTGGGGATGTTCGGCGGGCCCGGACGCACCGTGGGCGCGGGCGTATTGACCATCAGCCTGATCGGCCCGCCGGAACGGTCATTGGTGGAAAGGGTGGGTGGATGCGGATCGGACCACATGGCGACGGACAGGTCGGAGGACAGTTGGGCGTGCACCACGGGCAGGGAGGCCTGATGGGCGGCGTTATCAAAGACCCGTTGCGCGTCACCGAAAAAGGAACACAACCCTTCAGAGCCCTGGAGCTTGAACCAAAGGTGCAGGAACCGTTTCACCCGCTCCTCATGGACCGAGCTCATCATCCAATCACGCCGGTCGGTGAGCCAGTGAATGGTGGTCCCGCGCAGCAGACTGCGTCCCTGCACGCCCCATGGAGTCTGAGGGTAGGGGGTGCGGAGCGTTCCGTCGCTGGGAACCAATCCTGCCTGCATGGACCAGGATTTCTCGGCCGGGTAGACACTTTCCAAGCGGGGATCGCCCACCAGGACCAAAACGGCGTTGCGACCGGGCAGACGGCGTGCGCCGATCTCATCAATCAAACGAGGCAGCTGAAGCTGGCCCCGGAACTTCGTTTCGGCAGTTGAACCGGCCAGCAGGAATTTCCGAAGCTGCAAGACTGCCCGGGAGACCGATTCATCCATCAGCCGGATTTCGTCGGGATCACCAGCCGCAATGACCGTGGCAATTTCCCCAAACTCGATGGCTTGCAGAAAGGTGAGCGATGATTCGGCGGGAACGGTGGTGATGAGTTCGAGGCATCTTAGCAACAAGTTGGTGGCGAGTGCCGGATTGAGGCCGGGCGGAAAGGCCACGAAATATTGCGGAGCCAAAGAGACCGACTCGGCCTGAGTCGCGAACCGGGCCGTGATTAGCAGGGAGATGAGCAGGACGATGCGGGTGAGCTTAGATAGCATGATTTTCATAGTGAATTGAGATAAGGGGTTTGAGGGGAAAAACGGGGTCATTCGATTTCGATGGCGGTTTCGGCGAGGGCGGCCTGCGCCTGGGCTTTGGCGAGGGCTTCGTTGGCCAACACGACGGCGCGTTTGGCGGAGAAATGGACCATGCCTGTTTCGATCCATGCTTCCTCCTCGCGCTGCTGCACGTTCCAAAGTTCCTTCAGCCGGGCGTCCAGGGCGGCCAGTTCCGCCACCTGCACTTCGGTGGTCTTGAACTCACGCTCATGCTGACCGGCTTTATCGCCATGCCTTGCCGAGGAACCCAGCGCTCCGCGCAGGCCGCTCCACAGGCCGATCTCGGCGAACATCTCCACCACCAGATTGGAGAAGATGACCAGACCCCAATTGGGTCCGGTGGGGACGACCCCGCTGGCCATGGCCAGCATGGGGTTTTGGGCGGTCGTGCCAAACGACCAGGCAAAGAGGCCCAGACCGGCGAGCACACATGGGAGGGCCAGCGCCTGAAGACATCGGTCCAACCTGCGCCTGTTCCGGGGAGAAAACTGGTGGGCGGCCCATTCATAAAGGATGACGGGAGCGATGCTGAAAATGGCGCTCAGGAGCAGGGCGCTGCCGGGAGTGTTGAAGAGCCGGTGCTTGGAGAGGAGAACCAGTTTGGCCCCGTTGGAAATGCTGGCGTAAAAGACAGCCAGCAACAACGCCACTCTCCAACCGTTCAGCAGCTTCTGCGCGGTCGGCGAGCCTGACCCGGGATCGGAAGAGCAATGTTCCATTGCGTCCGCCAGCCAGCGGCGGTCCCGGCTGCCGCTGTGTTCCTTGACCACCTCCAGAGACTTCAGGGCACCCAGGAGGCCTGAACGGAACGTCTGGAGGGGTTTGTGGGCATGCCACCGGTCCGAAAGACCTTTGCGCACCCCCTCCGCAGAATCCCCCACGGCCGCCTTGGCTTCCAGCCATGGCTTGGGGATCACGGGAGGGGGAACGGGCCTGGCCAGCAGCTCGAGGGTTTCCCGGTTGAGGATGGCTTTGCCCCTGATTAAAACCGGAGCCAGCCTGCCCAGTGATCCGGTGGAATCCCCAGGGGGGGAGGCAACCGGTGCTTCAGCGGGCGGTGCCCCCGTGGCAGCGCCTGGTTCGGCGTTGCGCAGGGGGAAGGCGGTGATAGGTTCGTCATGGAAGACGGACCCGTTGAAGGTGTGGTGGGCTGCAGGATTGATGGTCATAGGTGGATGGGTTGAATCAGGGTTGGGAACCGGCTGTGCCGGGTCGAAGGCCATTCTTGCGCTGCCAATGTTTCTGGATGGCGTCGGTGGCACGGGCCAGCCATTTCCTATCTGTCTTAAGCAGCTCGATATCCGCGCTGGCGAAATATTTGGGCGAGTTCGCGGCGGGGTGTCCCAGCGGCTCCAGGAGTTTGGCGGCCACGAGCACCGGGATGTCATGGGCCGAAAATCCCAGCTTCCAGCCCGTTTGCTGGGCATTCAGGCGGCCCGGGGCTTTTTCAAGTCGGAGGAATTCTTTTTCATCAGGGCTCATAAATGTGTTGGGGTAAAGGTGCTTGGGGTTAGTTTTCGGCGAGTGGCTTCAGTCAGCGTTTGGGGTTGAACAGGGAGGGATCAAACTCGGGAGAGGGAGTGGGTCGGGGGGAAATTGTGGGCGACCTGGGCCCATCCACGGAGGCGTTCGCGCGCATCACCCGTGAGCCGGCGATGTGTGCCTTGTTGCGGTCGATGGTTTCCATCACATAGACGTAGAAAAATTTGCCTGCCGGAACCCTCGTGTAGACCCCGTCCCGCTTGATTTTTTCCAAAACCTCGGTGGCATAAGTGTTGAGAACCTGGGCCGATCCGGCTGCGACCGCATTCCGCGCGGTGGCGGGAACAAAGCTGATTCCCAGCGTGGTGACCCGCTGCTGTTGCAGGGCTGTGGAAACACCCGACATCGCGGTCGCGAGAAACAGTTTGATTTCGTTGAGCGATTGGCTGCGGATCACCTCACCCACCAACCCCTGACTGCCATCGTCGATGGACCACGCCCTGCCGGCGGTGGCGGGCTCTCGGTCCAATGCCATGCCGTTAAAGGCGAGTTCCTCGCCGTTATGCCAGACACAGACCCATGGGCCTTTCACGAGCATTCGACCCCGCACACCATCGAGCTGGGCTTTGCCGTGGACCTCGGTGCCCACTGGGAAAATTTCATCGCCATCGTGCCAAAGGTCCTTGACCACCAGACCGATCACCGGAGAATCCGCCAATCCCGACTCAACAGAATTGACCAGCTGGCATTGCAGGAGCCGCCCATAGGGCGCGTAGGGACCGGCAGGACGGGGTTCTTCAGCGGTCCCAACATGCACGCTGAGGATCACATTGGGCCTGGGGCCTTGAAGGCGGGAAGACTGGAGCTGAGTGGGAAGCGGTGTGCGAACCTGACGGTCAACGGCCATATGCACGTTTGTTTGCGCGGCGGGAAAAGTTGCCAGCACTCCGGATCCCTTGGCTGAATCCGACGAGGACCGACAGGACTGGGCCATGAACAGAGCGAGCCCAATCAGGCCGACCGTGATCACCAGTTGCGGTTTGGCGCGCAGGAAGTCGATGAATTTGGAAAAGTCCATAATCTTGGTTTACTGGTCAGTCGTTGGAGGTGTTGATCTCAAAACTAATCAGATAGGGAATGCTCCACCGCTTCCAAAAGCGTCGTGGTTTTTTTTCTTCCGCGACCGATTCCACGGTACGGGTGGTGGTGGTTGAGGTGGATGAAGAGGAGTCAGGCCTGATGGTGTAGCTGGGGCGATACACCGTGAGCGGCACCGCTCTTTCCGCAGGAGGTTGAGGAGTTGCCAAAGCATTGGTTACGAGCCTTCCCGGAGCTGGCCGAGTGCTGCTCGGGATTGCTATCCCGGTTGCTGCATTGGTGGCCGGGATGGTTGGGGCAGGGCTCGGCGCTGCCGGGACCGCAAGGATATTGCTCGGCCCAGCGGTCGACGCAGAAGAGGGCTGGCGCACGGGAGGGGACAGGACGACGGCGTAGGTGGGATCCTGCGCGTGGAACACTTCAAAGACATAGACGTTCCCGTTCCAAACCACGTTGATGTTGGCGGTGCTGTTGGGTTGGACGGCCCGCAGGGAAAAGTAACGTTGTCCCGGCAGGAACGAGCATTGGAAGCGTGCCGGGGGCTCACCGTCCAGAGTAACGAAAGCTGCTTCCAGACCCGAGATGGGGCCGGGGAAGTAGACTGTGGTGATTCGCTCGGACGACACGGGCAACCGGAAAACTGTCCTCGCATCCAGCGGCGCATGAATGATGGGTTGAACGGGCTCGGCCGCGACGAGTCGCGATCCAAGACACACGGATATGGCCAGGCAAATCTTATTCATAACGCAGGACAAATTGGCTTACCACGGTGGGATACCGCTTGTTGCGCAAGAGGTCTGAATTGAGCTTGAGAGAAAGGTGCAGGGTGAAGGGGACCACCTCCACAAAGGGTTGGTTGCGCAGGCTGCCGTTGCGGGCCAGTTTGCCGGTCACGACCACCAGCACCAGATCCGGACGGGTCTCAAGGGCCTCCACGCGGGCCACTTGAGGTTTCTGGGAAATGGCTTTCTCCTGAAACTCCGCGTTTTCCCGGGACTTTAGTTCCTTGGCCATCTCCAAAGCGGCGCCCGAGAAGAGGGGTTGGAGGATCTCCGGCAAATCGAAATCAGTTGGGCTGCGGGAGAGCAGAGCAGTTGTGGCGAGCAGGGCCTGTTCCACATGAAGCTCCTTGGCTTCGGAAAAGCTGGTGCCCCGTTCCCCGAACGGGATGCCGGCCCGGTCCACGCCCAGAATGAGGGGCGACTGGGTCGCAAACCGAAAGACCAGGATAAGGCAAAGCAGCGTTGTCAGCGACGAGAGGATGGCGGCGGTGGCGCAAAGGCGACTCATGCGATCCTTGTTGGCAAAGAATGCGGGAGGCGAAAAAGCGCGTTCCGGTGGTGGTGAGGAGGGAGAGGTGCGTTTCATAGGTCTGAGTTTGGGCGATTTGTAGAGGCGATGGCTTCATCCACTTGTTGCTGGGCGGTGGGATCATTAGAATCGTTTTGCGGGGCAAATTCCTGGGCAAGGTTGGTGGGTGGAGGTTCAGGTGTGTCCGAAGGCATGGCGGGGACGGGTTGGGGCGAATCCGCTGCAGCTGCACCCCGTGAAGAGTAGGCGCGGGCCAAGGCGCCGCTGGCCGACAGAATGGCGTTGATGCCGCCCGGCAGCCCCAGATTGGCCAGCATCCCGCCGCCCTGCGAAAGCAGTCCTGCGGCTTCTGCGCTTCCCGAAACCAGACGCTGGCAAAAATAAGGGCCGGCGAAGGAGGAAAAAATAATCCAGATGGCGATGACCGTCAGACCGAGAATTTGTTGCAGAGCCCAGCCTGTCGCACCAGCCACCGGTCCTCCATCCCCGAATACGCCTCGCATTTGATTGTCTAAAAGCCCTTCTGAAAGTGTCGAGGCGAGGGCAATGGAAATGGGCCAAAGGAGGATACCGATAATCCGCATCAGATGGGCCAGGGCCAAATGAGCCAGCGGCCGGATGGCGAAAAAGGGGAACAAGAGCGGGGAGAGGCACCAGCACAACAACAGGACGACCTTTTGCACGATATACACGAAGAACAGTACTGCGATGGCCAACCACGAAATTAAAGTTAGGGCGGCCAGAACTAGGGCCTCAAAGAAGTTCGAACTGAAGAGGAGCGAAGTGAAATTTTTATCACGCAACTCGGGCGCGTTCTGGGCTGCGGCCAGCTTTTCCTTGTAAAGCTGGGCAATGTTCTCGGGGCGGGCAGGTACGTTGTTGGTGACAAAATCCTGAATGATCACCTGCGCGTCGTTGATCAGGGAATAGCAGCGGGTAATCAATAGCACGATCATGAAGAGCTTGATCAAAAACTGAAACATGTGGATGGGGTTCTGGTGCCCGTGCCAGAAGGAAAATCCAAAGGATAATACCAGCACCGCCATCGAAAAAGGGACAAGCAAATCATGCAGGCGCGCACAGCTGGCCACAAAGCCAGGAAACATACTGTTAAAATCCGTGCCGTAGTCCGTAGCGGTAGCGGCCACCGTCGTGGCGGCCAGGGCGGTGGCGGATGCCGCCCAGCACACCGCCATGAACACCATCCACCTGGGCCTGCGCGCGGACAGGGTGGGGCGCAGTCTTGGGACCGTTATTTGATTTGGTTTATGCTTAGTGTTCATGGCGGTTAATGGGTTGTTAGGGAAGAGCCGCTCCAGGTGAGGGAAGGGCTACAGGGGATGAACTGGGGACCAGAAACTGGCCCATCTTTTCCTGTGCATTTTGAAAGGCCGCCACCCCTTCCTCCACGCGGGCCTGGACCTGTTTTTTCTCGTCGTTCCGATTTTCCACATCCTGAACCAGGACGCGGGCCAGAGCCGCGTCGCGCTCGCGCTCAAGGCTGGCCAGTTGAGTGTTCTGTGAGGTCAGTAGGGTATGGAGTTTTTGGACCTCGGCATCCGTGCTGGCACTCAGCACGCGGCTGACGGTATCGCTGATCTCCTGCCGGAGTTGGGTGACCTTTTCCTGGATCTCCTTCTGGACTTCCTTGAAGTTCGTGGTGGTCTGCGCGATCGCATCGAACTTGCGATATTCCGCCTCGGCCCGAGGAACCAGCACGCCAGCTGCGGTCACGACATGATCAAGCACCGGCTGGTAGAGGCCGTTGCCTGTGTAGATGAAAGCGTTGACGCCACTCGCCACCTCCTGAAGTGCATGCAGAGACAGGGCGGTGCCCGGTGCAATCAGGCTTTTACTGAGCTGGCTGAACCCTTCGAGATTCCTGAATGCGGCGGGATCGCCCAAACGAGTCATTTCAATGATTTTCTGCTCAAGCATCAACTGGTCGGTAACGACCCATTGAGCCGAGGCCTCGGATGCCGCACAAAGGGTGAGGACAATGGTTATCTTGATCTTCATAGTATTTCTGAGTTCTGCTGGGATTGTCTGAAGTGGTGTGGATGGGAAGATGGTTATTTGGGTGTGCGCTGGGCCTCCTGCAAGCGCCAGTATTGTTGTTTGATCGAGTCGGACTGGCCCTGTTTGTAGCCCTCCTCGAACGATTTCTTCTTGCCGGACCGGACGAGGCTTTGTGCGCCTTCGCTGAGCAGAGCCCCTCCGGCGGCTCCGGCAACCGTGGCCCCCATATCGCCATGTCCCAGGGTGTTTCCGATGTACGCGCCGCCCGCCGCGCCGCCGGCGTCGATCAGGCCGCGCCCGACACCGGAGCAACCGGTGGTGAGCGTTAACAAAGAGAGGAGGAGTTTAGTTCGCATGGGAGTCAGGGGTGGAAGGTCGGGTGGTTGATTCGGAAGTGTCGGGCAGAGGGGTAAAGCGGATGGTTCCGCAGATGGGGTGATTCGGATCGGTGAAGACGTAGGTGCACTCGGAATAGAGCCGACCCGTAAGGTGACTGGGTCGGGTGTATTTTAGGATGCGTTCCTGGGCGGCTGCCGAGAGTCCGATGGCCTCGCCCAGGGCGGCCAAATCAGTTCGGTCACCAGGGTTAAAGATGACGTAAGCAGGAGTGCCTCCGATGATGGCAGCCCGGAGCGCAGGGGAGGCAATTTGGGTGAAGTTTTGCAGGACCACGGTGAGTTGAGTCCGGTGCTTGCGAAATTGATTGAAAAATTCAAGGACCAGTGCCTCCCCGCCGAGTTCGAGAAAACGTGAAAGCTCCTCGATGATCAGCCGTTTGCGGCTGAGTTTGGGAAGGGTGAGCAGGTGTTGCCGGACAAGGGTGAGAATGACGAACCGCACCATCGCCTTAAGCTCCTTGTCCGCTTCCGAAATGCCGCCCAGTTCCAGATGTAGCACAGGGGCTTTTAGGGACACATTGGTGGGCCGGTCAAAAATCGCCCCGTAACGGGAATTGCCACAAAAGGGTTCGAGCAGCGTGGCCAGCTTTTGGCAATGCTGGCCCTCCGCGTCATTGCCGCTGAGCTCCAAATGTTCCTTGAAAGCACTGAGAGTGAGTTGGCCAGCGGGGGGTAGGGTTGAGTAAACCAGATTTTCCACTAGATCAGAGTGGGCTTGGTGAAACGCCCAAACGTCGCCTTCGCTGAATCCCCCTTCGACGGCCGAAATCTCCTCCGGGCTGCGGTCCCGCCATTCGACAAAGGCCTCCAGGAAGGAGCATTGATTTTTCTCGGCAATCTGCTGGATGGCCATGGCCTTGCGGATCAGGGCGGTCCGGTTTTTTTCGGATAAGCTTTGGATCTTGTCCTGGGCAAATTCCCGGCAAAGACTGGCCAGCCTTTTGGAGATGAGGGCAGTGCGGTAACGGGCTTCGTCCGCGACTGAGGACAGGCCCACCATGGACCCAATAAACGCCACCGCCATGGACTGGAGAAAGGGTCCCATCGGGATGCCGTCGCATCCGAGGATGTTAAATGATTGTCCTCCTCCCACCGTGACGATGATGGGAGTGCAACCCATCGCTTTTGTGAAGGCGGCGTGGGACAATCCCTCCTCGATGATGACTGTGTATTCGTAAAAGGGAGCGGTCTGAAAAAGCAGGTCCGAGAGAAAGACCGACTTACCCATTCCGGGAGAGCCAACTACCATCTGGTTCTGCGGCATGGCATCCCTCCCATCACCCGCGAACGTCTTAATGCCTACGAGATTGCCATGAGTGCCCAAATAGAGAGCTTCGGCGGTGCTTAGATGGGCGGTAAAAGAGGAGTTGACCGGCAGAAGATCGGCCACAAAGGTGGCCTCACCAAAAAGTTGCAATCCCCGGTGTTTGCTGAACATGCCGCCGGGAAGGGTTTTGAAAAACCATTGCTTCGACGATGCAGCCAGGGTCGCTTCATGGTAGTTGGCTCCCCTCATCGAATGAATGGCTGATTTGGCGGCCATCATCCGTTCCGACAATTGGGCCTCGTTTGCAGCGCGGATGATGAGGATATATTCAACCAATAAGGGGGTTTCACTTCCTTTCAGAAGCCTGTTGATGCGCAGTTCCAACTGGGCTTTGGTAATGGCCAAGTGCTCGCTGGATTTGGCCAGAAGCTGCTGCCCGATGCGGTCGACCTCGCGTTGCAGTTGTTTGAGGAGTGCCTTTAGAGGGATCCGTTGCATCTGCACCGTGATTGAGTAATCAGCAAAGGGAAGATGGGTCAGCCAATTAACGATTCCCGGTATCGTCTGAAGGGGCCAATGTTTCAGGACCAGCACTCCGTGGTGATATTCGTCCATCCAGAATCCACGAGCGCCTTGGCCGCGCATTTCCGAATGCCAGCACGTCTCCAGAATGCTTCGGGCCGGATTGAACCCGTCCATCGCATCAAAACCGTTTCTCCGCGCCAGTGAAGGATTGAATTTCTCCAAGTGAACCAGGTAGTGGTCAGCATCGGTCATGGGCGTGGCGGTCCCGTCCATGGAAGCAACCAGATGGGCCAAAGCCCGGCCGTATTCGGCAAATTCCGCCTGGGTTTGGGCCAGGACGGTTTCGTAGTGCCCCTCCGCCGCAGCCTTCTTCCATGGAGCGCTGGTGGAGGGTCCGAATTGACGTCCTAGAAAAATGGCGACCCGGTTTCTGCGGAGTTGGCCGGCCTGTTTCATGTCCCAATACTTGAGAAATGTGCGGTTCCGGTGATGCTTGATTGCTGGTGTCGGGCTTGCCTGGCTTTGAGTCTGCTGACGCAGCAGTGAATCTCCGTAGTTGCCGTCCTTGGAAAACTCCATTTGGATTCGCACTTCGTCGCCCACCAGAAATGGAAGTTTGCTCAGTTTTTCCTTAACGGCGTTCTGCACAGCGGCGGAGGCATGGGAAATGTCAGGCATATCCATCCAGAATCCCTTGGAAACCTGTCCGCCTGGACCCATGCCATGGGTGATTATGAGGTCCTTGATCAACCAGCCGTCGGCCGGCTGGCCGGAGCCGCGCGCCGAGGTTTTGGCGATGGGTGGTTGCGCGTGGCCTCCGGTTGTGGCCGTCTCAAGCAGGTCTTCGGCGTAGCTGGCGTGGCGGCCTTGGCTGAACACCGCAACGTAGATTCCGCTCGCCACCGCTGGAAACAGGATGATCCAAAAGCCACTGCTGAAAGTGACTTTGCCATGATATTGGAGCCATGCAAAAATTCCAAAACCCAGCCCCAGCAGTATCAGGACGGGCGTCAGATTCCGGAGATCAATGCCCAGGAAACTGCCATGGTTTTCCTCCGCCGAATTGGTGGCGGTAATGTGGATGTTCTCGTCGTTTTTCATTCGATGGTGGTGTTCCGGTTTAAAGGGCGAAGATTGCCCTGACGATCGGCACAGCCAGTGCTAATAGGAGGGATCCCCCAAAAGACATCCCAGATTCGCGCAAGCGCCCTTCGCTGAACTGATAGGCCGCAAAGAGTGTCAGGGCCAGGGCCGGTACAATCATCAGCTTGGCCATGAAATTAAGAAATCCATCCACGCCCGCGTCCACGGTGGAAATGGCCAAAAGCGGAACCAAGGATGATGACCAGTCGAGGGGTGTTGATAGGAGTTGGGTGCCAAGGTTCGGCAGAGTCAGATGAACCTGCTTTACCAGGCTGAGGAGAAGGGTGGTTGTCATGATTAGTTATGAGTTGCAGGACGTTGATGAGTGATGTGCCGTGGGTCGTGGGATCGTCGTAATTATTTTGACTTGTTTGAGGGATGAGCCGGCGATGCTTGGGGTAATCCAATTTCGGGCTCCTTCGCTGCGCCACGTTTCGGCTGTGCGCGTTTGTGGC
>JANYDC010000152.1 GCA_025359965.1 Pedosphaera sp.
CGAGCTGCACGAGGTCCATGAGCACGGCGAAAACGACCGCAGCCGTGATGAATTGGCTAGGGTGCAGCAACTGGGAGGCTTGATGGGTGTGGGATGGGAAAACCACGATGGGTACAGCTTTGAAAGCACTTACCAAGAAAAGCCCTGGCGCACTCATGATTTTTCGAGTTCGGATGTTAAGAATAACTGTGCAGGCTCGTCCCGAACATGGTCGCAGGATTATCTATTGGGGTTGGAGATTCTGCGGGGACGCCAAATTTGTTTTGGCACTGACATCAACGGCTTGATCGTTGGACCCGGCCCAAGGTTTGGCCCTCAAGCCGCCTTCAGCGCCTACAATGGAAAGCATGGGCAGATCATGGCCCAGAAAAATGGGGTTAGATACGACTCCACCTTCGTACGTCCTATCACATCCTCGGTATTTCTGGGGCGTGCGGTGGATCCGGAGGGATATCCATGGGCTCCGGCCAACTACGACCATGGCTTCAGTTACAATACCGACCAGCGAGATTTCATGGTCGCACTGAATATCTTTCACTGGAAAACCAACGCCAGCGACCAAGTCATTCACACAATTACCCAAGCCTTGCATGATGATCACCCGAACAAGGTGGGAATCGAACTCTACACAAAGGCCTTGGTGGCCTCGGCAGCCGGGGTGTCGTGGGACAAGGTTGACTACTTCTCCAATGTGGGATGGGCAGTCTACCGGTTTCGAAATGGAAATCAAAATGTCGTTCAGGAAGATTTCATGAAAGGGACACCCATTAAGGACCGCTTTTCTCGGTTGCTTCGCGTTTGGGATGAATATGAACGGATCTTCGGCAACAACGTGCCATTAAAACGTTGTGAAACGGCCACGAAACAATGGGACATCAACTTCGAAGGTGTGGCTCACTATGGAATGCTGCCCGACTTCCTTCAGGACCTCTCCAACGTAGGCTTGAATGCTCAGGATATGAGCCCCATTTTTCAGTCCGCCGAGGATTTCGCAAGGATGTGGACGCGCTGTCTTCGAGGGTCGTATAATATCATTCACCCCCCGCTCTCAATTAAGCCGGAACCACCCAGCCGCAAACATCCACTCACTCTGGCTTGGTTCGGCGAACCGGGAGACGCCGTTGAGGAGACGGACAATCTTAATGACCCCAAGTCGTGGCGGCCGTTTGAAGGACAAGTTGAACATAACGGACGTCAATTGCTGGCTCGCCCGACCGCGCCTGAGGACGGAGTGGTTCGGTTCTACAGGCTGAGGAAAAACTAGGTCTCACCCCCCACTCGCTGCCGCCGAAGCCAACAGGCCCGGCGGCAGCTTTTGTTGGTGTTTCCAAGTTTTGCCCCATTGGTTAGCATAAGCCTTACCGAGCAAATGAAGCCTGTGCAGAGTTCACAGCTAAGAAAAAATTATTTTAATGAGACAACAAAACAGGAAATGAGTGCGATCTGAATTTTATTGGAGGGTGGTCTGCGTTCGAGTGAATAATGCCTGATGAGTGCGATGTGCGCGCCAACCCAAACCAAAGAGGCCGAAAGCCAGGAGAGTTAGTGCGCCTGGCTCCGGGATGGGCAATGTAGAGAGGCGGATGTTGTCCAGATAGAGAAGATGAGATGCGGATAAGTTGGAGGTAAATCTGATTTCGCCGGTTTGGCCGGCAAACATCGAGATATCTGCCACGAGATTATCGTAGTTCAATTCCTTATTCAGCAGGATGAGGGAGAGGGGGTTTCCATTGAAAGTTACCTCCATATCCATGGAGCCGTAAAATCTCAACGACATTGAAGTCGATGGAATCGGGCGGGTTTGCCCCACTGCGGCGCTGGAGCCACCAAATATCTTTGAACCCTGCAAAATCACCGAATAGTTGCCTTGAATAGGCTTCAACGGTGAGTCCATGCCGTGCAAGGAAAATGCGGGCGCGCCAAGGTTAACGTCATTGTAGACGATTGAAGACACGGGCACTCCCCCCACATAAGCAGTCCAGCCTGGAATCGCAGCCGCAGTAGGGACGAAATAATTATTCGGAGAGAGTGGCAAACCGGGGTTTTCGAAACGAGGATTTTCGAGAGTGCCCTGAGCATGAGCGGTCATCTTCAACGACGAATAGACAACCACTCCAACGAAAAGAGCAACGCTCAACGGGGCGGATTTCCTACAATTGGCGGCCTCTCAGTCATTGAGTCAAGGTATGGTAAGTGCGCCAGCCCCGAGCCAAGCGGCCAAGAGTGAAAAAAGTTAAGAAAAAACGTTCCATCGAGTGGAGAATACTGAAACGGGACCGTACTGGAGCGGAGGTTTGTTTTTGCCCACAAAAGTCCAAGGATGAGCCCAAGTTATCATTGCATTGGGTGAGATAGTGACTTGTGCCTGAGGGCGGACTGGTAATGTTGATGACTTTAGCAGAGAGTTTAATTTTATCTTTACGATCCATACCCTGCTCAATCTTGGTTATAACACGGGGCGTCGGAGCAGCGCCATCCGTACAGGACCGAAATAAGGTGACTCAATGTTTCGCACTGGCTTGTGAGCATTTTTCAATCAAAACCGCAGAGCACGGCTCAAGGAGTGCGCACGCGCATTAATTGGAATAACCTGTCTATATCGCAACAAGCACCGGCGGTCAATAATTTTATTGAAAGTTGTTATTCATAGGCACAACGTTAAGAACGTGTGCAGCCGATGGCAGCGCCCATGAGGATTGGCCGCCTGTGTACTAAATTACGGGACGCGCAGCACGCGGAAAAACCCCCCTGAGCCCGTGAGCGGCACTGTGAAAGGCGAGGGATTCGCAAGCTCCTGCCAGTCAGGGGGGGCGAGTTGGGTGGTGTACTGGAGTTTGAAACCTGTAGGCCAAGTAAGTTGAAGACCACTGACGGTGAGGGTAAAGCCGACCTCAGCAGCAGTAACGGCCGGGCCGACACCGGTAAAGAAGCGCTTGTTGCCAGCGAGGAGTTTCCCATCCGGCAGGATGGACAATTGATAAGTGAAGGGCTGGGATTTCTGCCATGAAACATCGATGGATCCGTCCAAGTTGGCACGACCAAGTGAGCCAAGCTGGCTGAAGATCAACTTGTCATCAGACTGCAATACGCCGCCGTCAATTTGGTTAACGGTTGAAAGTTGGAAAGCTGAGTCTATAGAGCCAGTGGGCAGCAATCTAAGCGCGCTGGATGAGGGCTGGGTAAAGTTACCAAAGATGTAGACGCCTCCAGTAGGGGAAACGGGACCGAGCTGGTAGAACAGCATGGTTCCAAAAGTTCCGCCGGAGGCTGAAGCGTTGGTTGGCGGAACGAAGTCGGGGTCGAGCGAGCCATCGGCGTTGAGTCGGGCCACACCGTATCGCGAGGCGCCCTGCGCCTGACTGAAACCGCCACCGATGTAAATGCGATTGTCGGAACGAACACGGAAGGCACTGATGGTACCCGCGCCGGTGCTGTTGCCGGGGATCACGTTCAAGAGGTCCAATGACTGGAAGCTGTCGTCGAGGAACCCGTCGGGCATGAAGCGGCCAAGCGAAATAACGACTTTACCACCGGCACTGGTGAACTGCCCGCCCAAAGGCAGGCTGAGCAAGATCTTACCGTCGCTTTGCAGTTCAATCTGGGAGGGCATGGCGTTGGCTTGAGTTGCCCCAAGGCGGTTGAAGTCGGGATCGTAGCTGCCATTGGGCAAGAGCCGGGCCAAAATGCCATCCTTCAACTTGCCTGCTACGAGGATCTTTCCGTCGGGCTGGCGTTTAATAGCTGAGAGGCCTCCAACAAGCCGCACGAACAAATCAGCAGGAGCATTGAAGGATGTGTCCAGGGTGCCGTCCTCGAAAAGATGAACGAAGTAGCCATCAACCAAGGCGTAGAGTGAGCCGTCTGGATTTACCACAGTCTGTTGAGCCTTGGCAGCGATGGAGCCGGTGATATTGAGACTTGGATCGAGTTGGCCTGGTAGCGCAGGTTCCGGCTCGACGAGTAAAGGAATGATGGCGCTATAGATCGCGCCACCTGGGTTCACAACACCGCATTGAAAAAGCCCGGCGTCAGATTGCGCGGAGAGATGAAGGTTACTCAGCGTCAGGCTGGAATTGGTGGCTCCGATGAGGTCGATAAAATTGGTCGAACCTGTACTGGAATTGCGGCTCCATTGAAATTGGAATGGACCTTCGCCACCCGGAACAACATTGAGGGTGACGTTGGCGCCGACTTTGGCCACCAAACGGGCGGTTTGGCTGAGAATGGTGGGGGCCTGCGGTGTGGGGCGCAACGGGCCACCGTTGAGGTGAACAAAATTTTTGCGGGAGAAACGGGAAAATTCGGGGAAGTTACCCCCCACGAAAATAGCGTTGTCGGCCCGGGCGGCCACGGCATAAAGAACCGCGTTTCGATTGAGGTTGGTAGCGACCTGAAACTCGGGATCAAGAGCGCCGCTGGGCCAGTAACGGACGAGGTTGCCGCGAGGGAATACGCCGTTCAACGGACGCCCAATGGCCACGATTCGGCCATCAGCCTGCAAGGCCAAACGACGCACGTCGCCAAAGCTGAAATCGGGGGACTGCGACGACTGAGGCACAGCATTGAAACTTTGATCGAGGTGGCCATCGGACAACAATCGAGCGACACCGACCACCAAAGAGCCACCTGAAGGGAGGGTACGGACGTTGAAAGTACCGCCCAGCAGGATGCGCCCATCAGGTTGAACAAGGATATCGTTTATCAGTGTGCCCAAAGGATAAGGGCTGCCAACAAAAAAAGTTGAGTCGACCGTTCCGTCAGACTTGAGGCGGATCACGCCGTTGGCAGAGGACGCATTGGCATTGGTGGAGGCACTCACTATGTACTGCCCATTGGACAGAGCGACGATGGCACCACCAGCCCCGGAGTAACTGGAGCCTCGGAGGGCAAAATTGAGGTCGCGGGTGCCATTGTCATTGAGGCGGAAGTAAGATCCTTGGGTGGCAGAAGAAAGAACCTCGCCATTCCAGGACCGGCCGAAGAGAACCACTTTGCCGTCAGGGCCCACCCCAGGCCGAGAAGTGCTGGCGTAGATACCCGCAGGTTTGCCCACGCCATCAGGATTGAAGGTGGCATCCACTGAGCCAGAGACGTTGAAGCGGAAGACGTCTTCGTGTGTTTTACCGTTGTAACTAATTCCCCTGTAACCAATCCCGAGTACCTTACCTGCGGGCAAAGCCACCAGATGGAGGCCGCCGCCGTCAAGCACGGTGGAACTGAAAGTGGGGTCCAACTCATCTGTGCCGGGCAAGAGTCGCACTAGATTATTGCGGTTGGTGTTATTCCATTGGAAAAACTGGCCCGTGGCCAGCAGCCCGCCAGAGGCATCAAAAACGAGGTCATGAACTTCGTTATCAGGCCCCGCTGGAACATCTGTCTCGCGATAAACACTGCCGGGGGCCGGGTCGAGGAGAGTAAGGTGAACGTCCGCTGTCGAGATAGAACCCAAGCCGTTGGAGACGACACAGCGGAAATCCGCATCATCGGCAGGAGCGGTGATGGGCAGAATCAACTCACTGGTTGTAGATCCTTCGATGGGCGTGTTGCCGCGGAACCATTGGTAGACGAGAGGAGGAGCGCCTTGGGCGGCGATGCTGAAGCGGGTGCGCGCACCCAGCGTGTTGGTTTGCGCAAGGGGCTGGCTGGCGATGGACGGTGGGGTATTTGGGTCGCCCAGGATGTGAATGACCCCGTTGAACGAAGTGAACGCAGCATTGTAAAAGAGGGCCGCAGCGAAGGCTGAACCATCGGGAGCAACCGCCACATCAAAACCAATAAAAACCGGCAGGCTGACAGGTGCTTTGCCTGGGTCCACATAGCCGGCGTCGAGCGAACCATTTTCATTGAAACGCGCGGCTACCGCGCTACCGGCACTGAGCCCAACCACTTTGTTGTCGGCCTGAACGTCCACATCACCGCTCAGCGAAACGCCAGGAGGCGGGACAAACGAAAGGTCAATCGACCCGCCCAAGGTCAGCCGGGTGAGGCTGGAAGAAAGAGTCTGACCACGGTAGGAACCGCTGCCGCCGAGGACCATCTGGCCGCTGGGAGTGCTAGCAAACTTTATTGAGGAAAGAGTTCCTGATACCCGACCGCCATCACCGAAGCTGGGGTCAAGCGCACCGCTGGAGGTCAACCGAAAGACCTCCTGGGAGGTGGAGTTTACGACCGCGTAGATCGTTTCGCCAGGGCCGCGGAGAAGCGCACGGATTGAACCTGCGGCGTAACCGAGTGAGCCAGGGGTAGGACCAACAAAAGTCGGGTCATTTGAGCCATCAGCGTTGAGTCGCTGGATGACTGGCCTGAGAGTGTCCACAACGTTCCAAGATCCGCCAAAATACACACTATTGCCCGACCCCTGCAGCAGGCTGGCGCGTCCTGGCAACTCAAGGCTGGGCGCAAACGGAGCCAAAGTGCCATCGTCATTGATTAAGGCAACTTTGGACGGAATCGACTCTGCGCCAAGATGAGTAAAGCCACCCTGAATCACGATGCGACCATCGGCCCGCATGACTGCCGCCAAGACCGTCCCAGCATTGGTGCTCCCAGCGAACACCATATTATTTCCGACGAAGATAGGTGGCTGTATTCCTTTGGGCGTCGGCAGGGTAAAACCGGCATCCACGGTCCCGTTGGCATTTAGGCGAACCAAGCCGGCGCGCCCGCTTTTGCCGAAGTTGGTGAAGCTTCCCCCGGTCAGCACCTTGCCTTCCGAAAGCGGAATCACAAATCCCGGTGCGGCATCCGTGCCTTCAAGAGTCACAAAATTAGTATCGCGCGAACCGGGGGATTGGGCGTTCAGCCGAGATGCGGGTAGGCAAACGACAATGAGCAGGAGCAACGAAGTCAATCTCATGGATGGATGACTCTGATCAAAAAATGTGTTCAATAACAAGGTACTTCGCCTTTTTAGCACAGAACTTGAGAATTTTAAGCGTTGTCGATCAATGCGATGGCTTGCCGATGAGGCCCTCGGGGGATTAGTATCCAAGTCGATCAGAGGAGACCTGCCCAAAGAATCCCAGCCATGAGTGAAGTTCTTGTTATCGGCCACAAAAATCCGGATACGGATGCGATCTGTTCGGCCATTGCATATGCGGAGTACAAGCGGCGTACAGGCATGCCGAATGCCGTGGCCGCCCGCTGCGGGGATACGAATGACCGAATTGATTTCGTACTGAAGACCTTTGAGTTTCCGGCGCCGAGGTTTGTGGCCGATGTCTCGCCCAAGGTGCGCGATGTAATGCAGGGCAACGTCGTTTCCCTGCCGCCGACGGCGACGGTGGCTGAGGCGCTGGGGATCATGGACGAGAGAAACATCCGGGTGCTGCCCGTTTTGAACGAGGATAAGACATGCTGCGGCTTGCTGTCGCTGTTCAAGATGTCGAAGTTCTTTTTTCCTGCTCCAAACCGCATTTTTGATTCACGCAAGGTCGAGGCAACGCTGCGCAATCTGGCACGCACGCTTTCGGCGGAGATGCACTATGTTTTGGAGCCTGATCGCGCGGAATCCCTGATCCTCATGGTGGGCGCGATGTCTGTCTCCAATTTTTCAAAACGCCTTCCGATCTACCCAAAGGAACGAATTTTGGTGGTGGTGGGCGACCGCGAGGATATTCAGGAGCTGGCCATAGCGCATGGCGTCCGGGCCATCGTGGTGACGGGCGGTCTGAAGTTCAGCGAGAAGCTGTATGATTCAGCCTGCAAACACGGAGTCTCAGTGCTTATTTCCCCACATGATTCAGCGACGACGGCCATGCTTTCCCGCGCGTCAATCACGGTGGAGCACATGATCCACGAAAAATTTCTGGCTTTCAAAGAGGATGAGCCCCTTGCCTCAATTCTGGCGGTGGCTACGGCCTCCAACTTTCTGGCATTTCCGGTGCTGGATGACAAAAAGAGAACCGTGGGAATTCTGTCCAAGTCCGATTTACTCAAGAAGGTGGACCGCCAATTGATTTTGGTGGATCACAATGAACTTTCGCAGGCGGTAAACGGGGCGGACACGGCGGATATCATTGAGGTAATCGACCATCACCGGCTGGGGTTGACCACACACCGGCCGATTCTTTTTCGCAATGAACCGGTTGGATCAACCTCCACGATTGTGGCGGAAATGTTCATCAGGGGGAGACTCGAGATGAGCAGCAAGCTGGCCGGGCTGCTTTTGGCGGGAGTGGTATCCGACACGCTTAACCTGACTTCACCCACGACCACGCAGAGGGATGTGGATGTACTGGCGATTCTGGAATTGACGTCGGGCGTGAGCGCCATTGAGTTCACTGAGAAGCTGTTTGCCTCCGGCTCGCTGTTGGTAACGCGCCCCCCTTCCCTGGCAATCACTACCGATTGCAAGGAATACACGGAGCTTGGGAAAACTTTTTCAGTGGCTCAGATCGAAGAGATTGGGTTCGAGCAATTCTGGAAGCGAAAGGATGCGGTCATTAAAGCATTGGAGGAACAATGCGAGAACAAGGAATATTTCTTTGCCGCACTGATGGTCACGGATGTGGTGGCGCAAACCTCGCTGCTTCTGGTGGCTGGAGCCGAGGCGTTTCGGGCCAAAATTGACTATCACGAGATCGAACCGTCGATCTGGGAGATGCCCAACGTTGTTTCTCGCAAGAAACAGCTGTTACCGTACTTAACCCACTGCCTGGTGGGGGTTGGTTAGCCGCTGCGCGCTTAAGTTGCGCGGCAAAAAGGACTTGCGAGGCTGGAACATCCGGTCAAACCTCTGCTCAAGTACACAAGGATTTGAACCGATAAACGTTTGATTGGATACCTATGCCTTCGTTTAGCTACTTGGTGAGAGAGGCCGGAACCGGCCGGGAGATTCGCAGTTCGATGGACGCCGCGACCGAGCAGGCAGCCATTGCCGCGCTGTTGAACCGCAACATGCTGGTCCTGCAAATCCAAGAAAAGGCCGCCCGTAAAGGGAAGGCTCCTGGCGGCAGCATTGGACTGGCCGACCTGGTCATGTTTACGCGCCAACTGGCCACCATGATCGATGCCGGTCTGGCTATGGTGTCGTCATTACAGGCCTTGGCTGAGCAGACCAACAACAAGGCCATGCGCGATGTGATCCGCGACGTTTGCTCGAAGGTGGAGAGCGGCGATAATTTTTCACAATCCCTTGCGCGCCATCCCAAGGCGTTTGAAAAACTGTACGTCTGCATGGTGGACGCCGGTGAAAAGGGCGGTTTGCTCGCCGAGATTCTTTCCCGTCTGGCCACTTTTCTGGAAAACACCGCCAGGCTTCGCCGCAAGGTTAAGTCCGCTATGATGTACCCCACGGTGGTGACTCTGGTGGCCATCGGTATTACGATTTTCCTGTTGATCAAAGTCGTTCCTGTTTTTGCTGAAATTTTCACGAGCTTTGGATCAAAACTGCCCGCGCCCACTCAGGCTCTGATTGACGTCAGCAATTTTCTTCAGAAGTACCTATTGATCATGCTGCCGGCCGCGGCAATTGCCATCTACGGTTGGTTTGCCTACATCAAGACCAAGGCAGGCCGCGAATTCTGGGATCGCACGCGAATCAAAATGCCGATCTTCGGCGTCATCGCCCACAAAATTTGCCTGGCCCGTTTCACCCGCACTTTGGCATCCCTCATCCGCAGCGGTGTCCCGATCCTTGAGGTTCTTAGCATCGTGGCGAATACCGTAGGCAATGTGGTTATGGAAAAAGCTATTCGCACAGCCATGAGTGATATCGAAAAAGGCGACAGTATCTCGGGGGCCTTCTCGAAGCATCCTGTTTTCCCCACCATGATCATCCGCATGATGACCGCCGGCGAACAGACGGGTAAAATCGACTCCATGCTGGAACGAATTGCGGATTTTCTGGACGAGGAAATCGAGACGACTTTGGGCGGCCTTACCTCGCTCATCGAACCAATCCTGATCGTGTTTCTGGGCATAGTCGTCGGCGGCATTGTTATTTGTATGTTCCTGCCCATCTTCAAGCTCAGCGATATCATCAATCCTCCTGGGAAATAATCGGGGCCGGTCGCCGCAGCAGAACGCTGGTCAGTCGGTGCAGCTGGTAGTATAAGAGCGGGATGATTAGCGCGCTGAGGCGAATGCTGCGGACTTTGATGGGTTGGTTTTTCGGGTTCGAAGCGGAAAACGCCGAAGTCCTTCACGGACCCGGCCCCCTGCTGCTGGTGCCCAATCACGTTTCGTGGTTCGACTGGCTTTTCCTTTGGGTGCTTCTTGAAGATGACTGGCGCTTTGTCACCTCCAGCACCACCGCCCAAGCCTCCCCAATTCACCGCGCGTTGATGATCAACAGGTGGACTTTCCCCATTGATGTGGCCTCGCCGTATGCGGTTAAAAGGATGGCGGAACATTTGAGCAAAGGCGGCAAACTGGTGCTTTTTGCCGAGGGACGGTTATCCCTGACCGGGGTGTTGATGAAGTTATTTGAAGGCACGGGGTTTCTACTGCACAAAACGAAATCGCCCGTGGTGACCTGTTTTTTGCGGGGAGCGAATCGGCTTCCCTTCTCAAGACATCAAAATAAAGCTGAGTTTTTCCCGACCGTAACGGCCCATTTTTCCCAGCGGCTAACGGCACCCCTCTTTGAGGCTCTGAAAACCTCGCTGGCGAGGCCGCGCATCACGGCATGGCTGCGGGACCGGATGGTAGAGCAACAGTTTGAAGTCGAGCATCGCGTCGGACCCAAGACCATCCTACTGGCCTTGGTGGACGTAGCGCAGCGATATGGCGGCAAAACAATCTTGGAAGATCCCACCGGCCAGAATCTCAATTACCGTAAGCTACTCGCGGGGGCCGACCTTATTTTTCGGCGACTGAGGCCACGCCTGCTTCCCGGTCAAGACCGGGTCGGAGTGCTGCTGCCCAACGTCAACGCGACGCCTGTGGTGTTGATTGCTCTATGGGTCTGCGGACGGATTCCGGCGGTCCTAAACTTCACCACCGGCCCCGCCACCATGCGGGCCTGCACTGAGTTGGCCGGACTGAAGCAAATCATCACTTCTCGCCAGTTTGTGGCCAAGGCCCGGCTGGACCTTTCCTGGATTCATCTCACGGGTGTGGAGGTCATCTATCTGGAGGATGTGCGCGAGGGGATTCCGCGCGGAGAAAAAATCGGCGCGCTGATTTCACAATGGTTCCGTCCGTCCCTGCCCCCCACTTTCATCGGGGCCGACCAAACTGCCGTGGTTCTGTTCACCAGCGGCTCCGAGGGGGTGCCCAAAGGCGTTGAGCTAAGCCACGCCAACATTCTGGCCAACGTGCGCCAGATGCTTGGAGTGATGGATTTGGAGGATAACGACCGGGTGTTCAACTGCCTGCCACTATTCCACAGCTTTGGTTTGGTGGTTGGACTTTTCCTGCCGTTATTGCGTGGATTGTACACCTATCTTTATCCATCGCCGCTTCATTATCGCATGGTGCCAAGCGCGCTTTACGACCGGGCCTGCACCGTGTTTCTTAGCACCAATACGTTCCTAAACGGCTACGCGCGCAAAGCCAACGCCTATGATTTCCGCAGCGTCCGCTATCTCTTCGCAGCTGCTGAAAAATTACAGGAGGCGACCGCGACAACGTGGGCCCGCAAGTTCGGAGTGGTGGCCCGCGAAGGATACGGAGCGACGGAATGCTCCCCTGCTCTGGCGCTCAACACCCCGCTCCAACCCAAGGAAGGCACCGTCGGCAAACTGATGCCCGGCATTGAATACAAACTCGAACCCGTCGAAGGCGTCGCCGAAGGCGGGCGCCTACTGGTGCGCGGCCCGAACATGATGAAGGGATACCTCAACGCCGACGCCAACGAGAAATTCAAAGCCTTGGGCGGCTGGTATGATACGGGAGACATTGTCACCGTTGACGATGAAGGGTATGTGCAGATTCGGGGACGCCTTAAACGTTTCGCTAAAGTAAGCGGTGAGATGGTCAGCCTCACAGCGGTTGAGGACGCCTTGGCCGGTGCCTTTCCGCATTACGGTTTACGCTGCCAACTTGCTGTTGTGACCCGCCCGGATGAGGATCGCGGCGAAGTGCTGATTGCCGTGAGCAATGAAAGTCGGCTAACACTTGAAGAAATACGGAGCGTTCTGCGCGCCCGTGGACTGAACAATCTTAGTGTGCCGCGCGAGATTCGCGTTGTCCGCGAAATCCCCAAGCTCGGGACAGGCAAGATAGATCATCGCAAATTGTCGGAGCGACTGGCCGCCGAACCCGCCACATGATGGTGGAACGCAAGGTGGTCGTGGCTGGCGAGGAATTATGCATGCGTCTTCACGGTCCCGCGGATCGTCCGCTGCTGGTCTACCTGCCTGGAATTCATGGAGATTGGACGTTGGTCACGGCCTATCGAAAAGCGCTGGCCGGCGAGGTTCGATTTGTGGAGTTCACCTATCCCCGCTCAACCCATTGGCGGATGGCTGAATACGGTGAAGCTATCGAATTGGCCCTCAAAAATGAGGGATTAAATTGCGGTTGGATTTTAGGGGAATCGTTTGGTTCTCAAGTGGCATGGGCACTATTGCGGCGTGGTTGGTTTCGACCGCATGGGATTATTCTAGCCGGAGGGTTTGTGAAATATCCCATTCCCACGAGCATTCGCCTGGCCAAAGCAATAAGCCGTATCATTCCATGGATGGCGTGGCGTGGAATGGGGTGGGCTTACGCCCAATATGCCTTCTTCCGATACAGGCACGCACCGGAAAGCCTGGCCGCGCTGGAAGAATTTCTTAACCGCCGCACAAAAACGGACATTGTGGCAGCCATCCACCGCTTGGACGTAATCCTCGAATCAGACCCTCGTGATGTGGCAGTAAAAGTCGATTGCCCCGTTCATTTTTTGGCTGGGTTTTGGGATCCCATTGTGCCCTGCTGGCTTTCGCGGGGTTGGTTGAAACGCCATGTGCCAACGTACGCGGGGGGTGAGACCATTTTCAGTTCGGACCATGCGGTTTTGTCCAACGCGCCGGATGTCTCGGCCCATTGGACACGGTGTTGGATGAAGCTAAAATCGGGGTAATCAACCGCAACCCAGATTTGGACCACAGCAAATTTATCACTGGCGCGACTGCGGATGGGATGAATAATAGTGAAATGACGCCACTCACGGCGTTTTATGGAATTTTGGGATGTTCACAACTCGAACCACAGTTATTGCATTGATGACGGTCTGGCTTGGCCTCACCGTTTCCAAATCGTTTGCCCAAGAGGCTGCCACCAATGAGTGGGCGCACGGCCAGGTATGGGTCATTGAGGATGCCCGCGCCACTCAAACGTACAACGCACAGACCGAGGTGGTAAAGGGCATGGTCGAGCATGGATTGTCGGCCATCACAGGAAAGAAAACGGCCAAGGAAGCGTGGCTAAGCCTTGTCAACACCCAGGACGTGATCGGATTAAAAGTGCATTCCGCTCCCGGCCAGACCAGCGGCACCCGCCGCCCGGTGGTGGCAGGCGTCATCGAAGGTTTGCTCAAGGCTGGGATTCCGGCAAAGCAGATCATTGTCTGGGACCGCAAACTTTCCGATCTTAAACTGGCGGGATACTCCGCATTGGCAGAGCAATATGGAGTCCGGCTGGCAGGCAGTTTCGATGAGGGTTATGACGAGACTCAATTTTATGAATCCCCCCTTCTGGGCACACTCATTTGGGGGGATCGGGAGTTTGGCCAGAAAGGGGAGGGAATCGGACGCAAGTCCTTTGTGTCGAAGCTTGTAACCACCAATTTCACGAAGCTGATTTCGATCACTCCGCTGCTGAATCACAATGTGACCGGCGTTTACGGCGCACTGGCTGGGATGGCACTGTCGAGCACGGATAACCTTCGCCGTTTCGAGCTGGACCCACCACGTCTGGCCAATGCCATTCCTGAGCTTTACGCGTTGCCGTCGATCTCAGACAAAGTAGTTTTGAACATCGTGGACGGCTTGATCTGTCAATATCAGGGGGAAGAGCGCAGCCTGCTGCACTATTCCGCCGCTGTTAATCAACTGTGGTTCAGCCATGATCCCGTGGCGATTGATGTCATGGCTATTCTTGAACTGGACCGACAACAGAAAAAAGCGGCAGCCCCCGGCACAAGGCCGATCATGGATATTTATAATAATGCTGAACTGCTGGACTTAGGCATCGCCAATCCAGACAAAGTTCACATTGATAAAATGGTTTTGGGTGCCGAACGCATTCAGCGGGGTTCCTGATGAGCATTCATTCCTCCATAAGAGGTGCTGAAACAGCGGAACCGCTGGTACGGCCGAAAATCACACCCAAGAGTAAGACCAAGGAAAAAGTTGATCCGGGATACTTGGTCATATGCTGGGATGACCCGGTGAACTTGATGGACTACGTCACGCACGTTTTCCAAAAAGTTTTTGCTTGGGAACGCAAGAAAGCCGAATTGCACATGCGGGAAGTCCACAACCACGGCAAAAGCGTGCTGACACGGGATAGCTTCGAGAAAGCCGAGCACTTCGTCCACATGCTGCAACGGTATGCGTTGCACGCCACTCTGGAAAAAGCAGAGGACTAGAAGTCAATTATTGCGAGATGAGACTGGTTGAAACACGTCCCGACGGATACGTCTTTGAAATGGGCCGAAAAGAACACGGTATCCTTCTGGATGTGCTCCGACGTTATCCGGTTATTCCTGAAAACTACGCGGGCAGCCGACCACAGGAAAATTCGTATTCAGTGCTCGATGTGAACCTTTTAAGGGAAGCTCTGGCGGAAGTGCGAAAGGAAAACCGCACGGTTCTCGAAAATTGGATACGGAATGAGGAAGTGTGGTCCAAGAGCGCGACAGGGTGGATTTTTACGATTGGGTCGGGTGAGCTCGAATGGCTGCTCCAGATGCTAAACGATGTCCGGGTGGGCAGTTGGATCCTTCTGGGTTCGCCCGAACTCGGAACCAAGGAAGATTTAGAGCCCAAGGCCGAGAATTTGGAGTTGGCGTGGGCGGTCGATATGGCCGGGTTTTTCCAACAAACACTGATTGAATCCTTGGGTGGCTGAAAAATCACCATTCAAAAACTCACATCCGCACACCCAATAAGCCCGATTGCAGGTTTGACGCTTTGCAAGGCATCTCGTAGCGTTCGGGACGGAATACCCGTTTGTTCATGATAGGTCTTATCCTTAAAAAATTGGTCGGGTCCAAGAATGATCGCGAAGTAAAACGTCTGCGCCCCATCGTGGCGCGGATGAACGAGATCGAGTCTGGATTACAGTCGCTTTCTGATGATCAGCTGCGTGCAAAAACCACTGAGTGGAAAGCGCGGTTATCGCTCATTGAAGATCTCGAAGAGCTAAAAACCACACTTACCGAGATCATGCCGGAGGCGTTCGCGGTCGTGAAAAACGCCTGCCGACGACTCTGCGGCAAAGACATTGATGTTCGGGGCCATCCACTTCGCTGGGAAATGGTTCCTTTTGACGTGCAGTTGATCGGCGGCTATGCCCTCCACACCGGACGCATTGCGGAAATGGCCACCGGCGAAGGAAAAACATTGGTCGCCACCCTGCCTACCTACCTCAACGCGCTGACCGGTCGCGGTGTGCATGTGGTGACGGTTAATGATTACCTGGCCGCCCGCGATAGCGAGTGGATGGGTGCTGTTTATCGTTTTCTGGGCCTCACTGTGGGTTGCATTCTCCACGATCAATCGCCCGAGGTTCGACGCGCGCAATACAATTGCGACATCACCTACGGTACAAATTCCGAATTCGGCTTCGATTATCTCCGCGATAACGGCATGGCCTCTCGCCTTGAGGAACAGGTTCAGCGCGGCCATTATTTTGCCATCGTGGACGAAGTGGATTCGATCCTCATCGACGAAGCCCGCACGCCGCTCATCATTTCCGGACCAGCCGTCATCCATACCGACCACAAATACGTGGAATTAAAGCCGGCTGTGGAAAATTTGGTCAATACCCAGGAAAAACTGTGCAACCGGTATCTGGCCGAGGCTGCCGACCTGATCAAGAAACTTGAGCCTGAACCCGGCGCGAATGTCGTCGCCGCACCCGAGACCGAACAACAGATTGGCCTCTTGCTTTACAAGGTCAAGATGGGGCAACCGCGCTCTGAAGGTCTGCGGAAACTATTGGAAGACCCGGCCAATATGCGCCGCGCCAATCGTGCTGAGCTTGAGCTGCACGCAGATCAATCCAAAAAAATGCTCTACGCGGAGAAGGAATCCCTTTTCTTCGCCATGGATGAGAAATCGCACGAAGCGGACTTGACCGAGAAAGGCCGCCTATTTCTCAGTCCTTCCGATCCCGACGCCTTTGTGTTGCCTGATTTGGTCACGGCGTTCCACGAGATCGACAACGGCGCCGAAAAAGACCCGCGCAAACGTCTTGAGTCCAAGACCAAGCTGCAGGCGGCTTTCGAGGAACAGGCCCAGCGCATCCATAGCATTTCGCAACTGCTCAAAGCTTTCTGCATCTATCAGAAGGACGTGCAATACGTCGTTCAAGATAACAAGGTCATCATCGTCGACGAAAACACCGGACGTCTGATGACAGGACGCCGTTGGAGCGATGGTTTGCATCAGGCTGTCGAAGCCAAGGAAGAGGTGGAGATTGAGCGTGAAACCCAGACTTACGCCACCATTACCATTCAAAATTATTTCCGCCTCTACCACAAACTGGCGGGCATGACCGGTACGGCTGAAACTGAAGCGGGCGAATTTCTTGATATTTACAAACTGGGCGTGCTCATCATCCCCACCAACCGCCCCATTGCCCGCAAGGACAAGCACGACACCGTTTACAAAACGCGCCGTGAAAAGTTCGCGGCCGTCTTGAGGGAAATCCAGGAGGTCCACGCAGCCGGACGTCCCATCCTGGTGGGAACCATCTCGGTCGATGTCAGCCAACAATTGGCTCACCAGCTTAAAAAAGCGGGCATTGTTCATTCGGTGCTCAACGCCAAATTCCACGAACAGGAGGCGGAAATCGTCGCTCGCGCCGGACAGCGCGGCTCGGTCACCATTGCCACCAACATGGCCGGACGCGGTACCGACATCAAACTCGGGGTCGGTGTCAATGAGCTGGGCGGATTGCACGTCATCGCGACCGAGCGTCACGAGGCGCGCCGCATCGACCGTCAGTTGCGCGGACGCTGCGCTCGTCAGGGTGATAACGGTTCCTCGCACTTCTTCATTTCGTTGGAAGACGATCTCATGCGTCTCTTCGGCTCGGATCGCATCGTCAAAGTAATGGAGCGCGTAGGTCTTGAGGAAAACCAGGAACTGGAACACCCACTTCTCAACCGCTCCATAGAGTCCGCTCAAAAACGGGTCGAAGGACACAACTTTGAGAAGCGCAAACGCACTCTGGAGTACGACGACGTCATGAACAAGCAGCGCGAAGTCATTTATGGCTTCCGCAATGAAATTCTCCGCGCCGACGATGTGCAGGACCGTCTGATGGATGTGATGGAGGAAGTGGTCATCCAGAAAGTGGAGCAGTTCACCACTCCCACTCAGACGCCTGAAGATTGGAACGTCCGGGCCTTGGCCGATTGGGTCAACCTGAACTTCCCCCTCGGCATGCCCGAAGAGGAAATGGTCAAGGCGGGCCATGCAGGAACTGAATTGCCCGTGCCGGGATCCATCTTTGATGGTCTTAGCGCCGCGCAGTTCTCAGTCTGTGATTTTATCGCCAAAGGCGTGCGCGATGCCTACCAACTGAAGGTCAGCTTCGAAAATCCCCAGGCCCTGAAAGGTTTGGAGAGGTACGTCATCCTCAGCGCGATAGACAAGCTCTGGCAGGAACATCTGTACGCCATGGACAGCCTGCGCAACAGCATCAACCTGCGCTCCTACGGGCAGAAAGATCCGCTCATCGAATACAAGGCGGAGGCCTTCAAAGTGTTTGAGGAATTGATGATCAACATCAAAACCGAGATCTGCCACAATATATTTCTTAGTGCATCCAGCCTGATGGCCTTTCAGCAGTTCCTGCAACAGATGCCGAAAACCACCATCCACACCTCTGCCACGCCCTTCAGGGATGCGCCCACCCAAGCGCAACACGAGGCTGGAGCCCAGATGGTGGCCGACACCAACGAAGCCATCTCCAAAGCCAAGCCAGTGCGTACCGGACCCAAAGTCGGTCGCAATGACCCCTGCCCCTGCGGCAGCGGCAAAAAATACAAATCCTGCTGCGGCAAAAACGGCTGACCGGGAAGTTTTAACCACGGATTTCACGGATAGCACGGATAAGGAAAAAAAGATTCCTAAACACATGCTACACGAGGAGATTTCCAAGAATATTATTGGGGCGTCAATGACGGTTTTGAATGGATTAAAACCTGGTTTGGACGAGAGATTGTACGAAAATGCCCTTGTTATTGAATTGGTTGCTCGTGGTCACACGGTGGAGCAGCAGCGCGAGTTTCCAGTTCATTACCGCGGCCACTTTATCGGAAAGCTGATTCCCCACCTAATCGTGGATGGCAAGGTCGTTGCTGATCCCAAAGTGGTTACTGATTTCAACGACACCCACATCGCACAAATGCTGGGGTACCTGAATATCACAGGTTTGCATTTAGCCATTCTGTTGAATTTTAGGGAATCAAAACTGAGCTTCAAGCGCGTTGTGACCGGAAAACAAACCGATGATTTCCCCTGTTCCGACAGCTCTGAACAGTAATCACTTTTCTTTTCCTGTCCCCATCCGTGCTATCCGTGAAATCCGTGGTCAATTCCTTCCCTTCCCAAGTTTTTGCCTTGATGGGAATGGCGCGGTCTTGTTAATTCGTGGAAGTCTCCTGAACCTATTGAATTGCATGCTGTTGCCGGAGATGGCCTCGCATGCCTTTCCAGAAAACACGAATTTACGCAGACCATGAGCCAGCCGAATCAATTTCCCAAACTTCACAACGCGATGTGGCCCGGTCTTGTCGGCAAAGGCGGCCCCGGTGCCGAGCCAGCCATTGATCTCGACACCATGTTGGAACTGACCGCGCAGGCTTCGGTGGGCGGGGTGAAATTCGATGGCGTGGACATCTTCCTGTTTGATCCGCATGTCAGCATTGATTCGACGGATGACCAAATAAAAACCCTGGCCGACAAAGTCCGCGCCAAAGGTTTTGTGGTGGGCTCGGTGGTGGCTCCAGTCTGGCCGCCAACCGGGGGAGGTTCGGCCATGGGCAATGAGGAGGAACGCAAGAATTTCGTGGGACAGGTACGTAAAGCCTGCCGCATCGCGCACAAACTGCGGGAACTTGGCGCACGTCCCAACGGTGTGGTCCGTATTGACTCGGCGGCCAGCCCCTCCGAATGGGCCAAGGACCCGGCGGGCAACACCAAGCTGATAGCCCAGACTTTTCGCGAAGCGGGCGAGGTCGCTGAATCGTTCGGCGAACGTCTGGCCGCCGAAGGTGAAATCTGCTGGGGCGGCATGCACAGTTGGAAGGAAATGGTCCGCCTGCTGGAATTAACCAACCGCCCAAAGACCGTCGGCTTTCAGGCGGACATGGCTCACACCCTCCTTTACACCATGGGCTACAACGCCCCCGGTGACGCGTTACTGCCGGAAAACTTCGATTGGAAGGACGGCAGTAAATTGGATGAGGCCCTCAAGACTCTAACCGCGGCGCTCCGCCCTTGGACCATTGATTTCCATATCGCGCAGAATGACGCGACGGTCAAAGGCTCCGGCTCCCATGACAAGACCGGACGTCATTGCCTGGCCAACGACCCCAATGGCAAGCTGAACATTCCCCACCACGCGGGCTATTGGATGCGTGATGAGAAGGGCCAGCCCACCCGCGCTTTCAATCATATTTGCTGGGATGGCTGCATGTTCCCCAACGACGTGATGAAAAAGCCGGAAACTTGGAACAACATCCTGGCAACCATGATCGCCGTGCGCAACGCCCACGGTTGGAACGCATAATTTCAAAAGAGAGCAATTGATATGAAAAAACCACTTCGCATCGGGCTGGTCGGCTATGGTTTCATGGGCCGCACCCACTCCAATGCCTTCCGTAAGGCAGGCAATTTTTTTGACCTTGATTACGAGCCGGTCCTCGCCGCCGTGTGCGCGCGGGATGCCGCCAAGGCCAAGGCTTTTGCCGACAATTGGGGTTATCAATCCATCGAAACAGATTGGCGCAAACTGGTTGAGCGCGATGACATCGACCTGATTGATATCGCCAGCCCCAACAACACCCACGCCGAGGTGGCCATTGCCGCAGCCAAGGCCGGCAAGATGATCATGTGCGAAAAGCCCCTGTCCATGGACGGACCTGAGGGCGTCAAAATGGTTAAGGCCGTGGAAAAAGCCGGTGTGCCCAACATGGTTTGGTACAATTACCGCCGTGTGCCTGCCGTCACGCTCGCCCATCAACTGATTGCAGAGGGACGGTTAGGGAAAATCTTCCATTATCGCGCCAAATTCCTGCAAGATTGGACCATCTCCAAGGATCTTCCTCAAGGCGGTGCTGCCCTTTGGCGTTTGGATGCCAAAGTAGCGGGCAGCGGTGTGACGGGCGACCTGCTCGCCCATTGCATCGATACCGCGCTCTGGCTCAACGGGCACATCAGCAGTGTTAACGCCATGACTGAGACTTTCATCAAAGAGCGCAAACACACCCTGACCGGCAAGACGCAGAAGGTGGAAATCGACGACGCCTGCACTTTTATGGGCCGGTTTGAAAACGGTTCACTGGCCAACTTTGAATCCACCCGCTACGCCCGCGGACACAAGGCGCTGTATACTTTTGAGATCAATGGCGAAAACGCCTCCATCGCGTGGGACCTTCATGATCTCCACCGCCTGCAATATTTTGATTACAAGGATGAGAGCAAATTGCGCGGTTGGCGTTCGATCCATGTAACTGATGGTGAGCATCCTTACATGAAAAACTGGTGGGTACCCGGCCTGCAAATAGGCTACGAACATTCTTTTGTCCATCAATTTGCCGACTTCGTGCTAGCCATCGGCAAGGGCGAGAAACCCCGCCCAAGTTTCCGCGACGCGCTCGACACACAGTACGTGTGCGACGCCGTTCTGAAATCCGCCCACACCAACAAGTGGGAAAAAGTGGCCAAAGCCAAGTAGGCTCAAAGACCAAGATAGGATTGCACTTGAACAAAAAAGTGCCACCCTTCGTCAGAATTGCTTAGACAGAACGTTGTTATGATTAAAATGAAAACGATCCTCGGAACCGCGCTTGCCGGGCTTTCCCTCGCCTCCGTCATGGCCGGCGACGTGGACATGAAAAAAGTCCCCCCCGCCTCGACTCGCAAAGATGTGACCTTCGCCAAAGACATCAAACCGATTTTCGAGAAGTCCTGTTTTAAATGCCACGGCACCGAAAAACAAAAGGGCAAACTGCGCGTGGATAGCATCGAAGCTATCAAAAAGGGTGGAGAAGACGGCGAAGTCATCGTGGTCGGCCACAGCGAAAAAAGCTCCCTCGTCCACAGCGTCTCAGGTGCTGTTGAAGACGGCCTGATGCCTCCCGATGGTAAAGGCGATCCCCTCTCAAAGGAACAGATCGGCCTGATCCGCGCATGGATCGACGCCGGAGCAAATTAACCATTTCAAACTGCAAATGCACAAAGCGGGCCATGATGGCCCGCTTTTTTGTTGTTCAAGGAGCAGG
Source organism: Pedosphaera sp. (assembly GCA_025359965.1). Lineage (GTDB taxonomy): Bacteria > Verrucomicrobiota > Verrucomicrobiia > Limisphaerales > SXQI01 > SXQI01. The sequence continues at coordinate 21,614 of JANYDC010000152.1, forward strand.
TTTCACCCAGTCTTTTCGCCTCAATTCAAAGCGCGCCCGCCAGTGGTGGGCGAAGTCGCCTTGAGAACGCGTTCCCATCCAAACAGTCAGGCCGTTGGTTTCCCATCGATAGTGTAAACCAGGCGCGAAGGCTTTCAGGGCTGGCTGGTTGGTGACGGCATTCAGCCATGATGATTTGCCGGCTGAGGGTCGTTCTACCATCTCAGCCCTAAGCGCCAAGCCTGCACGCACAGCTCTGGCCTGACCGAGAATCGATCGTCGTGCCCGGATAACACTCATCAATTCGCCAAAGTGACAGCGGCCGTTTCTACTAGAAATTTCGCCCCAAGGGACTTGGTCAAGCTGTTCCGGATCTTCAACAGTTAAGAGACCGATCCAAAAAGTGGAATTTGTGGCAATAGTAAGGGCTTGGAGAACATCTCGCTGATGTCGACCGAGTTGGTGTTCAATCGCAAATAGATGATCAATATCGATATCGTCGCGGTGACGATAACTGATCCTTCGGCTCATTAAATAATCTCGATCTTCCACCAATAAGGCGAATGTCTGTTTTATCTCGGGCATTAGGTCGCTGGCATCTTCTTCCGGCATCTGCCAAAGCGTTTGCAAACGCGAGAGTAGATAACCATCCACAGCAGGACTGGCAACAATGCGCTCAGTAAGTCGGGCTACTTTGACATACGTTTGAGGCAGCCTAGCCAGACTTTCTTCGGAGTAGGTACGAAGATAGATGCGCGCGATCCTAAGTATTTGTTCAGCCATATCCACCGCCTTGTCCAAATCTTGATCCTCGACTGCCACCAACCCTCGCCACACCAAGAGGTCGAACTCCTCAACTGTCGGAGTCGTACCTGAAAGCATGTCTGAATAATCCAGCCAGCGCGGTTTCTGGCCCACCCAATCGGCCGCAGCCAAGTAGCGCACATACACAAAAAGCGGTCATTTGGATCAAGCTGAACATTAAGAACATTTAGTATTTCGGGGGGAAGAGGTGCCGCAGGATTCCATTGCTGGCGAAAAAACCTCTCAAGCACAGGACCGGTGTCGACTCGGCGCAAGCGGGCTCGCATGTCTTTAAGGCGGGTGCTGGATGATATCCATGCCTTGGCCACGGCCTGAGTCCTCAGGTCGTGCGACAATGAGTAATTCGTCGAATACCCGCTGAGGTGTATTTCTTGAATTCGGCGGGCAACCCTCTGATCGAGATGCCGGACAAGAAACTGTTGAAACACCAGCAAAAGCAACACCGTTAGAAGTAACGTCCTACAGCGCGGATGCGACTTCGCCCATGGGAAGAATTTCAAGGGCATCCCTCCAATGGCGCAAATCATGGTGTTCAGCCATGTCCGGAGTCTTCTGTGCATGGGTAAAGATTGAACCTTAAAGCGTTCTCCCGCTGCCGCACGCAATCGAAGCAGATAGGAGTTCCTGGCCGTCCGGCCGATTTTAATACCCCAGAACGCGCTCAGTACAAAATACGCGGGAAGCACGCAGCTCTCGAAAGTCTGAAGCTCGGGGAAATGAGGCGGAAGATAGAGCCAGATGACTCTTGGAAGCTTAAGAAAAAGAAGAGCGCCGAGTACCGGAGCGACAAGCATCTTCACCCAAGTGCGCAGGCAGGCAAGCAGCATTGAGCGGGATCGAGCCCCTTCCCAAAGTCCAATCCATGACAAGGCCCATAGGTCTGCGAACCCGGCCAACAGAAGGATTACAGAACAAATGACTGAATCATTGAGTTCTTCTGAGGAGACGAGTGTCGTTGCAAACAGGAGGCTGGCTCCAAGCCACAGGAATACCAGGGCCAGGCTGGGCAGCAAAAAATACAGAAGAGCACGATGAAATCCGGAGGACATTTCCCCCACGGATAATGGAGTGCTCAATAGAAGCTCAAGAGCGCCAGTGCGCAGGTCTTCAGCAGAGCGTTGATAAACCTCGAAGAATGCCCACGACTTGAAAAAAACAAATATCACCCATACACCTGCGAGCAACATCAACATCCTGGCGTTGGTGAATTCTGAATAGGGGAGTGACATTCTAAAGGGAAGCAAGGGAGCAAAGTCTGCGGCTAAAGTGGCCAGAACCAGAATAAGCAAAGAGAGGATCAGACCCATGACCCTCTTCAACGGCTGACGTGCGGCGAGCCATTTGGTTGGGGCTTGGCCCAATAGTCTCGAACGATAGGGCCGTTGGCTCTCGCTTCGAGATATTTCTTGTTTGGAGTTACGAATGCTTTGCCTGCCATTCTGTGGCTCACAGTCCCACACATTCCTAGCTGCCTGACGTAACAAAAGATAACCAATCAATTGATTAGCGACAGTGCCCAGAATGATTTTCTCGGGGACAAAATAATTAACGTCGTCCACCCACAAGGCCTGGGCCAAGGGACTGAGAAACCCGAGAGTGATATTTTCAGGATGGTTAAAACCCTCCAAAAAGGATCGCCCTAAAATTAAATGCTCCAAAATGAGAGGTGCGATCAACCACATTCCGACGGCTAAAAAAGTTCCCAGTCTGGCTTTGCGCTCAATGAGGCTGCGGGACGAAACGAAGACTCCAAGCTCCAGTGAAACCACTAATGAGCTTGATAGAACAATGAGGCTCATGAAAACGGGATAGGTTGCAATTCCGCCAAAGAGAAACCCCAAGCTGAGAGCGGGAAATACGGACAAGAAGAGGACTAATCCGTGAGCGGACGAACAGATCATCTTTCCGAAAACGACCTGTATGGGTTTGAGGTCGGTTAAAAAGAGGAGAGGCAACGTCCCTTCGCGGCGTTCAGCGCTAAGGCAATCGGCAGTCAGCAGGGTGCCCGAGGCGATGGCATACAGGAACAGAAGTCCACTCGCGACATTAAAAATGGCCATACCTGCCCTGCCCGGCTCCGCGAATCGATCAAGTCTCCAAACCAAAAGGGCAGAAAGCAAAAGCAACAGCGATACAAATCCGCTCCGGATCAAGTAGAGACTTGGGCGTCGGGATGAAATTGCCAATTCGCGGCCAATAATGGGTAACATTAGTTAAAGCTCTGAGTATTGGACCGTGCATTTGAAAATATGATAGGTAAAAAATGCGGGAGTTCAGAAAGCCTACTCAGAAAACCTTTATGGCAAAGGCTCCTGCCAGTCTTTGCGTCGGACTTCGAAGCGGATAAATTCACCCCGGTTTGAGTAGGAGGCGGGACGGGTGCCCGTTGATATGACGAAACCATTGGTCTGCCAGAGATACTTTAAGTCTGGAGCGAAAGGGCTGAAGGACGGTTGATTGGTCACGGATTTAAGCCATTGGGATTTGCCGGCGGAGGGACTTTCCAATTGGGCTTCGCGCAGCGCCAAGGCAACTCGCACCGTTCTGGATTGCCCCAGGATTTGGCGCCTCGCGTTGATAATTCTGATCAATTCATCCTGGCGGGAATCCATGGAGCCGAGGATGACACTGTCTGGTCCGTCGTTGTTCAAGGGGATTGGCTGGCTGGCTACAAGGAGGCTGTTCCAATGGGGCAGATTGGTATACGAGTCCAGGGTGGCAAGCGCGGCCAATTGATGACGCCCCGTAAAATGTTCGGCGGAGGAAAGGAGCGGAAGGGTTAGCCTGCCGATGCCAGGTTGATAGGATAATTTGGCCGCGTTTCGGCTGATGAGCCGCTCCCACCCGGTGGCCAGTTCGACAAAGGCTTGATGAAGTTCCGGCCGGATATCCATTTCCTCTTCCGGGATTTTCCAGATGTGTTGAAGGCGCCGAAGTAAATCGATGTCCGGTGAAGCTTGGGAGAGAATACGCTCAGTCAGCTCGGCGGCATTGGAGCAAAAATTGCGCCCCGAATTAAGGCCGAAATAGCGGTGCGTGCGCTGCCAAATACGCGCTATCCGCAGCATTTGCTCCACGCGATCCGTCGCCTGGTTTAATTGATTGTCGTGGACCTCCATCAATCCTTTCCACGACAACATGCAGGGGTCAATGCGCCGGGGAGCCAGCGAACGAATAGTGTAATAGACCTGAGGGATACGGACCGATTCCAGCGAGGAAATATCGATCCAATCAGCCTGCGAAAGAGTATGGATCGAATCAAAGTAATTACTGTTCCTAGCCAAATGGGCACGTACGAGCCCGATTTGATTGGTGGAAAGAGTTGAGAAGGCATCCGGAACGGAAAGCGGATCAAACCAGTTGCCAAACCTAGGCCTGGGTGGCGCATCCACATAACTGGACGCAACCTGAGTTAATTTCGTTTTGGCTTCGATCCACCCTTTGGCGACGCTTTGATTCCGCAGCTCACGAAACACAGAATAATTGGTGGGCCAGCCGCTGGCCGCGATTTCCGCGACGCGGCGGTTCACAGCCATATCCAGATTGCGTACGCGTAAAGCCTGGGCAAACGGCAATAGGAGAAGCAGCAGACAAAAGCCGCCCCAAATGGGATGCATTCTCGTCCATCTAACAAAGCGGATTGGACTGCGTAGGATGCCAGCGGGGAGGCGTTTCAGAAAGGTGGCAAAGGAGAAATTCTTTGCGGCAGCCCGGTTTTCAAACCTCGACACGGCGACTTCCCTCAAGCCATCCAGGTACAATCTCCGAGCACGGAAGCCGGCAGGCAAACTGGTGAGCAGACCAACAGTGGTGTAAGTGCCGAGCACGATCCAACGCATGGACACGGACTCTGGCAGGATAAGGGAAACGACGCGTTCGAGGGAAATCAACAACACCAATAGCAGGGCGGTCGGCCCGAACAAAATCAGCCAGGTTCGAGCACAGGCTCGCAAGGTCGAGCGAGAGCGGACAGCCTGCCAGAGGCCCACCCAGGATAAGGCCCAAAGATCAGCCATGGCCGTGACGACCAACACCAAAAGATTAACCAGGATATGAACCACGCTTTCGCCGGGAAGAGCGGTCGCAAAAATCAGGAAGACAATTACGTACAACAGACAAGGCAAAGGGACAGCCAATAGGAACCAGCTGCGCAGGGCACGATGAAAGCCGGAAGCCATTTCAGGTACGCTCAAAGGAGTGGTCAACATCAATTCCAGTGCGCCGGTTTGGCGATCCTCGAAGGAGCGCTGGCAGGTTTCAAACAGGGTCCAAAGTTTTACAAAACATGAGATAAAGAAAATGCCACCGCACAACACCGCGATCCTAGCATCCTCTTCAAAAGGGATGAACAAAAGAACGGTGATAAGCATAAGAACGGTGACGGTAAAGAGGAGTGCAGCCTCCCTCTTGTAAGGCTGACGCGCTGTCAACCATTGAGTGGGGGTCAGGTCCAGCAACCGAGAACGGTAGGAGTGCTGACGTTGGCCGCGGCTGGTTTGGTCCTTGGATCGGCGGTCTACCTGTGCTTCCTCGCCGGTTTTGCTGTTGGAAAGGGATCGAGCCGCTAACCAAACGAGAATAAGGCCTGTAAACTGGCTGCAGACGATCCCTGCAAGGAGCCTGCCGGTGATGGAAACTGAGTTTGAATCGACCGCTAAAAATTGAGTGAGCGGGGAAAAAAATCCGACGGTGAAATACTGTGGATCTGAAAAAACACTGAGGAAAAACCGGCCCAACGTCAGTTGCTCCACAAGCAGAGGGCCAACCAACCAAATGCCAACAGCCAGCAGAGTGGCCATAATGGCCTTGCGCTCCATGACACTTCGCGAAGAAACATACACCCCAAGCTCCAGTGAAACGAGGAGAGTGTTGAGGAGCACCGCCAAGATTAGGATGACACTGCGCCACTCAATCCCACCGAAGAGAAACCCAAGACTGAGCGTGGGGATGACCGAGATGAAGAAATAGACTCCTTGAAAAGAGGAGCAGATCAGCTTGCCCCATACTACTTGGGCGGCGTTCAAATCGGTAAGAAAGAGGAGAGGCAGCGTTCCTTCGCGGCGCTCGGAACTGAGACAATCAGCTGTAAGCATCAGACCCGAGGCAAGGGAATAGAGAAATAACAAACCGGCCGAAACCCCAAAAACAGCCATGCCGGCCTGTGCTGAAACCTGAAATATATCCCAGTTCCAAGCGACCAGCGCCACCAATAGAAGCAACAAAGCAACGAACCCGCTGCGCGTCCAGTAGGAGGCTGGCCGCCGTGCTGAGACCAATAATTCACGTCCTACTACGGGTAACATTACGGTGCGGGCTCGACCCAATCACGGCGTCTGAGTTCAAAACCAAGCCAGTTTCGGGTGTCAAAACTGTTTACCGGCTTGGAGCCCATATTAACGGTGAGGCCTTGGGCTTCCCATAGATATCTGAAAGCAGGGGCGAACGATCTTAAGGCTGGTGAATTGGTGGAGGCTTTCAACAAGGCGGATCTTCCGGCCGATGGTTGAGCTAGCTGTTGCAGCCGGAGTTCCAATGCGACCCGGGCGGTTCGGGAATAGGCCAATATCTCGCGACGGTTGTCGATGATTCTCGATAGTTCACTCCTTGAGTTAAACGAGCCGTCGTAGATCAAGTCGGGGTCGTCGGGGCTGGCGTAGATCGGATCCATTGAGCTGATCAAACGTTTCCAAAATAGGGGATCGTTGAATGTTTCAAGAAAGGAGAGGGTGTCTCGTTGGTGGCTGCCCTGGAGGTACTCGGTGGTCCGAACCACCCGAAGGTGAAGAAGGTCGTCCCTGCCGAACTGAGCGGAATCAAATACAGCGCTGCTAGCCGTTGAATCCCAAGCTGCGGCAGTTTTAGCAAAGGCCAGTTGCAGGTCGGGTTCCACGTCAGTTGCGGCCTCGCCCTTTTCCCAAGTAGACTGCAGCCGCTGCAAAACTTCGGCATCAGCGGAGGTTCTGGCCACGATGCGCTCGCTCAACTGTGCGGCCCTGTGATATGAGCGGCATGCGATAAGGAGGGCACGCGAGCGGTGCGAGCCTAGGTGGAGAAGTCCTATATCGAGCAATTCATCAACAGTGCGGATGGCGGTGACAGGGTCATTCTCCTCAATGGGAATGAGCCCCTGCCACGCAAGCATGTCCAAGTCCTGAGGCTGCAAAAGGAGGGTCTGCTCGGAGTCAACGGAGCTCATGTCAATCCAGCCGCCTGCCGAAACGTCTCGCAAAAGCTTTAGATACGCGGCATTGCGCCCGAGATGAAGGCGCATTGAGGCTACTTGATTGGTCGGCATGGCAACCAAAGGCGCGGGGATGGTGAGAGGGTCCATGCCGGAGTCTCTTGGACGCTGCCGGCCAAAGTCCTGATAAGCGGAACGCAGTTCCCGCAGGGCCCACGACACCTCGGGTTTGGCGGAGGCAATGCCCCGGGCACGGGTGATGCGATCAATGGAATAGTCCACTGACCAGCCAGTGGCGGCGATTTCCTCGATCCGTTGGGCCACTTGTCGATCCAGTGCGCGGATGTACAGGAGGTACAGCACCACAAGAGTGAGCACGGCACCGAGCAGGAAGGTCCAACAAGGATGGGCCTTAAGCCACCGAAGAATCATGCCGGGCAGGCAAAACACGAGACGAAACGCGGAGATCACCCGTTCGCGAAAGGACGCACCCCTCGCTTGATGTGGAGACTCAAAGCGAGCAGCAGCCACTTCGCGCAAGGTATTGAGATACAATCGACGCGCTCTGCGTCCTGCCCATAGGCTGACGGCAAGACTTAAGCTGACGTAGAAGGACTGAGAGAACCATTCAAACCAATCATTCGATGGGAAGAACATTGTGAGGACACCTTCGAACAGGATGAGCATCATGTAGACCGCGAACGGCAGAACAAAGATGAGTAAAACCGCGCGGCTAACCGCCCGCAGGGTCGAACGGGATCGTGCGGCTTCCCATAGGCCAACCCACGCCAAAGCCCATAAGTCAACCGCTCCGGAAATCACCTCGGCAAGAAACCATAGGGTTGAATTCCTAAGACCCACCGAGGTCAGATTGGGCCACAGAAAAAACACGCAGCAAACGAAAAAGAGGCAGGGAAGCAGCAACGCAAAACGAAACCATCCCCTAAGGGCGCGGTGAAACCCGGAGGCCATTTCCCTAACTATGATGGGCGTGGTCAGGAGAAGCTCAAGGGCGCCTGATTGGCGATCCTCGAAAGAGCGTTGGCAGGCCTCAAATAACACCCAAACTTTAAAGAAAAAACCCAGTGCCGCAATGCCGGCCATGAGCATGGTGAGTCGACCATCTGAATTATCGGCAAGGATCCATGACGCGACGACGACCGCCAAAACGGTGAGGGTAAATAGAATGGCAACGTACCCCTTCCAAGGCTGGCGGGCGGTAAGCCACATGGTGGGGGCTTTATCAAGCAGTTGTGCGCGATAGGTACGCTGACGTTCGCTGCGGCTGGCTTGGGTCCGCGACTTGGGGACAGCGGGATTTTTGTCGCCGGTTTTGCTTGTGGATAAACGCCGCGAGGCCCATCGCAGAAGAAGCAAGCCCAAGATCTGACTGCCCGCCATACCCATGAGAATTTTTCCCGTGACGCGAACACCTGTGTTGGCAACCGCCGAAACTTGTGTGATTGGGGATAGGAAACCGATGGTAAGGTTTTGGACAGGGTCACCCAGCGCGTCGAACATCGACCTTCCTAAAAATAGCTGTTCCAGAATCAGCGGGCCAAGCACCCAGGCGATCAAAGCCAACAATGTGCCCATCATGGCCTTCCGTTCGAGCAAACTTCGCGCTGAAACAAACACCCCCAGTTCGAGCGAAACGACCAGAGTACCAAGCAGGACGGACAGCATGAACAAAACGAGGTGCCACTCGATCCCGCCAAAAAGGAAGCCGATGCTTAGCGCGGGGACGACAGCGAGGAAAAAGTAAAAGCCCTGAATGGAAGAGCAGATCATCTTGCCCAGAACGACATGGCTGGCCTTAAGGTCTGTGAGAAAAAGAAGGGGCAGCGTGCCTTCGCGGCGTTCTGAGCTGAGGCAATCAGCGGTCAGCACGACACCCGAAAGGAGGGAATAGCAAAACAGGAGAATCGCAGAGATTATAAAGAATGCGACTCCCTGCAGTCCGCCAGCTCTAGACCAAATGGGACTCCAAACCACCAGCGAGACCAGCAAAATGAGCAACCCGACGAACCCGCTGCGCGTCCAATAGGAGGCTGGCCGCCTTGCTGAGACCAATAATTCACGTCCTACTACGGGTAACATTAGGGTGCGGGCTCGACCCAATCACGGCGTCTGAGTTCAAAATGGAATTCGTGGCGGTGTACTGAATTTCGTCGATTCCTTTCCAGGGCGTTCAGTAGTTGAATGGTAAATCCATTGGTTTGCCAGACATAGTCGAAGCAGGATCCAAATTCTTTGAAGACAAGTTGATTAGTGACAGCCTGCAACCAGGCTGCTTTTCCAAGCTCAGGATTTCTTAGCTGCTCCTGCCTTAGGGCCAACCCCAGTTGGACGATCATTGCCTTCCCCAGCACGTCGCGCCGCATGATGACTGCGGAAGCCAATTCACCGGGAAATTCGGAGCTTAAGGCAAAGTTCAGAGCACCGCCATCCTGGTACTCTGAGATATTGATGGCACCCAAGGCGCCGCTCCAAAGTGATCGGTTGGTGGACATATCCAAGTTGGCCAGAGCGTTTATCTGAAGTTGCCCGGTGAGATACTCCGTGGTGAGAACCGTGCGAAGGGTGAAGGCGCTCTTCCTCTGTTGTTGAGCCGACCTAAAAGCCTGATCAAAGATGGAGGAGTTCCAGTTCGCAACTAATTCGGAAAAAGCGCTGTGCATCTCAGGATCAATTTCAGCAGCCTCCTCCATTGATTGCCAAAGATCTCGCAAATGTTGAATCTGACCAATTTCTACGGCGTCACTGGCTAAAATACGCTGAGTCAGTCCAGCGGCGTTGACAAGCAGTGTCCGCGCAGCATAAAGCCCCGGAACCCGATGCGTGCGAATCGATATCAGGCCAATCTTCAGTATCTGGCGAACTATATCGATTGCTTCATCAACATGACTGTCTTCGAGCGACACCATTCCCTTCCAAACCATCATGCTGAAATCCTCCTGCCGAAGCATCGAGTTTTGCCAATACCACCAAACATTGCTATTGGGACCTTCGTTGATTCCAAAATCAATCCAATCGGTTTGTGCCGCCAACCGGATGCGATCAAAATAATCAACGTTTCGAGCAAGATGAGGCCGCACCAGACTGAGATGAACGTCCGGCAACGGAGCCAGCGGCTCGGGGATGGCAACCGGGTTAAGGCCAGCATCGCGATCGTTCACCCCGCGAGGGAAACTGCGGTACGAACTCCTCACATTTTTCACCTTCAAAGTACCGTCCACCCAGTGATTGGACATGGCACGGGTACTGACCGCCTGTGCAATAGAATAATTAGCCGACCAACCACTGGCCTCAATTTCTGAGATTCGCCGTTCGACTTGTCTGTCTAGAGTTCTAACACGCAACAACTGAGCCGCAACCAACATGAGGAACAAACAGCATAACCCTGCCCAGAGTGGATGGGACTTCATCCACCTGCCGATGCTGGACGGGCTGCCCCGGAGAAGAGTCGGCAAAGATTTTAACCAAACTTTCCAAGGCAAACGCTTTGAACCTGTGTTGGCTTGAAAGCGAGCAGCGGCCACATCGCGCAATTGGAAGAGGTATAAGCGACGGGCTTTAAGACCACCCAGAGCACTGAAAATAAACCCCAAGCCCGCATAGACCGTGAAAATCAACCAACTGAACCACGAACCTTCCGGTATGAACATGAATACGACGTGCTGGAAGATGATCAATAGCACGACAGCGCTCACAGGAGCCCAAAAGAGAATAAAGAGTGCCCTGGCAATCGCGCGAAGGGTCGAACGGGCCCGCGCAGCCTCCCACAACCCAATCCACGACAAGGCCCAGAGATCCACCGCAGCCAAGGCAAAAGCGGTGCAGAAGACGGTCAATGCACTCCACAACCCGTAGGTAGTCATCTCCTGAAGTGAATAAAAAAAATACAGTCCGAAACAAAGGCAAGGAAAGAGCAGAGCCAGACGAAACCACTGGCGGAGGGCTTGATGGAATCCACCGGCCATCCGGGGCACGGTTAGAGGAGTGGTGAGCAGAAGTTCCAACGCATTCGTTTGATGATCTTCGAGAGATCGCTGGCAGGCTTCAAACAACACCCACATCTTAAAAAAGGCGGCAATAATCCATAACGCCACTGCCAGCATGGCAACCCGCCCATCCGCATCGGACTCCAATTTCCAGGCAAAAGCAACTACTCCTAGAACTGTGAAACTGAAGAGCAAAGCCACATGAGTTTTCCATGGTTCGCGGGCTGTGATCCAAAATGTGGGGGAGAGATCAAGGAGCCGTGTACGATAAAGTTGCTGGAGCTCGCTGCGGCTTGTTCTCATTCGTACTTTGTTAGCTCTTCGATCATTCTCACCAGCCTTGCTGGTAGACAGTCGATGAGTAGCCCTCCGCAGCAGGAACAATCCCAAGGCCTGACTTAGAGCCATGCCTAGGAAAATCTTTTCCGGCACTGTTTTCGCAGTGTTGGCGGAGGCCAAAAATTGAGTGAGCGGGGAAAGAAAACCGAGAGAGAAATCCTGAGGAGAATCAAACACATCGAAGAGAAACCGCCCCAAAATCAACTGTTCAAGAATAAGCGGCCCGAGCACCCAGGTGCCCACTGCCAGAAGCGTTCCCATCATGGCCTTTCGCTCGACCAAACTTCTCGAAGAAACAAAGACTCCCAATTCAAGCGAAACGATCAAAGTGTTCAACAAGACGAAAAACATCACTAGAACGAGGTGCCAATCAATTCCCCCGAACAAGAATCCAATACTCAAGGCGGGAATTACGGCCAGGAAAAAATAGAAGCCTTGGATGGAGGAACAGAGCATTTTGCCAAGGACGACATGGCCGGCCTTGAGATCGGTCAAAAAAAGGAGAGGCAAGGTGCCCTCCCGCCGCTCGGAGCTAAGGCAATCGGAGGTGAGCATTGCTCCGGAAATCAAAGAGTAAACAAACAGAAGTATGGACGAAAGGATGAAGACCACCACGCCTTCTCGGCCCGCGGTGAGACGGGGCTCTGAACCCCAGACCAGCAGGGTCACAACCAAAAGCAGCAAAGCCACGAACCCACTGCGAGTCCAATAGGAGGATGCTCGCCGCGCTGAAATCAATAACTCGCGTCCTACAACAGGTAACATGTGGAAGATCTGTACCTATTGGACCGCGTGGGCAGAAAAATGATAGGAAAAAATCCTGATCGATGTGGAGTGCGACAGGTTGCTACAGCTATTACCTTCCAAAAACGACCATGCTCGAAAAGCGGCAGCAAGCTGCCGCACTCCAAGGTTATTGATCGGCAATTTTCAGAAGCTCGGCGGAGGTCCAAGCTTCGTTGCGGTCTTTTTCCAGGGCGCGGATCGCTTTAACATCCTCGACTTTAACTGCGTCGGCTTTATTGCCCCATTCATTGCGAACGTAAGTTAGGACGGCGGCAATTTCTTCGTCATTCAGAACTTCTTTCCAGCGCACCATGACGTTATTCCAATCCGTGCCCTTGACAGCGATTGGACCCTGAAGGCCGTCCAATACAATGCGGGCGATACGATCAGCCTTGGGTGCCTGAACCCATTCGGAACCAACCAAGGGAGGAAATTGTCCCGGGACGCCCGCGCCGCTGGGTTGGTGGCATGGCACACAAGTACGGCCATAAACTTCGCGACCCTGAGCGAACTGCTTGTTGCCCTCATCCTGGGGGGCCAAGGCCGCAAGCTCGTTGGTGGAGGAGTATTGACCGTAGACCGTTGAGTTGAATCCACCGCCATTGGAGCTGAGGAACATACCACCAGCAAAAATGAGAAGAGCGAGGATCACAATGAATGCAACCGGCATTTCGGCCGTGCCTATGGATGGCTCGGTCTCGTCACCAGCATTGACTGGAAAATTCTTGGAACGGTCAGGCTTCATTTGGCAGCGGGCGAATTGGTGGAAGTCGCGGAGGCCGCATTATTGGTCGCGTCCGTGGCCGGGGCATTGGTCTTGGGCTGGGGCATGGGGGCCTCAAACAAAGGCAGATCAGAACGCAGGCTCATCACGTAAGCCACAACGGCTTTGGCATTGTCGGTGGGCACGACTTCGTAGCCAGCGGCTGGAGAATACTCGGGGGCCAAAGTGAGGGCCTCGGAGGAACCCTGATTGCGAATTTTGCGGGTTTCGAAAAGAAATTTATAAGGGGGCATCTTGGAACCTTTCATAACCATCTGAGGGTTATAAAGGTGCAAGAGCTGGTATTTGGCGTCGGCCAAACGGGCACCCGCGTTGCTCAAATCAGGTCCGAGGCGAATCCAGCCGAGCTGAGGAGGCTGATCCAGAAGATAATCCTGTGCAACGGTCAGGCGCACGCCCCAGCCGCGAGCCTTGTCTGAGGAAGTATTACCATCACGCGCCTGTTGGGTGTGACAAGTCACGCAGCCGTTGGCCCGATAGATATCGGCACCCTGTTTTGCGAAACCGGGGCGCGGTTGTGGGTAAATCTGATTGGAAGGCTGCGAAGCCACTGGAGTCTGCCTGCCAAGTTCGAGCACCGGCTTGAACACCATGGTGTACCAAGAGACGCTCATGGCAAAGAACAACCCAACAAAAATGAGAGGTCCCGAATTCACTTCGAACCTCCTTTCTCAGGGGTAATCCATTCGATGGGACGGCAGCAACTGACAAAGGATTTCACAGCGAGTTGCACAAAATGAAGGAGGAACAAGGCCTGACCGATGCAGAAAAGTAAAAGGCCAATGGTGGTCAGAGCAAACATGGGGAAGGTGCGCTTGACTGCGTCAAGAAAAGGAACACTGGGGTCAGCCAAAGCCAATCCGTGGGTCATGCCGACGGCACAGAGAGGAAAAGACATTACGGCCACCCCAAGAATCGAAAGAATTAAGTGCGCTTTGGAAAAAGAAGCCGAAGGCCATTCCAGTTTCATCAAAGTGGTGGCCACCACCGTAAGCGAACCTAACAAGGTCAGGCCAATGAACCCATATTCCAACAACACGGAGAGACCGGTGTGGAAATGGGTGAACATCAAAGTATTGCTGTTGGAAGGAAGTGTGCCCCATGCGCCTAAAACAGCCCAAAGGGCCAACATGCCGGTGGAAGCCTTGAAATAGCTCAAGCCGGGAGAGGAGGAAGCCGAGCGATCAGCCTTCCACGTACAATAAAAATTGTAGGCATTGGCCAGCATTCCAACCGATACAACCCATTGGCTTACCGCGCTGAGACCAGTCAGCCAACGAGGGACGGCCGAAACATTGGAAAAACCTCCGAGCGGAGCAAAGATGATCACCGTCCAAAAGCCGAATACAGCCAAGGCGTGGCTATGCAAGGGTTGGTTGGAAAGTTTGGGTACAAAATAGTAGGCCGCGCCCAAGGCGAAGCCGGAAAGAACCACTCCGACAAAATTCTGTCCATACCAACCGGCGATAACCGGGACGGCGGAGCCGCGCAACAGGCCGAACAACAGGAGGTAAGTTGCTCCGGCAAACACCCAAGGGAACCAAAATAGACCAGTCTGGGCGAACCAAAGCGATGGATACATGGTCTGCACATTGCGCGCTTTGAGGTTCATTAGAGCGATGATGGCGATTACGATGAAGGCGATAAAGAGAGTCATCGCGGCAGGGGCAGGAAATTCCAAACGCCAAAGCCCGGTGGTTTCACCGGCCAGAATCAGAAGCAAAGCAGCAAGAACGCCGATGTTCCAGAGAATAGCCCCGGCCGAGACCAATGTTGCGTTGGGAATTACGGAACGACCCAAGCGTGCAATGAGCCAAAGGGCCACGGCCAAACCCGCCTGAAGCGCGAAGCCATAAAGGAAGAGGGCATTCTGCGCGAAGACGAGCCTACCGTAAGTCAGGAAGGAAAAGTCGGCCAGAAAATGAGGCCCATGCATTTTCACGGAGGCAATCAGGCCAAGCGCACTGCCCAGCAGCAGCCAAAGCACCGAAGCACCAACCATGAGCAAGACCGGCCATGCAGCCGATTGATCGACCTCCGCAGCAGTCGCGGGGGTCGACGGGCATTGATTACCCTTTTGAATGTCAGACGAAATCGCAGTCACGGATTGAAAGGGGCCGTTATTCAAACTGGCTAGGTTTCTCAGGAACCTTGGGAGCTGCAGCGGTGGCACGCTCGACGCGGGCAATAAGATTGGAACGAGCCGCAACAGGATCTGCCGCCATCTGCAAGCGCATCTCCATGGCCTTGCTGATGGGAAGACGGGTCACGCCCCTTGGCTGATCCACGAAACCATAATGCTCCTGGGCATCGGTAGTGGCAGCGCGAAGCTCACGAAGATTCTTATAGCGCTCTTCGGTCTTGTTGGCGGTGATGGCCTTGGGACGGGCTTCGCTATCGATCTTGCGGATCAATCCGTAGCCGATCAAAAGAGTGGCAAGAATTGCGATGACGTAAATCGGGGTGCGGCCCATGCCGCAACAATTGTTTTCTGGTTGACTCAATGGGCACCTCCTACGTGAGTGATCGCCTCGGTTTCGGGCTCTTCATGCCATGTCACGGCTTCCTTCAAACGGGGATCCTTGAGGGGATAAGGCGGATGGGCAAGATACATTCTCTTCACATTCCAGAACAAGATTGCACCGAAGAATACGACACAGAGAGGGTCCCAAATCGTGAGGTGCAAGCCATTCGGATAAAGCACGGGCATGATGTTATAGGTCACGTCCATGTAGTGCATGATCCAAGCCCAGACGACGAGGGGGAACATGACCGCCATTTTCAACTTGAAATCGATGCGAAGCAAGAGGAGGAAGGGCAGTAAAAAGTGACCAAAAATGATGGTGTAACCCAACGCCTCCCAAGATCCTTTTTCGCGAAGAACGTACCAGAAGGTTTCTTCGGGGATGGCGGCGTTCCAGATCAGGAAGTATTGGGAGAAGTGGATGTAGGCGTAGAACACGGTGAAGGCAAAAAAGACAGTGCCCAAATCGTGAATTTGGCGTTTGAAAATGACGTGTTTGAGCGGGCCTCTGGACAGGACAATCATGATCAGATAAGCAGTCGCCAATGTGGTCCACGTGCTGCCGGCAAAATAGTAGACGCCATACATGGTGGAGAAGAATTGATGCTGCAAGGACTTCATCCAGAAAATAGCGGCAAAAGTCAGTGAAAGCGCAAAAATCCAGATTCCACCCGCGCTATAGCGCCGCAACATGACGGTGCAGCGAGGATCGCCTGTCTTGTCCTGCATCAGGGAGTAACGGCGCAGATTCCAAGTCAACCATGTCCAAACTGCGAAAAGCACCACTGCCACGATGTAGAACATCTTGGGGTTGAACAGAATGGCTTTGGTCAGAAGGGCGTGATCGGGAGGATCCATGGTCATCCATGGATAAATATAGGTCGAAAGCGCCAGAACCGGCACAAAGAGCAGGCCCATCAGAGGGAGCTGAAAAGCCATGTGTTCCAAGAAGCGGCGGATCGGAACGGACCAACCTGCATCGAACAAATGATGAAACAGAACCAGCACGAGCGAGCCCAGACAAAGACTGAGATAGAACATGAAGGCCGTGAGGTAGGAATATCCGAATTGTTTTACGAGCGGGATATCAACTGTGGAAGCCGTTGTATGAGCTGCGTCGGCCGATTCAGCTGAGAAACCAGTGCCTGCAAAGAGTAAGGCCAAAACAGCCATCCAACAGGACCAGCGAAGCAAATTCTTAAGATTCATGCGTGATTCCTGTGTGTTATGGTTTCAAACCCGCCCGCAGGTCGGCGGGAACGTCGTTGATCCCGCCGAGGCGTGCCAACTGGAGGGCACGCAGATAGGCCACGATATTCCATCGATCCTCAACGGTGACGTTGGCAGCGTAGCCTCCCATCAAATTTTTGCCGTAACTGATCGTGCGAAAGATCTCACCGTCAGCCATGGCAACGATGCGTTTATCATGCAGGTTGGCGACGACAGCCATACCGTATTTTTTGGTGATTCCGTTGCCATCAGCCAAAGGACCGTGGCAGGGAAGACAGGTGATCTGGTAACGCTCTTTGCCACGAGCCATGACTTGAGCCGTCAGAGGGATCGGGCTGTTTTCGATGAAATTGGTGGTGCCGGTGATGAGTCCGGTGTTGAGGGGATTGTCAAGATAGTGGGAGCCACGCGCGACTGTTCCGGCAACAGGCAGGCGTGAACCTTTTCCATCAGGGAAAAACAGACTTGGAGCCTCAGGACGCACCTTAGGCTGGCGGTCCATGTCCGGGAATATCTCGATGGGAGTGTGGCGCATTTTTTCACCACGGAATCCAGCCAGACCCACCACCGCCAAAATGGCGATGAAGAACACTAAAAAGAATGTGACCCAGTAACGCATATCAGTCCTCCACCACTTCGATATGCTTGCTGCCGAGACCTTCGAGCAGTTTGCGGGTTTCTGTTGCGGAATACTTGGGATCACCCGCTTCGATCACGACAAAAAACTTGTCATCCGAAGCAGCGCGAAAACGTTTGTTCTTCAAAAGAGGATTGTAAAGCTTCGGCAACCGATTGAGGAATGCCATGCCCAGCAGAGTTCCAAAGGAAGCCAGCAGAATGGTCAGTTCGTAGGAAACCGGGAAGGCGTATAGAGGGCTGAACAAAGGTTTGCCGCCCACGATGAGCGAGTAATCAAACTTGTTCATGAACCAGATCATGGTCATGCCGGTGGTCAGACCCATTGCCCCACCCACAAAGCTGAAGTAGCCCACAGGTGAATTTCCGATGCCCATTGCGCCATCCATGCCGTGGATGGGGAACGGAGTGTGGACATCCCATTTCTTGAAGCCCGCCTTCCGCACCTCGCGGGCGGCGTGCATGATGTCGGCCGGAGTAGTGAACTCGGCGATCATCGCATAAGGTGTAGTAGTGTCAGCCATGGTAGCAACTTGTAACGCGTTAGGGGCGCTATCAGTGATGACCCTCCTTCGCACCGCCCAAGGGGTGATGCGGGTCGGCCTGCGGTGTAACACCCTTGACCTCAGCAATGGCGATCATGGGGAGGAACCGCATAAACAACAGGAACAGAGTCAGGAACAAACCGAAACTTCCAACAAAGGTCAAAATATCAACGGGTGTTGGCGTGAAATAACCCCAATTGGAAGGAATGTAGTCGCGATGCAACGAGGTAACGATGATCACGAAACGCTCGAACCACATGCCGATGTTGACGAAAATGGAGATGATGAACACCACGACAATGTTCTGACGGAACCACTTGAACCAGAACAATTGAGGGCAGATCACGTTGCAACTGACCATGGACCAATAAGCCCACCAGTAAGGACCGAAGGCGCGGTTCTTAAAAGCATAGAGCTCATAAGGATTACCGCCGTACCAAGCGATGAAGAACTCCATGGCGTAGGCGTAACCAACGATTGAACCGGTGGCCATGGTGACTTTGCACATCAGGTCGATGTGACGCATGGTGATCAAATCCTGGAGACCGCAGACCGTACGGAGCGGAATCATCAAAGTGAGCACCATCCCGAAGCCGGAGAAAATGGCACCGGCCACGAAATAGGGAGGGAAAATGGTAGTATGCCAACCCGGCACCACTGAAACAGCGAAGTCGAATGACACGATGGAGTGAACGGACAAAACCAGCGGCGTCGAAATACCAGCCAAAAGCAGGTAGGCTTTTTCGTAATTGCTCCAGTGGCGGTTTGAACCTGTCCAACCCAACGCTCCCAGACCGTAGGCGAATTTTTGGATTTTTGTCTTGGCGCGATCACGCATGGTAGCGAGATCCGGAACCAAACCGGTGTACCAGAAAAGAAGCGAAACAGTTCCGTAAGTGGAGACAGCGAACACGTCCCAAAGCAAAGGCGAACGAAACTGGGGCCAAATGCCGTTGGAGTTGGGAATAGGGAACAACCACCAGGCGAACCAAATACGACCGACATGGATCATCGGGAAGATACCTGCGCAAGCCACAGCGAACAGAGTCATCGCTTCAGCAGCACGGTTGATGGATGTACGCCACTTCTGACGCAGCAGGAAGAGCACGGCTGAGATCAAAGTTCCTGCATGGCCGATGCCGATCCAGAAAACGAAGTTGGTGATGTCCCACGCCCAGCCGACGGGTTGGTTGAGACCCCAGACACCCACACCGGACGAAACCAGATAGGCAATCATCCCGAAGCACATCATCATGCCGAGGACGCTCGGAACGAAGAAAAACCACCACCATTTAGGGGTCTTGCCCTCGACGATACCGGCAATGGTGTTGGTAATCCAACCGAGCGAGCGGTTGTTTAAAACCAAAGGAAGGCGCTCCAATTGTTTGGGGGCATCCACCACTTGCAACGCGGCCGTGCTATGATCTTGAGCCATTAGTGCGCTCCTTTCTTCTCACCATGAGCCTCTGAACCATGTTCCTCGTGACCTGAGTGGCCGTGGGCTCCATGAGTTTCCATCGGGCTACCATGCTGTTCTGTGTAATCTTGCAGACTGAGCGGCATTTTCTGATAGTCCGGCATGGCAGGATTCGGGTTGCGCAAACGGGCCAAATAAGTGGTGCGAGGTTTGGTGTCGAGGAACCCAAGCACAGCATAGTCGCGAGGCTGAGTCTTGAGCTTTGAAACCCGGCTGTTGGGATCAAGAAGGTTACCAAAGACAATGGCGTCAGCAGGACAAGCCTGGGCGCAGGCTGAAGTGAAAGCACCTTCCGGCACACGGACGTCGCCCGAGGCGCCTGCCTTGACCTTCTGGTTAATCTTGGCGTTTTCGATGCGCTGAACGCAGAAAGTGCACTTCTCCATCACACCGCGCATACGGACCGAAACGTCGGGGTTCTTGACCAGCTTGGTCAATTCCCATTCATCCTCGGGTTTGTAACCGCGATCAGGATTATTCCACCAGCGCTTGAGACCGAACTCGCCATCCATCTGGTTTAGCATCGGGGTCGGATACCACGGGCCCTTGAGTTGCTCACGCGTGCGGCGGTTGAAATCGAAAAAGTTAAAGCGACGGACTTTATATGGGCAATTGTTGGAACAATAACGCGTACCGACGCATCGATTGTAAGCCATGACGTTGAGACCCTCCTCGTCATGAACCGTGGCGTTGACCGGGCAAACGCTTTCGCAGGGTGCGCTCTCGCAGTGCTGGCAAAGCATCGGCTGATGGATCATTTGAGGGTCTTCCGACGCCTCGTCATGATTCTTGGCGGAACTACTGAAGTAACGGTCAATACGGAGCCAAGCCATTTCGCGACCACGGGTGACCTGCTCTTTACCAACGACGGGAATGTTGTTCTCGCTCTGGCACGCCATCACGCAGGCGTTGCAACCGACGCAGGAATTCAGGTCAATCGACATTCCCCACTGATGAATCTGGCTCTTCAGCTCGGGGTTGGCGTTGTAGGGATGCTTGTAGATCGGGCCGGCGTTGGGGGCATGGGCCTCTAGGTCCATGTTCTTCGCGAAATCGGGCTTCTCGTTGAATTGCTCTATGTTGCCCTCGCGGATGATGGGACGGCCTTCCATCAGTCCGTGTTCCTGAGGTGTGGCAAGTTCGTATTTAAGGCCGGTTTTGGTCAGCTTGGCACCAGATGCGCTGTTGGAACCGGTGGACGTGCGGAGCGAGTAGGCATTGAAACCAGTGCCCACACCGATGCGGCCGGTGCGTTCGCGACCGTAGCCGAGGGCTAGAGCGATGGTGTTGTCAGCAAGGCCGGGTTGAACCCAAACGGCACCGTTGATCTTGCGTCCGCCAAGTTCGATTTCGACCAAATCATTTTGATAACGTCCGTCTTTAGCCTGGCTATTGGCTTCTAATCCCAGCTCGGAAGCGGTCTTAGGACTCAGCAAAACAGCATTGTCCCAGACCAGCTTGGTCACGGGGTCAGGGAGTTCCTGCAGCCAGCCGTTATTGTTGTAACGACCATCGTCGAGGGTGGAATCTTTGTGGAACACCACATCGAGACTACCGCTTGAAGCGCCAGAGGCCTTACCTACGCTGGGCAGCGTGGACAAGGCAAACGCCGGGGCAACTGCGACAGGTGCGCTGTTCGGCAGGAAACCATCATGCAACAAAGTTTTCCAATGATTCTCGTAATCGGCTTCACCAGCAATCGAACGGAAGGTGGCGCGAGCAACCTCGTATGCGGATGGCTGGGCATAACCGAGAATGCGGGCCAGAAGTTCAAGTTCAGTCAATCCGCCAAAGAGAGGCTCAACCAAGGGTTGAACGGGCACATAAGTGCCATCAACCGTGCGGCCATCACCCCATGATTCGAGGAAATGAGCTTCGGAATAATGCCAAGTGGCGAGAGGAGCTGTTTCGTCCTCGTAATAACCGAGGCGAATAACTTCGCGGGCTTTCTTGGCTGCGGCGGAAAAATTGACGTCGACCGGTGCGTTGTAGACCGGGTTGCCACCGAGAATAACGAGCGTATCCACCGAGCTTGCATTCAATGCGGATAGCAACTCGGAGAATCCGGTCTCTTTGGCGGTGGGAGCAGGCAACAGCGTGATGGTGTGGCCGAGACTTCCCAAAGCATTATTGATGGCATTCGCCAGCAAATGAACTTCGAGCGGCTGACGGTGGCCAGCCAGAACGATGGCTTTGCCTTTGTTGGCGATGAGATCCTTGGCGCATTCGGCAACCCATTTTTCCGGCACACTCGCCCCATTAACAATGGCGTCGGCAAATTGGGCGGCAATGGCTGGAATGGCCGTGGGATTGCGGCGCATGCGATGATCAGCATTCGCACCGGTGAGGGACATCAAACTTTCGACCACGTAAAGGCGGCTCATGGAGTCGCCCTGTTTGGTTATTTTGCGGCCTTTGGCAAATCCAGCGATATGGCTTTGAACATTGTCCTCGGAACCGATGAAATCGCAATCCAACGAAAGAATCGTGGTGGCGCGGTCCAGATGGTAACGAGGGGTGACGCTGGTGCCGTAGGCTTGGGAGGCGGCGCGGCGATGAATGTCGGTGTCGACCGGCTCGAACGTAGTCCAAGTAGCCTTGGGGAATTTGGCAGCAATTTCCGACTGCAAACGGACGCGCGATGGGGAGCTGTTGCAGCATGCCAGAATGGCCAGGCCTTCGCCGGATTTGGAGGCGGCGAGCTGGCCCACCTGCCCCAGATGATCAATGGCGACCTCACGCGAAACGGTATTGCCGCTACGTGTGTAACGCATGGCCCGATCCGGATCATATAAATTCAGGATGGACGCCTGGGCGTAGAGATCTGTGCCGCCGTTCCCGAGAGGGTGCTGAATATTGCCCTCAACTTTAACCGGGCGGCCTTCATGGGAACGAACCACCAGAGGAATCGATGCGCCGCGAGTGGGCATGGAGGTGGCAAAGAATTGGGAGACACCGTGGATGTAACCCTCGGGCATCTTCGAGAACGGGAGGATGGTTTCCACCGGGCGGCGGCAGCCGGTCAGACCCAAGCCCGCAAAGAGCATGGAGGCCGACATCAGCTTAAGGAACTCGCGGCGGCCCTGCTCGTCTTTGAACTCACTGGCTCCTTGAGGAAATTCACGCTCAAGCCATGGCTTTACTGCGGGAGAATCATTTAGATGCTCAATGCTCCGCCAGTACTTCGGGCCATTATCAGGCTCGGGACAGGATGGGGGGATGGTTTTCATCGGTGACAGGCGGAGCAGTTCTGAGAGGCGTTGACTTTCCAGTCGTGGGCGAACTTCGCTCCTTTATCGCGGGCAAAATTCTCGGGGCGTTGCCAGTTTAGGTTGTAGACCTCTTCAGGTGGGCGGATTTGTTCGGCAGGATTGCGATGGCAGTCCAAACAGAAACTCATGCTAAGCGATTTAGCATGGTAAACCTCGTCCATCTTGTTGATCTCGCCGTGGCATTGGAAACACGAAACACCCCGGTTGACATGGACGGAGTGGTTAAAATAGACGTAATCAGGGGTTTTGTGGATCTGAACCCAAGGCACCGGGGTGCCGCTGGCAAAACTTTCACGGACAGGAGCCAAACGGGGGTCATTGGCCAGCAACTGATTGTGACAGTTCATGCAGGTGTTGGCAGATGGAATATTGGAGAACCAAGATGTCTCAACGCCGTTATGGCAGTATCGGCAGTCTATCCCCAATTGGTCTGCATGAACCGAGTGAGGGAACGGCACAGGTTGAACGGGCTGGTACCCGACGCGCGTGTACTTGGGGGTAAAATAGTAGGTGACACCGGCGGTGGCAACGGAGCCCACCAACGCGACGCCTACCAATACCCTTAGGGGCAGCTTGTTCGTCCACTTGGGAAAAATGTCTGACATGGCTTAAAGCGTATGAAAAAGTGTCATTACCTGACCAACGGACTCAAATCTACCATTCACACTGAATAAACGGGAGGGACCTTCGTCTTAATTAAACTAATACAACTGACTTAAACACGCAAGATCATAAGGATCACTTTTCCTGCACGAGTGATGATTACGAAGAATATCCCTCCTGTGCAAGTCCTCTTTCAGTGTTCAGTGCTGATTTTCTTATTGGTTATGCAACCGATTAGCACTGTCCAATCCCTCCTCATCCAACGATGACGAATCACGATGATGAATAGACCTATCGGTTTGTCCAATGAAAATCTTTGGGAATATTTGGGGAAACTTCGTGAAAAAAATTCACGCTTGAGCGTTCCTACGATGGGAAAGCACCAATACCATGATACTCATCAAGCTTGCGCCCAACCACGTAACCGACTCTGGCACAGGGTTATAGCCCACGGCAATAAAGGCTTGAATGTCAGCATCGGAGATGGTTGACCCAGTGCCCTTGGAAAGCGTAGGTGCCATGATTCCAAGAGGAGTATCGCCAGCAGAAGCCTTTTTCCAGTGACTGGCCTGCTCGCCGTCGCCAAAGCGCTTGCCTAATGCTAAGCCAGCCAAAACCGTTTTTCCGCCGTCTAGTGAGAAATATTTAGCCTCGCCATTATCAGTCCAATCACGCAAACCCGGTTGAATCAGGTTGCTCTGGTTACTGAAGCGAAAAAGATCCAAAGGAGTCATCATGCCTTCGATATCCTCTTCGGGCTTGTCCGCCACATCCAGATCATCTATGCCGGAGATAAACCCCAAGGCGTGACCCAACTCATGGGTGGCCACGCCTACGAAATCATATTTATCAACGTCAATCCCGTCGTTTGGATTGAAATCGAATTTAAAATCACTGTTGAATTCAATGCTGGCATCATTTTTTTTGCCGTGCGGGGCGAGTAAACCCAAAGCTTTGCCGTTGGCGGTGGTAAAATACAGAGAGGTATTGTTGGCGCTGCCGTCGTGATCTATGTAGGGCTGATCGCTGTAGGCTCCAAAAGGGTTCTCGGCCGTGCGGTTGAGAAGCATGTTAATGCTATTGCCCGATGGGAGGCTTTGTGCGATCTGAAGCGCCTGACCGGGACGGGTCGGATTTTTCAGGGCACCCGCAACATCGGCGTATGTGGCCAAATCATAGCTGAAACTGGCTTGTCCGAGCACTCCCGCCTTAAGGGCACTTCCAAAAACGGCATGTTTTAAAAGCAGGCTATCCTAAAGGCACATTTGGAACCCGCATAGGTTGTTGGCCCGCCCGTTTGAATGGAGCGGTTGCAGGTTGAGTGGTGCATCCAGAACCTCTCGTTGCCA
>JANYDC010000046.1 GCA_025359965.1 Pedosphaera sp.
CTGGATCCGTTCCATTTCCTGAAGTATCTGCTGACGTTTATGAGCGAAGAGGTTCATGCCAGGAAACATGCCTAGACACTAGTCACCCTTCAAGCCAAAAAACCCAGGAAATTACAGCTTTCACAATTTTGGGATGCACCCAGTCCAAACCGGGGTTAAACTGTTATCTTTCGCGCCCGGGCCACGACCTCCCAATAATCCGAGCAAAGGCCATTCCTCACAACCCCCACCGACTGATGCAACGCCATGGTGGGGCAAATATGCTTGGGCAGGCCGTAGATCATTTGGCCTATGGCCAACGGCCCGCAGTCCGGGTGGCGGATGACCATGTGTTCTTCACTGTGCGTCAAGTATTCGGCGGCTTCCAGACCAAAAAAGCGCACGCGAGGGTGAGGCATTTCGGAGGCAATCGCTTTGTGCCCGAGATCAAGACAGACAGTTTCAGCGTTTGGCTTTGATATGACCCGGGTGACAATCACGGCAGCCGGAAAAAAACTCAGCTCAGGGTTATTGTTGGGTTGGCCGAAATCATACAAAACTGGAGTGCCTGCGCTGCATTCAACTCCTGGCACACCTGCCCAGAAAGCCATGGTGGGTGTTCCACCGCATACCAATCTGGGAACTGCGAGTCCTGCTGCCTCCAGTTGCTCCCGCAGTTTCAAAACTGGTTGAATGGCGGCCTGCCACGCCGCGCGTCGGGTTGCTTCGTCGCTTTGGTGAAGGTGGCCGTCGTAAATATGCAAACCTCCCGCCTTTGCTCCGGTCGCCTGGCTCAAACTTCGGTAGAGGGCAAACGCAGACTGGTCAGGCAGAATGCCCGTGCGATTCATCCCCGCGTTTATGTCCATAAGGAATGTGATGGATTCCCCTGCCGCTGCGGCGACGTTGGCGGCTGTGGAAAACGCCGTGAGGTTATCAGTTACGGCTGCAAAAGAAGTGCGCGGAAAAAGCCGTTGCAATTTGAGAAATCGCTCCACGTTTGGGCCGAGCAGAGGATAGGCCATTAACACCTGATTTGCTCCTGCGGCGGCCGACATTTCGCATTCGGCAATGGTGGAGCATTTGAAACGGTTGATGCCTTGGTCGATTTGCAAGCGCAAGACCTGCGCCAGCTTGTGGGTCTTAACATGGGGGCAAAGCCGGGATGGATCGCCCCCAACCACTTGGATCATTCGGGTAATGTTCTGCGAGATTCGATCCGGGTAGAGGAGAACCGAGGGCGTAGAGACATCGGATTCATTGGAAATTAAAAACCATTTATCCATAGATATGTGCCCGGTTCGGAGGGTGGTCAAAGCCGATCCGGCAAGGTGGTTTCTATAGGGCAGCTTGAACGTGGGCAAACCCAATTGCAATGGGGGGGATCCAGTCTGCACTGTATCGGCGAGCTTGCCGGGAGCGAAAATAAATGTAACCTCACCCAAATCTGAACGTCTGGTATGAACAAGACGTCTCAAAATAGACTCATATAGTTGTTATGAAACAGAAGAATTACGGTCGCGCGCTTGCATTGTTGCTGGCGGTTGTTTCCCTTGGTGCTCCAGCCGTGAACATCCGGGCTGAGGATGCCCCTAAGCCGACAACCCCTCCGGGAGTACCCCCACCGTCGTTAGCCCCTGTGACACACACCACCAACAAGGCACCCGAGGCCTTTGCGCGACCCGCGGTGCAACCGCGCTGGGAGGACAACCTCACGGATGAGCAGAAGAAAGTTTACAAGGAAGCAAACGACACCCAGATGGCTGAAGCCCGCGCCATCAACGAAAAATTGCGCACCGCCCGCCGAGAAGTGCAATTGGCTATCTACGGAGACAGCTTTGATGAAGCCAAAATCACAGAAAAACGGGCAGTCATTTCCAAGCTTGAACTTGAGCTTGCGATAAGTCAGTCCAAGGCATTCCAAAAATACAAACCCTTCCTCCCCGCCGAACAAATCGAACGTCGCCGGGGAAACGCAATTCCACGTATGAACGGCACTAATGTCCCGCCCCGCTTTACCCAACCAAACCGGGTTGATGCCACCAAGCCGCCTGCTTCTGCACCGGTTGCAAAGTAATTCGGCTGCGTTTTCATAACCCAGCTTGAGCGATCAGTCCGAGATACCCTCCTCTGAAATCAGGAGCGATGCGGAGTTGGTCAAAACGGTGTTGGGAGGCGATGTCTCCGGTTTTGAGGGGTTGGTTGCGCGCCACCAACCCCGTCTTTTTGCCATGGCTCGGCGTTATAGCCGATCGGAATCCGATGTTCAGGATATTGTTCAAGATTGTTTCTGTAAGGCCTTTCAGAAATTGGCAAGCTACCGCTCGGATGCGCCTTTTGAACACTGGCTCATGAAGCTGGCCACTCATACCTGTTACGATTTTCTTAGGAACAAGCAGCGAAATCGGGAGGACACCTTCGCCGACCTAACCGATGAGCAGGCGAATTGGCTGGACCGCCAACAACCGATTGAGGGGGTCAATGCTGACGAGGCGAGTGCAGCCAGAGCGTTATTGGACAAAGCCTTGGCCAAGCTTGCACCCGAACAAAGGCTCGTCCTGACGTTATTGGAGCTTGAGGATAAATCGGTCAGGGAAGTGGCTGAGCTTACGGGATGGAACGCCACACTTGTCAAAGTCCGGGCTTTCCGAGCCCGTAACGCATTAAAGCAAGTGCTTGCCAGAATGAACGTTCGTAAATACCTGTAACCTAACGCCGGAAAACACGTCTGACCTTTTACGGTGATGAATAAACGATCCAACCGATATTACCGACTCATAGAACTGGGACGGCACACGCCCCCGAGTGATGACGTGCCGTACGCTTTTCAACACCGGGTGATGGCCAATCTGCCCCTAGCCATTGAGCCTGTCGATCCTTGGTTCGCATGGGAACCGGCCCTTTGGAAACTCGCGCCGGTCGGCGCACTTCTGCTGATGCTGGCTGTGGCAGGCAATTGGTGGATTCCTGATTCATCAACGATCACTGACGAGGCGGACGATGTGGTTACTTCAACCGCCATGGCTGTTTTGCAGGAATGATAAAACGCTGGCGCATTCTAGTTGCCGTCCTGCTGATTTTCACAGCCGGGCTGGCCACAGGCCGTCTGAGCGCACGCTTGCAGAACCGCGCAACCAAGGGCACAAATCCAGGCTGGCCAGGTGAGCGTGTGGATTTTTTGAGGCAAATTGGCCATAAAATCAACCTGACCCAAGAGCAACATGCTAAGGTTGACGCGATTGTGAAGGAAAGCCGCGAGCGAACCCACAAAATCATGGAACCGATGCGCGCCTCGATGAAACAAGAATTTGATGCGGTGAAATCACGCATCCTTGCCGAATTGACGGAAGAACAACGCAAGGATTTCGAGCGGCTCTGGACGGAACGGCGCAAATCAAAGGCAACGCCGCCAAAGGAAGAGAAGCGGCCCTGACCGTGGATCGGCACCAATATCCGGTCGGAAGGGTAACCCCTGCGAATTCACTGCACGATGGGGGCCATCATCTTGCGGTTCATTAGGAGGGCTGAACGGCTATTCTCTAAAGCTTTCTTTCGGAACCCCTGAAAAGCGGTCAGTTCATCCGCGCTGAGAAAGGATGCAGCACGAGCCTCGACGCGCTCGTATACGCCATCCATCAAACTCAGATTTTTTTCCGCGCTTTCCTCTGAGGCAATATTGCGGAGGTTAAGCATGGGCACCGTCTGAAAATTCGCCGAGAGCCCGGCGGCCGCCAGCGCGGCATGGTTCTCCTCCCGCATCGCCTGCAGCAGTTGCTGCTTTTTCTCGGTCTTCGCATCCTTCTCGCCGGTCAGGCTGGACTCAAACTGGGCGGCGGTCAGCGTGCCAAGGATATCCTTGGAGTATTCGTCATACTGCTCCAGCCCGGAGGGACCGATCAAGGCACCCAGTTTGTCGCGGAGAGCAGCTTCGTGGGCGGAGAAGACACGATCGACTTCGGCGGTTCCGGCCTTGTCCTGCAAGGACTGGGTAATCAGATCGATCTGATCCATGACATCATCGGCCAGCAGGTCATGGAATTTCTCGCCGACCTCGGACGAAAGCTTCATTCGTCCCATCAGATCGCCGTATATAAGTTGCATCCCCATCTTTTGCTGGTCCCGCATGGCCTTGCGCGTGGCCGGATCGGCGGTGATCTTGCTCAGGGCACTCGCTTTACCCAAGTCATCCTTCTCCTGGCGCAACACACCCACTTGACCGCGCAACTTCATGACCTCGGAAGGAGCCTTCTGTACGTTGGCGAGTTCTTTGGTGAGCGATGCCACACGCTGGGTTGATGCGTCGCGCTCAAGTTGCAACTGCTGGATTTGTCCAAGCAGGGAGGTCTGGCGTTGCTCGAGCTCGCGGTTTTGCGCGCTCTGGTTTGCGGCTTGGCGGGCCTCATAGGTGGCGGTGCCAACGGCGGCTAAAAGGGCGGCGGCTACGAAGGTCTTTTGTAGTGTAGTCATGGCGATGGATTGGGTAATGGTGGCGACAGTGGTGGCGGCGAGAGTACCTCCGCCGAGAGCGGCGGTGGAAATGGTGACGGAGAGTCCGACCGGTGCGGCGTGGACGGCGTTGGCGGAGATGATGGCAGTGAGTACGCTCGCGCCCACGGTGACGCCTCGTTTGGCAAGAACCTCGCGCAGACAATCCACGGCGCGGTTGACACGCTTGCGAGCGGCCTCGTCGGTGGTGCCGAGCATCGATCCCACTTCCTTCAAAGATTTGTTCTCGAAATAACGGAGCAGGACAGCCTTGCGGTCGGTCTCCTCGAGTTCGAGCATCGCTTCGTCGAGCAGGGGTTCGATCTGTGTCCAATCGGTGTTGGCGTTCATGGCATTCATTTCCGAGGCTACCTGCTCGCGTAACTGCCTGCTCACTTCGCGACGGATCACATCAATAGCGGTCCTGCGGGTGACTTGATAGAGCCACGCAGTGAGGATGGTGTCACGTCTCAGCCTGACGGCGTTGCGCGCAAGATCGACGAATACTGATTGGGAAACCTCCTCGGCGAGTTCAGGAGAGCGCACTTGGCGCAGCGCGGCAGAATAGACCAGACCGAGGTGCCGCTGGACGATTGCAGCGAAGGCGTCCTCGTCGCAGTGCCGGGCGTGGCGCTCAAGCAGTTCCATATCCGTATCGCTCATGTCTGGAAGCATATCGGGGCCGATCTGTAAAACCGGACAAAGAAGTTTCAAATCCCAAGGATTTCCAGGCAGGCGGATTCCACGGTCTCCTCTGCTTACCGAAATCCGCCTGTGCCGAGACGCACCACAAACGCGGGCACTCCGCCTCCGCATCAACTCCTTGAGAGGTGCGGGTGCGACACCGCAGGACGCCGAGAGTGCGGATTGCAGTCTGCGATTGAATAAGCTTGCGCCGGTTAAGTCAATTTCCGACAACCCAATCATCATGCGATCATATCCAACGTTCCTAGCCGCGCTTTTGTTCCTGCTCACTCCCTTTGTGAGCCTTGGGGATGGGCCGTCGGACAACAAGTCGGAAAAGGTGAGGCAAGTCCCGCCGCCGGGAGGCAATTTGTCGCAGACGGATCGGGATGAGCTGCAGTCCGCGTCCGATTCACTTGGAAAGGTCGTCGCCGAACTTCAGCAATCATTTGCCAAAAAGCCGGAACTGGCTCGATTGATTCCGGATATCCAGATTTTCCACAACGCCATCCGCTACGCCCTTCAATACAACGAGATTTTTAATCCCACCAATGAGGTTCCGGCCGCCAGAAATTTGATCAAGCTCGGCTTGGAACGTGCGGGGCAGCTCCGTGATGGGAAGCATCCATGGACGGACAGCACCGGACTGGTGGTGCGCGGGTACGTCTCAAAAATAGATGGATCCGTGCAACCTTATGGTTTGGTGATTCCCGAAACCTATTCCCATCAATCAGCAGGGGGATACCGGTTGGATTCGTGGTTTCATGGTCGTGGAGAGAACCTATCCGAACTCAATTTTCTCAACGAGCGGCTGCGTTCGCGCGGTGAGTTTCATCCTGATCGCGCCATCGTGCTCCATTTGTACGGGCGCTACTGCAACGCCAACAAATTTGCGGGCGAGATTGATTTGCTCGAGGCGCTGGATCATGTGCAAGCCCACTATGCCATTGATCCCCAGCGGTTGGTGGTGCGCGGGTTTTCGATGGGTGGGGCTGCCTGTTGGCAGTTTGCGACGCATTATGCGGGACGCTGGGCGGCAGCCGCACCAGGCGCCGGATTCAGCGAAACCGCTGATTTCCTGAAAGTTTTCCAAAAAGAAACGGTCAATCCGCCTGATTACGAGCAAAAGCTCTGGCACATGTACGATGCGACCGATTACGCCTTGAACCTTTTTCATTGCCCAACGGTTGCGTATAGCGGCGAAATCGACTCCCAAAGGCAGGCAGCGGAGATGATGACTAAATCGCTGGCGGCGGAAGGCATGGAATTGACCCACCTTATCGGGCCCAAGACGGCTCATTCTTATGAATCCCACGCACGGGAAGAGGTCAATCGCCGCATCGACAGCATCGCGGCTGTCGGCCGTAATCCCATGCCGCGCGAAATTCGCTTCACCACATGGACGCTGCGGTATCCCGATATGGCTTGGGCGCGTATCGAAGGCATGGAGAAACATTGGGAGCGCGCCCGATTGCACGCGGTCATCGAATCGTCGCAATCAATCAACATCCAGACCACCAATATCACAGACCTGACACTGGATATGGCCAGCGGCCTTTGCCCTCTTGATCCTGCCCGGCCTGTCAAACTGACCATTAATGGCAAAAAATTAACTGGTTCCAAGCCGGGCACCGACCGCTCATGGAAAATAAAGCTCAGCCGAAAAAAAGGGAATTGGGCAGTAGTGAACGGCTATGACGAGTCCCTTCACAAACGCCCCGGTTTGCAGGGGCCAATTGATGACGCGTTCATGGACAGTTTTATGGTGGTCACCCCCACGGGCGAAGCGTGGTATCCGGCCAACGGAAAATGGGCAGCGTCAGAACAGGAACATGCCATCAAAGAATGGCGCAGCCAATTTCGAGGTGAAGCCCGAGTCAAGGCACAGAGTGATATTTCGACCAACGACATAAACAGTCACAATCTGATCCTTTTCGGTGATCCTCAGAGCAATCCGCTAATTGCCAGGATACTGCCCATGCTTCCGCTGCAATGGACCAAGGAACAATTAACAGTTGCGGGTAAAACCTACCCGGCAAATGGAAACATGCCGGTTTTGATCTACCCAAACCCGCTGAATCCCAAAAAGTACGTTGTGATTAACAGTGGGTTCACCTATCGCGAATACGATTACCTCAATAATGCCCGCCAAGTCTCCAAATTGCCTGATTTTGCGGTGATCGACCTTTCCCAACCACCCAACCCAAGAGGACCTGGTAAAGTCGCATTGGCAGGGTTCTTTAACGAGAGCTGGCAGTCTGGATCGCATTAACTTTGAAGAAACCACCACAAACACTTGTCCAATCAACAGATTTGGTAAAATATCGATTCACACTATGAAACGACTTGTCTTTGCACTTTTGACGGCCCTAAGCCTCACAGTCGGCGTCTGCGCCGATGACAACGAAAAAGGTTTTGTCACTATTTTTGATGGTAAAACCATGACTGGCTGGAAGACCGCCAACGAACACACCAACACTTGGACCATCAAGGACGGCAATTTCGTGGCCGAAGGTGAACGTTGCCACTTGTTCTACGTGGGTGACCCCAAGCCTTTCAAAAATTTTGAGCTGAAAGTCGATGTCATGACTGCCACCAACTCCAACGGCGGCATCTACTTCCACACCAAATATCAGGAACAGGGCTGGCCAAAATATGGCTTCGAAACCCAAGTCAACAATACGCACTCCGATTGGAAAAAAACCGGAAGCTTGTACGACGTTGTGAACGTCAAAGAATCCGCCGCCAAAGATTACGTTTATTGGACGCAACACATCATCGTTCAGGGCAACCACGTCACCATCAAGGTGAATGGCAAAACAGTTATGGAATATACTGAGCCCGCTGACCAAAAAGCAGGTGCTGATTTCACACGCAAGCTGGACTCAGGCACCTTTGCCCTGCAAGCGCATGATCCCAAAAGCGTCATCCACTACAAGAACATCCGGGTGAAACGCTTGGCAGACTAATCATCCAGTCTCGTCTCAATTTAGCCACAAGCCGCCCCGTAACGGGCGGCTTGTTTCTGTTTTCTCTTTACCCTCCAATCGCACCACCTATCCGCCATGCACACGGCTCTCGGCTGTTTGACCAATTGACTGAAACGGAAGTCCCACGCTGGACGTTTGTGATTGTTCGAGGCGGTTACCGCCCATTGGAAGATTTTATCCACTGCGACTGTGGAATAGTCCAAACGGGGTGTCGTCGCAAAATTCCTGAATTGCCTTTCCTATCCAAAACCCTCATGGTAGCCCCATTAATTTGAGAATGAGACGGATAGGAACCCGTCGAAATCCAAGAACAGAAGTAGGAATCAATTTCGAAATATGCCAAATCCCTGGACTGGAAAAGGAAACCCGTACACCCGTAAGGAAGTTGTCGATCGCCTCCGCGCAGTCTTGAAAAAAGGTGATCCGATTATCGCCGCAGGCGCAGGGACAGGAATCAGCGCCAAGTTCATTGAAAAGGGCGGCGCCGATCTCATTATTATTTACAATTCCGGACGATTTCGCATGGCCGGCCGTGGATCCACAGCAGGCTTGATGGCATACGGCGACGCCAACGCCATCGCCATGGAAATTGGCGAGCATGAAGTTCTTCCTGTGGTGGAAGAAATCCCGGTCATCTGCGGCGTGCATGCCAGCGATCCCCGCCGAAGGATGTGGCATTGGCTCATTCAGGTGAAGGACATGGGCTTCTCGGGAGTAAACAATTTCCCCACCCATTGCATTATCGACGGCCAATTCCGCCGCGTTCTTGAAGAGACCGGTATGAGCGTGACTCATGAATTCGAAATGGTCCGACTGGCCCGTAAGATGGATCTCTTTTCCATTGTGTACGTCGCGACAGCGGAGGAAGCTGAAGCCATGGCGCGCGCAGGAGCAGATGCCATCATCGCGCACGTGGGAACCACAGTCGGGGGGTCCATAGGCGTAACCGGAGCGGTCTGCACCATGGACGATGCCGTGGCAAGGACACAATCCATCATCGACGGCGCGAAAAAAGTCCGGAAAGACCTGATTTTCCTGTCCCACGGTGGCCCGATCTGCACTCCCGAAGACGCCGCGTACATCAACGAGCATACCGATTGCGTTGGATTCGTGGGAGCATCAAGCCTCGAACGATTGGCTGTAGAAGAGTCGCTGACCAACCTCACGCGTAAGTTCAAACAGATACCCTTGCGCACTCGCACTGGCGTAAAAAAGAAAAAGGTCTAATCTGGCGTCATCATGACGTTGCAGGCCACCCGGCGCATCGGCGCGATCACCCTGCTGATCGTGCTGGTGGACCAAATAACCAAGCGAATCGCCGTCCATCATCTCGATCTATGGGATGAACGGATTGTGTTGGATGGATTCTTTAAATTCGTCCACTGGGGGAACACCGGAGCCGCTTGGAGTCTATTTCACGGTCATAACGAGCGCCTGGCGATACTTTCGGGTTTGGCCTTGGCGGCGATTCTGCTGCTTCGCAGTTTTTTTGATACCCGGGGATGGCTGGGGCAGGTGTCTCTGGCCTGCATACTGGGTGGGGTGACAGGCAATCTTTTGGATCGGCTTTTTGTGAATCACGTCATCGATTTCCTTCGATTTTACCTCTACCAAAGAGGCGGAGACGAAATCGGATTCCCTGCTTTCAACGTGGCGGATGTCGCCATTTGCGTAGGGGTGGGGCTGCTCTTCATCCTTTCATGGCAGGGCAAGGATCAAACTTCGGCACTCCCCCAAACCCAACCAAGGCGGTAATTCGCCATGGAAAGCATCAGGCCCATCTATCTGGCGGGACAAACCGCCAGCGGTAAGAGCGCGGTGGCACTCCATCTTGCTGAAAGGCTAGGCGGAGAAATAATTTCCGTCGATTCGATGCAGGTCTATCGGGGGATGAACATCGGAACAGCGAAACCAACACCCAGCGAACTTAAACTCGTGCGGCATCACTTGTTGGACGTTGCCGAACTTTCCGAAACATTCAGTGCTGCTAATTTTGCCCACTTGGCTGAAATTGCCGAAGCCGATATCCGATCGCGCGGAAAAATTCCCATTTATTGTGGCGGCACAGGTTTTTATTTTAAAGCTTTGCTGGAAGGTATCTCCCCTGCCCCTGCCGCAGATCAAAGCGTTCGGCATGCCCTTGAAAACACACCTGTCCCTGAGCTGCTAAAGGAGCTGGCCGAACGTGATCCTGTATGCTTCGAGGCGATTGACCGAATGAATCTGAGACGAGTTATTCGCGCTTTGGAGGTGATTCGGCTAACCGGAAAAACCTTCAGCAGCTTCAAAAAACTTTCTCCGGACCTTGAAACATCATGCGTTATCCTGTTGCGGCGGGAGTCAGGAAATCTTCGTGAGAGGATCAATCAGCGCATCGACGAAATGCTGGCTGCCGGATTGGTGAATGAAGTCACCCTTTTGGCCGATCAAGGGCTTCGCAAGTCGACAACCGCACGTGAAGGTCTTGGATATCGAGAAATACTGGCGTTTCTGGATGGGAACCTGACTTGGGCTCAGGCAGTTGAACTGCTTCGAGTAAAAACGTGGCAATTCTCCCGCCGACAATCCACCTATTTCAAGAGCCAGCTTAAAACCGACGTGATTGAGGCTGCCAGCAGTGACTCCATCAAATCTCTGGCTGAAAAGGTGGAATTCAAATGGATCAATGGCTCCAGCCCCAAAACACCTGGCTAACAGAAAGAACGATTTCGTGCAGGGCGATAAACCACTCTCCCCATAAACAGGAAATGGATGAACTGCCTCCGGAACTACCGCCTTTTATGGAAGGGGACTCCCCCAAACCCAGCATCTGAATTCCGCCATTGATCCTTAATTGCCAACAGGATGAAACAAAAATTCTAGCCCCGCAAGTCTGTCACACACTTTGTTTTCGACTTGTCTTGGCTCAGTAATTGCTTTTAAATTCAAGAAGTACCAATTCGTTCCACCAAATTAAGCGGCCATGAAATCACTTCGATCAAACAAGCCCTCAAGGTTAGCACCTATATTCCTTGGTGCCTTTGCTTCCTTATCAGTGCTCCTTGGAAAAGCCTCGGCAGAGCCATTATTTAGGGATGATTTTGACGCCGATTCAAGTGCCAACTGGACGGTGAAAGTGGGGTATTTGACCGTAAATGCCAGCACACCCGATACCGCACCCAACACCAATGATTTCACGATTGATTGGAGCTTTGATTATGGCGCAACCACCTACAAAAAGTTCCAAAACGACGTAGACTACACGGATTTGCCGATCCCCCCCTCGCCCCACAGTTCAGGTTCAGCGAAGGGGCTGAAAATTTCCGTAAACAAGCTCGATGACCTTCCTCAGAGGTTAGCCGTGAACCTTTATCCAAAAAATAAGAGCTTCAGCGGAAATTATGCACTGAAGTTTGATATGTGGATGAATTACTCAGGCCACGCAGAGAATGGGATTGGTTCTACTGAATTGAGCATTTTCGGCATCAACCATACGGGAAACCGGATGAACTGGCAGACTTTTACTCCTGCGTTCGAATCCTCCGCGACCACAGGCAGCGATGGTCTTTGGTTTTCCATGACGGGGAATGGTGGCGCCACTGTTGACATCCATACGGTTGCCGGAACCGCCAATGGACCGGGACGGGATTTGACCGGGACGGAGTCGGGCATACCTGATCGCAATCTGAATGGTTCTCCAGACGACGACTATTCGGAACCTTATTGGTCAGTCGTTGCCCCAGGCTCGCTGGGGGAAGCGCCCGGATTACCCGGCAAAAGATGGCTTCAAGTGGAAGTCAGCCAGCTTGCCAACGTGGTCACATGGAAGATTGATGGCCATGTCATTTTGACGCGCACCAATACCACGGATTACAAAGAGGGGACCATCATGCTAGGTCACATGGACATTTTCGACTCCATCGCCGATCCCAAAGAAGACACCTACGTGATTTTCGACAATGTACGAGTTGTGCCCATACGGACTGTCACTGTTACCACCACGGATAACTCCAGCCCTGGCAACGATGGCCAAACCTCTTTCTTTGAGGCTTTGAGCGACGTGCAGGAAAACGACATTATCAAATTCAACATCCCTGGTGCTGGACCTCATTATATCCAGACGCCAAATGATGGTTATCCCCTGATTACAGTGGATGGATTGAAAATTGATGGCTACAGCCAGCCTGGAGCTTCGGCCAACACTCAAGGCATCCATCGCAGCAACAATGCATCGATCCAAATTGTGCTGGATTCAAGGACAGGAACCAAACCTTCCACCACTGTGGATTTCCCAGGTTTTGGCACCAGTGAGAGCGGAATACTAGCATTGCACGATGCCCATCAATTTGATGTCTCCGGACTGGCCTTTCTTTCGCACATGACTCCGGGCAGTGACGAAGAACCCTCTATATACAGTATTGCTCTGGTATCAGAATCAACTCATGCGCATATCCATGGAAATTGGTTTGGAGTGGATCCTAAGCAGACCCTGACTGGAGGATGGACAGTCGCAGGAGGACGAAGTGCGGTAGCCTCATTCGACGACAGCGACAAATCAGGCGAGACTGGCAGCTACTACCAAGGATATTCTTGGGGTGCGGTTATTGGAGTGGATGGGGACGGAACGGGTGACAGAGCCGAGCACAATGTCATGGTGGGTAATGAACTTGCAATCCACCTGCAAACTCCGGGGGTCCAGGTCTCAGGCAATTGGATCAACATACTCCCCGATGGAGCTGCATTTCTTAGCCCATTGGATCCCACCTTCGCGCTCGACGCCAACAATGACCCACTCACCATTGAGGCGGTGGAAAACGGTAAAGGTGATGGCATGCTCATAGGTACTGACGGGAATTCCATATCCGACGCAGAGGAAGGAAATGTTTTTGGCCCGGTGCGTTACGATACCTTCGCTGAGTTCTGGAGGCCCGCGACCAACATCGTTATCGCTGGAAACTACTTTGGTGTTGGCTTGGATGGAAAACCTAGCTACGCCAGTAAGTTCGTCGGAGTGAATGGTGATGGTTCGCCCAAAACCTTTGAAGCCGCTCTCGTTACCGTGCGAAAATTTTCCGACATCCGGGTAGGAAGCAACCTTGACGGAGAGGCCGACACAATCGAGCAAAACACTCTTGCGAATTTCACCGTGCCATTGATCGACTTGCACGGGAGCAATTTCGACGACGACGGAGCGAATGCCGCCCGCGTGACTCTGCGTGGAAATAACCACATCGATGCCCTCTCTTTTTATCCACTGAGCAACAATGAAATTGCGAAGTTGACGGCGTTTTTTAGCGTTCCCCTGGCGCATCCCGATGTGGATTATTGGCCTTCCATTTCCACCAATACCACCACGACCACCTTGGTCGGAACAGTTCCTGAACCGAATTTGGGCACGGTGACATATGTCACGATCGATTTGTATTTGGCCAATCCGGCAGGTGCCACAAACGCAAACGGTAATTCACTGACTGCCATGACCTATTTGGGATCATTCCTGAATGATTCGGTTAATGATGCCGACCCTGACCCAAAGGCCTTTTCTTTCGACATTAGTGCTCTGGATATCCAGACCAACGAACTGCCCATGCTGGCCGTCACTGCAAACTACTTTATCAAAGAAGCAGGACAAGAGGACAACCAGCCGTACACTTCGTTTCTCTCGATTCGCCCCGCCTCAGATTTGAAAATTACCGGGCAATCCCTCATCGGCAGTACGCTGACTATCAACTGGGATGGCGGCACACCCCCTTATCAGTTGCAAAAACGTGATGCCGTAAACAGGGGCGCTTGGATCAACGTGGGCGAGGCGACAAGCACATCAAGTGCGACGGATACAATCGGTACAGGCCCCGCATTTTACCGAATTCAGGCAGCACGCTGAGCATGCCTCAGAAATAACCCCGTTTTGCAAGGGTGGAGCTTGGCAGAAGGCTGGGCTCCACCTTATTGTTTGAAAATATGATTTTGAATAAGGGAGAAAAGCTGCACGTGATCCATCGCCGCGCCTACAAGGAGGATCAACACCGCCACTTCATCGGTATTGTAGAGGAATTTGAAGGAGGTCTGGCCCGAGTGACCGGCCACGTGTACACGGTCGACACCACTCAATTCATTTTCGTACGACGTCCAGAAGTGCGAACCCGCATTATTTCACTCGTAGCGGGTGATTTACTAGTGAACATCATCCCTCACAGCGTGGAACTGGAAAAGATTGTGTACTTGCAGGAAAAGAAGGCCGTTCGCATCACGGACGGAAGCGATTGGCATTTGGATATCAGCGAATTCACCTGGAAATGACGGATGTGAACCGAGCACCGGCCAGACAATGGTTGGCCAGCCTCGAAAACCTGGGCCGACATCCAACAGCCAAATTCACCTTCAAAAGGGACGGGATCAATCATGATGGCTTTGTCATATTATTTGAGGGGCGGGTCTTTGGTTACGAAAACCGCTGTCGACACATCCCAATTACCATAGATTACGGCGACAACCGATTTTTTACTGGCGATGGAAAGTCCTTGGTTTGTCAAACCCACGGTGCCATGTACGATCCCGTGACCGGACTATGCTTCCAAGGCCCGTGCAAGGGATCATCCCTGTTTCCTCTGAAAGTGGAAGTCGAGGATGGTAATGTTTATCTGGTGCAGGATGGCGTCTGACTTTTTATATGAACGCAGTGGTCATAGTGGCGGCGGGTCGCGGCACGCGCATGGGGCCGAACATTGACAAACTTTTCTTGGAAATTGCAGGCCGTCCAGTGGTGGTGCACGCATGGGAGCGCTTTCAAAGGCATCCAGAAATCGATGCCATCATTTTGGTGGTTCGCGATGGAATGAAAGCCGCTTTTGAGGAATTGGCTGAAAGCTTTGGACTGCTTGCCAAGCCTGTGATTTACGCAGTGGGGGGAAAAGAACGGCAGGACTCGGTTTGGAACGGGATTCGGGCGGTTCCAGAGGATGCACGCTTGGTGGCAATCCATGACGGAGCTCGGCCCTGCCCTTCGGCAAAACTCATTTCCGATACACTGGCCGCCGCCGCCGCCTCGGGCGCCGCTGTGGCCGCGCAGCGCGTGACTGACACCATCAAATCCAGTGCGGATGGCCAATCCATTGCCGAGCATTTGGATCGATCCCGGCTTTGGTCTGTGCAGACTCCGCAAACCTTCCGCGTTGAGGTGATTCGCCGCGCATTGCAGGCCGTAGCGGAACGTGGCCTGACTGTTACGGATGACACCGCCGCCTGCGAGTGCATTGGTCAAAGTGTTCGCCTGGTCGAAAGCAACGCCCCCAATCCAAAAGTGACCACTCCAGCTGATCTACCCCTCATCGAAGCACTTTTGCGCAGTGGAATTTGCGCTTAACAATGGTTTGAGGTGGACATCCGATTGGGATCATCCGAACGTCTGCTAAGTTTCAAATCAATTGCGCCATGATAAATTCACTCCTGCAACGAGTCGGTGTTTGCTCCTGGTCCCTCCAGCCAGCCACCCCCCAAGATCTTTTCCGTGGGCTTAAGGAAATCGGGCTGAGCCACGTGATCATCGCTCTTGATCCCCTTCGCGAAAACCCCGCTTGGAGCGATTATTCGGCTGAGGCCGGACGCGCAGGCGTGAAGTCCATTTCCGGCATGTTTGGAACCATTGGAGAGGATTACACCACGCTGGATTCGATTCGCCTGACTGGCGGCGTGGTACCGGATGCCCACTGGGAGGCCAATTGGGCCAACATCCAGACCAACGCTAAAATCGCGTCGGCACTGGGACTAAAACTGGTGATGTTCCACGCGGGATTCCTTCCCCATGAATCTTCCGATCCTGCGCATGCCAAGTTAATTGATCGCCTGGGCAAAATTGCCGATCTTTTTGCCGCTTACAAAATTGATGTGGCCTTTGAAACGGGCCAGGAGGATGCACCCACCCTGATCGAGTTTCTTAATGCGCTGAACCGTCCCAATGTCGGAGTCAATTTCGATCCCGCCAACATGATCCTTTACGACAAAGGTGATCCAATCAAGGCCATGGAGCAGCTTGCCCCGTGGATCAAACAGGTCCACTTGAAGGACGCCAACCGCACCAAGACGCCCGGCACTTGGGGGGAAGAAGTGACACTCGGCACAGGACAGGTGCCATGGAAAAAATTCATGGAAACTCTCACCGCACAAGGATTCAACGGCTGGCTCTATTATGAGCGCGAGGCCGGTCAGCAGCGGGTGGCCGACATCGTGGCGGGGCACAGACACCTATTGGGACTATGAGCAAAGAACGACCTGTTAGAATTGGGATTGTCGGACTTGGCTTCATGGCGGCAACGCACCTCAAGGCATTGAAGCATCTCACGCAAGATTGGGAGGTCGTGGCCGTCTGCAACCCGAGCGGACGCCATCTGGACGGTGATTTCTCCCAAGTGGCGGGCAATATTGGCACTGCTGATCCGCTCAGGCTGGATATGTCGAAAGTGACGGCGTATCGGGATTTTTCAGAATTTCTGGCGCATCCGGGCCTGGATGTTGTGGATATTTGCGCGCCCACATTGTTGCACGCAGATCTCGCCATCGCTGCTCTCAAAGCAGGCAAAGATGTCCTTTGCGAGAAGCCCATGGCCCGTACGTCTTCCGACGCGCAACGCATGGTTGAGGCTGCGACTGCTTCAGGTCGATTGCTGATGCCTGCCATGTGCATTCGTTTTTGGCCCGAATGGAAATGGGTCCGTGACCAGATTAAAGCGGGCACCTACGGCAAGGTCTTATCAGCAAGGTTTCGCCGTGTGACAGAACCACCCGGATGGGGACACCAGCATTTCGGCGACGGAGTAAAATCCGGCGGCGGATTGTTGGACCTTCACATCCACGACACGGATTTTGTGCAATATTGCTTTGGCAAACCGACCGCCGTTTTTTCGCGAGGGCATACAGCGTTCACCGGCGCGGTGGATTATGTGGTGACCCAATACATCGTGGATGGCGGAGCAGTGGTGCATGCGGAAGGCACTTGGGCATTGGCCAAAGGCTCGGGCTTCACGATGGAATTCACGGTCAATTTTGAGCGCGCCACGGTCGACTACGATTTCGCCCGAACGGACGCTCGATTGAGAGTATCGCAGGACGGGGAGCAAAAGACCGTCGCAGTCGAGGGGATTGATGGCTATGTCGGTGAATTCGCCCATCTTGCAGCCCGGATTAGGGGCACCGCCGAAGCAGCCATCCTCACCGCCGAAGATGGCGCTTCGGCCGTGAGTATTTGCGAAGCCGAGGAGCGCTCGGTTTATTCGGGCAAAATCGAGAACGTCGTGAACTAGCGGTCAGCGGCCTTTTTGCGCCAGCAAATAGTTAAGCAGACTGTTGAAGTCATCAGGAGTGATGACGTCACCGAAGTTGGCTGGCATGAGGGAGCTTTCCGATTCGCGGCGTTCTTGGATGGTCTTTTTCTGCACCACAATTTCCTTGCCAGTCGCATCAGCGAGAACCACCGTTTCGCCCTCTTCGCGCCGAAGCAGTCCGCTCGCCACGTCGCCGTCCTTAAGCACCAACACGGTGGTGCGGAAGGCGCGGTCCACATTGCGGTTGGGATCAAGGATATCCTCCGCCACGCGGTCCAATCCACGGTTGCCAATTCCGTCAAGCTGCGGACCAACCAAATTGCCCTGACCGCCG
Source organism: Pedosphaera sp. (assembly GCA_025359965.1). Taxonomy (GTDB): domain Bacteria; phylum Verrucomicrobiota; class Verrucomicrobiia; order Limisphaerales; family SXQI01; genus SXQI01. The sequence goes on from JANYDC010000046.1 coordinate 17,769, forward strand.
ATTTGATGACACACAGCACAGTTTTGCGTAAAGAGTTTTGCGCCTGAAGCGATCCGGTCCGCTGCCGAGACAAAATGCCCACGACGCTCATCAATGATTTTCTGAACCGCCTCGTTGGCCGGTGGCATATTCTTGGTCAGTCGATCCTGCTCACCCTTTAACTGGGGATCATTCAATCCGGCCAACCGGTCTGAGACAGCCTGGTCAACGAGCAAACGAGGGGAGGCCGCGCCAGCAGAGACAGCCGCGAGAAGTATCCTGGCACCGGGGCGGCTTCCAGCCAAAGCGGATGCAAATTGCTGTTGAATTTTCCCCGGAGCGCCGCGAAAGACTTCGGACGCCACTATCTCAGGCTCGCCCAGGCCTTCAATTGCCAGACCGCCGGTAATTCTTGCGCGCAGGATCTGGCTCAATGTCGGCTCTCCCGTGAGCGGAGCCAACGCGCGCCAAACTTCGTTGCTCTTCCATGCTGCCAGGGTTTGAGATGCAGCCTTCAAGAGGCTCGGATTTGCGGTGGCACGCTCTACTGACGCAACCAACGCCGGTTTGAGGTCGCGCAAATTGTGGCGGAGGGCCATTTCGGCGCCGGACTGCGACCATTCAGCATTCTTGCGCGGAGCTTCTGTGGGAATACTGATCACGGCTGGTTCGATGCGTCCGATGGCGATCCAAGCGTAAGCATCGCCTGTGTCAGTATCGATCACTTCAATATGAACATTTTTTCCAACGTGGCCGGCCAGATTCCATTCAATGTGCTGGGCCACGTCATTGCGCGGAGGCGGCGTACTAGCAAGTACTTCCCCAGTTGAGATTTCGCGCAGCAGAACCTTATTCCTGCCTTGTGGCGCTTTGTCGGTGTAGCCGTCGTGGCCACACACATAGAAGGACAGTCGGGTGGGAGCGTTAAATGCGGGACTATGAAGAACGCCAGTGAAGCTTTCTCCGCCCGGAGGCAGGCTGCTGATAAATGAGCCGGCCTTCTGGCCGTCGGCGGAATCGCGGCTTTGCATCACCCACGGGTCAGTCGACGCAGGAAGTCCGGCGGCGGGTTCGTTGTGCCAAAATTGGTGGGGGTCGGCTCCTGCCGCAAGAAGCTTGGGAGCCAACCGTGAGGCCCATCCGTGTAAACGCTCTCCGGCGTTTTCGCCACGCTGGCCCAGTCCAGTCTCAACCGCCTTAAATAAATCAAACTGAGTGTCAATGGCGTTGCCGAAACGTTTCTCAATTTGCACGGCCAGATCTCCAATTTTATCAACAGGACAATAACGGGCGGCGTGGCCCAGATACTTCATGAGGTTGGCAACCGGTTCCTCGTACTTTTCGGTGTGCCGCAGTAGGAAAATGGCAATCAACGGATCCGGAACAGCAACAGAAACATCCGCGATAGTCCGGCTCTCCACTTCGCTCAACGCGGGACTAATCCCCTCATCAGCAACGGCTTTCGCGACTTCCGGCGAGCGCAATTGATTGCGGATAGCCACGCGGGTTGCGTAGACGAACAAGGTGTCGACAGGATCTATCAGTTGTCGTGAGGCGAGAAGTCGGCGCAGGGATTCCACCGCAGGATGAAGTCCCAGAGCCTCCGCAGCAGCGCGCTGCACAACAGGGGAGGAGTCGTTTAAAGCTTCGCGAAGCAGGTCAATTTGTGGCGGTGTCGGCGTGGCTACATCCGCAATTTGGTGCATGGCGTGCACGCGCACAACAGGATCACTGTCCTTGGCTGCGGCCATCCACAAGTCAGATGGCAAAGATGGGACAAGCCTTTGCAGAGCCCAAGCCACATGGACCTTCTGGTCTGTGCTAAGTTTTTTCGAACGAAGAGCTTTATCCAACTCTTTTGCGGTCCCCTGCTCTGCGCGGTCCACCGTTTCATTCATGGCCAGCATACGGCGCGTCGGATTGGCGCTGCCCATTTCTTTAATCAGTTCGGCCACTTTTGCATGTGAGACATCGAATGGTGTGCTGGGCTTGCCATCTTTGCCTTTGTAAACCACCCGCCAGATGCGCCCACGCTCACGATCCCGGCCGGGGTGCTGAAGGGGCACCTCATAATGCCCGATGATGCGGTTGTAGAAATCTGCGATGTAGAGCGCACCATCAGGACCATACTGGATGTCCACCGGGCGGAACCAAGGATCATCGCAGCTTAGGAAGTCTGGTTGTTCAACCGCAACTTTGGTGGTGCCTTTAGAATCGAGACGGTCACGGTTGATGCGCGAAGTCATGACATTGCCGATGATGGTGTTATGCATGAACTCCTTCGGCCACGCGTCATCGGTCAGGTACAGAATGCCGGCGATGGCTGTCGAACCATGACTGTGTTCCATCAGTGCCGGGGCAAAGCCGAGACCATCATTGGCCTTGCCGAAACTTGGATAATAACCGCCGCGAACAAGCTGATAAACTGGTGCACTGTGGCAATCGGCTGAGTACATGTTACCCAAGGGATCGAAACAAAGGCCGAACGGATTGACCTGTCCCCATGTGTGTTGTTCCACACGCGATCCATCCAGCCTCATGCGGTAAGTATTGCCTGAATTCATAACCACCTCCGAACCATCGGCGCCCCTTATGGTAGTGTTGTTGTTGAACCCGTGAGTGGCGTAAAGCCATCCGTCGTAGCCCCGGCGAAACGATGAGTCCATTCCGTGGGTGTCGCGTTCCCAACCGAGTGGGCCAAAGAGTTTGGTCTTCTTGTCCGCCTTGCCATCTCCGTCGGTGTCCTCAAAAAACCAAATATTTGGAATGCTCCAGGCGATCACACCATTCTTGTAAGGATAAATTCCGGTGGGAATGTTGAGCCCCTCGGCAAAAATCTCCACCTTGCGGGCCCGACCATCCGGTCCAAAATCCGACGCGATGCGAATGGTGTCACGACCCACCTTGTCCAGCGGCACAGGAAAGGGGTACTCGCGCGATTCTGTAAACCAAAGTCGTCCGCGGCTGTCAAAAGCCATGTTCATAGGCTTGCGCAGGTCCGGCTCCATGGCCACCAACTGGACTTCAAACCCTTCCGGCACATGAAATGCTTTTTTCTGCTGCTCTGGCGTCAACGGCTCGGTAGTGCGAACATTCTCCGCAAATGGATCGGCGGCAAACGCCGTGCAGACACCGATGGACAAAACGGCAACCGCTGCGTTGAATGACGAATGGGGCAAGAACTTCATAAGATGGCGAATGATCTACCATCCGACGCGCAAGGTTGGCAAACCATTCGAGCAAAAAGAGTTATGCCGGATTGTAAATCGTCGCCTCCGGAGCATGGGCTGAGTGAGTTATTGGCATCGATCGATTTCGCTCCGCTTAAATATGAATTGAATTTCATTTGCAAGAGGAACTCCAAGGTTAATTCTTAATTCTGCGCAAGTCTTTGCAAATCAGACTCCAATAAGACTAATGAGCCCTTAGAGCGCAGACATCAGGCCTCTGGCGTGCGAAAATCACTGGTACATTTCATAATTGCTCAGCAAATAATAAAATGCCTCTGCTATCTTCTGATCCCACAACACTTTAAGCACAGGGATGCGGTAAGCATTTTAAAATACGTTGCTTTCTATGACCCAATACGCTTTAATTACCTCAAGAAAAGGTCTGTGTTCTCTTAACACGAACAATAACAACAGTTTATTAAATATTTGAAGAAATCGAAAAATGAAAACAATTGAACACTGCAGCAGCGCCTTAAGACGAACAGCCGTTCTAACTGCGCTCGCAGCCCTAAGTGGAGCAACGTCCTTCGGCGCAATTATTGATCTTGGTACGTTTACGGTCAGTGGTTCTTCTCCTTCCGGCACAGGGAGCTCAGTAGCCGGAAGCGCTCACTTCGAGCAGATTTCATCTTCACAGCTCAAAATCACGCTCGAAAACACCTATGCAGGTGCCACGGCGAACATCGGAGACACGATTTACGGGCTCTATTTCAAAGGTGCCACCATCACAACTTTAGTCTCCGCCATAGCACCTACCGGAGAAAAAACTTGGCAATTTCCAGGCGGCAACGGTGTTGCGGCAACCTCCACCACACTGGCATCAGACCTAAACATTGCTAATAGTGGAGCGAATTGGCAAAATTCGACGGCGGCAGCAGGTTACTCGGGTGTATCGGCGCTCGGCAGCGGAAACCAAGCCTACGGCCTCGTTTCATCCGGTTTCCTAGGCGCAGAATCCGGTGGACTGAAAAATGCCAACCACAATCCATACGTTCAGGACACCGCTGTTTTCTTCCTTAATACCAGCAGCATAGGTACGATCACCGACGTTCGCTTCGCGTTTGGCACCGGAGGAGGTCTTTCTAGTAATTCGCAGGCAACGCCGGTCCCAGAAGCCCATTTCGCTTGGGGTGGCGTTCTTATCTTGATCCCTATCGCTCGACGGATGATTAATAGCCGCCGCGCCAAGGCCGCATAGTCGATTCAATAATTTTCGATTCAAACCGCTTCTAATGCCGACAGAAATTTCTGTCGGTATTTTTTCTATTCTGTGGCCCCAATGTTCCGTCGTGAGAGCGATGCAGTATCGGCATAAATCTTGCTGCCTTCTCCATTATCTTCGATAGTGCCCTTGATTTTTTGAAATAAGCACTTAACCATCACGAAAGAAGAGCGGGCATGAGGGAAACACCGGTCAAAGCAGTCGATTTCATCAACCAAATGGAGTCTGGAAAGCCAATGGTTGCAAATCCCTCAAAATGGAGAGAGCACACCTGCGGATGGTTTTGGGGGTGTATTGCCATCATTTGTTTCCATACAGCCTATCTGTCACCGAAATTGTCCTTTTTGATGATCGGCTATGCCATGGGACTGGTTGGATTGGCAGGTTCTGGCACTCCGGTCAACGGCTTCCGCATCGGCGTGTTGTTAGGGTTGTCTCTCTACGCGCCTCATTTGACATTTTTTTGGCGTATTTTTGGAGCCTTGGCGATCGCTTTATGGCTCGTGCTGGCGACCTGGATCGGGTTCTTTATTTGTCTTTCGAGAACCGCTTTCCAGCGTTGGGGGCGAGGAAGAGCGATATGGGTCGTGCCAATTTTCTGGCTCGGGATGGAGTACGCCAGAAGTGAGCTTTATTACCTTCGGTTCTCGTGGCTCAACATGGGCTACGCTTTTGCCGAAAAACCCCACTCTTTTTGGCTCAGACTTGGAGTCTATGGCACTGGATTCATGGCCATGGTTCTCGCCTGTGGCTTGACTACACTCAAAGGAAAGCGGCGCTTTTGGGCCATTCTTGGAGTTATTCTTTTGGCGGTGGCCGAGTCAGTCCTTCCCAACCATCCAATCCCTATAGCCTCGGGCTCAAACGCGCTTCCTATCGCAGGAGTGCAACTCGAATTTCCCGGCCCCACCGAGGTTCTCATAGCTTTGCGGCGCGTTGACCGAGAAGCTCCAGAGGCCAAAGTCGTTGTTTTTAGTGAATACGCCTTCGACGGCCCGATCCCGGATGCAGTTAGGCGTTGGTGCAAAAAATCAGGCCGATACGTCATCGCGGGTGGCAAAAATCGACTGCCCGACAGCAGCTATTACAACACAGCTTTTGTGGTCGATCCCAAGGGTGAGGTGGTGTTTCAGCAAGCCAAGAGCGTGCCCATCCAATTCTTTGACGACGGTCTGCCCGCGCCAAACCAGGAACTTTGGGACTCGCCCTGGGGCAAAATCGGCATATGCATTTGCTATGACCTCAGCTACACACGAATCACCGACGGACTGGTCCGCCGAGGCGCTCAGGCACTGATTGTACCCACCAGTGACGTGATGGAATGGGGCGTTTACCAACACCAACTGCATGCTCATGTGGCCCCGGTTCGCGCCTCGGAGTACGGCATCCCGATTTTCCGCCTTGCGAGTTCAGGTGTATCGCAACTCATCGCAGCCGATGGGGTGCCTCTTGCGCAAGGCTCAATTCCCGGTGAAGGCGAAATTATTAAGGGAATCATGCAACTTGGGAGCCCCGGTAAAGTCCCTTTTGATCGGATACTCAGCGTGGCGTCAGTGACCATATCACTGGGATGTCTGGTCATTTTCCTCCTTCGGCGGAAGCCTTCCAGTTAAGAAAAATCTAAGCACCTCCTGCCTGCAACAGACCGGCCATCAGTCCAGCCGGGCATTGGTGCGAAAAATCGACGACATACAAGAAATCATGACAACTCACCCGTGTCCTCATACGGCCACGACATGAATCAATTGGCTCTTCCTCACTCGACGCCCACCAGCCCTCACCAAGATAAGTCCAGAAACAACAGTTGGCATCAAAGACGGGTTCTTCCATAATCCAAGGATGGTAACGAGCCCCATATTCGACCTGCGACCGTCCGACCCGACGGCTGAGCGTGACATTTTTGTTACGACTTTCCGTTGGATGTTGCTGGCACGCACAGTGGACGAAAAACTGGCGGGCCTTTATCGGGCAGGTAAAATTCCCGGCGGCGGAGTCTACTTGGGCAAGGGGCAGGAAGCAGTGAGCGCATCACTGGGAGTCTCTCTGCAACAAGGAGATGTGTACGCACCCCTCATCCGCGACGGAGCAGGACGGCTCGCTTTTGGAGAAACAGTAATCGAAGCACTTAGGACCTGTCTGGGCTCAGTGCTCGGCCCCATGCGGGGCCGTGACGGAAATGTGCACCGAGGACGCCCGAAAGATGGGTATCTCCCCATGATCAGCCATTTGGGTGCCATGATTTCAGTGGTGAATGGGGCGCTAATGGCCAAACGCCGCCGCGGCGAACAACATTTCGTAGGTGCGACCTGTCTTGGCGAAGGGGGCACTTCCACAGGTGCTTTCCATGAAGGAATGAACCAGGCCGGGGTGGAAAGGCTGCCCTTCGTCATGCTGGTCACCGACAATCAGTACGCTTACTCAACCCCCACTTCCCGCCAATTCGCCTGTAAATCTTTGGAATCCCGGGCGGCTGCCTATGGTTTCCAAGCCCACAGCATCGACGGCACCAATCTTGCCGATTGCCTTCGCGGTCTTGGCAGCGCAGTGACCCAGGCGCGCAATGGCGGGGGCCCTCAATTGGTTATAGCCCGTTTATTGCGGCTTTGTGGACATGGCGAACATGACGACGCGAGTTATGTGGACGATCGTTTGAAAAATTCGCCTTTGGGACGAGATTGCATGGTGGTTGCCGAGCAACGAGTGATTGCAGAAGGCTGGGCTGACAAACAGGAGATTCAGTCCTGGAGAGCCCAAGCCAGCTCTGAAGTGGAGGCTGCGGTGGTCCAAGTCCAGACTGAGGCTTCGCCGGATCCCTACACCGAACGTTGGTCCGCGTTGAAAAGCACCCACCTATTAGACGGATTTTTGAACGCATGAGCGTAACTTATCTTGAGGCGATCCGCGAAGCCCAGGCACGGGCCCTCGCCGACGATCCCAGAGTCTATATCTATGGCCAGGACGTGGGTTCCTTCGGTGGCGCTTTCAAAGCCACCAAAGGCCTCGCGCAACAATTCCCAGGCCGTGTGTTCGATGCACCCATCAGCGAGGACGCAATGGTGGGATCGGCCGTGGGTGCAGCCATTGAAGGAATGCGACCGATCATCGAGATGCAGTTCGCTGACTTCTCGACCCCAGGGTTCAACCAGATCATCAATCAGGCGGCGACTCTTTATTGGCGCACACAAATTCCCTGCCCCATCACCATTCGCTTACCCTCGGGCGGCACTTCAGGCAGCGGTCCCTTCCACAGCCAGAGCATGGAGGCTTTGTTCGCCCACTACCCGGGCCTGATCGTGATGACTCCCGCCACAGTGGAGGACGCCTACAGCATGCTGCTTGAAGCGGTGGCCATTGATGATCCTGTCATTTTTTGCGAGCACAAATTCCTCTACTACCATCTAAAGGCCGACAAGCTCCCGACTGAATCCATTCCCGCCGGCAAAGCCCGGGTGGCCCGCCCTGGCCGGGATCTGACCATTGTGGCCTACAGCGCGATGGTCCACGAGGCTCTTGCAGTCGCTGAGGAACTTGCTCTCGAAGGAACAGAAATTGAAGTCGTCGATCTCCGCACCATCAAACCCATAGACACAGACACCATCGTGGCTTCAGTTGCCCGGACGGGCCGGGTTCTCGTGGTGGGTGAGGCGTTCCCATGGGGTGGAGTCACAGCCGAAGTGGTCGCGCGCGTTGCAACAGAGGCGTTCGGGCTGCTCGACGCACCTCCGCAGCGACTGAACGCAAAGGACACTCCCATCCCTTATCATCCTGATCTTTGGGCGGTTCATCGCCCTACCGCACGGTCGATTTCCGCGGCCGTTCGCAACCTTCTTCAAATGTAACCATGACCCAAGTACCCATCGTCATGCCGCAGTTGGGCGAATCCATCGCCGAAGCGACCGTCATTCAAATCCTCGTCCAGCCGGGAGATGAAGTGGAGGCGGACCAAAATCTCATCGAGGTGGAGACCAACAAGGCCACCACCACTGTGACGTCGCCCTGCCGCGGACGCGTCGCTAAAATCACCGCGCAATGCAACACCGCCTATCCCGTGGGTGGAACTTTGGGCGCCCTGGAAGTTTCAGCTGAGGATGCCAAACGCCTAGGCGGGGCACCCCGGCAGCACAGTCAGGTTTCCCTGTCGCCATCGCACCCGAGCGAGTTGGACAGAGTGGATCCATCTGAATCGGTGCAACCCACCGTGCGGGGACTGCCCGTCCCAGCCAACGCGGCCGGTGCAAGCTACATGTCCCCGCGCATGAAGGCGCGCATGGCCGACCTCGGTTTTCACAATGCAGATCTGGCCGGCGTGGCCGGTAGTGGCGCCGGTGGGCGTGTCACCATTCAGGATCTTGAGGCGTTTTTGCTTTCGCTGGACAAACTTCGCACCACCCAGGCCTCCTCCATGCGTGTGGCGGTGGCCGACGCCATGCGACGGAGCTGGACTCGACCCCTTGCCACAGTCGCACTACCCATCCTGCTTGATCCTTTGCTGACACACCGGCGAACCATGGACCCCAAGCCGGGTCCAGCCCTTTATATTCTGCGCGCCCTTGCACTGGCGCTGAGCGAAAATAGCGCGCCAGCCGGACGATTGGTTGGCCATAAAATCGTTCATCCAGCCGCCATCGATCTAGGCTTCGCAGTGGAGGCCGAGGACGGCGTTCTCGTACCCGTCCTGCGTGGAGTGGATAAAACTCCGCTTGCAAGCATGGTTAACCGATACAACGAACTCGTCACGCTGGCTCGGCAACGCAAGCTCCCCTCCGATGCCACCGGAGGCTCCATCGCCACAGTGACTAATTTTGGAACTTTCGGCCTGACTTGGGCGACGCCCATTCCCCTGCCCGAACAGACCTTGGTTCTCGGCATGGGCGCGGGACGTCGTGTTCCCAGCTGGGATGAGAAAAAAGGTCAGTTTGTTCCCGTGATGGAAGCCAACCTGACCCTGAGTTTCGATCACCGAGTTCTGGATGGCGGCGGTGCCGGACGACTGTTGGCGCGCATCGCGGAGTGGATGACTTCCCCGGAAAAAATGTAAACGGAATCCGCTCGAGGTCATCGAATCAATCTGCAATGGCTCGCAAATTCTTCACCACCTCGAGGTCCCCTCAGGTGGCGCTGATCGTCCTTTTAAGCTTATTTTTTGGCGAACAAGTTCGCGCGGATAATTTCCCCAACCCAATTATGCAGGGTGCAGATCCGCATGCGATGGTTGTGGGGAAAAGCGTTTGGATTTATCCCACCACGCGTTCAACCGGCAGGGATGCCTTCTTCGCATTTTACTCAACCAACCTCCAAACCTGGACTCAAATTGGTCCAGTACTCGATTTCAAAAACGTCCACTGGATTGACGACGACGGCCAAAAAAGGCACTACGCCTGGGCTCCGGGTGTTGTCGAAAAAGCTGGTAAGATTTATTTCTATTACTCCGTCGGTCCCCAAGGTGAAACCCCATCGCGGATTGGGGTGGCGGTAGGTGAAAACCCTGCCGGACCGTTTTTAGACTCTGGAAAACCTCTATTGACTGGTGGCAAAGGATTCGAGGCCATTGATCCGATGGTTTTGAATGATCCCGCAAGCGACCATTCCTACCTCTATGCGGGAGGTAGCGCGGGTGCCAAACTGCGCGTCTTTGAATTGAATCAGGACATGACCACCTTTGCCCGCGAAATTGCAACTGAGACGCCGACCCTGTTCACCGAAGCTCCGTTCATGCATTTCCGTCAGGGCACTTACTACCTTTCTTACAGCCACGGTGGCTGGCGCGACGCTTCCTACAGCGTCCACTACTCAACTTCCTCTTCACCAAAAGGGCCGTGGACGTATCGAGGCTCAATCCTCATCAGTGATGACCACCACAAAGGCCCCGGCCATCACTCGATCATCCAACACCCTCTCACTCAGGAATGGCTGATCGTCTACCACCGCTGGAACAATCGCACCGATGACGGCCCATACGAAGGCTCCCGCGAAATCTGCATCGATCTCATCGAATACGATGCGCAGGGGTTGATCAAACCTGTACGATTGACTGACCGGCAGCGTTGAGGACGCAGGAAATGTCCGTTTCTCGTTGACGCTCATTCTGATCAGAAAAGGGATGGTTCCACCGATTGCTCATGCACTGATCGACCAATGACGGTGGAACGCCCAGGCGAATCCACACGATACTTGCATTCGTTCGTCTTATTTAATATATTTTCCCGAGCAAAACGGGAGAATATAATGCAATCCTCAATTACCCGGTCTCTTCTATTGGGTTCACGTGGGCTTTTGATTCTGCTGGTTTGTCTCTATCTCCAGGACGTTTTAGCGGTGGATTCATCTCCCACTATACCGCCTGACGCAGTCCTGATCGCCAACATCGAGGGTCTTGTCGAGGTTGGACACGGCGAGGGAGATGCCTGGCACACCGCATCAACCAATGAGGTGCTGCGGGCCGGAGACAAGCTTCGTACGGCCAAACTCAGCAGAGCACTCGTTCAATCTTCGGTCTGGGGGACAGTCCGTATTCGCGAGTCGAGTTATGTGATCTTCAAAGATCCGGCGCGGCCCGAAGGACGGCCTGTAATCAACCTTATCCGGGGGTACTTCAGCTTTTTCAACCGAGACAAACCCATCGAACTCGATCTTCGCAGCGGATTGGCAACAGCGGGCACATTGGGGACGGAATTTTTGGTGCATGTGCCAGAGGAGGGAACAATGGAGGTGTCCGTATACGAAGGGGCAGTTGAGCTCCAGAACCCCCAAGGAACTTTGCGAATCCAAGCGGACGAATCAGGAAGTGTGACTCCGGGCGTGGCTCCTAGTTCTAATTTGGCCCGCCTCGAATTCTGGGACCGAATTCAATGGTGCCTGTATTATCCTGCCGTCATCGACGGAACAGAACTCGCGCTAAGCGCGGCGGAAAAGACTGCGCTGACAAACTCACTAGCAAGTTTTCAGGCAGGTGATGTGAAAGCAGCGCTGGCGACCTACCCTCAAGACCGAATTCCCCAGTCGGACGCGGAGCGTGTTTATCGCGCCGCGCTTTTGCTGGCGGTTGGTGAGGCTGACCAGGCCATTGACCTCATCACCCCTGTCGCAACCGATGTTCCCGCTGCACGCGCCATCCGCAAACTGGTCGCCGTGGTCAGGCGGAGCACGAAGCCGCTTGGGGCCACGGGGACGAGCGCCAGTGAATGGCTTGCCGAATCTTACAGCCTTCAATCGCAGCGACTGCTCGCTGATGCACAGGCGGCTGCTCGGGAAGCCGTCCGGATTTCCCCCTCCTTTGCCTTCGCTTGGGCACGCCTTGCAGAGCTAGAGTTTAGCGAGGGGCACACTGCGGAAGTGCTTCAATCCGCTGAAAAAGCGCTGACCCTTGCCCCGAGACTTGCGACTGCCTGGAGTTTGGAAGGTTTTGCCAAGGCCGCCCAGAACCGCATTCCTGCTGCCTTGGACTCCTTTCAACAAGCTCTGGCATTAGACCCGGCGCTGCCGGATGCCTGGCTCGGGAGGGGATTGTGCCGTATCCGCAGAGGGGACACAACCGGAGGACGGGCGGACCTGCTCGTAGCCGTATCCTTGGACCCTCAACGCGCGGCACTGCGAAGCTATCTTGGCAAGGCCTTGGCGGATGCAGGTCAGGAATTACGTGGCGAAAAAGAACTAAGGCTCGCGCGGCGGCTCGATCCCAATGATCCCACCAACCCACTCTACTCGGCAATGCTGCTCAAACAGCAGAACCGGATCAACGAGGCGATCAGGGACTTGGAGGAATCCCAAGAACTCAACGACAACAGGAGCATTTACCGATCCCGAATACTTCTCGATCAGGATCTGGCTGTTCGCAGCGCTAATCTGGCAAGGCTCTATGATGACGCGGGTATGCAGGAAGTCGCCATACGCGAGGCAGGCCGGGCGGTCAGCCTAGATTACGCGAACTTCTCGGCACACCTCTTTCTGGCAAACACTTATGATTCGATTCGCGACCCATCCTTAAATCAATTGCGACTCGAAACCCCAGCAGTGAGCGAGTACCTCGTGGCCAACCTGCTGGCCCCGGTGGGGGCAGGGCCTCTTTCCCCGAGCATTTCCCAAGGGGAATACTCTAAATTATTCGAACAGGATAGGTTCGGATTTGCTTCATCCACGACCTATTTGAGCCGTGGAGCCTGGGAAGAAATCGGAACCCAATTTGGAACTTTTGGAGGATCCAGTTACGCCATCGGAGCAGATTACCGCTCAGACCCCGGTCAGCACGCCAACAACGATTTTCAGCGGACGACCTTTTCAGCTCAAATTCATCAGCAATTGACCCCAAACGATACGCTGTACATTGAGGCTTCTCATTACCAAGGTGAAAGCGGCGACCTTTTTCAGAGGTATGACCCCGCTCAGTTCAACGACGCTGTGCGCAACCGTGAATGGCAAGAGCCCATTTTACTCTTAGGTTTTCACCATGATTGGAGTCCTGAATCGCACACCATCGCACTTTTTGGATGGTTGAATGATCGATACGAGGCGCTGGATCCCAACGCAAGCACGATCATTTTTGGCCAGACTCAAGGCGTTCCAATCTCGGTCGGCACAACTCCCTTGAACCTGGAGGCCGGCAGCAAACTCAATATTTACTCGGGGGAAATTCAACACATCCTGCAACAAGGTCCTCACCAGACTGTGTTTGGTTTGCGGTATCAGTCAGGGGATCTGGAATCGCATTATTCCATGACCCAATTCTCAACCGCGTTTTTGGGAGATGGTCCAAGAAAGGGTATTGTGAGTCCCGCACTTGAACACGTCACAGCCTACGTTTACCACTCTTGGGAAATCTCCGAGGAATTGCAGGTGACCGGAGGATTGGCTTACGATCGTTTAACCTCACCCATCAATGACCGCGTGGCGCCTTTCTCAGACGAAAGCCAGAACACGACTCAGTGGTCGCCCAAGGCCGGCCTCATTTGGAGTCCCCGACCGGGAACCACCTTTCGCACGTTTTATACGAGATCACTAGGCGGGGTCACCTTGGAGCAAAGCTTTCGACTCGAACCGACCCAGGTCGCAGGATTTAACCAAGCGTTTCGGAGCCTGATACCGGAATCAATCGCGGGCTCCAATGCCGGAGAGCACTATGAGACTGGGGGAGCCTCCTTTGAACAAAAAGTCTGGAGCGGCGGTTATTTGGGAATCTACGGGCAATGGAATCATTCGGACCTTAACCGGCATGTCGGGGTCTTTGGATTTGACGTTGACACCTTGGAGGATGCGTCCCCCTATTCGCGCGCGCAATCCATGACCTTTAATGAACGCACGTTTGGCGCAACTTTCAGCCAATTGATCGGAGACCAATTCGCGGTAGGGGTACGGTACGCCTTTACTGACACTGTACTGGATGCGGATTACCCAGGTGTAGGAACCGACGTGTTCGAGTACGATTCGAACGGAGATGTCAAATCAGGGGGATTTGTCTCCCAAACTTCTCGCACCGCTGACTTCATGAATGCAAGTCTGTGGGCAACGTTCAATCACTCATCGGGCCTCTTCGCGCATACGCAAGGTCAATGGTTTTCGCAAGTGAACAAAGGGGATGATGCCTCGCTAAAGGGTGACACATTTTGGGACGTCGATTTAATGGTGGGCTACCGCTTTTTCCAAAGGCGGGTGGAGGCGTCGATCGGTATCCTAAACCTTACCGATCAGGACTACCGCCTGAATCCTTTAACCGTGTACATCGAGCGTCCGAGGTCTCGAACATTCATGGCAAAGGTTTTGATCAGTTTTTAAAGCACCGCAACAATGTATCTTAATCAATTACGGCCAGTTGATTTTGAATAAAATTGATGCTCCAGCGGGAGGAGCTGGCGATCCGAAATAAGCAATGAATTGGTATAGATTATTAGCCTTTCCATCCGAAAAGATCGCCGATCCCAAACCGCACGACACTGCCATTCGCTGAAGCTCCGTTATCTCGATACGAACCGGTGTGGCACCATACGTGGCGGTCGCTGTGATCGGGCCCACTTTAGTAGATTTAAACCATTTCGAACCATTTGCTGCCGTCAAGGTCACGGTTCCCAAATAATTTCCAGGACAGTTTCCCTTGGTTCCTGCCCCCGGTCTGTATGCACCGTACACCGCTTGCAGAGCCAAGGTTTTGAACCCTTTCGGCACGACTGTCAAAGCAGCCTGCCGGGTCCATTCCTCTCCAAAGTCATTACTGAGCCGACACTGGTATAACGCGGCTTCATTGGCTTTAATGGGTTCTGTCGTAAAAATTTCCGTGACAGCGTTCGGCAATTCGTTGGTTTTTCCATTTTCTATTTTGTACCACTGGTAATTAATGGCGTCAGGCTTGGCCTCAACAAAAAATGTCGCTGTGTCACCTACTTCGACCTGTTGATCTGCGGGTTCACGGGTTATTTCGATCTGTTCATCGGAATTTAGAACCTGCACTTTGCCGGCAAGTTTTCTGGCCTCGGCACGCACTGTTGAAGAAGACATATCCGCCTGCTGCTGAATCGAGGCCGGAGCCGCAGGCCCGGGCTTGCAATACTGCACCTGCCGACCAGAAGCACAGCCGGCCCAAAGCAACGCGGCGACCGCACACGCACTGGCACCGAGACTGAATTCTGCCAGGATGAGTCTTGTGGGTTTCATATTGTTTTGCGGCACCGATTGAAATGCTGGGGTACTCTGATTTCTTCCAAGCGTATATTTTTGAACCGAAATAACTGAAGGCAAAATATGCTTCGTGCATAAGTTGTCAAGCAATGGTAGATGTTGTTTCCTTATTACGAATTTCGCTTTATGGATGCACTACTAACCGATGGAGCAACTCGAAATAGGTGTGGTTTCGATTTCGACTCGCTGTCTCAAATTCTCTAAGGACTAATGTCCAGGATTCAACAATTCTCAGCAACTCTCGCAAAGTGGCGGGGGCGGCCCGAGCGGCCGGGATATCGGTCCGGATTGATTGGCGCAATACTTTCAGCATTCGTTGGCCTGGCTTTACTCCTTCCTAACAATGCACTTCTCAACGGCAGCCACGACATTCCCTTTTGGTTCAAGAAGGCGGTAGCGCCTGGAGACATTAAAATAATCGCCATGGATGAGGCATCCGGCGCCGGTCACACCCCATGGAACCGCACCCGGCACGCAGAATTGCTGGATTGGCTAAAGACAGAGGGCGTGCGAGCCGTGATATTCGATGTTTTTTTCCGCGATCCCAACCCAACTAATGACACCAAGCTAATTGACTCCATGCAGCGACACGGATTGATCGTTGTTGGAAGCCACCTTCAGCAGATCCAAGATTCAGCAGTGGATTTGAACTACGAATTGCAAACCCCCTACCCTGCCATCCTGCAAGCAGCGAGCACCAATGGAATCCTCGAGGTCAAAGGAAGCGCCACCGAAACAGTCCGTCGGTTCTGGCCCGGCCGGGCGGACCTCAACGCCAAGTATACCTCCCTAACGTGGGCGGCTGCGACTAGCCTGGATCCCGAATTATCAAGAATTGGGCCTCATCCCCCGCGCGGATGGCTCCTCAACTACTACGGTCCGCCAAGAACCTTTACCGTGGTTAGTTACCTCAACGCGACGAATAGGCCGCCAGGTTTCTTTCGTAATTCCATCGTGATTGTGGGAAACATGCTCGGCACAGGTTTGGAGGGGCAATCCGACAAATTCCGCAGCCCTTATCCCCGTTCTTCCTATTATTCAGACGTTTTCGACGGCGCCGAGATCCATGCAACCATGCTCGGGAACCTGTTGCGGCGAGAATGGGTTCGGGAACCCAACCCAAACCTGACGTTTATAGGAATCCTCCTCCTAGGTTCAATTGTGGGTTGGGGATTGACTCGCTGCAAACCCGTCTCTGCAACAATCCTTGCCGCAGTCGCCGCCTTGCTTATCAGCCTTGTAGGAATTCTTGCAGCATTGGAGTTGCGCATTTGGCTCCCCTGGCTCATAGGCGCGGCCGTCCAGATTCCGGTCGCTCTCGCATGGGCCATATTGGCGGACTCCGTTCGCGCTTATGGAGATAATCAGGCTCTGCGTCGCTCCCTATCAGGTTACCTTTCCCCGAATGTTGTCGCCCACGTTCTTCGCGATCCAGCGTCTTTGCATCCCGGCGGACGGAAACAATCAATCAGCATCCTGGCCAGTGATCTGGCCTCATTTTCAAGAATCTCCGAGCGCATGGACGCCACGAGTGTCATGGGCATGCTAAACCAGTACTACACCCAAGCCGTTTGCTACGTGCATCAATCCGAGGGCACGGTGTTGAATCTCGTCGGCGACGGGATGTTTGCCATCTGGAATGCGCCGTTGGCACAACCCGATCATCCAGCGCGCGCCGTTCGCGCGGCATTGGAACTTCAGTACTGGGCCGCTCAATTCAGCGCCAATATCGGAAATGCGCCTTTGCGGGTGCGCATTGGCCTCAACACAGGCGAGGCCTGTGTGGGCAACGTGGGCGGTACCGATTACTTCAACTTCACTGCGATTGGCCGAGAGGTAAACCTCACATCGCGTCTCGAAGGTTTAAACAAGTTTACTGGCACAGGCATTCTGTGCACCCGAGCTGTCGCCGAGTTGGTGGGTTCGGAGTTCACCCTTAGATCGATCGGTTGGTTCCGTCTTGCCGGCATCGACCAAACCGTGGAGGTGCATGAGATACTGGGAGATGCCAGACTCGAATCGGAGACGCGCCAATGGCGAACTTTGTTCGCCGAGGGTATTCATCATTTTCAACGGGCGAGTTCCGACCCGAATGAGTTCGTAAAAGCAGCGGCCGCATTCGAAAGAACCCTTGCGATACATCCGGGAGATGGCCCTTCCATCTTTTATCTGGCCAGTATCGAACGATTCCGACGGACTGGTCTTCCCTCGGGGTGGTTAGGGGAAATCGACGTGACTGAAAAATAAAACGACACATCACGACAGTCCTTCGGACGGCTGGTGTTTTAACGTTCAGTTTGTGGCAGCTACTTTACCGAACGCGATCCTGAAGAAACAGAGTGAAAAATCTCCCATTTCTCTCCCTGGTTAAACGAGACAGCGCCATGCTTTGGGCCATGCATTTAGATGTGCAGTTTGATGCAGGTGAGCTTTGCTTCAGTTGAGAAGCGTTCGAAGCCAAAACCACTTTTCTCGAAGCGAACAACAACACTTGGGCACCTATCCCGTGGAGCTTGGGAAGCCTCACCCATCCAAGCGCCGAATCGTTTTCTTGGCATCCCGCGTGCTATGATTGGCCTGTTAAGTACGAGGAAATTCTGACCTGATCAGGCAGAAATCGACCAGCTTCGCGTGCAGGAATAATTGAGGCAGAGGGGAAGGACTGGTTCCTATTAAATGAAGCTTTCAGCCCCCCCTTATTTGCTGCCAACCGTGCCCAGAGGCTTGGGCACCGCCTGCAAGAACATGGTCAGGCACAGGCCATGCGCCTGCAGCTTCCAAAGTGACGCATTGCTCAGACCGGCACATTATTGACAGCTCATGCGGCACAGGCCTAGAGTTCGCATCAACGTTCCGTTGGCGATATGAATTTGACTGAATTGCTGGATCGAACCGCCAGCAGTTGGCCCAATAAAATGGCGCTAATTGATGCGGATGCAGGCGTTTCTTATGCTGATTTGGCTAACCAAAGCAGGATGCTCGCCGCTCAATTGAAGGCGGCTCATTTCTCCGAAGGCTGTAGAATCGGTCTTTGCCTCCCCAACAGCTGCAACTATATCGCGCTGACTTTCGCCCTGTGGAGAATTGGCGCGGTGGTGGTGCCGATCCCAACCGAAAGTACTGAATCTGAACGCGCGAATATCGCCACCATGATGCAGTTGGAGGCGATCCTGAGCCGGAAACCAAGGGCACAAAGCAAGGGGAGCGAGAGGCTGGCGCCGGATGTTTTTATTTCGCAGTTAAACCCAGAGCCTCCTCCTGACAACCACGGGTTGAACCTCGCATTCATCCGATTCACCTCCGGCACCACTGCCCAGAGCAAGGGTGTTGCTCTTTGCCACGAAACCATTCACGAGAGAGTCATTGCAGCAAATCAAGCCCTGCAAATCAGCCCGGCTGACACGGTCATGTGGTGCTTGCCCATGTCCCATCATTTTTTGGTGACTATTGTGCTTTATATCAGCCAAGGAGCAACCATAGTGCTGGCGCGCCACATTCTTTCGCGCCAGTTTTTGGACTCGGTCAACCGCTGGCAGGGAACTGTGTTGTATGCCGCGCCTTTCCATTATTCCTTGCTGGCGCGAGATGGTTCCGAACTGAATCTCGGCTCGGTTCGATTGGCCGTATCCACAACTTGCGGGCTCACCGAAGCGGTGGCGGACTGTTTTCGTGAACGCTTCGGTTTGCCACTGTCCCAGGCGCTGGGAGTCATTGAACTCGGGTTGGTTTGCGTGAATGTGGATGAGCCTGTGTCCCGCTGGAATTCAGTTGGACGACCGATGTCTAAATTCGCCGTCAACGTAAAAAACCCCGACAGCAATGGATACGGAGAGATCGAGGTGTCAGGCCCAGGTTTTTTTGACGCTTACACCCATCCCTGGACTCCACGCGAGCGGTTGATGCCCGACGGATGGTTCAGCACTGGAGATTTTGGACGAGTTGATGCGGAGGGATACCTGTATTTGGCAGGACGCAAATCCGCGGTGATCAACCTGGCAGGCCGAAAGGTGTTTCCTGAGGAAATCGAGTTTGTATTGAACCGCCATCCCTCCGTGAAAGAATCGCGGGCCTACGGAATACTGCACCCACACCTCGGCGAAGTGGTCGAGGCGGAAGTAGTGCTGAAAGATTCTGGCACGCCGGATGCGTTGCGTGATTTTTGCAGGCTGCATCTCAGCGCCGACAAAGTCCCAAGCTTCTTCCATCCTGTTGCATTTATCAATAAAACCGCGACAACTCACAAAATCATGCGTCACCTCTCCCCGCCTGTTGCATGAACGAGCCGACCACGATAGAAGCATGCCTTCTGGAATTCCTCAGCAAAGGCGTGTTCAGCGAGGAAATCCGGGTCACCGTCGACACTGATCTGGTGGAAAACGGTTTTGATTCACTATCACTGGTGTCACTGCTAGTGTTCATCGAAAGAACCTACGGACTGTGGATACCACAAAATGAGATCAACGAAACGAACCTCAAAAACATCGGTGCCATGGCCGCCATGGTCCTGCGCCGGTTGAATGAAGGCGCGTCTTCCTCATAACGGTTGCGACACCCTGATGCTGGGGTTCGATTATGAACTGCGCCGCCGCGGTTTTGCAGGCAATTCATGCCAAATAGTGCTTGGGCTCAAAACCGCCGTAGCCGCTTCCCTATTGGAACAGCGAATCGCCGACTTGGTGCGCCTGCATCCGATCCTAGCCTCCAAACCGTTGCGTGGATTTAGACCACGTTGGGAACCAACCGGCAAAAAGGTCCAGGTTCGTATACACGCCAACGCCCCAAATCTGATGCAAAGTCTCTTCAATGAGCGACTGGATATTCATCAAGGCGAACTCATTCGATTTGACCTCGTCGGGCAAAGTTTAGTTTTCACATGGGCGCACGCGTTGATGGATGCCAAGAGTGCTGAATATTTCCTGGCAATGGTTGGGGATGTAAATGTCCCCGTACCCGAAACTGGCAAGGATTGGTATGCCGAACGCGGCACCAGGGCAGGAAGCCTGCGCGCCAGAGGCAAACAGGCCTGGCTCGAGCTACACCGGCTGGAAAAGTTCAAAACCGCCCTGCCCGTTTCGCTCGGCACTTTGCGGCCCCCTAAATCCCCTACCCTCATTTACAAAGTCGTGGCTTTATCCCGTGAGGACACCGTATGCGCTCGTGCCAATGCCAGCAGGCTGTGCGGATTCCTTGGGGATACGAGCTTTCATCTGGCCGTGACGCTGGTGGAGTTGCATGAGTTGCAAAGTAGAACCGAACGTCCGAGTGCGAGCTATGTCGTCCCCATCCCGGTAAGCCTGCGACCCAAGGGTTCGCGAGCGCCTCTTTTTTCCAACCAAGTCACGATGATGCTCCATCAGTTTCTGCCAGCGGAAGTCTCAACAGTTGAGCGAGCCGTGGCGGCGGTGAAAACCCAGCAGAATGACTTTTTTCGGGACAATCAGATTGATGCGGGCATCACTCTCGCACACTTTTTCCGGCGACTTCCAATGTGGTTCTATATGCGCATGATCAAACACGAATTGCGCGGGGAAATCTGCTCCCTCTTTTTTGGGGATACGGCCGCAGTTGACTCGGCCCTTAGGCACTTTATGGGTGCGGCGATTGAAACTTTTGCTCACGTGCCAGCAGTAACACTGCCGCCGGGCATAGGTGTTGTGTTCCACCGAGTCCGCGAGCAATTGCAGTTTACCCTGGTTTACGCTGAAGGCGTGTTGACCTCCGCTGAGGCGGATACTTTTTCGAATCGCTTGCGAGATCGGCTACTCAACCCATGAATCGGACATTCGACATTGCAGTCGTTGGTGCCGGTGCGGCGGGAATCGCGGCGGCCGTGACTGCGGCGCGCAGCGGTTGCGCCACCATCCTGCTCGATGAGCGTTCTGCGGCAGGTGGCACAGGCGGATTCAGCGGCCTTACCACACTCTGTGGACTGTACGACGAGGAAGGAAATTTTCTAAATGAAGGCTTCTCCCGCGAGTTCGCTGGGGCACTGGCAGACCACTCAAATGAAACCAGAAGCACGGCGACCAACTTCCAAGCACATTCCTTGAACGTTGTAAAAATGGGCCGAGTCTTGGTGCTTAGATACCAACAAGAGGCATTTCGTGCCGCCGCCGCAGACTTGCTGGGCTCGACTCCTCATCTAAAAACCAGTTGGTCCACGCCATTGGCCGGAGTGGATGTGGAAGCCAGCCGGATTGTGCGCCTCAACGGCTTTGATGTGGGTGCAGTTATTGATTGCAGCGGCAGTGCTCAAGTCGCCGGAGCGATCGGTGAGGAGTGCCTGAAGACGGACGAAACCACGCAGTCACCAGCGATCCTTTTTTTATTGCTCAACGTACAGCACAGCTTTACTACGCCCGCTGCCACAGCTCAAGTATTGCTACCCCTCGCACGGGCCGGATTCCCCCCTCTGAGCTTCCAAAGCGATCTGCTGCAGGACAGAGTCACAGTCAAATTCACAGGACGGCCAGACCAGGTCAAAGATGTGATCGCCTTTCTACAGAAAAATATCAGCGGCTTTGAGAACTGCCACAGTCCGCAATCTGAATTCAAACCAACGCAACGTTCAGGGCGAATGATTATCGGCCGTTACCTGCTAACCGGGCAGGATGTGCTGTCAGCAGGCAAATTTCCTGATGCAGTTGCCCGATGCGCCTGGCCCATTGAACAATGGGGAGCCGATGGCACGGCTAGTTTTAGATACCTGGCGGCCGGAACGCACTACGAAATCCCAGCACGATCATTGCAGTCCAGGCAGGTTCCCAATCTTTTCATGGCTGGAAAAACCATCAGCGCCGACACTGACGCCATCGGCAGTGCGAGAGTGATGGGTTGCTGCCTCGCAACCGGGGAGGCTGCAGCTGTTTTGGCAGCAAATTTTCTCGACAAAAAATTCCACGGATGACACTCGATTTCGAAAAACATTGGGAGAAAACCTTTCGCTATGCGAAAGCCAACTCCCCCTATTATCGTGAACTATTCCGGTCATCAAGTGACATGCCTAGGTTGGAAGATGTGCCGATGGTCGACAAAAAGATTTTGTCAGAGCGCAACTTGGAGTTCCTGTCTGCGCCCAGGGAACGTATTGCTGAAATTGTCACGACGAGCGGCACAACCGGCAAGCCTTTGCTTTGGATGCTCACCGATGGCGACTTGAAACGGCTTGCCCTAAACGAAAAACTTTCCTTCGAATGCGTAGGCTTGGCAGCGCACGACACCGTTCTGCTGGCCGTGGCAATGGACCGTTGCTTCCTTGCCGGACTGGCCTACTGGCAGGGACTGCGCGAACTAGGTTGTGCGTCTGTCCGAGTCGGCCCGCCATCCGCCACGCTCATTTTGGAAATGATCGACCGCATCCAACCCACAGCAATTATAGCTGTGCCCTCGTTTTTACGGGTCATCGCCGAAAAAGCGGCCGAGGCTAAATACGATTTGAAGAACAGCCCGATCAGGAAAACCGTTTGCATCGGTGAGCCCGTGAGGGACGCATCATTCAATCTCAACACTTCGGGGCGCGCCATTGAAGCGGCTTGGGGAGCACGGGCTTATTCCACCTATGGAGTTACAGAACTGGCAAACTCGTTATGCGAATGTGACGCGGGTCAGGGTGGACATCTGCATGATGCAATGTTGCACATCGAAATTGTTGATGACGATGGCAAGCACCTTCCCGACGGCGTGGTTGGCGAGGTTGTGGCGACGACTTTTGGCGTTGAGGCCATGCCCGTGATCCGTTACCGCACTGGCGATTGCGCGGCTCTCTTTCGCAGTCCGTGCGCCTGCGGCCGCACGACGCCCCGACTGGGCCCAATCGTCGGACGAAAGAATCAAAAACTAAAATTCAAGGGTGCCTCGTTGTTCCCGTCTTCTTTGCAAACGGTGTTGGATGAATTCAATGGCGTGGAAAGTTATGTCATTGTGGTACGCATGGAGGCTGAACTTTCCGATTCAATCGAAGTGTTGGTTCAAGGCCAGGTTGCGGTGGAGATGCTGCGTGAGGCGATTCAGGCGAGGACGAAAATTGCTCCTAAGGTTCGCCATGCGTCGCGCGAGGAAATCGAAGCACTGCAAATGCCACCGCAGGCGCGTAAACGGAATACATTTGTTGATCTCCGATGAAAACTTGCGTCATTATTCCCTGCTTTAATCACGGCGGAACAGTGGCGAAGGTCGCTCGCGAAGCATTGGCATATTGTCCGGTCATCATCGTGGACGACGGGTCAACGGTGCCCCTGCCCGGGATGCCTGGATGCACTTTCGTTCGGTTGGAGCATAACTCAGGGAAAGGTGCCGCGCTGAGTGCTGGCTTTCGACGCGCGGGGGAACTTGGTTTCACTCATGCCATCACGATGGACTCGGATGGGCAGCACTTCGCCGAGGACCTGCCTAAGTTTCTGGCAAAGATGGCAACTCAGCCGGATGCGCTCGTGGTGGGCGTGCGGGATTTTTACTCCGCCGGATGCCCCACTCATCGACGCCGTTCCAACGCTGTATCATCATTCTGGTTCCGCGTGGAAACCGGCGTGCAACTCGGCGACACTCAATGCGGATTTCGCTGTTACCCGATTGCGCTAACGCAACGCATCAAAGCGACATCAGGCCGCTATGCTTTTGAGATGGAAATCATGGTGCGCTCGTCATGGACAGGCACTCCAATTGTTTCCGTACCGGTGAAATGCACTTACGAACCTGAGCAAATCAGGCAATCGCATTTTCGCCCTGTTCGCGATCTGGCTCATATCACGCTCATGAACATTCGCCTGGTGCTGCAATCGTGGGTTGTGCCGCTGGCGCTGCGTGTGGCTTGGTCCGAAGGTCGCAACCCCTCGTTGGGCGCTGCCGCCAGCGAGTTCTTTTCCGAGCATGCGCATGATCCATGGTCGATGTCGCTGGCGGTGGGGCTCGGATTGTTTTTTGGAATCGTGCCTATTTACGGGCTTCAATTAGTGATCGCGCTGGTTGTGGCGCATCGTCTGGGCTTGAACAAAGCCATCACGGCGGTGGCTAGCAACATTTCCATTCCGCCAATGATTCCTATCATCATTTTCGGGTCATTGATGTTGGGGCACTGGCTTTTTACAGGAGAGGTAATCGCATTATCACTCAAGGAAATAACTCGGGCACACGCTGCCAAGTATTTCTGGGAATGGTTGGCGGGCAGCATGGCCCTTGCTGTGATTGTGAGCATAACCGGAATCATCGTCTTCTACGCCGTTGCGAAATTGACGCATCGAAGGTGGACCAAAGCATGAATTTGGGCCTCTACACCCGTCTCTACCTGTGGTTGGTGGCGCACCGCCGCTGGGTGCTCGGCGTGACGGTGTTGCTGACGGCGGTCAGCGTGGCGGTTTCCCTGCGGATGGATTTGGATGAGGACATACTCACCACACTTCCTCAGAACGACAAATTGGTGGATGAATATCGGTACGCTCTTCGAAAGTTTCGCCAAATTGACCGGGTTTACATTGACGTTGGCATCGCCTCAGGTGAAACAGAATCACTCGGAGCTGCAGCAGACATGGTTTTCGGAGTGCTATCCACCAACACTGCCTACGGACGGATTCTTTATCATGTCGAGACGGGCGGGGCGCAAAAGGTAATAAACTACCTGACCGGCGCACTGCCAAATTTGTTCACTGAGGAGGATGGACCTACTCTGGCATCGAAGCTTGAACCAGCAACTGTGCGCGCACACCTAACCGATATGCGCCGCAAGCTGGCGGGGCCGGAAGGCATGGTGTTGAAAGATGTCGTTGCGGCTGATCCAGTGGGCATGACCTCCCTGGTAGTGGCGAAAGTCATGCCGTTGCAAACTGGCTTTGGCGACGCCCAGATAGTGGAAAGCCGTATCACGAGTGGGGATGGGCGCCATATTTTGATGATGGCCGAGCCAAAACTCCCATCGTCCAATTCAGGGGCCAGCCAGGTGCTTGTGCAAGACCTCATCCGTTTGGCGCGCAGTGTTGAGTCTCAGTTTCCCGGCGTGCATGTTGCCATTACGGGCGGTCACCGTATGGCGGTGGATAACGCGACCATCATCAAGAGTGACGCGACCCGCTGCATTTCAATCGGCATGGCTGGGATGCTGGCACTTTATCTGGTGTCCTACCGGCGGCGATGGCTGGCCGGCATAACATTTCTGCCTTCGCTGTTCAGCACGCTGGTGGCAGGCGCCGTCCTTGCAGTGACCCAGAGGCATTTGTCAGCCATCTCCCTGGGATTTGCCACCATCGCACTCGGTGTCACGGTGGATTACGCAATTTATATCATTTATCACCTCGAAGACGCGTCAGCCCGAGACCGGCGAACAGTCGGAACGAATCTGAGTCAGTTGGTGTTTCCCATCATAGTGGGTGCGTTGACCACGATCGCCGCATTTCTGGTAATGATGACCTCCCCCATGCGAGGCTACCAACAACTGGGGCTTTTTGGAGTGGTCGGCGTGGTACTTTCCGTGGCATTCGCTTTGATAATCCTGCCATTGCTCGTGCCAATGGTAAAAACGAAAGCCCAGCCGCCTTTGTGGCTGACTCAGTGGCTTGAAAATTTCTTTAAATGGCAATCGCGACGACGCTTCTGGCTTCTGGCTTTGATAGGCATTATAAGCCTGATTACTGGTTTCGGTGTTCGGCGGGTTAGGTTTGAAGGCGACATCGCCAAACTCAATGGCATCACGGAATCGACTCGGACCGATGATGCGTTAATTACCAAAACATGGGGCAGCGCATTCGGAATGACTTTGATTGTGGCACGGGGGGCAACTACTGAGGAGGCATTGGCTCAAAATGATCGTGTCGCTGAGGTCTTAAGTCACGCCACAAATGTTTCCGCCTTTTATTCGCTGTCATCCATTTGCCCTTCGAAGACAACTCAGGAGGAAAATTTCCGTCGCTGGCAGCGGTTTTGGACGCCTACGAGAAAAGAAAGACTGCGTGAGACGTTGCAGCAAGTCGGCGAGGAACTGGGATTCCGCGAGGGCGCGTTTGAGACATTTTGGGAACGTCTGCGAGGTCAGCAGTCCCTTATCACAATAGCAATGTTCCATGGAACACCGCTCGAGCAGGCATTGAGCGAAAGAGTCGCCGTCGGTGAGGGCGACAATGCAGTGAGCACCCTGGTTAAGTTGAAGCGTCGAGAAATCGCAGGAGACCTTCGGCAAATACTGCCTGAGACCATCGTGCTCGATCAAAAGGGATTCGCTGATCACATCGCGAAAATGGCGAAGAAAGGGCTGGGGCATTTCGCCTTGTGGACCAGCATTGCGGTGGCCGGGATTCTTTATCTGACACTTGCGTCAGCGGAGCTGGTTTTTGCAACGCTGCTGCCGCTGGCATTCGGACTACTTTGGACGTTTGGAGCGATGGGCTGGCTGGGTGTGCCCATTGATCTGATGAACAGCATCTTCGTCATCTTCATCATCGGTGTAGGAGAGGACTACAGCGTTTTCTTCGTGGCAAGCAAGCTGGACGGATGGCGAGGAAAACCACCGTTGGCTGCGGTTACAACGGCATCAGTGCTTATATCGGCTCTGACGACTATTTTTGGGTTTGGAGTGCTCATCATCGCTAAACACCCGGTGCTTTTCTCCATGGGTGTCACCGTATTGTTGGGAATGACATTCACATTCATTGCCACGCTGATCCTCACTCCGATGTGCATGGATCTACTGCTCTTCAAAAAATCACCACGTCGCGCCCCGCGATGGTGGCATTTGATTTCAAGCCTCTGGGTGCTGCTACATCTGGGCGCCTGCCAGGTATTTCTTTATTACGTGTTGAGGCCGATGTTGTTCATCATTTCCCCGCGTTCGGCAGTCCACAGGCTGCGCCGCGCCACTCGTTGGTTGGCGCGTGGCGTGGTTAATGGCTTGCCCTTTGGAACACTAAAATTTCAGAATATCAGTTCAGCCACGTTTTCAGACCCAGCCATCGTCATTAGCAACCACCAATCAGCGGTGGATGTCATGCTGGTGGTTAGCCTGCCTGGGGATATAAGGCAAACGGCTAAGAAACGGGTCTTCGACGCCCCCATGCTCGGCCTGGGCTGCAAAATCCTTGGACATGTCATGGTCGAACCCGACGATCCGCAGACAACACTGCGCCGGTGTCGCGATGTGCTGGCAAGCGGTGCTTCGGTGCATTTTTATCCGGAGGGCACACGCTCCCGTGATGGTTTTGTGAGGCGCTTCCATCGGGGGGCATTTGAGCTGGCTATTGAACTGAGGCAGGACATTCTGCCTGTGGTGCTGTGCGACACCAACACAGCCATGCCTCGCGATGCCTATTGGTTCGAGCCGTTCACAACCACAGTCAGGGCTTTGCCGCGTGTCACGCCACAAAATTTTGATTACTCGCAGGGTGTCGCGGCCTTGATGAAACATTGCGAAACCATCGTGCGCTGCGGACTGCAGGGGCAGCTTGATGCAATCAATACACCGCAAGTCGTCCGACGCAAGACCTGCCGCCTCTACCGCTACCAATCCAAATATGTCGAACAGTTCGTCTACTGGAAAATGAAGTTGGACCCGGTCTTCAAAGTGTTGGATCAAGTGGCGCCACGACATGCCCATGTTGTTGATCTGGGTTGCGGATATGGCATAACGACTCACTGGCTGTCGGCATTTACCGAAACGCGCACGTTTTGGGGCTTGGATTATGACGAGGACAAAATACGCGTCGCCCAGTGTACTGCCGAGGAGAATCCCCGTGTCCACTTCACGCATGGGGATATTTTCACCGCTGATTACCCCCCCTGCGATACAGTTTTACTCATCGATGTGCTGCACTACTGGACACCGGAAAAACAACAATTGATTCTGTGCAAAGCCCGCGAGGCTTTGCGTCCCGGCGGGCGGCTGGTGCTCAGGGACGGCGCACGTGCTTCCAATAAAGCCCATCGCCGTGTGCATCGCTGGGAAGAGTTCGCCACTCGCACAGGCATGAATCGAACAAAGGAGGGCCTGCACTTTCAGACTCGAGCAGAATTGGAGTCCATGCTGGGGCGGGCAGGATTTGCGGGATGGGAAATCAAGAACGATGCCGGCAACAATTCTAACACGATGTTGGTGGCGTCTGTTTAGCCGCAATGATTCGGTGACGCACTAATTCTGTGAATTCCTCACGCGGCAAAGGGAGATATTCATTAGCCGGGATGGGTTCGCCAAAATGAACCTCAACTTTCCGCCAACCGCGGATGGGGTGGAACCTACCCGTCTTGGTGGACACCAACTGCATATTCTCGATGAAAACAGGGACGATCGGAAGGTGTGAGGCTTTGGCAATGTGATAAATTCCAGGCTGACAGACAGCCACGTTTACGCCGTCTCCGCGCGTGCCTTCGGGGAAAACAATTAGCTGGAAATCCTTTCCCGATCGACCGAATTCCTCCAGTTCGGCAATACGATTGGGGTTGAGCTTGCCTCGCTCAAGAAGGAAACCAGTTCGTTTGCTTAAAAACTGCCTAATCCATGAGGCTTGCCAGACTCCTTTATCTCCAAGCACAAGAATAGGGTAACACCGGGACCTCCAACACAGGGTGGATATGAGCAGGGTGTCGAGCAGGCTGACGTGATTCACCACGAACAAGTGGTTTTGTCCCCTTCGCAGGTGATGCATCCCATGCGTCCGGCGCAAAAACGGCAGCGCCATCAAGAATTGCATCAAGAATCCCAGAATAAATTGGATAAGCACCAGATCTCGCGAAACCCTTGGTGAATTTGGCGGCACCTGACTTGATCCCTGGCCTAAGTCCATCGGCTTAATTCCCCCTCCTAATTCGCTTTATGGATTCCTCTAGCTCTCGTCTCTCTGACAGAAACGCAGGCTTTTGTGTGAGCGCAGCATCAAACGCCTTTGTCGCTTCCTCGATGCGTCCCAACATTTCCAAAGCCTTCCCCCTCAGCGATGCGTTCTGATAGAATTGTGGATTGGTGGCCTCAGCCTTGTCAGCGGCAACGAGGGCCGATGCAGCATCCTTAAGCTTCAAAGCCAACTTGGCCTCAACAAGGAGCTTTTGCGCCTCTTGAACGTGTGTATATTCACCTGATGTCACCAAGGCATCAGGCGGAACACTGAGTGCAGGCAATTCATGATCAAAAGCATTTACGTCGAAAGCGACGAACTTGCCCAACTGATGCGGCGGTGATGCAGCCCAAAAGATCCCGTCAGTCAAATTCATGACCGTCGCATGCGTGGCAATGAAAGCATTCAGGGTCGATCGGTGTCCATTGCCAGGAAAATGATTACCCGGCAATTGGCGGTCCCGCAAAAATTCAACAGCCGCCCCCACGGTAATATGCCCCGGCGCTGAGGCCAGCAATTCCGCCATTCGCAACTCCCGTGAAACCGATGTCGCCTCTGCGATGTAATTCGTATTAAGGGCATCATTCTTGAGCCCGGGTGTTTGAAAATAATTACCACACACGATCGAATCACCACTTGTTTCACGTACCTGCGTCGTGTCGGGGGTTTTTTCCACGATAACAAATTTTCCGTCAGTCCGGCTTCCCATGAGCCAGAGTGTTGAAACAAACACTTTCGCATCCCGTAGAAGTCTAAGTGCCTCCTCAAGATTGTGGGACTTTTCCAGAATCTCCCTTGCGACCATTGCCGCCGGTGTCGCGATTTGGTTTGGCAGACTGGATGGCGCCCCATTGATGGTGATGGAAATACCCGCCCGGTTCATACCTGAAACGACTCCGGCCATTCCCGCCCACGAAAGGGAAATGAATGGGATTCCATCATCAGGCTCGCACATCATGACCACTCGATCGCGGCTAAAAACCTCAGCTGCCTCCCAATCAAAATTGCGTCCGGTGATCAAATGCCCCTTTTCCGTTGCGCCTCCCCAGGCACCAAAAGCGGTACAACCGGCGCGGGAAACCAGCGGATTGTCGATCATCATATACGAGACATCGTGCGCGGAGTGATAGTTCAGCAGCCGATTGTAAAACGATCCTTCTTCCGGATGGATATCAGGGCAACCAAGTGAGGTGCCATAAATCTCCTCCCGGTATTTCAGCGGCACGAAATCGCTCAGATGTCGGTTTCTAAAAATAATGTAATGCTTCAATAGGTTTCTGATTCGTCGCTGTGGCACATAGCCTTTGATCATCTCCAGGAATTCGTTCTCAAGAACATGCATCTTATCCTGCATTAGCACGCCTTGGGCATACCCGATCTCGAAAGGAGAACCCTTCAAATACACCACCAAAAGACCTTCGCGGCGGCTTGTCCAGCATTGGCCAAGCCGCATTTTTCCATCCCGCAGTTCAGGTTTCTGGAGGAAAAGGGAGGTATCGAACGGGATTTTAGGCGGCTTGGCCTCCCAACTGCGAAGCACCATGCCTCCAAACAGCCAGACCACCAGCCCAGCCAGGGCTATGGCAACCAAAAATCGCTTGAAATATACTACTATTTTCTTCGCCACAATTTGAGTATCGACTGTCCGGCACGTTGGCCACCAACTGAAAAATCAGCGCAGGCCCGGATGGTATCCTCTGTTTCAGCCCATTTCAATTCCAGCAGTATCCTTTCATCAGGTAAAATCGGGCGCTGAAATTTCGCCTTGCCGACTTCACCGACCACCATTGCGCACCCCATAGCCCACTCTGCCGCTGAGCGCGTCATTTCTATTTGAAAGACTCCGGGAAGCAAAGGGTGTGTTGGAAAATGGCCTGCGAAAACCGGATCGTCAGCCTCGAAATAAAATTCAAAAACTGCCGCGCCATCCGCAAGATGATCGGGACCTCTAATTCTGGCCGCAGCGATTGAGTCCCTCATGTTCATGGTCTTCCCTTGAGTGTTTCGTCAAACATCTCAGGGGGCTGGACGCCAGGCTTGGTATCCACAATCTGTAAATCCAACTTATAACGGCGATTCTTAATCACGAAATGAGAGGGACTCAATTGCGTTGCATGGCAATCCGCACCACTTGCATCGCCGAACAAACACTGCAGGTCTGCCGTCACAAATCGACGGATCCATTCCGGCTTAAGCGCCCGGCTTGAACGCATGACAAACGTGGAACCATCAGATTTGACCAACACGTCGGCCAGGACGCTTCCCAAATTCTCGGTCACCACGAGGCGCTTGCCACCAGTGGCGCTGGTAGCCAGATATCCCGTGAGCATAAACTCCCGACCCATGGCTGTGAGCACCGCCCGTTGAGTCACCAATGCCTCGACAAAAGGAAGGACTTTCCTGGCGGGAATAGTGCTGGTCGGCGCTGTGGCGCAACCGGCCAAAAGCAAAGTCAACAATGGCAGAAGATATTTAAGGAGCATTGCTTAAAGTCGCCTTAATGGCAGCAACATCCAAAGGTTTGGCCTGATCAAACGTGCCGACGGGAAACTTCACATTCCGCTGTTCCCTGCGGAAAATAATCCGTGTCAGATCACCGTTGGGTTCATTCATCACTACCTCGGTCGTGCCCGAAAAATCCGGCTTCATCTTCACTTCGAGGCACGAGAGAACTGAACGCACGTTTTCATCTTTGGGGACCATCGTCAAAACCGCCAATGCACCCGTTGCGACTGAAATGGTAAAATCGCTTGTGAGGGCATCGAGCTTGCCTTGATTCATTAAGGTCATCTGGTCCATGACGCGCTTCAACATTTGTGGGAAGCCGAGCTTTAATTTTTTCCAATCTCCATCAACACGCTCAAACTGTGCGACGGATTTATGATTGCCCAAAAGAATGGATTGGTAGGGCTCGGTCGTCTCCCAACGGATTTGGTCAGGACGGTCAATCAGCATGACACCTTCGCTGCTCAGTGGCTGGGCGAACAATTTCAACTGCCGTTCCTGGGTGAATTCCAGATACACCGAACTTAGCGAGGACATCTTGCGCTGAAGTTCCTGCAAAATCGGAAGAGCATTGGACGAGGACTGCAACAGCGGTGACTCGGCGGCTGTGGACAAGATGATGGCAGCCATCATCGCTCCGATAATAAACAGTGTTTTCATTTCAGCAATTGATCCAAGCGTACCACCTCATACTCAAGCGTGCGCAACCTTTCCAAAAGCATTTTAACCGTGGTCACGAGACGTTCGTCAGGAATATTTCCATCGTGAAGCAAAATGATCGCACCGGGTTTCAGCCTGCGTGTGATGCGGTTCACAATTCGTTCCGAAGAGGTCAGTTGGGTGTCCAATCCACCGGCACCCCAACCGACCACGGTCAACCCCAGATCTCTGGCCACTCGGAATACCCGCGGGTTGGTCAATCCGATGGGCGGACGAAAAAACCGGGGCAGAATGCCTGTGGCTTTCTGGATTGCTTGCTGCGCCCGTCGTAAATCATCGCGGAGACGGATGACGGAAAAAACATTGGTCAGATTGCTGTGCTCGTACGAATGATTTTCAAGCAAGTGTCCCTCGCTCACGATCCAGGCCGCCAACTCTGGGTTCTCCGCGACTCGACGGCCGACTCCGAAAAAAGCAGCCTTTATACCCAGGTTGCGAAGAAGCTGGAGCAGTTTCGGTGTGGATCGTGCATCAGGCCCATCATCAAAAGTCAGAGCCACACAGCGCCGGGAGCTTTTCCCCTGACAAACCATTGGGCCAAAAAAGCGCATCTGAGGGATGGCTGAACCCAGTCCGATCAAAATGAGCAGAATCAAAATCACGACTCTGGCAACACCCCAATGGCCAGAACCGAACGCCAGGATAGCCAGTGGAAGCGCGATCAGGGTTGCAAAATTAAATCGAGTCATGGCTTTCCAGACAGCATACCGCCTTGGCGCCTCGCGGCGATAGCGTGTAAAGAAGCACGCCTCGATGCCCCTGCTGCACAAGGCCGACTGCCACGGAAAATCCGAATGCCGACGCGGCGTGGAATTCTCCGCACGTTTGCTTATAGGTTTTATGCTCCAATGATCTCCCGGCGCGCGCTGACAAAGCATCCAGGATCGCCCTATAATGAACATCCAATGCAGACCAGCCACCTGCACCGCTCAACACCATATCAACCCGGGTAAGATCAACCGAGGTTGCTATCCAGTCGGCCTCCCGTTCCGTATCAAATGGCCGATGATACCGGCCCAACCGGACTGCCGTCACCCTTGCGAGCGATTCGGGCTTCCCCCCACGGATTAGACACGCAACCACGGCACCTTCGCCGGGTTTAGTTTGCTCGGTCCAGTGCCCCCATCGCTTTCCAATGGCCAACGGATATTTATTCAGCTCATCCACCGCGCCAACAAGTGCTATGTCCGTCTCGTCGGCGGCAATTTGATGGAAGCCCTGCCAAAGGGCGCATTCAAAGGAAATTTCCCCTGCCGTTGGTGCTGAATTCATGGCCCGTGCGCCAAGATCGATTGCAATTTGTGCGGCGGCGGCGTTGTGGACCGAGCCGGAAAACCGTGATGGCATCGGCGCAGGATTGTTCTCTGAAAAATAATTCTCAATAAACTTGGCACCCTCGTCGAGACAGCCAAAACCAGTGCCCATCAACACAGCAACCCTCTGTGCGGGATCGGGATTGCAGCTTTGCCGCGCAGCAATTAGTGCCATCTGGACCAGGCGACTGGACCGGCGTCGTTGGTTGGGGGATAACAAGGCCGCACCGGCCAGCGCACCGCAACTGTGTGCAGCCACCGCCCCTGAAGGGAGCGGAGATTCAATCTCGTAGAGTGTGTCAACCCCAGGATCAACCACGCCAACTCCCGCAATAGATACTTGAACCGTTTGTGGGGCACGGGTAGTCACTGGGGCATCCGGTTGGGAAAAAATAAGCACGGCATTGTTGCCGCCGAACCCGAATGAGTTGCTCATCACATGAGTCAATGACAGACCTCGCAACACGGTGACGGGCTCGATCCCGACGGCGGGGTCAAAAATGGAAAACCCTAGATTGGGTGGGATTTCCTGGTGCAGCAATGCTTCAACGCAAACCACCGCTTCAATCGCGCCGCTGGCCGCAAGGGCGTGGCCAAAAAATCGTTTGGTGCTGGTTACTGGTGGCACAAGCTCGCCAAAAACTGTCTTTAACGCTTTCGACTCCGCGAGATCATTGTCACGAGTACCGGTGCCATGGGCATTTACGTAGTGAATGTCGGAGGGTTTCAAACCGGCCCGTCGCAAGGCAGCGCCCATGGCTGCGACTGCTCCGGCGCCTTCCGGATGTGGGGCTGTGGCATGGTGAGCATCGCAGCTCGCGCCCCAACCGCTCAATCGAGCCAGAATTATCGCCCCCCTCCTGCGCGCAAACTCCTCGGACTCAAGCACGAGAACTCCGGCACCCTCGCCCATGGTTGTTCCAGCCCGTGTCGCATCAAAGGGCCGACAGCCCATTTCATCGACAAGTAGCAGCGAGTGAAACCCCGCCCAGGTCATTTGCGACAGGGAATCAGCTCCACCTGCAAGCACCACATCTGCTTCGCCCGACTGGATCATTTCCGCGGCGGTGGCAATGGCCAGCGCGCCGGACGAACACGCGGTGGAAACAGCCATGCTCGGACCCAGTAAACCGTATTCCTCCGCGATCAAATCGACCACGGAAACGCATTCGTGGAAACGGGTGGGAAGCGGGCGCATTTTGCCGCGCCTGACTAAATTGCTGAGGAAATGTTCACTATTAAACGAACCACCCACCGAACACCCCAGCACCACGCCGGCGCGTTCCGAGCAATCAACAAAATCAATTCCGGCGGCTTCAACCGCCTCACGCGCAGCCAGCCAGCCGAGCTGATCACTGCGGGAACCTCGAGCGGGCGCGCCAAGAGCTGTCAAATCGGTGTGCGCCTCGCCTGCAAGAACCCGACTGTAACGAGGTGACGGAAAAAGCGTGAGCGGTTTGAGTCCGCTTCTTCCCGCTCTTATGGCCTCCCAAGTCGCTTCCACGCCAACGCCCGTCGCCGCGATGATGCCAAGACCCGTTACAACTGGGGAGCACGCAACCACTAGGCAGCCCGTTTGGCTTGAATGAAGCTGGCGAGAGCCCGGATGGACTGGAATGCCGGACGACCAGCTTCCAAGTCTTTAATGACAATTCCGTAACTATTTTCCAGCATCGCAACCAGTTCCAGAGCATCAATTGAATCCAAATCCAGCCCCGCACCAAACAATGGGGCATCGTCATCAATTTGTTCAGGTTGCACCCCCTCCAACTGCAACGTTTTAATGATGCGGACTTTCAACTCATTGGCTAATGATTCCATAGAAACTTAACTCGCAAGGTCTTTCGGGCACAATACTCGGCACATTTTCTCGATGTCACGATCATTCTCCCCCAACTCACGAACTCCATTGCCGCCGAGCCGTAGGAGGATCGCTCCCGCAAGGGCGGCAGCCGGAGAGTTAATCAGCCCGGCAATGGCCGGTGTCACAACATTGTAAAAAACACAAAGGCAGGCCTGCGCTTCACCGCGCCTCAGAAGATCGCACGCTTCGGGTATTATCGAACCCTCCCCTGTCAGGCACAAATTCGGACCGGTCAATCGGTGACGAATTGCAATCTCTCCAATAGCCGAACTGGGCAAAGTGTAAGCAAACAATGTGGGACTGGGTCCGCCTGCATTGTCGCGGCCCCGCCAAAAATCAAAATCGGTGGCAAGGGATCCAGCGCGCGCTGCCAGGCAGATGCCGATTAACTCACGCGGCAGCAAATCAAAATTGACGCCCAGAGCCTCCACCGCAACCAGCGCCAATTGACTCGCCAGATCGAGACGACCAAAGCGCGTGCCAAGACGCGCCATGCGCACATCCTCTTCTCCCACCATGCTGGCCGCTGCAATGACTATTTTATCCATGACCCAAGATGAGTGCACCATTGATGCCACCAAAACCGGTGTTTAACTTCAATACTACATTGAGACAATCCACCACATGGGGATCCCTCATGAGACCGGCCGGCGTTCCTTCCGCAGGTTCAATCAGCCGGGGTGTCCCAGGCAGGAATCGCCCCTCCATCGCAAGGATGCACACAATAGTTTCCACCACTCCCGCCGCGCCCAGTGTGTGGCCCAGCATGCCTTTTGCGGCACTAACAGGCGGGCATTTCTCACCAAACACCGTGCGCAATGCCATTGATTCCATTGCGTCGTTATATGGCGTGCCTGTGCCGTGCGCGTTCACGTAACCAATGTCGGGTGATTGCAATCCCGATGCGTTCAAAGCCCTTCGAATGGCGAGGGCCAGCCCCGATCCATCCCGTGACGGTCCGGTAAGATGATTTGCGTCGTTGCTCCCGCCCCAGCCCAGCATGGAGATGGCGGATGAAGGGGCCAGGTCGCCACGCACAAGCACAATGGCCGCGCCCGCCTCGCCGGGGCTTAACCCACATCGATTGCGATCAAATGGACGACAGCCATTCGGATCAATGGCCTTCAGCGCGGTGAACCCTGCCACCACAAATGACGACAGATGATCCACCCCCACCACCAACACGGCATCAGCATCGCCGCGCAGAATCAATTTCGCCCCCTGCTGCAGGGCCACAAGCCCAGACACGCAAGCAACCGACACGCATTGAACAGGGCCACTCGCTCCTTGACCGGCGGCAAGATCTACCGCCAGAGCATATCCCTGCAAATGACGGCGGGCATCATCGGAACAGGGTTCATTTTCGGCAAGCTGCTCCAACGCGGCGATGTTTGCTTTCGTCGTCGAAAGCACCAGTCCAATGCGAGCAGCGGGAATCGAGGACAAAACGTTCCGTGCCTCATCGCAAGCCTCACCCAACGCTGCTACCGCCAGATGAAAAGCAGGATCGCCCGAAGGAAAATCATTCGGTGGAACCGCTCCGACAATACTTGACTGAAATCGGGGCGAATCGAAACGGGCGTTCGGTTTTAGTCCGCTGGAATTGGTTTTCAGCGCTGCCCTCAATGCATCCACGCCACGGCCGACAGCGGTGATGGCACCGCATCCGATGATGGCTACTCCCGGGCGGGAAAACTTGGACACCTCAGACATAAAGCATTAACTCCCCGCGCGCGATCTGTTCGCCCCTGCAAACAATTCTGCCTGAAATCTTGATCATCGAACCCAGCCGCTTTAATTCGCGAACCTCAATCTGCAGAACCTCCTCCGCCGACGGACGAGACCGGATCTGAAAATCATTCACGGCCACGAGCATGCCGACCGGCGCGGCGCCGGCTTGTCCGCTGTTTTTTGCGCGCAGCCCCTGGGCCGCAGCCACAGTCTGCGCAACGCATTCGATCAATGCACCTTCAATGACCTGCCCTTCTTCAACGGCAAAATGGTCCGAACTAAATCGGGCGGTCGCGGTGGCGGTCATATCCGTGCAGTCCGTCAACGCGTCAATGAAACGCATGGGGGTTCGATGCGGAATTAGCGACTCGATGGGTTCGGACATAGCTCGCTGGCGGGTTTGGGGATGGTCGGGGCTGCGGGTTCGTTCCAAAATGGGAAGAAATTATACCACTGGAGTGGGTCCCTCTTGAGCGTTGATTCCAAGTTTTGCGCGAAAGTGGCGGCGCAATTTTTCAAATAGTCATCCCGCAGATGATGAGCGGGCATTTTGGGAAACTGGGCTGGAAACCCAAAAAAACGATAATGCCCTCCCGGCTCACGCAGGTTAAAAACCGTGACCAGGGGCGCGTTGGCAATTGAGGCAAGCACATACGCGCCGATGGGAAAAGACGCGGTTCCGTTTAAAAACGGAGCTTCCTTTGAAGGACTTCCGTAAGCGCGGTCGCCCAGCATGGCCACAATCTCGCCGCGCCGCAAAGCCGCCAGAAGGGGGATGGCATCCGCCGGCGATCCCGTCAATGGCAACAGACGAAATTTTGCTCTTGAGGATTGGCTCAGGAGAGCTCGAATATCGGCCGATTCGTTATCAAAACCGGTGACATTGATGGGCACGTCAAGATGGGTCAGTAATTGCCCTGCTGCTTCCCAATTGCCAACGTGAGCCGTAACCAACAAGGCACCACGGCCAAGCCCCAACGCTTTGTGCACATGATGCTCCTCCTCAAAGGAAAACGAAAAATATTTCTGTTTGCCCGCGAGGATTGCTGTGCGGTCGATGATGGCTCTTCCAAAGGAAAGAAAGTGCCGAAACACCAGCCACCGCCGTTTCCACCATGGCACATTGCCAAAAACGCGGCGGTGGTAATCCATCGTGGCTGCCACATCCGGGGACATGAAGGAAAAATAGACCGCCACTGGAACGATCAGGAGGTACGTCACTCGCAAACCAAGCACACGCAAAACCGTGATAAAAAACCAGATCCCCGAACGTCCACCCCGAAGTTTGCCAGTGCCGGACCAATGAGGAGTCTTTGAAGGGTTTTCCGCCATTTCTGTTGTCCGGTTTGTGCTAAGATTTAAATCCTGAGTCTAGGGGTAGTCATTGGCTTGTCAACGGGCTGCGATCACTCAGGCATTTCGATTGAAGGATTGAACGCTTGACCCCTGCCGGTTGGCGTATTTAGTGTGCCCAACAATTGAAAGCCTTGACACGACACTCCCTCGTTTCCTCCCTGGCCTCAGCCATCCTTTGCGCCAGTCTGTATCTAAGTTCCGCGCAGACTGCTGTAAAACCAGCAGTTAGTCCAGACATGGACGCCTATCGCAGATTCGCCAATACCCACGAGGGCGACGTAACTCGGGGAGGCCGATTGTTCGCGGACGAGCAAAAGCTTGCCTGCTCGAAGTGCCACTCAATAGATGGGCACGCGAGCAAGGCAGGACCTGACTTGTATGCTGTCGGCGATAAATTTGGGCGTCGCGATCTGGTGGATGCTGTCCTATTGCCATCTGCCACTATTTCTCCGGGCTACGGCACAATCGTTGTGGAAACCAAAGCAGGGGCCGAATACCAGGGGATCCTGAAACAGGCAACGGATGGCGGCGTGCAATTGATGGGCGCGGACGGAAAATTAACTTCCGTCACCAAAGCCGAAATCAAAGAACAGAAGGGCAGTTCGATCTCGCTAATGCCCGAAGGCCTTCAATTGGGACTTTCGTTGCAGGAATTTACCGACTTGATCGAATACCTTACTACACTGCAACAGCCAGATTCCGCGCTCGTAAGCAACAAGGGGATGCCCTTAGTGATGCCTGAGCTGGCCAAGCCGATAACTGCGAGACCATTTTTTTCACACAACTTGACACTGCCCCCTTCACGGGTTCAAACCGGGTTGACTGCAGTGCATCAGGTACCGGGGTTCAGCAATATTTTTCTAGTGCTCCACCAAAAAGGAATGATCTGGAAGATGGAAAAAAATGTCACAGGAGAAGAAAAATCGGTGTTTGCCGACCTTACAAATGAAGTTTTCAGCGAGCGCGGACCCAACGGTTTGCTCGATATGGCATTCCATCCAAAATTCCGAGAGAACCGAAAATACTACCTGAAATATCAAGTGTTTGAAGACGGAAAGGTCGCGACCATTATCGTTGAAAAGCAGTTTGGGGGAGATTTCAAAGCTGACTCCGGCCTACAGCCACGACGAGTGCTAAAAATCGTGAGCGTGGCAGAAGACCACAGCGGCGGTTGTCTCCAATTTGGTCCGGACGGATTCCTCTACATCGTAATGGGTGACACCGGACCGCACAATGATCCGAACGGACACGCCCAGAATCTGGGACTCCTGCTCGGTAAAATATTACGCATTGATGTGGATCACAATGATGAGGGTAAAGCCTACGCCATCCCCACAGACAATCCATTCAGGGGCCGCTCAGACGCGCGTCCGGAAATTTGGGCCTACGGTTTCCGCAATCCCTGGCGGTTCAGCTTTGACCGCGCCACAGGGGATCTCTGGCTTGCCGACGTAGGGCAGGATCGAGTGGAGGAAGTGGACATGGTTCACCGTGGCGAAAACTATGGCTGGAATGTGTACGAGGCATTTGAACCGTTTTCCAACCAGTTCCGAAAGGAAGGACGAAATTATTCTGTGCCCGTTTTTGCCTACAAGCGGAAATATGGCAACTCCATCACAGGCGGCTATGTCTATCGTGGCGACAAAAAATCCTCTTTTTACGGCGTGTACCTTTGCGGGGATTACACCTCGAAGCGCATCTTCGGTTTGACGCAGGAAAATGGTGTGCTGAAAACTGCGCGCCAGATCGGCACCCTGCCCCAGGGGCTTGTCTCGTTCAACGACGACGAGGCGGGTAACATCTACGCAGTCGGCTACGAGGGCATGGTCTACCTGTTGGATTTCACAACGGCCCGCTATGACACGGCTAAGCAGGATTAGGTCATGCTGAAAAAGGCCTGCTCACCCGGTTTCTCAGGCTCTCGAAAAAGACCGCCACAAAGATCACCACGCTGGTGATCATCGGGTAGAGGTAGGGATTGGCATTGGTCATCACCAGACCGTTTTCTATTGTTTGGATGAGGACTGCGCCGAGAAGCGTGCCCGGCAAAACATTGCCCCTCCCGCCAAAGAGACTTGTGCCTCCCAGCACAGCGGCCGCGATGGCCGCGAATTCCTTTTGTTCGCCAAATTTTGGCGATACAGCACCAAGCTGACCGAGCGTGACCAGTGCTGCAACAGCCGCGCAAGTTCCGCTGATCAGATAGACTTTCGCCATAACCATCTCAGTACGGATGCCAGCTTTGCGGGCCATCTCGGCATCGTGCCCCACCGCGAAAATCTGTCGCCCAAACGAAGTGTGTGTCAGAACCAAATGCGCCAGCACGACAGCCATGCCAAAAAGCCAGGCGGGAACGGGCACGGACAAAAACCTTGCAGAGCCAAACTGAAGGAAGCTGTCAGGAAGATTCATCGCGCGGGTTTCAGTAATCCAAAGGCCCAAGCCGCGTCCGATGAATAATGTGGCCAGCGTGACGATAAATGCCGGAACGCGCAATCGAGCGATGAATAGGGCGTTGAATGCGCTAACGAGCCAGCCCACCACGAGCATTGCCAGCAACGAAAAAGGCAGAGACAGCCCGGCAAGGGCCATTTTTCCAGCAACTGCGGCCGCCACAAACATGATTGCTCCCACGGACAAATCAACGCCCGCAGTCAGCAGCACAAAGGTCATGCCCACGGCGACAATGCCCGTGGAGGAGGCCTGAACCAAAATGTTCACCAAATTCCGCGGCTCCAAGAACCGTGAGGATTGGGCTCCAAAAAAGGCCAGCACCACCATGAACATGAACAATGGAGCGAATTCCAAGAGGCGCTGGTAGAGTCGTTTCATCGGGCAATCTCCGTCCCAAACGCCCCGTGCAGTATTCGTTCCCGGTCAAATTCCGCGCGGCCAAGCTCGTCAACTATGGCAGCACTGCGCATGACTAGAATGCGGTCGCAAATACCCATCAATTCCTCCATTTCAGAGGAAATTACGAGCACCCCGGCGCCACTGTCCGCCAGTTCTTGAATCAGCCGGTATATTTCATATTTCGCGCCCACATCAATGCCGCGGGTGGGCTCGTCAAGAATGAGTACGCGAGGTTTGAGCAGCAGCCATTTGCCGAGAACTATTTTTTGCTGATTGCCTCCACTTAAGGACCGCACACACTGTCCGTCGCCCGTTTTAGAATCCAATCCTACCGCCTGCCTGATGTTACTTACCGCTGTTTGCAGCGACTTGGCAGAAAGCCAGCGCAAAGGATTTTGCGCATGCTCAGCAAGGGTGGCCAGAGTAAGGTTTTCCGCGATCGACGCATCAAGACAAAGCCCCTCGCTGCGCCGATTCTCTGTCAAAAAGGCTACTCCGCGCCCAATTAAGTCGCGCGGGGAAAGAGAATCGATCACTTCGCCATCCAGCAGGATTGTGCCACTTTCGCGTGGGTCCAGACCAAAAAGAACCCGGGCAAGTTCAGACCGTCCGGCACCCATTAACCCTGATAATCCCAGCACTTCTCCTTGATGCAGACAAAACGAAACATAGTTTGGAACATCGATTCGCC
The DNA here is from genome assembly GCA_025359965.1 of Pedosphaera sp. Taxonomy (GTDB): domain Bacteria; phylum Verrucomicrobiota; class Verrucomicrobiia; order Limisphaerales; family SXQI01; genus SXQI01. The sequence continues at coordinate 59,697 of JANYDC010000046.1, forward strand.
GTACTTTGTGTACTTCGAAAACCGCCTCGCGAGGCGGCGTGGACGAACGCCTATCAGGAAACAATTGGGTCATGGTGCGGCCGACCATCAGCGCCACGAGGCTGGCGGAAGTAAATGACTTCGCGGGGCCGCACCCCACTACCTCGCCATCGCGCAGCGCCACGAGGTCATCGCAGAGGCGAAAGACGTCAGCCAAGGTGTGCGAGATGTAAATCATGGCCAGCCCGCGCGATCGCAATCTAGCGATGAGGGCGAATAATTGAAGAGTCTCTCGTTCGCTCAGGGAAGTGGTTGGCTCATCAAAAATAATAAGCCGTGTTTCGATACTCAGAGCCTTCGCAATCTCAACCAATTGTCGCTGACCGGTGGAAAGTGTTTCCACGAGCCGTTCTGGAGAAAGCCCCAAACCGACATCGCGCAACAATTTCGCTGCTCGGCGGCTGACCTCAGTTCGGTCAATCAGCGGGATCGCACCCATTCGTGGAAAACAAGTGAGAAAAATATTCTCGGCAATGCTTAAGTTGGGAAAGAGATTCAGCTCCTGATGAATAAACGCAATACCTTGCCGAGCGGCGTCACCTGAATTTTGAGGTGCATAGGACTCCCCACCGAACCGCAGGCTTCCAGCACTAGGCTGAAGATTTCCTCCAAGGATATTCATCAGCGTGGACTTGCCCGCGCCGTTCTCACCAACTAATCCAACCATGCCGCCTTCCGGAATGTTGAAGCTGACCCCCTTGAGAACCTTGACTCCAAAAAAGGACTTCTCGACAGCATCGAATTCCAACAACGGAGTGCTCATGCGTTTTGCCGTCCTAAACGATGACGAGTTGCGTCGAGAACAGCGGCCAGCAATATGACTGTTCCCTTCGCAATCGTGATAGCGAACTGGGAAAGGTTAAGCAGGTTCAAAGCATTATCGAGAACCGTCAAAAAAAGGACTCCGAAAAAAGTCCAGGCGATCTTCCCTTTTCCTCCGAACAGGCTCGTGCCGCCAACGACCGTTGCCCCGATGATATCCAAAAGAATTTCCCGCCCAAGCACGGGCGAACCAGTTTCCAGACGTGCTGAAAGCATGACTGAAGCCAGTGCCGCGCAAAAACCCGAGACTACGTAAGCGGCAAACGTCACTGCGCGCACCGGCACCCCGGAAATATATGCCGCGGTGGGATTTTGGCCTACCGCATAAAGCCAGCGCCCGTAGACGGTGCGCTGAAGAACTACTTGGACACAAAGCGCAAGTGTGATCGTCAATCCAAGGGCAATCGAAAGCTGTTTTCCGAGTGCAAGAAACGAGGCAGGAAGGTTGTAAATATTCTTTGATTGGGTAATCCAGACGGCAAACCCACTGAGAAACATCATGGACGCCAAAGTAACAATGAATGCAGGCAAACGAAGACACGTAATGATTCCTCCATTCACTGCCCCCAGTCCTGCGCCAAGAGCCAGCATTGCCACAAGCCCCACAACGGTAGGTGTGGCGGATCCATCCGCACTGATCAACTTCGCCCCCACCACACTGGTTAGTGCAATCACCGAAGTGACTGACAGGTCAATTCCCCCAGTAATCATCACCAGCGTCACCCCGATTGCCACAATGAAGAGTGGGAGAAGGTACCCTGCGATATTCAACAAGTTCGCGATCGAAACGAGCCCAGGAGTGAAAGGGGCGAGCAACGCAACCAGGAGCAGGGTCAACCCAAAGACAAGGTACTCTGAAGAGATTAAGCCAACGAGCCATTGTGTGAATGGCCGAGCGCGTTGGGCGGCGACTGGCTTGCGAATGGTCATCTGGTTCGGCAAGCAGTTCAGCCCTTTTTCTTGATATTCGCGCCCCACATGCGGGGGGAGGATTCCTTCAGATTGCCTTGATGGATCACAAAACCAGGATCAATGATCAGTTGGGGTAATTTCTTGCCTTCCCGCATGTCGATCAGTGCCTGCACCGCTGACTTTGCTTCAAAATAGACATCCTGCACACCTGTCGCATCAAGATAGCCATCCACCAACATCTGATATGCGGTGGCATCACCGTCGAAACCACCAAGGATGACATGCCCCTTCTCCCCTATTTTTTTGTAACGTCCCACCGCTTTCAGCGCAGAAGTGATGGAAGGAAAAAGGAAATCAGAGGAAGTGAAAATAAAATCGATGTCGGGATTGGCCTGGAGCGCATTGGCCACACCGGCCTGAGCTTTCTCCTGATTCCATTCGCTAGGCACCCGTGAAACCACTTCTATGATGTTTTCATTGCCCTTGATCGCAGCCTCAAATCCATCCCGTCGACCAATCGCATTGATATCGCCCAGATCACCAAGCACCACCACTGCCTTGTGCTTGGAACCGATTTTGCGCGCCTGATCAACCATGTAGGCAACTGTTTCCTGAGTCAGTTTGGCATTGTCAGCGACGATGGCAGTTGAAATCGCGTCGGTTTTATCAGCAGGCCGGTTAAACAACACGATGGGGATTTGGGCCTCATTGGCCGCACGAATCATGGGGATGCAGGTTTTCGCGTCCTTGGGCACCAAGATGATTCCATCGACCCCGCGAGTGATGAAGCCCTTTACCTGCTGCAACTGTCGGCTGGCATCACTATCAGCCACTGCCTCCACCATGGCGATGTCCAGCTTCGAAAGCTCGGTTTTGATTGCCTCAAAACCAGCCACCCAATACTCAGTTTGTAACGTCTCGAAAGCCACGCCGACGGTAATCTTCCTGGCACCATTCGGAGCGTTCCCTGTCGAATCAGGCTTACTGCAACCCACCAGACAAAGAATTGAAAAACTAGCCAGAATAGCGTGACGAATGGTTTTCATGCAGAAGGATTATGGAAAGTAAGGTTTCAGGTATTCAAGGCTTTGAACAGCCCACGCTGCCTCCTTTTTAATCGTTGCGTTGAGGTCAAGCTCAGGAGGTGGCCACAATTCAAGGATTGCCGTCTCACAGCGGTCGTAAGGCTTCAGTGTTTTGAGAAGCGATGAAAGATTCAGCATGCCGCCACCTGCGGGACGTCCCGTCACGGTAAAACCCATTTTGTAGGGCAGTCGGTCGACATGGAAATCTTTGATGTGCAGATTCAGGGTAAACGGCGCAAGAACCTCGGACACGGCCCGGATGCCCTCACCTGCCCCAAGCGAGTTGGCGGTGTCCAAACATACGCCAATCCGGTCCGAACCTGCCTCTTCAACCATCCTGCGCAGATCCGTGGCGGGAAACCGGTCGTGATTCTCAAGCCCAAGGCTGAGACCCTGGAGCAGAGGCACAGATTGCCGCAACATGGCGGTGATAACTTCAAGGCTCGGGTGGTAGTCGGCATCATCGATGACGAATCGGATCAATTTGGCGCCAACCTGTCTGGCTATGGCCGCATACGCGGTGACTTTCTCAAGGGTAAGGCCGCGGGCTCCCACTTCGAGTCGCACCCCTTCATCATTGGCTCTTGCTGCCAGCCGCTCGAGCCGAGTTTCAGTAAAGGTATGGAGTGGCAGGTTATCCCCAATTTGGAGAAGCTTGATGTCTTGCTCATGGCAACAGTCCAGCAACCCGTGTTCATCCAGAGGGCGCGAAGGCTCGTAACCTGGCACACCCACCGCCCAACCGTATGTGTAGCTGCTGATCCCGAGAATCATGTCTTCGGAGTATTCGACGCCGTAATATCTCTGACCTGCTCCCGAATATCTGACAGTTCAAAAATTTTCTGCCAGTTCTCCTTAAACAGAACAGGTTTGGCGCGTTTGCTGATTTTGTAGGCGGCGTCAGAAAAGGTCCCATTCACCTCTCCGAAGAGCACTGCAATCTGAATGCGCAAATGTCCAAGCACAAAATCACGAACCGCCTCCACTGGCACGCCAGCAGCCACGAGGTGATCATGCCCTTCCTTGACCACTTCCATGCATGTCTGCGCCAGCGTCTCAACAAGGGCCGGCTCAAGCATTGCCATCTGTTCCAGAGTCACACGATGCGCGCGACTCACCGGGGCATACATTGCAGTCGAAACTTCCACACCCAAATCGTAATAACCCTCAGAGCCCCACATCAGCGCCACAACGATGGCCTGCTTGGCGGAAATCCCGCCGTAGAAATCACGAAACCCCTTCTCGGTGGGCTCCCAATTGAAGACCGAAGGGTGGCAGGGGTGGGCAATGACACAACCAATGTCCTCTCGGTGGGGCAGCTGATTGTCAAGCGGTGCTGCCGGATCAAGCGTCAACAGGAGCGCCCCAGGTTTCATGCGAGGAACCACGTCCCGCGCGACGGCGCCGATGGCAACATCCGGCACAGCCAAAATAACGACATCCGCGGCGGAAACAGCCAGCGCGGCATCTGAAACAGTCACGCCGCGCCGACTCAAATTCTCGAGCCCACTACTGGAGACTTCCAAATAATGGACGATGTATTCCGTCTTCAAGAAGTTATCGGTCAACCGACACCCCATTTTTCCGCCGGCCCCGATCAGGGTAATTGTTCTCATAAAAATAAGTCGGCCATCAAATGCTTGACTTTCATACCTCGACCACCGCCCCATTCGCAGCCGATTTATATGAACTCTCGACCAGACGAAGGGTCTTCAAATTATCTCTTGCACTAGTTTCAGGTTCCGAGCCATGCCTCAAGGCATTCAATAAATCAAGATGGCATGCGACAATGCTGGAATGTACCAGCGCGTAGCGTGGATCGGCCCAAGGGTAAAACGGAGGCGGAACTCTTTGCGCATGAGTGCCAGTTCTGGTTGTGACACGTATCCAGAAATCCGGCCCCAGCTCCACAGAACCTTCCTCACCTTCCACAAAAACAAAGGCCTCGGGAAATCGGTCGTGCTCCACTCGGCTGGCATAACTCAAGTTGCACGACACTGTGACACCACTCTGCGTCCGCATGACGACAGTGGCAGCATCTTCACCCTTAATGTCACCATGAATTCGATGCGTCTGGCAGTAAAGTTTCGACATCTCGCCAAAAAGAAAACGGGCCACGTCAAAAATATGGCTGCCCATGTCTGCCAGAATAAACTGCTCAACCAATTTCAAAAATGGTTGATTATCAAACACCGGGAAGCTGTTGCAGTAGTCAATACGCGCTCGGAAGACAGTTCCGATAACGCCGGATTTCAATACCTTTTGCAGTTCGCGGATCGGAGTCTGCCACCGCCAGTTCTCGTGAATGCTCAGGGGCACTGATTGAGACTCGCAAACGGCCACCATTTTTTCTGCCTCCGACAAAGACGATGCCATGGGTTTCTGGCAAATTGCCGGGACCTTGTGCGAAGCCGCCAACTGAACAAAAAATCCGTGAGTCCCCACGTCTGTGATAATATCGAGAAAATCAGGCCTTACACAGTCGAGGAGCTTTTCAGCATCATCAAATACCTGAGCCACGCCGAACTCAGCAGCCAGTTTTTCAGCTTTGACCAGGGTGCGATTGTATAAAGCAACACATCGAGCACCGGGTACTTCCTGCCAAGCCGCCAGTTGGTATCGAGCCCAGAATCCGGTACCGAGAATTGCGAAGCGGAGTTCTTTCATGACTAAGGTTTCCAACTCGCCCGACTGCCGTCGATAGCCATCTGATAACGCAAAGATTCAACAACGCTGGCATCGCCACCATCAGGACGAACAACCCAGACAGGTCTCTTGTCCGCAGGCTTCTCAGCGTAGACCTTCAACATCCGCTCTTTATTGCTCCAGTAGCGCTCGTCAGTCCGGCGAAATGAAATCCATTTGCCATCTGGAGACCATGCACTGGGAGTGCAAACGCTGGTCGAACCAAAAGTGGTCAATTGCCGCTTTCCCGATCCATCGCGTCCGACAATAAAGAGCTCCAGAGCCTCTCCAACAGGGAAAGAGTAGACAATCTGTTTTGAATCAGGCGACCAGTTCGGAAAAGTCGCGCCCACCTTGCTGATATCACTCACTATTTGATGCTTCTCCGAGCCATCGTGATTCATCACGAACACAGTGACTCCGTTGTTTATATGCCCCGTGTAGGTGATACGCCTGCCGTCGGGTGAGAGAGTGGGATCATGCCCCTCACCCAGTATTTCCTCGCCAGTCCCATCTGGGCGGATACTGGATATTTCAGGCTTCTCCCCATGCTTTCCAAAAACGATGCGTTCACCACGAGGTGTCTTCTGCCAACTGGGCATGTAGCACACGGCAGATGTGCGGTTAAGCCGACGCACTCCCGAGCCGTCAGCATGCATAATCCAAAGGTTGGTGGAATGCTCCCTGTCGCTCGAAAAACAAACACTTTTCCCATCCGGCGACCAGCACGGGTAACGATCCTCAGACTGTGGCGAACGAGAGATATTTAACATATCGCCCGTAGTCGGATCAGCCACAAAAACCTCGGTATCACCCGTGCGAACCGAGGTTACGAGCAGCTTATTGCCGCGTAAATCAGCTGCCGACAATGACCATGAGCTCATGGCGAGAATAGCCACAACACTTAATGAATAAGAGCAAGAGCGGTTCATTTGAATACGATCAGCATGGGCTTTGAGCTTGGCTTCGCATAGGATAACCACGCATAGATTGTAGGACAAAATTCACCAACTCAGCTCCGGGATTCCGCTCGAAACTCTTTGGGGGTCCGTCCAAAAGCACGCTTAAAGCGTTTATCGAAGTAGCTCTGATCCACAAAACCCACTTCGCTGGCAATATCCGCGATGGAACGATCCGTCTCGCCGAGCAAACGGGTGGCTTTGGCAAGCCGGACGTGATTGAGATATGCAACGAGAGTCATGCCCGACACTTGTTTGAACATCTTCATGAACTGCGCCGGGTTCATGCCAGCCAAGCGCGCGGAGGCTTTTACAGAGAGTTTCTCTGAGGAATGGGAGTTGATGTGGTCGAACAATTTTTTCAACCGGAGAGATCGAGCCTGTTGCCGCATGAACTCCCACTGCATCAATTTGGATCCACGAAAATGGGTGGCAAGATGATACAACATTTCGAGAAGGAAAGCTTTGCATCCAGCCTGATGAAAAGGGAGGACAGTTCCATCGCAATAGCACTTCAGCAGCTTAGCCAGAGCAGAATGAACTCTGCCGGTGATCTGGTCATTGGAGCGCAACACATGGGGGCGACGCTCCACTCGTGAATAAAACGGGAGCAGGAAAGCATAATCATGAGAAGGAGATCCCAGACTGTAGACAAACTCAGGCAGAAAACTGACGACTATGACCCGCGTGTCGAATCCAGGAAAGTCAACCACGTGATGCAACTTAAGGTTATCCACCACTAAAAGATCTCCGCTCTGCAACTCCATTTCCTGTTCACCCATCCGAAAGCGCGCAGGACCATCCAATGGCATAAAGAGCTCCAGACGCTCGTGCCAGGTTCCTCCCCGGGTATGTCGCTGTGTGGTGTAATGAAACAGTTTGATGAGAAAAGGGAATTCGCCATCCAGCTCAACGGAGTAATGCCCCCTTGCGTCAAGCTCCGCAGTGATGTTGTGAGGCTCAAAGCGCAGACGCGCCGCCACCGCAAGAAGCACTTCCCATGGGTTCACAGCCCCATTCTTATGCGGTTAAACCCCGGAGACAAACACATTCCCTTCAGTGCGAAGGGGAAACGACAAAAAAGCCGCCCAATGAAAGGCGGCTTTTTGAGAGACTCAACGATCAGGCCGTGGCGGGAGACGCGCTACCCAAACCGGGCAATACCGGCGGATTCGGCTTGATCACCTCAGGCAAAGGCGTCACGGCCTGAGCGCCAGAGGGTGGATCGATATTCTTAAGAGTAGGAGGCGGCGGGGTGAACTTACCGGTCTTGACGATCTCTTCAACTTGAGAGGCATCAAGTGTCTCATGTTCAAGCAAAGTCACAGCCAGCAACTCAAGACTGGCGCGGTGAGTTTCAATAACTTGTTTAGCCCGCTGGTACTGCTCATCAATGATGCGCTTAACTTCAGCATCAATGTTCTCCGCAATTTTTTCACTATAATCCTTGCCGCGAGTCATCTCGCGACCCAAGAAAACATACTCGTTATTCTCGCCGTACTGGACCATGCCCATCTTATCGCTCATGCCATAATGGCAAACCATGGCACGCGCCATTTGAGTGGCCTGCTGAATGTCGCCCATTGCTCCAGTCGAGATGTCGTTGGAAGCAATTTCTTCGGCGATACGTCCAGCCATTGTGGTCGCCAAGGTATCGAGCATTTCTTTCCTACGGCGGCTCAAAATATCCTGCTTGGGTAGGAACATGGTCGAACCCAGCGCCTGACCGCGAGGGATAATCGTCACCTTATGCAAAGGATGTGTGTGTTCCAGAACCACATTGACCAAGGCATGACCGGCCTCATGCCATGCTGTGAATTTCTTCTCCTCATCAGTCATGGCCAGACTGCGGCGCTCACGTCCCCAACGAACTTTATCGCGTGCTTCCTCAAGCTCAATCATGCCGATGGTCTTTTTTCCAGTGCGCGCAGCCAACAGTGCAGCCTCGTTGAGAAGGTTGGCCAATTCGGCACCCGAGAAGCCAGGAGTTCCACGAGCTGTGACCGCAAGATCAACCGTGGGGTCCAACTTAACGTTCTTGGCATGAACCTTCAAAATTGCCTCGCGACCCCGGACATCAGGCAAGTTCACAGTAATTTGACGGTCAAAACGGCCTGGACGAAGCAAAGCTGGGTCCAATACATCGGGACGGTTGGTGGCAGCAATGATGATAATGCCATCGGTGGTATCAAAACCATCCATCTCCACCAAAAGCGCGTTAAGCGTCTGCTCCCGTTCGTCATTTCCGCCGCCGAGGCCATGACCGCGACTGCGGCCTACGGCATCGATTTCATCAATGAAAATAAGGCAGGGGGTGTTTTTGCGAGCTTGCTCGAACATGTCGCGAACCCGGCTTGCGCCCACGCCCACGAACATTTCCACAAAATCGGAGCCGCTGATGCTGAAAAACGCGGCATCTGCCTCACCGGCAATGGCTTTGGCCAAAAGAGTCTTACCCGTCCCGGGCGATCCCACCATTAGGATTCCCTTGGGAATGCGCCCCCCAAGTTTTTGGAATTTTTTTGGGTCCCTAAGGAAATCCACCAATTCAAAGACCTCTTCTTTGGCTTCCTCAACACCAGCCACATCTTTAAAGGTGGTCCGGTTCTTTTCCTTGCTAAGCATGCGGGCCTTGCTCTTGCCGAAGCTAAGCGCGCCCTTACCTGCCATTTTAATCTGGCGGATGAAAAAGAAGTAAATAATGAAGGCGACCACCACAATGGGCAGAACAGTCACCACCAAACCCATCAGGAAGGTGTTGGGTTCCGCAGTGGAGAACTTGGCCGAATCGAGAAGCTTGTTCTCGAACACATCATTTAACCGGGTCTTGGTCCGAAAAGGCATCTCGATTTTCTCACCTGCCTTGTTGCTTGAGTAGTACTTGCCGCTGATTTCCTGCAGCAAGGAGGATTGGGGGTTGTAATGGATTGTCCCGGAGACAATCTGATCAGCTTCCATGAGCTGAATCAGCCTGTGGCGTGGTAGAATCTCCACTTTCTCCTCAGTGTTTTTGCGAAACACAATAATGAGTGGAATGGCACCGAGGATCAATATCCACACCAGCCAATTACGCGGTGGAACTTTGGCATCCCCGCTACGTTTATCGTTTCTGCCGTTCGAAGACGGCTTTTGTTCGTCAGACATTAAGACTTTCCTGTTATAAAGGCACCGTAGCATGCCAAATCTCCTGCCGCAACCTGAGAACTCAGGAAAAGAGCGTATTTGAAGACTGGCGCCATTCGAGGATCCAGTCGGCGTCGAGTGGCAAAGCCAAGTATCGGAATGAAAAACAGTTACTGAAAGTGCGCCGTCGGCAGGGCGTTTAGGGTTGGCGGTTGCCATCAGACGTTGCCGGGCTGGGAGAAAGCAGGGTTTCGTGGATGGCTGAGAGCAGGGAGCGACTGTCCTCAACATCGTAATCCAGCGACCAAATCATCACTCCCGCAAGTCCTTGCTCAACGACATAACGGCTCTTTGCCTTGATGGTGGGGATTCCATTGTACCAAATTGTATTGCCAACCTGATCCAAATTCTCGGCGCCTGGGTGCACGGCCAGAATTTTGGAGTACCCGTAGTCCCCTTTGCGGAAAGCCTCTCCAAACCCATAACCGTAGAAAGGAACACCCAACACAGCTTTGGCTTTGGGGAGCCCCCTATCCAGCCAATAAGCCACGTTGTTGGTGGCGTAGTAGAAGGACGAATGCTGACCTGGAGAATTCGGGCTCCAGTACCCCGCACCGTCGTAAGCCATGATATTTACGAAATCAAAATGCTCAAAGACCGAATTGGGAACTTTGTTGCCTCCGTATCCTTTGGAAAGTGCCGAGGTCAAGAGCTTGCCCTTCGCTTTGAGAGGCTTTGCCAGGTCCTGGATGAAAACGCCGTAGTCCTTGTTAATGGACGGTCCTTCAATATCCACATCCAAACCATCAAACCCATGCTCAACCACATAGGCAGCCAGTTTGGCGACAAACCCAGCCCGGTTGTTGTCACTAATCAGGCTGAAATATCGATCCAACAGCACTTTATTGCCGGAGGCAGAACCGCCTCCGATGGAAATGAGAATGGTAACCACCTTTGCCTTCGCCTTGTTAATCAGAACCTGATTTTTGGGACTGAAGGAGAGATCGCCGCCAGCGTTAATAGGGTTCTCAAAAGCAATATTGATATGAGTCAGTTTGGCGTAATCAATTTTTTCGGCGAGCGCGTCCAAATCGACCCAGTTCGGCACATAAGCCACCACCAAAGGTCGGGCGGCACACGAAACAACGGCCAAACCGAATGCAAATACCGAGGCAAACCATTGCCACATCAATATTCTGCATTTCAAAGAGAGCATGAGTATGCCTTCCAGTCTGTGGCGTTAAGAGGGAATTTCCCACCCGGCTCGATAGGATTCCCTGAGATATGCGTCCGCTTCCGGTGCGTTGACACATTTGAGGGCTTTGGCATCCCAAGAAAGCTTTTTTCCCACCCGCATGGCGACCAATCCGAGTAAACCAACTTCCGTCAAAGCGGCCCCATATTCAAAATTAGACCCGGCCGACGGTCCGCCTTTGCAAGCATCAAGCCAGTCCCTGTGGTGCCCTTTGGATCGAGTCAAGGTCGGTGAAGGCCGTTGATAGGCTTTATCCCGTGAACCGGGCAGCAGCTTGGGCTGGCCGCCCCAACCCGGGCTGTAGAGAGCGCCTTTGTCACCAAGAAACAGAATTCCATTCCCATCAAACTGATCACCTTCCTCCATCACATCAGGCCGCGGCGGCTTGAGACCTCCTTCGTACCACGTGAATTTGACCGATGGTTTATCGCCACGAGGGCCAAAGTGGTAGGTATACAAGCCGGCGGGCGGTGCCATATACTTATCCACTGCACCCACTGGTGATGCCTCAATGGTCAAAGGCTGCCGGAGATCCAAAGACCACATGGCAGGATCAAAATTGTGACAAAAGAAATCACCGATTGGCGCAGTGCCAAAATCCCAGAAATCCCGCCAGCGAACCGGATTTAAAGCCGCGCTATAACCACGGGGTTCGCGCGGCCCGAGCCAAAGATCCCAATTCACTCCCGTGGGTGTGGCTTCATCTTTTGGTCGCCCGGAAAGCTCTTTGTTCCAGCGCGAAGCACTCGTCCATGCGTGAACTTCCCGAACATTGCCAATGGCACCATCCCAGATGATTTCGCAGGTTTGCCGGATAAAATCGCCCGAATGCCCCTGATTGCCCATCTGCGTGGCAACGCCAGTCTCCCTGGCAACTTTGGCCACTTGCCGGGCTTCCCAGACGTTGTGCGTCAGCGGCTTTTCACAATACACATGCTTTTTGAGCATCATCGCGCGGATACTAACATAGGCATGTAAATGGTCAGGGGTGGCACACAGTATGGCGTCGACCGATTTTTCCCTCTCCAATAAATCACGAAAATCCTCGTAGTCTTTGACTTTGTAATTTGGAGTTTTGGCGGAAAAATGTTTTTCGATCTCAGCCTTGAGAGGCAGTCTACCAGCCAAGCCTTTGTAGTAAAAACCGTCGAGGTTTTGTGACTCTATGGGATCAGCCACAGCAATGATCTGAGCGTCACCCTGTTCGAAAAGTGAGCGAACGTTGGTTCTCCCCTGCCCTCCGCAACCGATGATGGCAATATTGATTTTTTCGCTGGGGGCGACGAATCCAGGGCCGCCGAGCACATGACGAGGAATGATAGTAAAACCGGCTATGGCCGATGCTGTTCCACCAATAAATGCGCGGCGCGTTAGACCGCTCGCAGTTTTGTTGCTCAACTTAGTCATTGCTTGTCCTCCGAGTCGGAAAACCCGCGGACATAGCCGATGCACTGCGCGATGTCCTCCACGCTATGTTCCCAATCACGTTCGTATTCCATTGAAATATTGCCGTCAAACTTCTGCCGTCTCAGTTCGCGAAGTATACCTTTTACATTCGTCACACCAAGGCCTAGCGGCACATCGGTCGCATCAGGATTGCCTGCCTCCACAATATCCTTCAAATGTACGCTAATGACCCTGCCTTCCAAAATCTTCAGCCCGGCAATTGCGTCAACACCCGATCGCGTCCAGTGGCCCACATCCGCACAAACCCCAAAACGAGGATCGCGGCCTTTAACCAAGGAGTAAACATAGTTCGGATCCCATAATTTGTAATCAGGCTTGGAAGCGCGCTTGGGATGGCAGTGAATACCGGCACCGATGCCGTATTCCTTGATGAACTTCTCGATCAGATCAATCTGATCCGCCGAAGGTTCTATGGTAATGGCGCGCGCCCCCAATTTTTTGGCAAACTCAAAAACCTGACGCGCGCCGGCTTCCTCACGAGGTATGGCCACAACGCCGAAATTCACGATCAACAAACCGTGCTGCTGAGCCTTGGCCTTCAATTTTGCCACGGTTTCATCAGTGGCACTGGCATCCACTTTGGTCTTTTTGTCCTCAGGGCTGAGCGATTGGCCGGGATAAAACTCAATGGCTTTGCCACCCGCCGCAGCCGTCTTCTCGATGGCCTCAAAGGCGGAAAACCGATGAAACATATAAGCTTGGCAGCCAACCACAAACCCGCCGACTCGATACTCAGGACCAGCGGGGATTTCAGCAGCGCAGAGATTCAGGCCAAAAAATCCGGCAGCTATGACCGCAGCGCTTTTGATGATTCTCAGAACATTCATAAATTTACTTTGCTCACACGGTATCATTTCATCGGTTTGGGCTGCGGCGTGGCTTCGCCCGGAATAAGCCCCATCGACCATTGGATCATTTCAACCCACATTTTTTGGAAGTCGGCCCGTTCCCACACCGCCTGAACATGGCCGAGACCATTGTAAAGAGTCCGGCCTTTGCCGTAATTCTGTGCCCAAACCACAGCGAAATCCTTATCCGTCCTTTTCACCCCCTTACGGGCAAGATCAAGCTTGTCCGCATCCATGCTCATCAGAACACGCACATTCTGCCGCGAAAAACTTTTCATTTGATAGATTTCGTCGAACATACTGAATGAGGGAGAAAAATTGGCCATACCCGGAAATTTTGAGTCTTCCACGACCAACGGGGCGTTGAACTGCCCCCAGGGATGACCGTCAAAATATCCACCTAGCATCTCTCCATACTCCGGCCAGCTTGTGAAAGTAATGGCCGCACTGTGGATGCCTATGAATCCCTTCCCATCATCACGAACAAATGAGAGCAAATCGGCCTTTTGAGAGGCGTCCATATCCAAATCGCCATCGGTGAAGAAAACAACGGCATCAAACGCATCGAGGTTTTTCGCCTCCCACTTCAATGGTTTTTTAGTGATAGCCGTGCAATCCGTGCGGAGATAGGTGTTCCAAAGCCCTGTGCTGCGCCCGAGGTTGTACAGCGTTGCCATCGCGGTCGAGATGGCTTCGTGCTGATAACCCTTTGCCTGCCCTATGAAAAGCAGATTGTGCTTCGGTCCGCCGGGCGACGTTTGTGCTGACAGTTGCGAACAAAACGCCAGACTGACTATCCCAGCGAGTAGATGGATGATCTGTTTCATAACACATCGACAAGACCGAGGCTTTAAATACATGAACTTAATGCAAGGCTCCGCTCAGTTCCTGCGCCAGAGGGAAAATAGGTGATTTCGAGTAGGCCTCTTTGACAATGGTTCGCATGAATTCGGCGGCAAGCTGCGCATTCTTATGGGCAAACTCAATCCCCACCGTCTCCCCGTTCACCACTGGAAGCTGGTGGCAAAGCTCGTAGCTGGTATAACCATTGAAGCCTATGCCGCTCATGGCTTTTGCAAAATCGTGATAGTATTGGTTTGTTTCGCCTGTCACGACTCCATCAATCCGATCCACCCCGGTGATACTGCCATCCGGGTTTCGATCAAATTCCCCTCCAAAATGTGACATGACCTGCAAATCGCCAATGGCCTGCGCGGCCTCAATCATGGAGGCGAGGCTTTTGTCGGGCATTAGCGGCGCATCAATACAGACCTTGAGATGAGGCGAATTCACTTCGCGCACCATGCGCAACACATCGTTGTGATCCTTGATTAGAGGTTTGTGATTCTGCAAGGCAAGTGTCACCCCAAGCTCGCCTGCATAATGGGCGCACTCGATTAATGCCTCGCGGCACCATGCCCAGGTTTCTTCAGTGGAAAATTTCTCGTGGATAATCGGCCAATAGCCTTCGGCAATATCGTAGGTGGCCAGCTTTGGATGGCGGGTGATCCCCCACCAGGCCAGAAACACCCGCAAATGCTTGGCCCCCAAATCAGCGGTCATGCGCGTTAGTTCACGGACAAAACAAATTTGAGCCTCACGGACTTCGGGCACGGGATTGCTGAAATCGTTGTTGGCAGCGACCCCCAGTATCTCGATTCCCTCCCTGTCGGCAACCTGCCGCAAATCCAGACAGCGTGCCTTTGGCCAATCCACAGGGTTGCCGTGCGGACGTTTGCCATCGATTTCAACACCGTCGTAGCCAAATTTTTTGGCGGTGCGGATGAGATCCGGTAGGCTGAGGGCTTCTCCGCGATACCAGCAGCCAAGATAAGTGATGCTATACAGTCCAATTTTCATAAAAGCAGATGTGGGTTATTTGAGTTTTCCGGCGCACCACAAAATCGAGTTGTGGACCAGCGCACGGTAAGAAGGATGGCGAAAGGGGGAATGGTCGTGGCCCAGCTGGATGTACACCACTTTGGAGGTAGCGCAGGGACCAATCCATGCAACTGTGCGGTCACTGGTTGGATTGTCCGTGAACAAAAGCGGTTTAACATTGGGTGAAATATACAGCCCTTTGTACGTCTCATCCGTTACGTGGAACGGGCTTATGCCAGCTGTGATCGGATGATCCCCCGCAGGCGTGATTAGATGCTCTTCACCGAATTTTACGGTGGAATTGGGTATGGTGCCCTGGCGTTCCAGACGATAAAGCCCGCCCACCACCTCCTCATACCACCAAGGCCATTTTTGGGCATCCAGAATGCCATGATGCAAGACCACAACGCCCTTGCCGCTCTCCACAAAATCCCGCAAGTTTTTCTTGCTCTTCTCGTCCAGATCACGCGTGAAATCGTAGAAAACCAGCACGTCGTATTTGAGTCGGATATCTTCCTGAAAAGCCAGTTTGCTGTCACTGACGGGCACCCATCCGATATCTTTGTAACCTTGGAACAATCCGTAAAAGGCTGCTTCGTGGTCGTGTCCACCCGCAATCACCAAGACTCGCGCCCCATTTTTATCGGGAGTGGGCATGCCCATTTCCGACGGCAGCGTCACCTTGCCCGAAGCCGCCCACTCTGCTCCTCGCAGAAACGTTGTGATAAAAATTTTCTCCTGCATGGCACCCAGTTCGTCGCCAAGCGCGGTGCAGAAAACCCGACCCTTACCAGAGTTTGAAGCGAATAGCAGGGGTTCGTCCTCCTCGGTGGATGCGAGTGCCATTGCCTCAGCCGACAGCTTGATACCGAGCCGCGGCCGATCTCCTGTCCTCGGATTGGCACTGATCCCTTGCATCACGGGATGCTCGGGGTGCCCGGTCTTTAATTTGAAAAGATGAAACTGAGGAACTGCTGGGGAAGCGGAATACGTAGCTTTGGTCAGTTTGGCGAAACCCGGACTGCCTGTTTGAGCAGAAAACGATGCCAGCCCCCCGTGCGTAACCACCAGACCTTTGCCAGCGCCCACAAAACCTTCAAGCGCTTTTTCAGCCTCCCCTCCCAATCGTGGACCCGCGTAGTCGTCGACGACCAAATCAAACCCTGCCAAAGTCTTGGCCGTCATACCAGCAGGCGATTCACTTACCCGCACCTCGAAACGTCCTGAATCCAGAAGCAACTGCTTCAAAAACGGAGTGGTGGTGCGCCAGTCATGACTTCCGTCACCCGAAAGAATAAGGGCCCGCAACTTGGCCGGTGCTGGCGAAGCCGAGTTGTCTGCCAATTGCGCGAATGAAAATACCGTCAGCGACAGCAGAGCGACCAGACTCAACAGCCAATGTCCAAGAAATTGAAGCGCGGATTTCACGCCGAAACTTTAGCCGAGAACTCGGATGTGTTATTGCGTGGAAGCGGCAGACTTTGGTCCAGGAACGGCATTCGCAACTTTGTAGTGTTCCCGATAATCGCGAGGAGTTCGTCCAAATTGGCGGCGAAATTCGCGAGTGAAATGGCTCTGATCCGCGAATCCACAGCTTAAAGCCAATTCAGAAAGCGATTCCGTGGTATAGATTAATGCCCGGCTGGCAATGCGGAGGCGTAGTTTCCTCAAATATTTTTGCGGAGTGAGATGAAAACTGGCCAGAAATTGACGCTCGAAAGCCCGCAGCGACATTTTAGAAACATTTGCCAACTGCTGGTTGGTGATAGGGCCTTGGTAATGGTCTCGGATGTATTCCAGAGCGGTTCCGAATCCGTCCCCCAATCCCAGATGAGCGGCGTGCTGAGGCAGTGCGCGTGTGATGCCAGCCGTCCCAATGATCCGTTGCTTTGCATCCAGCACCGGAATTTTATTGGTCACATTCCAACCGGCGGCCCCGTGAAGCTCGCCCACCCGTTCGATACGATTGATAATTCGGTTTCCTGCCAGCACGTGCTCATCATCCAGACGAAACTGATCCGCGAGAAAAACAGGCGAAAAATAATAGTCGGTTTTACCCAGAACCGAGGTCTCGCAATCGTCGTCTGCCAAGCCAGGGTGTTCGATGGCGTAATTCATCACAAAGGCTCGATTAACCCACAGGTACCGTCCCTCACGATCCTTAACCCACGCCAGCACGTCCTCAAGAAAATCAAAAAGCTCGGCAAGATCGAATGTCACATTCATCGATATCTTCATGATCCCTTGCATGCCACTCCAGGCTTTTGGTTTTCCCAGACCAGTTTCAAAACTTGTGAGGTTTCCGGGCGAACCCGGCAGGGATGGCATACACCCAATTGCTCCACCCAAATAATCAGACCGTCTGCGGCTTCGATCAAAACAAGCTTGCGGCGCTCTGCGGAAGGGACAGCCGCATTGACGAATATATCCTGCAATTTCGAGGCGGCTGGCATGCCGAGTTTATGAAAGCGGTCGCCAGGCTTCCAATGACGCAACGTCCACGGTGACCGAACGGTACCAGCATCAAAAAGGGCAGGAAACGCTGATAACCTGCCGGACACAACAGGTATGAATGACCAAACGAAGGCGACACCGCCAAAGTTGATTTTACCGCTCGCCCCGAGTGTTACTTGAAGTGAGTCGGAACAATAGTCGAGGTTACCCGCCGAGGTTTCCAGTATCTCAAGAACACCTCGTTCTGGATCCCAGCTTACGACGCGAGGATTATCACCCTCCCGAACCGGCCAGACGGAGACGGAAGCATCCGGCTGACCCGCCAACGCCACAACTACTCCTCTGGTTGTCAGAAGCCCTGCCTCCATCAACCTGATTCGTACCGCTTCTTTGCGAATCGCCACGGGTAGATCCCTCCAAGGTTTGGCCGAGGGGTTGCCCAGCCATTCAAGAGCAACCACACGCACCGCATCAAGCTGCTCCTGCAAAAAACCGCCCATGCGTTCCGTCAACACAGTCAATGGAAGCGCTGCGCCTTCTGCAAGAATGGGCAACAACCGGTGACGCACCCAATTTCGCTGGACGCGATCATCCTGGTTCGAGGCATCCTCACGCCAAACAATTTGTTCCTTTTGTCCCCATTCGAGAAGCTGACTTCGCGTAAATCCCAGCAGCGGCCGCAGGAGTGGAGCGTAAAGATTCGGAACGCTCGTCAAAGGTTTCATCATTTCCAAGCCGTGGCCCTCAACGCCCCGCAACAGCCTCATCCAAAGCTGCTCAACCTGATCATCTGCGTGGTGCGCAGTGACGATGAAATTCGCGCCCACATCGGCCGCCATTTTCCCTAGAAAATCATAGCGCAATTCACGTGCCGCCATCTCGATGGAGATTCCCGCCTGAGTCGCGCAACTGCGGACATCACCCGAACCACAGTGAAACTCCAACCCCAGTTTCTGGGCGGTTTCAAGAACCAGTTGTTGGTCCGCATCGCTGGCCTCACCACGCAATTGATGGTTGTAATGAGCGACATTCAAACGCCATTCCATCACAGGAGCCAACAGACTCAGTGAACGCAACAGCACCATCGAATCAAGCCCTCCCGAAACCGCCAACACCACATGACAGGGTGACATCCCGCCCGTCAACTCCGGCAGTACGCGTCCAAGGTCATGGAGAAAAGTGCTCATGGTGCGGTAGCCACTCGCTCCGCAAACAATACTTCAACTCGGCGGGAGCATGGCACGCAAGGCTGTTTTCAGAACCTTGCCCGTCGCGTTGCGGGGCAGTGCCTCCAAAACCTCGTAATGCCTGGGTTTTTTGTAATCAGCCAATCGCTCGCGAACAAACGCGCTCAGCGCATTCAAATCGGGCGACTGCCCCTCGTGCGCTACAATAAAGGCCACTGGATGTTCGCCTCGCCGTTCGTCAGGCTTGCCAACTACAGCAGCCTCGCGCACGCCGGGAAACTGGCAGATCACTTCCTCGATCTCGCGGGGATATACATTGCTTCCATTAACGAGAATCATGTCCTTCTTCCGGTCAGTGATAAAAAAATATCCATCCACATCCCCGTACCCGATGTCTCCGGTCAAGAGCCACCCATTGCGCATCGCCGCAGCTGTGGCTTCGGGATTATTCCAGTACCCCAACATGACATTGCCCCCGCGCACCGCAATTTCCCCCACTTCCCCCACTCCCAGGATCAGGCCTTCATCTGACTGCACTGTGACCTCAACACCCGAAACCGGAACCCCGATGCAGCGCTGTTTATGCGGCCCGGCGATAGGGTTGAGCGAGACCACCGGGCTGGCTTCACTCAGTCCATAACCCTCAAGTAACGGCAGAGTCTGGTTGGCATGCCACTCGCGAAAAACCTCGCCCGGCAGCGGCGCGGCTCCACTGACACAAAGCCGGAGAGGAAAATTGGGTGGCAACGGATTGGCTGCCAGGGTCCTAAAAAAGGGCGGGATGGCCGGCAAAATTGTGGCGCCGCGATGAAAAATTTCCGCCATGACTGCCTTCGGAGGATGCACCGAGCGAATCAGCACCACCGATCCACCTATAAGCAGTGGCAGCAGTTCGCAAACCGTCAGCATGAAACTGTGGAACATCGGCAGTAATAGAACGAATCGATCATGGCTTACCGCCAGCAGCATGATGCGGCAGCTTTCCACATTCGACAGCAAGTTTCCATGACTCAGCATGGCCCCCTTGGGCCGACCTGTCGTGCCCGATGTATAAATCAACAACGCCAGATCGGAACGCTTTGCCGTGGAGAATGCTGCATGCTCCTGATCCGCTGCAGGTTCAGCCGGCACTTCGTCCACATTGATTGGGTCCACTCCAGGACAGGCCTGCCCCCGGGAATGGATCATGTCAAAAGCGCTGCTCTCGGCGATCAGAGCGGTTAATCTGCTGTCGGCTACTATGTGACGCACCTCTTCGGGTCTGAGAAAGTGGTTGATTGGCACCACGACAGCTCCGGCCAGCAGGATGCCGTAAAGCGAGACGAGATAGCGTGGGTCGTTCTTGAGCAAAATGCCGATGCGGCAGCCGGGTTGAAAATCCGCAACCTTCCTGATTCGCTCGCACATCCAGACACTTTGATGCCAAAGCCGCCCGTAGCTAAAAACCTCGTCACCCCAAAACACAGCAGGTTTATGGAAGTTCAGTCCAGCCGATTTCTCCCAAGCGACGGCGAGGGAATCCACCTGAAGTAGCCAATCGACTTCAGAACGCGGGATAATTAGATCTTCAGTTTGCGCGGCCATTGCTGATTTGCTTCCCAATAAGTTTTTTCAATTTGATGGCGTTGTCCTTAAAGTCAGGTTGCCTCACTCCATGCGACCAGGGAAGCTCCAGCCTTCCCCTCATTACGAAATGACAACACAGCCGCTGAACTCATGAAACCATTGCGTAATCGTAAGGCTTGCGCATGGCGCGGCTCACCATTTTATTGGCATCCGCATCCCCCTCGAACTGCTCCTTCACCGGATCCCAATGCAGCATTCTCCCGGTGCGAATGGCCAGCACGCCCAGATGACAGATTGAAACGGAACGATGCCCGATTTCCGGCTCGCAGATTGTCGGCTGACGGCTGCGCATACAGTCGAAAAAATTCTCAAAATGATTGGCGCTCGCGTAAAGCTTCTTGGCCGAAGCAGGCAATGCCTCGCTCAAAATCTCTGGTTCACTGGCCTCAATTCTGCCACGTGTGACAAAGATCCAGCCTTTGGATCCCGCGAATTTCACGCCGTGCGGAAAATTTCCCGCCGACGGTTTGCTCAACTGACTTCCATCAGGGCCATTCTCTATCACCGACTGGCAGATGTGCTTCAGACCGTTGGCATACTCGTAATGCACCTCATACTCGCTGGCGGCCGTGAACCCAGCCGCGATCATTTCGCCCCGGGGTTTCCCCTCGATTTTCACCGGGCCTGTGCGCTCCATGTCGCTGCCCCAGAGAGCAATGTCATTATGGTGCGCACCCCAGTCAGTCATCGTGCCGCCGGAATAATCGTACCAATACCGGAAGCTCCCGTGACACTTCTCCTTAATGTACTCGGTGGCGGCAATCTGCCCCTGCCAGAAATCCCAATCCAGGCTGGGCGGCACCGGTGATGGCATGAACGGCCCCCGCTTCGGCCCGGCCGGAAGATTCACCAGCACCTCTGTCAACTTGCCGAGGCGTCCGTTGCGCACCAGCTCGCAGGCCAGATGAAACTTGGCATCGCTCCGCTGCTGGCTGCCGGTTTGGAGAATACGGCCCGTTTCTTTGGCCACTTTAACCAACCGGCGGCCCTCATCGATCGTCAAAGTCAGCGGCTTCTCAGAATACACGTCCTTGCCCGCACGCATCGCAGCGATGTTTATCAGGGTATGCCAATGATCAGGCGTGCCATTGATGATGGCATGGAGATCATCGCGCTCTAAAAGTTTGCGAAAATCGGAATAAACCTGTGCCTTCGGCCACGTTTTCAATGCTTCAGCGGTGTGTGATGAATCCACATCGCAAAGCGCCACCACCTCGCCATACTTCGCCGCCAGCGAAGTGTCGTACCTCCCCTGCCCCCCGCATCCCACCAAAGCAATGGCCGGGCGATCATTTGCCCCCAATTTAGGCGCGGCCTTGGCCATGGACTGCCGGTATTCAAGGAACCACCCCGGCACCACCGTGCATGCCGCCGCGGCGACCGCACTTCCACGCAAAAAGGACCGGCGAGAAATGGCACTCATAAATGTTTGGGTAACTGCATCAGACTAACGTGGGTTCCCCCCGCAGGCAACGCCAAAGCAGGCGGCCGGAGAGTGGCGCAATTTAAGGGAAAAGGCCGCGAATCTTCTTAGCCTCCTGCAAACGGCGTATCCCAAGCGTCAGCGCGGCCAGTCTCATGGAAATTCCGTCCTTTTTTGCAAGGTTGAGCGTTTGGTTGAAAGATCCCTCAAGAATTCGGAAAAGCTTGTCCATGACCTCGCTTTCCGACCAGAAGAACGATTGCAAATCCTGCACCCATTCGAAGTACGAAACCACCACACCCCCGGCGTTGCATAGGATGTCCGGGATGACAAAAATATCTTTGCGCTGGGTTAGTATTTCATCCGCTTCGGGGGTGGTCGGGCCATTCGCTCCTTCGCCAATGATGCGGCATTGAATTTTCCCCGCGTTTGCAGAAGTGATTTGGCGTTCCAACGCGGCGGGCACCAGGATGTCGCAAGGTGTTTCGAGGAGCGTTTCGACTGGCACCGCCTCTCCTTCCTCAAAACTAATAATTTGCCCGGTCTCCCTGACATGGGCATCCAAACGTTGAAGATCAAGTCCGCGACGATTCATCACTGCGCCCGAAGCGTCACCCACCGCAATTACCTTCACGCCAAAGCGTGCCAAGGAATGCGCCGCGACAGCACCCACGTTGCCAAATCCCTGCACCACGGCGGTGCAGCGCGAGGCTTCAAGTCCCAGCGTGTCCATGGCGCGGTTGATCAAATAAGCCACGCCCCGGCCCGTTGATTCCCGGCGGCCGAGTGATCCACCCAAAGAGACCGGTTTGCCCGTCACAATGCTCGGCACCGTGTACCCCGCGTGCATGGAGTAGGTATCCATCATCCACGCCATGGTTTGCTCATTGGTGCCCACATCAGGTGCCATGATGTCGATTTGGGGGCCAATGAACGGGATCATTTCCTGGGTATAACGGCGAGTCAGTCGCTCCAACTCTCCCATCGACATCTTGCGCGGATCACAAGTGACACCGCCCTTGGCGCCCCCGTAAGGCAGCCCAGTTAATGCGCACTTCCAACTCATCCACATGGCCAGCGCCGCGACTTCACCAATAGTGACGTCCGGATGATATCGCAGACCTCCCTTGGTTGGCCCCAGGGTTAGATGGTGCTGCACACGATAACCGGCAAAAACTTGGGTATGCCCATCATCCATCTTCACCGGCACCGAGACGCTCATCGACCGTTTAGGAAATTTCAGACGCGCTCGGTCATCAGCGCTGATGGCCAGGCGGTCTGCCACCAAATCAAACTGCTGGCAGGCCATGTCGAACGTAGGATGAGAATAGAGATTCATTTCAGTGAGAAGCCATTGACGGCTGTGGAGAATAACGAACGCAGTCGATCATCTCAAAACCGTAAACAATGCCTTCATTCAGCGTCAAGCGCCTCCCACAGAGATGCGCGTTGATGCACGAAAATGATAAAAACTTGTGGCATGTCGGGACAGGGGTAACTTTCAGCATGAAGTTTATCCTTTCCACCTGCCTCGCGGCGGCCTTTGTTGTTGTCGGTTGCTCGAAAAAGGAAGAGGCTTCCGCACCTCCATCAGTCCAGCCACCCCCTGTCGCCCCGGCACCATCGTCTGCGTCGGTACAAACCACTGAGCCAAAAACGCCATCATCGCCACTGAACTCAACTACGGCGCCCAAAACAAATGCCGCTTCCGACAGTGCATCCAAAGCTCTGACACCCGCTCAAAACAGTGCAAAGCCCGCGTCAGATAGACCCGTAGTGGCACCAACAATAGTGGACGCGCCGATTACTGGCACTCAGCACCCTCAATCCTTGGCGGATCTCTCCACTGAGCAATTGACGCGAGGTCTCAAGGAGGCTTTGGGAAAAGGCCTGCAGCAGGCCATTGCTTCATTGGGAAAACCGGGAGGTTTTCTTACCAATCTGAATGTAAAGATTCCAATGCCCGAGAAGATGCAAGCGGTGGAAAAGGCCCTCCGCACCCTGGGTCAGGAACAATTGGCTGATGAATTCATCACCACTATGAATAAAGCCGCAGAACAAGCTGTACCCGCCGCTGCAGATGTCTTCGTGGGTGGCCTGAAAAACATGACTTTGGATGATGCAAAAATGATTTTGAGCGGACCCAAAGATGCCGCAACGCAATATTTCCATCGCACCACCGGGGCCGAACTCAATCAAAAATTCCTCCCTATCGTCCAACAGGCCACTGCGAAAAGCGGTGCGACCGCCGCCTACAAGCAGCTGACAGAAAAAGCCAAGTTGGCCGGCCCTTTCCTGAGCATCCCTTATCTGGATCTCGACGCCTACGTCACTGGCAAAGCCATGGATGGCCTTTTCACGATGGTGGCCGAGGAGGAAAAACGCATCCGAGAAAATCCCGTCGCCCGCAGCACAGACCTGCTAAAGTCTGTGTTCGGGGCGTTCCAGAAATGAGCCTGCTTTTTCAAAGCCTTTAAACATCCTCCGCCATCCAGCAAAACTGACCAACTGAACATCACAACCAATAGTATGACTAAATAACTTCGTGAGTTCCCAAAGAGCATAACTTATAAGGTAAAATACTGAAGCGGCAGTGGGTACTCCCGGACATTGACGGAGCCAGCATCCAATCTACTAATTACGCGGGTAAAGTCGTGGTGCTCAATTTTTGGGCGACGTGGTGCGTCCCATGCATCAACGAAATCCCTGACCTGATTAGATTGCAGGAAAAATACGGCCCCGACGGACTCACTGTCGTTGGCATATCCATTGATAACTCCACCGATGGCTCAACCGCGCCAGCCGGCCTGGTAAGTTCGTTTGCCGCAAACCATGGCATGAACCATCCCATTGTAATGACCAGGCCGAAAGGTTACGCAGTGGAGAACCTCTACGGAGGCATCCCTTTTATTCCCAATACTTTCATCATCAATCGCCAAAATGGGATCGAGCAAACGCTTGGAGGCACACAGACTTATGATACTTTCGAGCGTGCCATCCTGCCGCTTCTTTACGGCGACGTACCCGTCAAAGTGTCCTTCTCCGAAGGTCAGGCCCATATTCAGTGGCCAGCTAAACAGGTTCAGTTCACCGTTCAAACTTCCAGCGACCTTGCGGGGAACGATTGGACAACGGCTGCGGCAGGGATCCAGACGGACGGACCCAACCAATTCATTGATGTTCCCGCTGAGCCCACGGCTCAATTTTTCCGGCTGCAACTGCCATAAGCTCGACCCCGAAGCGCGATGAACCGCCTGATTCCCACTTTATGCCTGCCATCCAAAAAAGGTAAACGCGCTTTCACTCTCGTCGAACTCTTGGTGGTCATCAGCATCATTGCCATCCTCGCCACTTTGCTGATGCCCGCCTTGGCCAAGGCCAAGGAGAAGGCACGACGCGCCAGCTGCATCCAAACCCTGCGCCAGATCAACCTGTCGCTTAATCTCTACGCCACCGACAATCAGGACACCTACCTTGCTCTACAACAGATTTCGACATTCTGGCCGAGATTACTGCAGCCGCAATACTCCAACCTTCGCGTACTTGCATGCCCCTCCGACGAATCCCTCAAGACATCCGCAGGCACAACAGCAAATTCCGTGGAGCCCCTAACCAACGCGGATTTTGCCCCAAGAAGCTACGTGATGAACGCCTTCGTGGACTACTACGCACATCTGGCAGGAGCCACCACCAGCTCCCCGATCTGGAAAGGAAGTTTCTGGTCGTTACGAATGAAGTCCACAGCCATTGCCCATCCTTCAGGCACCATTACTTTCGGAGAAAAAGCCTCGGCTTCCGCAATTTATGAAGTCAGCATACTGAGATCCCCCACGGGGATTTATCTCGATGACGTTGCCGAAAACCGACACAGCAACCCTTCCCACTCCCCCAAAGGCGGGGGCGCAAACTTTGCCATGGCTGATGGAGGCGTCCGGTTTCTACCCTTCGGCGAATCCACGTGCCCGATAAACCTTTGGGCGGTTCTGGATGAGTGGCGTAGTAACGCGGCTCTTTGCCGCCCGAGATAGGCAAAAACATCGCCCATCGCGCCATCCCTTTGTGGTCAGGGAGGAGAGGGAATTTGTTGAAGCTTGTAGAAGACCTTTCGCGTGGCGCTGTATTGGAACAACTCGGCGTATCGCGCCCAAGCTACAACGGTTCGCAACAGGCGAAGTGGACGTTCATGCGGAAAGTGCAGAGCAAATTGGCTCGACACCACACCCTCTTGAACCTCCTTGCTCGGCGATTGATTCAACATGCGAATGATGACATCGAAGACGTAAAGCCTTCTCAACAAGACGTTGAGTTGGCGCTTTCGCGTGTTGATGTCGGAAGAAAGAAACTGACGCCCCGCGGATGTCATTTCCACCCGGCCGCCCGGTGTTGACACCCAACGCAAGAGTTCGGCCGCCTTGACCACTAAAAGAAGCTGGCTTAGCTCCAAGTCCACATGGTTTGTTAACTCGAACAGCTCCAAATCTCCTTCGTTTTCGAGAATTTCAAGCAGACCTATGGCACTGCTGAGTGATACGATTGGGATGGATTGCACGGGCATCAGGCCAACACTTGGCACTGCCGGAGGGACTCGTTCCACAGGAAACTCCACCTGAGTGATCAGCGTGTGAAGTTTCTGGATCAGCGCAATAAAATCCGGATGGTGCTCATCACGCGGGTAAGGAAGTGGATTATCCAGGACAGCGCGAATTATTCCAGGGTGGGCACCCATGACCACCAGCCGCGTGGCCATGAAAACCCCCTCGTCGATGCTGTGCGTCACCATGAGGATCGAATTCACGGGCGATGTCTTCCTCGTATAAATTTCGATCACTTCGTTGCGCAAAGTTTCACTGGTCAACACATCCAGCGCACTAAATGGCTCATCCATGCACAGAATCTCAGGCTGCACGGCCAGCGCACGAGCCAACCCCACTCGCTGCTTCATGCCGCCGGAAAGCTCCTTGGGATAGGCCTCCTCGGACCCTGCTAATCCGACCGCCGCAATTACCTGCTCTACCCTTTCGCTGCGTCCCGCCTCATCGAGTCCAAGGCAGGACAATCCCACGCTAACATTCTCCTGCACTGTTAACCATGGGAAAAGCGCGAAATTCTGAAAGACGAGTGCGGTGGACGGATTCAATCCAATTTGTGGCTGGCCCCGATAGAAAATCTGGCCCTTTGTCGGTTGCTCCAGACCAATAATGGCGCGCAGGAGCGTAGACTTGCCACACCCCGACGGCCCAAGGATTGCCACGACTTCGTGCTCCTTTATCTCAAGACTGATATCATGGAGAATTTCCACCATGCCCCCCGCTGCGCCGGGGAAAGACAGGCTCACATTCCGGATTTCCAAAAGAGGCGTTCCCATAATCAAGAGTCCAACGTGAAACGTGTTTGAGCACGGTGGCTGAGCGGTCTCCAAACAAGCCGATTAAATCCGACGACCGTCACCGCCATGACGCCCACCGCGGCCCCAAGCACATGAAAATTTCCCCGTTCCGTGGCTTGGCTGATGGTCGCGCCCAACCCCATTGTCATCAGTGTCTGACCGTGATATTTCATATATTCCGCAACAATGCTGGCATTCCACGCACCCCCCATGGCGGTAATGCAACCCGTGAGCAGACTGGGGAAAATCGCCGGCAAAATCAGATTCAGCCAACGGTTCCGCCATGAAAACCTTGCCAGCCGCGATACTTCCCAGAGTTCGCGCGGAATTGCGCTGCTCCCTGCAATCACATTGAACAAAATATACCACTGCGTGCCCAACAGCAGCAGTACGACCGAGCTCGTACCCAAACCCACGCCCATGGCCAACATGCCGCCAACCACCACAGGAAAGATCATCGGCGCCGGAAAACTTGCCGCCATCTGAATGGCCGGTTGCAGGATGCGAGACCAACGCGGATGCCGTCCAATCAGCACTCCCACCGGGATTGTCCAAAGCGACGCCAGCACCACCGCCATGATCACACGTAGAAAGGTCATCCCTGTGCCGGAAAGGAGATCCAGCCAATCCTCTACCGTGAGCCCCTGAAGCAGCTGCACATACTTAATCACCCCCGATAAGATCCCCAGCCCCGTCAATCCCACGAGCATCCGACCTCCCAAGTGAAACGAAGCCGCCGATCGTAAGAGTGGCTTGGCCACTCGACGCATGGACGCAGTCGCGCGAGGCTGGCCCTTTTCTGCAAAAAATATCCACGACTTCGACACTGCACTCCAAATCCTCGAACTCCTTATCAACTCCCAAAGCCAGGAACCGGAACCGCCGTTTGTTTCCTGCTCAGTAAATTTGTGAGACCAGGCGACCAATGGACGCCATACCACTTGATCCACGAACAGAATCATTCCAAGCATCGCAACGACTCCAAGCAGTTGCGCGGTTCCATCGCTTCGCTCAATGGCGAGACTCATGTAGGAACCAAGACCTGGCAGCCGAAAATCGTGTTCGCCCAGCACAAAGGCCTCGCTCACCATTAGGAAAAACCAGCCGCCCGCCATGGACATCATGCTGTTCCAAAGCAAACCCGTGGAAGCGAAGGAGATATCCAGCCGGACAAACCGTTCCCACCACGACATCCGGGCAAGACGCGCCACCGCCACCAAATCGGGCGGTACAGCCTTCAAGGACGAGTAGAATGAAAATGTCATGTTCCAAACCTGCCCGGTGAAAATCATCAGCACTGATGCGATCTCCAGGCCAATGTTTTGATGCGGGAAGAGGTGAACCAGTCCGAGCACAAACCCTGGCAGAAAACCAAGAACTGGAATGCTTTGAAGAATATCCAGCACGGGCAGCATCACTCTTTCCGCGCCAGCCACCCGGGCCATCGCGTAACCATAAACCATGGTAAACCCAAATGACACCGCATAGGCACACACTCCGCGCGAGAGGCTAAACAGCGTATAGAGTGGCAGGTAGCGAGCCTCCAAATGAATGATGGGCACGGATTGCAACGGCCCGCTCCACTCACGTGCTACGGTGACTAGGGCATAAATCAATGCGGCCAACAGGCCAAAAACAACTAGGTCAACCCACTCAACAACCCTCGGGGGCCGGACAAATGGAGGTTCTGAAATCAAAAAATTAAGGAAACAATCTCAAAAAATTCAGCTTGGAACTGCGGCTTCGCTTGAGGGGTTCCGTGCGTTGAAGTTCATTCCACAGTTGTCGAGCATGACTGCCATGATCTACCTCTGCCCCACAGCGTCGAGCGTTTTTTCACCCTATTGAAAGACGTCACATTGTGAACAAAATGCAAAGAAGAATGTATTCTTGTTGCCATTTACCACATTTGTGTCACACTTGAACAACAATTAAATATTTATGCAACACAACTTCGCCACCTCCACCAACCAAATCCCCGCCGATTTCACCTCCGCACACATCGCCCTACTCATCGAAATTCGCGACAAAGCCATCGCCACCGTCCGTAAAGACGGTGCCAAAATGTCGGATCTTAACTCCGCCCTCAACATTTTGATCCAAGTCGAAA
>JANYDC010000153.1 GCA_025359965.1 Pedosphaera sp.
CAGCACCGCCGCCTCGCCCGGGACTACGAGAGGACGGAATCCAGTGCCGAAGCATGGGTTTATCTCGCCATGATACGAATCCAACTCCGCAGACTCGCTTGATTCACCCTCTAACGTGAGTTTTCAGACAGGCTCTTAGAATTTCTCGGGATAGATCATGGCCGCGAATAAATAGGCAAAGAGGCCGACGGCAATGAGTCCAGCGAAGATGGTTTCCATATTAAAATCAGAGTTTTCCGCAAAACTGGACATAAAGTGCGCTCAGTCCAAAGAAGCCGAACATGAGGCCCAGGAAAAGGAGGTCATTCATAAGAAGTTGACGAAGAGTGGCTTGCGGAAACCAAGCCGGCCTAATGCCGGTATGTTTATCGGTCGCCATAGTTTGCTGTCGCCGTGTTGACTATGGGCGTCGCTCGACTGGTCGGATGTTTGCATCACACCTGTAATGTGCGCTTCAATGGGCCATCCGGGTAATCAATAGACGGTGATGGCGCGTCAATAAACCATCAACAGAGTTTCCGGGACGCAAGGATTCTCAATCTGTGCAGGCTGCTCAGAAAAATACACTGCGAGGATGAGTTAAGGGAACGTCACGCGGCTGCAACACAAGTTTTCAGAGCGGCACCGGGGAGGGTGAATATCGAATCCCAAACAGAAAGAGCCTGTGAAAGAGGTTGTTCAAAGCGCTAATGAATTTCGCTCATAGATAGCATGAAAACGTCAGGTTGATCAGGCGAGTGTCGGCGGTATGCGGGTTGCTTATGTGCCTTTGCTTGCACGCGCCCAACGTCTTTAAATGCATCGGAGGAATCGGCTCATTGCTTGAGACCGGTTGTGGGGCGCATAGCGGCAAGCGAATGGAGAACCGAGTACAACCAAATGAAAATAACCACACACACCGCGCTCAGATTGCGAGCCTTGGCCGCATGCATGATCGCCTTTTCCGTAACTG
The DNA here is from genome assembly GCA_025359965.1 of Pedosphaera sp. GTDB lineage: Bacteria > Verrucomicrobiota > Verrucomicrobiia > Limisphaerales > SXQI01 > SXQI01. The sequence continues at coordinate 953 of JANYDC010000153.1, forward strand.
CACCCGCCCTGAAAGCCGAGCCGGCAGTCACCCGCGTTGACAAGCTGGAGAAGGAGAACCAAGACCTCAAAAACCGCTTGGACGCGCTTGAAGCCGCCGCCAAGAAAGAAGGCCTTGTTCCCAGCGCATCGGAGCCTCCTCTTACGGTGAAAGCGATGAGCGACATCACCATAAGCGGTTTTGCCTCGGCATCATATTTCTACGACACCACCAATCCGACGACTGATCCTGCCGGGCCATCTCCCGCCGGACACAAGTCGATCAACGGTGATCTTTGGAACAGCCACAACCAGTTTACGATTAATAAAGTCAAACTGACCCTTGCCAGCAAGCCAGTGGAGCAATCAGGGGAAAAATTCGAAGCAGGATTCAAGACCTCGCTGATTTTTGGTGAGGACGCCAAGTATGTGAACACCGGATCAGGCAAAGGTTATGACGCCCTGCGTGAGGCTTATGTAGAGGCGAACATTCCAGTGGGCAATGGTTTGGTGGTGAAAGCGGGTCAACTGATCTCCTTGCTTAACTTTGAGTCGGGTGACGGCGGCGCGGCCAACCCCAATTTCTCTCAAGGCTACCAATGGTGGTATACGGGAAACGGCCCGAGTGCAGGCGTCCAGCTCAATTACAAGTGGTGCGACATGGTGAGCACCACGGCTCGCATCCAAAACGGCCTCTATGCCGGATCCACCGACGGCAATGGGTTTAAAACATTCATGGCCAGCGTGGATATTAAGCCTGACGCCAAGACCGGCATCAGTGTCATCGGTTTCGCAGGGCGCGAGGGTGCCAGTTCCCAGGATTACTTGAAGGGCGCATCCATCATTGCCTCTCGTCAGGTAGCTGAGAAGTACAATATCAACGTCGCCACTGAATTGGACTACTTCAACCAGGAAACCACTGGCAAATCGGACGGGAACGCGTACTCGGCCGGCGGCTGGGTCTGGGCCGATCTAACCTCAAAAGTGGGTGTTGCGCTGCGTGCCGACTACATCAGCGATGGTGATAACGTGGGCGGCAGCCTCTTAGGACTGGCAACCCCTTCAGGCAAGGATCTGTCGAGCCTGACGCTCACACTGAACATCAAGCCCATCCCGAGCTTCAAGTTCCAGCCTGAAATCAGGTACGACCACACCAATGCCGAAGCCGCCTTCGATGGCGGACACCGCGATCGTCTGATCGTCGGTGCCGGTGTCACCTACATGTTCTAAAATATCGAACAAGCAAATCCCGTTAACTCCATGAAAAATATGTTCAAATCAATTCTGGCGGCCCTTGCTGTGACTTTGGTCACGCTGAGCACGATGGCCGCTGAAACCGTCAAAGTGGGTGTTCTGCACTCCCTCTCGGGAACGATGGCGATTAGCGAAACGTCCTTGAAGGACATTCTGCTGTTCACCTTTGACGAGATTAATAAATCGGGCGGCGTCCTGGGCAAGATGATCGAGCCGGTTGTCGTTGACCCCGCCTCCAACTGGCCGCTGTTCGCGGAAAAAGCGCGCCAACTGCTCGACAAAGATAAAGTGTCGGTAGTTTTCGGATGCTGGACATCGGTCAGCCGCAAATCAGTGCTGCCGGTATTCGAGCAATTGAACGGTTTACTTTTCTACCCCGTTCAGTACGAGGGAGAAGAGCTGTCAAAGAACATCTTCTACACGGCTGAATCAGTGAACCAACAGGCCGTGCCTGCGGTGGATTACATGCTTGGCGAAGGAAAGAAGAAGTTCTACCTGCTCGGCTCGGACTACGTTTATCCCCGCACGACCAACAAGATCCTCAAACAGTATCTGAAATCCAAGGGTATTCCTGACGAAGACATTGAGGAGATCTACACCCCGTTCGGTCACACCGACTACCAGACGATCGTCGCTGCCATCAAGAAATTCGCAGCCGGCGGCAAAGCCACTGTGATCAGCACGCTCAACGGGGACACGAACGTTCCTTTCTTTAAGGAATTCGCCAATGCCGGTTTGACTTCCGAGAATTGCCCTGTGGTTTCGTTTTCCATCTCTGAAGATGAATTCCGTGGTCTGCCTGCGAAAGAACTGGCTGGTCATCTGGGTTGCTGGACCTACTTCATGTCTCTTAAAACAGCCGAGAACGCCAAGTTCGTGGGTGATTTCAACACCTGGCTGAAAGAGCCCAAAGTCACTGGTGTGGATTACAAAGTCAGCGGCATAGACACCAAAGGCCGCGTTACTTGCAGCCCGATGAACCTCTCCCGCATGGGCGTCTATCTCTGGAAGCAGGCTGTTGAAAAAGCCGGCTCGTTCGACGTGGACAAGGTTCGTGTCGCGCTGATTGGTCAGAAATTCAAAGGCCCCGCTGGTGAGGTCACCATGCAGGACAACCACCATCTGATCAACAATGTGTTCATCGGTGAAACCCTGCCCACCGGCCAGTTCAAGATTGTCAAGGCTCTCGGCCCTGTTGCCGGCGAGCCCTTCAGCTCCAAATTCCTGACTGCCGGAAAGTGATGGGAGGTCACTGAGCGTTGTCACCAGGACAACACGGGGGGAGGCGGGTTAGTGTGTTATCCCGCCTCCCCTTCATCACTGCATGTTATTGAATTTTATCGTGTCTATCAGGATTTGTCTGTTCATCTTCCTCGCTTTTGTGGCCAGCCCGCATCTTGGGGCGGCGACACCGGAAGAGGCCCGAAAAATCCTGGCGGATTCGGCTGTCGAAGAGGACGCAACCAAGCAGATCGCCTTCATCCTCAAACTCGCCGGGGTTAATGATCCGGTGGTTCAACAAGGTGTCACGGCTTGGAGACAGGGCGGCCTGTTTCTTTACGAGACCAATTCACTCAAACAACCCTTCTTCCTTGACACCGCGGCCCAGACCGACGGCAAAGCAAGGGCGATTAAGGTTGTGGATGGCAAACCCATTCAAGGGGGCGATGGCAAAGACCTCATCGTTAACGTGGCCGACTTCACCCCCGTTGATACCAACTCCAAACTGCGCAAGGCGCTTAAGACGGTTCTCGATTTATTTGCCTTAAGCGATCCCAACCCCAAAATTCGGCGTGATGCGGTGACCAAGCTGGGGCAGGAACAGAATCCCGAATATCTTCCCTATTTTGAGGCGCGGGTTGTACTTGAGTCGGACCCGGAATCGGTGCGTGCCCTGACGGAGGCTATAGCCATCACGAAAGTGGCAACCACCACCGGGGCTGACCAGATCGCAGCGATCAACGAGTTGAAGCGCATGACTTCGATCACTTCCTTAGCCTTGCTTCAAGAAATGGAAAAAGCGGAGCGCAAAAATCCCAAACTCACACCTGATGCCAAAAAGGCTCTGGGCAGTGCAATTTTTGCCATTGAGGAGCATATTCGGCGCGGTAATTTGGTGGGAACGGCTTTTCGCGGAGTGAGCAGCGCAGCAGTGCTTTTGATTGCGGCATTGGGATTGGCGATCACCTTTGGGCTCATGGGTGTCATCAACATGGCACATGGCGAGGTTATGACTGTGGGGGCGTACACGGCGTTCATGACCCAAAACCTGTTTGCCAAGTGGTTTGGCAGCAGTGGAACGGGGTTTGACATGTACTTCATCGCCGCACTTTTACTGTCGTTTTTTACGGGAGGCATCATGGGCCTGGTCATGGAACGCTTGGTGATACGATTTCTCTACAAACGCCCCTTGGAATCCTTGCTTGCAACCTGGGGCGTCAGCTTGGTTTTGCAACAGCTGTTCCGCCAGGTTTTTGGCAGCGCCAATGTGCAGGTTAATTCGCCGAGCTGGATGAGTGGCAGTTTCATCGTGTCGGATGTTCTTTTTGCTTATAACCGGCTGTTTGTCATTGGTTTCGGCATTGCCACCGTTATCGGCACCTATCTCCTGCTTACGAAGACGTCGCTTGGATTGCAGATCCGGGCTGTCATGCAAAATCGCACTATGGCTTCCTGCATCGGTGTGAGGACGGACCGCATTAACATGCTGACTTTTGGTTTCGGCTCCGGTTTGGCCGGCATGGCGGGAGCGTGTCTATCCCAAATTGGGAACGTGGGTCCGGGGCTGGGACAGCTTCACATCGTCGACTGTTTCATGGTGGTAGTTCTCGGTGGAGTTGGAAATTTGGTGGGCACAGTCATGGCCGCGTTTGGTGTTGGTGTGACAGACCAGATCCTCCAGCCGTGGCTAGGTGCGGTGATGGGCAAGATTTGTGTGCTGGTGGGTATTATTTTGTTCCTGCAATGGCGGCCTGCCGGGTTGTTCGCCTCACGCGGACGAAGCTTGGAAGATTGATTATGGGTTTATCATTATCAAAGCGCGAATTACTGCTGGTTTGCCTCGTCTCCTTTGTGGGATTGGTCTTGCTGCCGTGTTTGAACGCATTTGTTCCACCTGACAGCTTTTTTCACGTCAGCAATTTTTCAATCACTCTGTGCGGAAAATACCTGTGCTATGCCGTTCTTGCCCTGGGGGTAAATATTCTATGGGGCTACACAGGGTTGTTAAGCCTGGGCCAGTGCCTGTTTTTTTCATTGGGCGGGTATGCGCTTGGAATGTATCTGATGTTGAAGATCGGTAATCTTGGGCAGTACAAGGCTGATATTCCTGACTTCATGGTCTTTCTGGAATTCCCCAAGCGCTTCCCCGAAACCGGTGGCCTGCCGCCTCATTGGATTCCGTTCAAGAATTTTTGGTTTGCCACTATAGCCGTGCTGGTTGTTCCAGCACTTTCTGCCTTGGTCTTCGGATTTCTCGCTTTTCGCTCCCGTATCAAGGGGGTCTATTTCAGTATCCTCAGTCAGGCTTTGACTTACGCCGCCATGCTGCTCTTTTTCCGGAATGATTTCACTTTTGGTGGCAACAACGGACTGACAGATTTCAAGTTCATCCTTGGGTACGACGTTAACAGCAATACAACCAAGCGCACCTTGTACATCGCCTCGGGCGTGTTGTTGCTGGGGGTGTACTTGCTGTGCCGCTGGTTGACTCAGACCAAGTTCGGTCTTATCCAGCGAGCTATTCGTGACAGCGAAAACCGAGTGCTTTTCTCAGGTTACGCCACCGTCCATTTCAAACTTTTTGTGTTTGTTCTTTCCTCAATGATTTGTGCGCTGGGTGGCGCATTGTTTGTGCCGCAGGTGGGCATCATCAATCCCAGCGAAATGGCACCCGACAAATCTTTGGAAGCCGTGGTCTGGTGCGCGGTGGGCGGTCGAGCCAGCCTTGTGGGCCCCATCATTGGGGCGATCAGCGTGAATGCCTTAAAGAGTTATGCAACCCGCGCGTTCGCCGAGCAATGGCTCTACATTCTAGGCGGCATGTTTGTGTTTGTTGTGCTGTTCATGCCCAAGGGAATTGTCGGGCTGCCTGCGCAGTTTGCGGAATGGCGCGGAAAACAGCAAAGACACAAAGCCTCGGTTTCCGCGCCGACGCCGCCTGCCGACGAGAAAGTCAATGATACCGCCATCATTTCCTCCAAATGAACCGTCCATTCTTGCTTTCTCTTGAGGACGTGAACAAAACCTTCGACGGTTTTAAAGCCATTTCAAACCTCAATCTCTATTTGGAGGAGGGTGAGTTGCGTGTCATTATCGGCCCTAATGGCGCAGGCAAAAGCACCATGCTCGATATTATCACCGGGCGAACCCGGCCCGACAAAGGCAAGGTTGAGTACGGTCCGGATACCGATCTCACTCGTTTGAACGAGTATGAGATCAACCGGCTCGGCATCGGTCGTAAATTTCAAACGCCATCCGTCTACGTCAACCACACCGTGGAGGAGAATGTCTGGCTTTCTCTTGAAGGAAAGCGGGGAGTTTTCGCCTCACTTTTTGCGCGAAAGACCCCCGCACAACGGACCCGTATTGAGGAGGTTCTTTCAATTGTCGGATTGTTGCCCCACGCCAAAAGAGTGGCGGGCACCATGGCGCACGGCCAAAAACAATGGTTGGAGATAGGCATGTTGCTGGCGCAAAATCCCCGACTGTTGCTGGTGGACGAGCCTGCCGCAGGCATGACCGACGAGGAAACCGCCAAGACCGGCGAACTGCTGATGAGTCTCGAAGGGAAACACACGATCGTGGTTATTGAGCATGATATGGCTTTTGTCCGTCAGATTGCCCGAAAGGTCACCGTTCTTCATCAAGGCACGGTTCTTTGCGAAGGAAGTGTGGATCAGGTTCAAAGCGATGAGCGAGTCGTTGAGGTCTATCTCGGGCGTAAAAAGAAAGGGGATCACTGATGCTGCAATTGAACGACATTACGGTTTCCTACGATGGATCCAGAATTTTGCGCGGGGTTAACCTAACGATAGAGAAGAACAGTCTCGTCTGTCTGATGGGTCGCAATGGCGTCGGCAAGACCACCACGCTGAAGACGATCATGGGAGTGGTGCGACCGGATGGAGGAGAAGTTACTTTGGACGGTGAACCGATTGCAGGGTTCAAACCCGAGGTTCGCGCCCGGAAAGGGCTGGGCTACGTGCCGCAAGGACGAGATATTTTCCCCAACCTCACTGTGCGCGAAAATCTGGAGATCAGTTTGGTGGCCAACACCCGGGCCGAGCGTTCCAATCTGGTAAAGGTGCTGGATCTGTTCCCGGTGTTGAAGGAAATGCTCCATCGCAAAGGCGGTGTTTTGAGCGGAGGCCAGCAGCAGCAACTCGCCATTGCGCGGGCCATGTTGACGAATCCCAAAGTATTGATCCTTGATGAACCAACCGAGGGTATTCAACCCAACATCATTGACCTGATCGGCGAAACATTGCTTCGAATTAAGAAGGAAACGGCGATCAGTATCCTGCTGGTCGAGCAGTACCTCGATTTTTGTCTGCAAGTGGCCGACGTCTTTTATGTCATGGACCGTGGCGCGATCGTGGCCAACGGTCCCATCGACAAACTGGGGGACGACATCGTCCGGACCTATCTGACGGTGTGATCCTGGCTGGTGTTGAACCCGTTCACACGCGACCCTATGCCATGCTTCCAACAAAAAATGGACCCGGTTATGGCCGTATGGTCGTAAGGCGCGTCAATGGACTCAGCGCTGCCGTCTGCGTGGAGGCCCACAGCCCCTTGCGACTATTGGTGCCTGAGCCGCGCGGCGAAATGGTCGTGAGTTACACCAGCACCTACGGGGGTGGGCTGGTCGCGGGTGATGCGATTGATCTTACTTTGGAGGTTGCTGATGGAGCCCGCTGCTTTCTGGGAAGTCAGTCCAACACAAAAGTGTACCGCACTGAATCAACGCTGGGTTGCTCGCAACAGTTGGCTGTCCGCGTTGGCGCCGGTGGATTGCTGGCCATGATTCCGGATCCGGTGCAGCCGTTTGCCGAATCGATTTACCGCCAGCGTCAGCAATTCAACCTCGATGAGCGTGCGGACCTCATATTTTTGGATGCGGTTTCTTCCGGCCGTCCGGCCAGGGGGGAACGCTGGGCCATGAGCTCCTTTGAGACGCGCAACGAAATCCTGATTGATGGAAAACGCATCGCGGTGGACTCGCTGCATCTGGACTCAATGAGTGGCGCTCTTGAAAAATCCTTGCGCGTGGGATCGTATGATTGCTTTGGCACGCTATGGATGATAGGGCCGGAATCGCGAATAGTTGTTCCGCTGCTACTGGCTGCGCTGAATGCGGAGCCTGTGGAACAGGAGGCCACCACCCTGTTTTCCGCCAGTCTGTTGCCTCATGGAGCGGTGGTTCGCGTGGCTTCGGACCGCCCCCAGAATCTTCTCCGTTTCGTCTGCGAATGCCTTCAATACTTCCCCATGCTTGCCCAGGCTAGACCTTGGGCCAGAAAATGGTAAAGCTCACTCAAAACCATGCACCTAACACCGCGCGAAATTGACAAACTACTGCTGCATCAGGCGGGCGTCGTGGCCCAAAAACGTCTGGCGCGAGGCTTGCGTCTGAATTACCCCGAGAGCATCGCGCTGATTTCCTCACAGCTCCTGGAATTTATCCGCGAAGGAAAACGGGTGGCTCAACTCATGGAGCTGGGCCGGCATTTTTTGGGTCGAAGGCAGGTCATGGCGGGAGTGCCGGAAATGATTTCTGAGGTTCAAGTTGAGGGCACCTTTCCGGACGGCACAAAGCTCGTTACAGTCCATCATCCAATTGCCTCAGAAGATGGCGATCTCAACCTCGCTTTGCACGGCAGCTTTCTCCCTGTCCCCGAACTTTCTGTTTTTGGCCCATCCGAAGCCATGACGCCCGAACCGGGTGAATGCCTGCCAGCGCCGGGGGAGATTGAGCTCAACGCCGGTCGCAGGACCGTCACCTTGGATGTGACCAATCTTGGAGACCGGCCAGTGCAGGTTGGCAGCCATTACCATTTTGTGGAAACCAACAAGATGCTGCGTTTCAATCGCGCCTTGGCCTACGGAATGCGCCTGGATATCCCCGCCGGCACCGCCGTGCGGTTTGAGCCGGGTGAGACCAAATTCATACCGTTGGTGACCATCGGCGGCAAACGCGTTATTCGTGGAGGCAGCAATCTTGCGGACGGGCCGGTCAGCGATGAGGGATTGGTGCAAACCATGGCTCGCGTCAAGGCCGCGGGTTTCGCTTGCTCAGAGAAATAATATGTCACACTCCATGAAACGCGCCGATTATGCCGCGATGTTCGGACCGACCACAGGGGATCGAATTCGTTTGGGGGATACTTCGCTGATCGCTCAGGTGGAGAGCGATTTCACCGTCTATGGCGACGAGTGCAAGTTCGGTGGGGGAAAAGTGTTGCGTGACGGCATGGGGCAGGCCGCAGGTGTTGCGCAAGCCGATGCCTTGGATTGCGTGATTACCAACGCTTTGGTCATCGATCACTCAGGAATTTTCAAGGCCGATATAGGCATCAAGGGCGGAAAAATCAGTGCCATCGGCAAAGCGGGCAATCCCGACGTCATGGACGGTGTTACTCCCAACATGATTGTCGGCGTCACAACCGAGGTCATCGCCGGGGAGGGAATGATTCTCACCGCAGGCGGTCTCGACACCCACATCCACTACATCTGTCCGCAGCAGGCGCATGAAGCCATTGCCGCAGGTCTGACCACCATGATCGGTGGCGGCACCGGTCCTGCCACCGGGACTTGCGCGACCACATGCACTCCAAGCGCTTTTTACATTGGCCTGATGTTAAAAGCCACGGATCAGCTTCCCCTGAATTTCGGTTTCACCGGCAAGGGAAACACCGCCATGCCCGCCGGGTTGCGCGAGCAAATTCTGGCTGGCGCCATCGGACTCAAACTCCATGAGGATTGGGGCACCACCCCAGCAGCCATTGATTGCTGTCTGAAAATGGCGGATGAGGAGGACGTCCAAGTTACCATCCACACTGACACCCTCAACGAATCCGGTTTTCTCGAAGACACCATCAAGGCCATTGGCGGACGGACCATTCATACCTACCACTCAGAAGGTGCAGGCGGTGGGCACGCGCCGGATATCATTCGCATTGTCGGCGAGCAGAACGTCCTTCCCAGTTCGACTAACCCCACCAAGCCCTACACGGTGAACACCATCGACGAGCATCTCGACATGCTGATGGTGTGTCATCATCTTGATCCTTCGCTGCCCGAGGATGTCGCATTCGCCGAAAGTCGTATCCGTGGCGAAACCATCGCAGCCGAGGATATCCTTCACGACCTTGGAGCCATCAGCATGATGAGTTCGGATTCGCAGGCCATGGGCCGGATTGGCGAGGTCATCACCCGCACCTGGCAAACCGCTGACAAAATGAAGCTCCAGCGCGGCGCGTTGCCGGAAGACAGCTCGGAGCACGACAACACCCGCATTAAACGCTATATCTCGAAGTACACCATCAACCCTGCGTTGGCCCACGGGGTCGCGGAGCACGTCGGTTCAATCGAGGTTGGCAAGCTTGCGGATTTGGTCCTTTGGCGGCCTGCCTTTTTCGGCGTGAAGCCCGAGATGGTCATCAAGGGTGGTTTCATCGCCTGGGCGCAGATGGGCGATGCCAACGCTTCGATCCCCACTCCTCAGCCTGTCCTGATGCGTCCCATGTTCGGCGCGTTTGGAACAGCGGCCGGTCCCATCTCTCTTGCTTTTGTAAGTGCATTGAGCCTTGAGAAAGGTGTCGCTGAATCCTACGGCCTCAAAAAAACGCTGGCCCGTGTCAAAGGCTGCCGTTCGGTCTCCAAAAAGGATCTCAAATGGAACAGCGCCACTCCCGCCATCACGGTTGATCCTGAAACGTACGAAGTTCGCGCCGATGGCGTGCTCCTCACCTGCGAGCCTGCGCAATCACTGCCACTAGCCCAAAAATATTTTCTCTTTTAATCATTCTTAACCTTCGTGCCATTACCCGCACTATCCGTCAGGTCCCTTGAATCCGATTCATCAAATTCGGGCCTTGGTCGCTGGCGGTTGTGGCAGTTGATCGATTCGGCGTTTCCCACTGGCGGCTTTGCTCATTCTAATGGTTTGGAATCCGCGTGGCATCATGGTGTCATCCGCAACACGCCACGGTTGATTTCATGGACGCTGGCCAGCTTGGAGCAATCGGCGCGTTCAGCCCTTCCGTTTGTCTTGGCGGTTCATCGTGATCCCACCTCTTATGCCCGGCTGGATGAGGATAGTCATTGCTTGCTGGCCTCCAATCCGGTGGCGTCCGAAGCGAGCCGCAAACAGGGGCTCGCGCTCATGCGCGGCGGGCAGCATATTTTCCCAAGCCATGTGGCCCTCTGTGGAGCCTGGCCCTCTCCGTCCGTCCGTCCCCACACTCATCTAGCCCCATCTTTCGGCATGATGGCAGCAGTGTTGGAAATTGACTCCGAGACCGCGGGTGAAAGCTGGCTTTTTCTCCAATTACGCGCTGTTATCTCCAGCGCCATTCGGCTGGGTATTGTCGGCCCCATGGAAGGGCAGCTTCTCCAGCAGCAATTGGCGAAGGATGCTTTGCGCCTGCTTAAGCTGTTTCGTGGGGTCGAAACTTTTGCTGCCGCGCAACCCTCTCCGTTGCTTGATCTCTGGCAAGCCGCGCACAACCGACTTTACTCACGCCTTTTTCAAAGTTAACCGTCCTGCATGAGCCACTCACATTCTCACGATCATGGGGCCCACGGCCACACCCACGAACCGATGGAGCACGCCGGCCACTTCCATGAGCGCGACAAACCCATGGCGCGGGATTTTTCTCAGCGCGCCTTCACGGTGGGTGTGGGCGGGCCTGTGGGCAGCGGCAAGACGGCCCTGATGCTGGCCCTTTGCCAGAAGCTGCGTTCGAAGCTGAGCATCGCCGCTGTCACCAACGATATTTTCACGAAGGAGGACGGTGAATTCCTTACCCGTCACAATGCGTTGGAAGCCTCCCGCATCCGTGCCGTTGAAACCGGCGGATGTCCCCACGCGGCCATCCGAGAGGATATTTCCGCCAATCTCGGAGCACTCGAAGAATTGCACCAGCTTTTCCATCCGCAATTGATGCTTCTGGAATCAGGCGGTGACAATCTGGCCGCCCACTTCAGTCGCGAGCTTGCCGATTACACGGTTTATGTGATTGATGTGGCCGGCGGGGACAAGGTGCCGCGCAAGGGCGGGCCGGGCATCACCCAAGCCGACATCTTAGTCATAAATAAGACAGATTTGGCTGAGGCGGTGGGCGCCGACCTAACAGTGATGGACCGCGATGCCAAAAAAATGCGCGGTTCGGGCCCATTCGTTTTCGCGCAGGTCAAACACGATGTAGGAGTCGATCTAATCGTTGATCACATCATCCACGCATGGCAGCACGCAAGCCAAGTGGGCCACCAGCACTGATTCCCGTCCTGAATTAGCGCTGTGATCTGCGGGCGCTGCGAAGTGCCTTCAAATTGCCAGCAGCCACGCTGTCCTCAGGATTAATTTCCAGAGCCTTGGCAAAATAAGCCTCAGCTTCTGTATATCTGCCTTGCTGGACGCATATATAGCCAAGGCTGCCGTACGCCTCATAGTCCTGAGTGTTCGATTTAAGCACAGCCTCAAACTCTGTCTGTGCCTGCGGAAGTAACTTTTGATTGAGGTAGATGGATCCGAGTTGGCTGTGCGGGACGGGGTTGGCCGGATCGAGCTGGGCTGCGGCCTGGAGGTGTTGGAGAGCTTCCCCGACATTTCCGAGGGAAAATAGCGCGCTCCCCAGTTTGGCGTGAGCCATCGCGTTTTTTGGATCCTGCTGCAACCGCCATTGGTTTACCTCAATGGTGTCCTTGGCGTATTTCATGAAGAAATCTTTCGAGAGGATCGCTAGGTCGGACAAATTGCGCGGCAGCAATTGAAACCAAAGCTCGCCCATCTCATCCGTAGTTTGAAGTCCGAATTGGACGCGCTTCGGGGGTTGGTTGGGGTTGCGGATGTTTTCGGCGGAATTGTCAAAACCGAAGCGCATGAAAAGAGTTGTTCCTTTGGGCAGTGAAACTGGCTGCTTGTAGAGGTAATCCCCCTGCCAGTTGAAGTCCCAATTTTTGATCATGAGCAAGGATTTTTTCGTGCCATCGGGGAGGACCGCCCAACCCTCTAGTTGTTTGCCCAGATAGTGCGCATGGGGGTTGATCCTCATCAGTTCCACGTCAATGGGCAGGACGTAGCTGTTTTCAATTTGGTAATCTTTTCGGCCCGGAGCGATGTCGATGTCATAGCGGGCCAGCTTAAGCAGGAACGGAGTGTTGGTGGGCGCGCGATCCGTGAAATAAAGGCCCACCGAAGGCAGCACCGGCTCGAGCTTTCCGGTGGGATGAAGGTGCAGTTGAAGGACCAGATCGGATCGTGGCTGAAGCACCCACGCCAGGCCTTCGGGAGATTGCAAGGGGGGCTTGCCTGGCTGCCAGCCAAGTGTCTGACCCATCGGCATTTTCACGCTTGGAGGCAGCTCCATTCCGTCGAAGCCCGGCGGCTGTGAATTGCCTGTGAGATAGCGGGATTCCCGTTTCGAGTCGATTTCGATGAAGGCGTGATGAACCACTTTGTGGTTGCCGGGGTGGAATTCAACGGCCCGCACAAATCGATTGTCCACGCCGGGGATCGGCACGACGAAATTCCGGTATACGTCCCGCCCCTCTGCGGCCAGAGTGTAAGTCGAAGGCAGGCTGAGGATTAAATCGGGCTTTCCCAACTGCCACTCTTCAGGCCATTTGGGCAGGGCGGGCACGTCCTCGCTCCTCCCCTCGGCCGCACCTTCAGCCAGCCATTGCGTTATCAATCCAAGCTGCTCCGAGGTGAGCGAACGGTCATAGGCGAAATCAGCATAACCAGGTTCAGGAAGCCACGGCGGCATGTAGCGCGATTGGGTGACCTTTTGGATGGTCTTGGCTCGCTCCTTGAAATCGTTGCAGGTCAGTAACGAGAACGGTCCTGACTGCCCGGGTCGGTGACACGGCGCGCATTTATCAAAGACGATTGGGGCAATGTCCCGAGCAAAAGTGAGGCTGCCGGCGGGCTTGGGGGAGTAGACGACGGTTGCAGTGCGAGGCCCAGGGTTAGGCTTGCGAAGGCTTAAAAAAGTGGTGGCTGCGGCGCCGGCCATCACGATCAGGATGATGGCAGCATTCAATCCACTCCGCGTCTTTGGCGCAGGCAATTTTACCTCATCACGATCTCGGTCAGGCCGCTGTTTTCCTTTTTTTTTCATGCAAAAACTGCCAATCAGGGAGCATCGCCGCGCGGATCGTTTTTCGCTGCGGCGAACCTTGGGCAATCAGGCTGGGTTTTTTATTTGATTTTGTGCAGCCTGATGCGGCGGTATTCCATCTGGCCGCGATCACCTTCGAGCCCAATGGGCCCAGTTGCAGGTACTTTGAGGGCTGCCTCCAACACTTCGCCATTGCAGGTGCAGTACGCCACCCCATTGCGCACTGTTACTTCCATTTCATTCCAGTCCTGGGGTTTGTAGCGCTGGAGGTTTTTGTATGGTCCAGCCAGCGGGTAGTCGCGGCATTGCAGTTGTGGCTCCCGGATGAAGACCCCGCTATCAGCATTGGGCGTGGCGCGGAACTCAAGCCGCAGAGTGAAATTCTCGGGGAACTTGCGTGTGGTATACAGCTGTTGAATGCGGCTGCCTTCGGCCGGAGTAGTGACAATCAAGCGCCCATTTCTGGCAACGTAACGGCCATCTGGGCTGGATTTTTTATGGTCAAAATTGTTGGTGCGAAAACCCCATCCCGTCAGGTCCTTGCCGTTGAACAAGGACTTGAATCCCTTCTCGGGTTTGAACGTGTCACGCTCATTTTCCACAAACCCGTGCGTGGCTAAAATAGGGTGGATTGCAGCGGCCCATTTAGCATAGCCCGCTTCATTGGGGTGGAGCAGATCGGGGAATTCTTCGGGCTTGGCGTCGCCCTCGGCGTTGGCAAATAGCGGCCAGGTTTCAACGAAGGTGACTTGAGTGTCGCCTTTAACCGCTGCTGCGTAGAGTTTATTGACGGCTTTAATCTGCGTTGCCGAACGCTTCTTGGTGGCGCTGCTAGGGAAGACCTGGCACAGCACAATGGGTATGCTTGGGTTGTGGCGTTTGATCTCGGCCACGATCAGTTTCAGATTTCCGGCGATGATTTCAGGAGACGCGTCCTCCTCTAAATCATTGGTGCCGATGAGCAACACCACTCCGCTGGGTTTAAGGGCCAGTACGTCCTCCTGCAATCGTATGAGCACTCCGCGGCTGGTGTCCCCGCTGATCCCGCGGTTGGCCACCTTAACTCCGGCGAACTTTCCGCCGAAGTTGTCGCCCCAGCCTTGGGTGATCGAGTCACCAAGAAATACCAATGCCCCCTGATCCTGCTGAATCTTGGAGCTCCAGTTGGCACGGCGTTCCTTCCACAAGTTGCGGAACCAATCGGCCCGGCGGATGGGACCAGCCCCGGGAAGACCGTCGTCCGTTTTTGGGGTGTCCCAACGATCGTTATTCTGCGCTGCGGCCTGACTGACGAGCAGCACAGTCGCCAAAACAAGAGCCGTGGCTAGGCGGAAATGTCTCATAGATGGCCTCATCGTGAACCATCGGCGGGTTCAGAGGCAAGGCCATCTTGTTTGTCCCTGCCAATCTCTTTAACTCAGCCTAGCTCAATGGCCTAACATCCATGGCCGCTGACTCTTTCGCCCTGTGATCAATTTTCCCAATTTCGGCACTTCCACAGTGCGCTTGGGTTTTGATCCCAGCGCCGCGTTGGACTTGCCGCAACCGCATCGGCTGTTGCAACTGTGGCGTTGCATCACCTCTGGCACGTGGCGGCTCTTTTCATTTCTCGCATGGGCCTTGCGCTGTGGAGCGGCCATCAGACTAAGGCCTGGCATTGAGATCATGCGCTGCGCCGGGGCTTGGCAATCGGGACATTGCGCGCTTTCATTGCGCTCCTCCACTGCGCGATGCAGTGTAAAGTTGCCGCAATCCTTACAGTCAAATTCGTAGTTCGGCATGCTGAATAATCCTGAAATGTGGTTTTTGCCGAGGAAGGCGGTGGCTAGTGAATTTCGCCACCGCCCCTTCGCGCCCGTGAGCTCACTGGTTCACTTTACTTTCGCGAGATCGATGTTTCCCTTGAGGGCCTTTTTAGGTCCATCAGCATTGGGGAGAATATCAAAGCTGAATATTTCCGTTGGCACATAAAGAGTGGCGCATGCGTTTGGGATGTCGACGATACCACTGATATGGCCTTCAACGGGGGCTGTTCCCAAAATGGCGTAGGCCTGCTCTCCGGTGTAACCGAATTTTTTCAGATATTCGATGGCGTTCAAGCACGCGCGGCGATACGCGACATTCACATCCAGATAATGCTGCTTGCCGTCCTCATCCACCGAGATGCCTTCGAAAATCAGGAAGCGGCTATATTTGGGCTCCACCGGACTGGGTTGGAAGATTGGGTTCACGATGGCATATTTTTTCATGCCGCCCTTGATTAAGCTCACTCTTAGATCAAGAAAGCCGGCCATCTCGATAGCGCCGCAGAAGGTGATCTCGCCGTCGCCCTGCGAAAAGTGGATATCCCCCATGGAAAGCCCCCCGTCCTTGACGTAAACGGGGAAGTAGACCTTGGCTCCACGGCTAAGATTCTTTATGTCGCAGTTTCCTCCGTGTTCTCGCGGCGGCACCGTGCGTACTGCTTCCTTGGCCGCCGCTTTTGCCGCTGCACCCTTCATCCCGCCCATGTGAGCGGTGGGTGCGTAGGGCAGGGCGCACAGAGGAGGCACTCGGTTCGGATCCGTGGCAAACAGGGCTGCCTCACGTTTGTTCCAAGTGTCCAGCAGTTCGCGCGAGGGAAGGCAGCCGACCAACCCGGGGTGCATGATTCCAGCAAACTCACAGCCGGGGATGTGACGTGAGTTGGCATACACGCCGCTGAAATGCCAACAGGCTTTTCGTGCGTCGGGAAAGTGATCCGTTAAAAAGCCGCCGCCATTTTTTTTGTCAAAAATACCCGTGAATCCCCATTCAAACTCCGGCAGCACGCCGATATCCAGGATGTCGACCACCAACAAGTCACCGGGCTCGGCGCCTTCCACACCAATGGGACCGCTCAGATAGTGAACCTTGGAAAGGTCCACCACTTTGACGTCGGTCGCGTCATCGTTGTCGTAAATCTGGCCGCCCGTCCAATCCAGGCATTCCACACGGAATTCCTCGCCGGGCTTAACGTAGGCAACCATTGGCAGATCAGGATGCCAGCGGTTGTGAATGGATTTCTGTTTTTCCGGAGGGGTTTTGAAGTCAACTTTGATCAGGGTCTTTGGCATATGAGTGCTGTTTTTGAGTTGAATCTAGTTTGAGGGGAAAGTGGGCAACGCAGCTTAGACCGCAAGCAGTGCTTTGATTTTGTCTGAGTTAAGACTGTCACGATACGCCTCGTGGATAAACCGGCCGCGTTCCATCACCAGCACGCGATCACACACATCCATCATGAAACTCACCACCTGCTCAGTCACGATGATGGCGATCTTGCGCATGTTGCGGATTTCTTTGAGGGCGCGACCGATGTCCTTGATGATCGAAGGCTGGATACCTTCGGTGGGCTCATCCAAAATGAGAATTTTTGGATTGGCGACGAGTGCCCGCGCAATGGCCAGCTGCTGCTGTTGTCCTCCCGAAAGATTGCCTCCTTTGCGTTTGCGCATTTCATGCAGGACTGGAAACAGGGCGTAAATCTCATCCCATGTGCTCTGCGCCACATTTCCTCGCGCACCTGAGAGAATGTTTTCTGTCACCGTCAGTGAAGGAAAAATCATGCGTCCCTGCGGCACAAAACCGATTCCGCTTCGAACCCTTTGGTACGAATCCATTCCTGCGATCTCCTGATCGCCGAGTTTGATGGAGCCTGAGGTCGAGGGGAGTATGCCGATGAGAGATTTTAACAGAGTGGTCTTGCCCATGCCATTGCGCCCCATGATGACCAGAATTTCCTCCGGATTCACCTTAAAACTCATGTCATGAATGACACGGCTCTTGTTGTAACCGACGTCGATGTTGTTTACGCCAAGCATTGGAACTCCTTTCAATGGCCCAAGTACACTTCAATTACCTTTGGGTTGTTTTGAATTTCCGACATCGTCCCTTCACATAAAATTTTGCCCAAATGCAGCACGGTCACCTGATGGGCAATTCGGGAGACGAACTCCATATCGTGTTCGATGATGATAATGCAGCGGTCCTTGCAGACCCGTTTTAGCAACTCCGCAGTTTGCTCTCTTTCGGCCGCGCTCATGCCTGCCACCGGCTCGTCGAGCATGAGTAATTCCGGCTCTTGCATCAGCAGCATCCCGATTTCCAGCCACTGTTTTTGGCCGTGACTGAGGAAAGCCCCTTCGATGTCCAGGTGCTCTTTGAGAAATATATCCTCAGCCACTTTATGAATTCGCTCGACCACATCAGGTGTGCTCTCAAAGGCAAGGCAACCCATGACGCTTCGGCCTCGGGGGAAGGAGACCTCAAGGTTTTCAAAAACCGTCAAGTTTTCATAGATGGAGGGCGTCTGAAATTTTCGCCCCACCCCAGCCCTGACAATTTGGTGCTCGGCCATTCCAACAAGTTCACGATTGCGAAACTTGATGCTCCCGCCTGTGGGGCGCGTTTTGCCGCAGACCATGTCGAGGACAGTGGTTTTGCCAGCTCCGTTGGGCCCGATAATGACGCGCAACTCGTTTTTGCCGACGTACAGATTCAGGCCGTCTACAGCTTTAAACCCGTCGAAAGAAACGGTCAGATCCTCAATCGATAGTAGAAAATTGGTGTTTGAACTCATCATTTCTCTCCTTTAAGCGCGGGTGCGGAAAGTTCTCCGAGCATCACGGATTCCCTCTTGTCCTTGCCTGCCACCGAACTGGGGGCTGTCTTTTTGCGATTGCTGATTTTCTTTCTGATGGTGTCGCAGATTCCCGCGATGCCATTGGGAAAGAGCACCACTACCGCGATAAACAGGCCGCCCATGAGGAACAGCCATAGTTGGGGAAAGCTCTCCGAGAACAGGCTTTTGCCGCTGTTCACGATCAGCGTCCCGTAGATTGCTCCGTACAGTGAGGTCTTTCCGCCGACGGCCGCGAAAATCACCATCTCAATCGATGGCACAATTCCCACGAGTGATGGGGAGATGAAACCAACCTGCAAAACAAACAATGCCCCGCCGATTCCGCTGAGGGCTGCTGCCAGACAAAAGGTAAAGATTTTGAAGGCCGACACATCGTAGCCGGAGAACCGGACGCGATCCTCGCGGTCCCGCATTGCCAGCAGCATTTTACCCATTTTCCCGGACAGCAGCCATTGGGATGCAAGGATCATCAACAAGAGCAGGCTGCAGGTGATGAAGTACAGCACATATTGTGCGTGTTGAGTGCGGATATCCCAACCGTGCAGGAACTTCAGGTCGGTGATGCCGTTGCGTCCGCCGGTGTACCCCTGGTTTCCATCAATCCCCAGAGAGAGGATGAGTGCAATCGCCTGGGTGATCACGCCGAAGTAGACACCGCCCACCCTGCGTTTGAACATGGCAACCCCGAGAATAAAAGCCACCAGCGTCGGCAGCACAACCACGGCGATCAGGCTGAAGGGGAGACTTTTGAAGGGAATCCAAAACGCCGGCAAGGCGGTCATTTGGTTCCAGTCCATGAAATCGGGGATGCCTGGTGTGGATTGAATCTTGGTGGTGATGGGGTCGGAGGCTTCGAGCTTCAGGAACATGGCCATGCAATAGCCACCCAGACCAAAGAATACCCCCTGACCCAGGCTGAGGACGCCGCCTTTTCCCCAAAGCCAGACCAATCCCAGCGAGACAAAGCCAAAGGTGAGGTATTTGCCTACCAAATTTAGGCGGAAAATGTCCAAGGTCGCGGGCAGCAAGGCGAAGAGGAGCACAGCCACAACCGCAAGGTTTAGCGTTCCGACCCTGCCTGCAAAAATACGGGTGTATACTTTATTCACGAGTAATCCTGAGTTGGGTTTATGAGCGGACTTTGGAGGCAAACAGGCCCTTGGGCCGTATCATGAGCACAATCACGATCAGCGTAAGAACGGAGACTTTTCCCATGGTGCCTTTAAGGAAGAATTCAAGAATAGACTGGCTTTGGGCTATGCCGAAGGCTGACGCCACGGTGCCAAGCAGGCTGGCAGTTCCGCCAAACACCACCACTAAAAATGTATCAACAATATAGCGCGAGCCGCTGTCCGGCCCCGTCGAACCAATCGTGGTAAATGCCGCGCCCGCCACTCCGGCGATTCCGCAGCCAAGGCTGAAGGTGAACCGGTCCACCAATTTGGTGTTGATACCCACCGCTCCGCTCATCACACGGTTTTGGACTGTCGCTCTCATTTGCAGTCCGGTACGGGAGCGGAACATGAACAGCCACACACCAAAAGTGAGTAACAGTGTCAGCCCCATCACAAAAACACCATTGATGGGAATGTCGATGGTCGCAGAGGGTTTGAAGGAGCCCATCAACCAATCCGGCAGAGTGGGGGTCACCTCGCGTGCACCGAAAATCGACCTAAAGGCTTGCTGCATGATCAGGCTCAGGCCCCACGTGGCGAGAAGGGTGTCCAACGGGCGTTTGTACAAAAACCTAATGAGCGACCATTCCACAAACAATCCCACCAGCCCCGCTGCAAAAAACGCCGCCACGATTGCCACAATAAAATAATAAGGGGCGAGCGCCGGAATGTGTTTATGGACAATTTCCGAACACAGGTAAACCGTGTACGCCCCCAGCGCCATGAACTCGCCGTGCGCGAGATTCACCACCCCCATCTGACCAAAGATGATTGCCAGTCCCAGCGCCATCAGCAGAAGAACGCTGAACAGGCTAAAGCCGGAGAAGCTTTGCATCACGAAAATCGAGGAAAGTTCTGACCAGGTGTATCCAAACATAAGGTGTGTAGGACTTCGGGTTATTGGTTGAGAGCGTGTGCTGTGGGTGACCGAAGGGATCGGACCTTCGGTCAGGGTTGATCGCGAAGCTCTTATTGATAACCCTTGGGGAATGGATTCGGCTCTATCAGGCCGGATTCGTAGAGCACCTTGGCCTGGCCGTCGAGTTGCCATTGGCCGATTCGTGTTTTGCTCCACAAGTGATGGTTCTCGTGGACCTTCACGTAACCTTCTGGAGCTTTGTCCAATTCAATCCCGGGGGAAGCTGCGGCGATCTTGTCCACGTCAAAGCTGCCTGCTTTTTCCACCGCTGCCTTCCACAGCCACGGCCCGAGGTAACCGGCCTGAGTAACATCTCCGATCACGCTGTTCGCTCCGTACTTGGCCTTGAATGCTGGCACGAAAGCCTTGTTGTTGGGGTTGTCCAGTGATTGGAAGTATTTCATGGCCGAATAGAATCCGGCCAGATTCTCACCACCAATGCCCAGGACTTCATCCTCCGTTACAGAGATGGTCAGGAGCACTGATTTGTCGCTCGTGATACCAGCGGCTTTCAGTTGCTTGTAGAATGAGACATTGCTTCCGCCCACCACGATGGCGTAGATCACGTCAGGTTTCTTGAGCTTGATTTTGTTGATGAGCGAGCCGAACTGCGTGTGGCCCAGCGCATAAAATTCCTCGCCAACCACCGTGCCTTTCAGCACGTTCTCAATGTGTTTGCGTGCAATCTTGGCCGATGTTCGGGGCCAGATGTAATCGGATCCGATCAGGTAAAAGGTCTTCGCACCCTTTTCCTTGGCGATCCAATCCAGACCCGCCAGAATTTGCTGCGTCGCTTCCTGTCCGGTGTAAATCACGTTCTTGGACTGCTCCAAGCCTTCGTAAAATGTTGGATAATAAAGCATGCCGTTTTCCTTCTCGAAAACCGGCAGAACGGCTTTGCGCGAGGCCGAAGTCCAGCAGCCAAACACCGAGGCCACCTTGTCCTTTACCAACAGCTTTTTTGCTTTCTCCGCGAAGGTCGGCCAGTCGCTAGCTCCATCTTCAACGATGATCTTGATCTTGCGTCCGAGCACCCCGCCCATGGCGTTGATCTGTTCAATCGCCAATTGTTCCGCCTGGATCGATCCTGTCTCGCTGATGGCCATCGTGCCGGTGGCCGAGTGCAGTTGGCCTACGGTAACAGTGTCATCCGTGACGGCCAGCCCCGTGGTGTTCACCTTGTCGGTGGGGTAATCGGCCGCACCGCTTGAAAGCGCAGCAAGACTTGCGACGGCAAGCAGCGCACCTAGGAATTTGCGCCTTCTAAAATAGGGCACTTTTTTCGACTTGTTTTTGTGTGGTATCATGTTTGCGAATTTTCTGGTTCAGTCGGACTCGTGTCGGCTGCGCTTAAGGCGCAACCCCTGTTTTTGCTTCTGACGAAACAAATTTATCCCGTGGCGATCACCGCTTGCGGAAATTGAATGGGCCCCCAAATTGACTGAGGCTGGTCCTGAGCCGGATTGTCGATTTCGCGTTTCGATGGAATTGTTCCGCCGTCGACCGACACCTCGTTGGCCTTGGATTTGTACAGCGCCGCCGCTCGGTCAAAAAGATCGTTGCGAAAGATGTTGGCCACCGCTCCATTGCTTACTGATGGCACCCCTCCGGGCGGCAGCAGTGATTGCACAACTTCCAGTGCTCTCTTGCCGTTGGCCCTGCTGGGGGCTCCAATCTTGAAGGAATCGAAAACCACAAATGGATGGGACTCGCCGACGTTCCGGCCCCTTTGAAGCGGACCTGCCAGCGATCGCTCCAGAAGGTCTGCCCCCACATCAAGATAGCGGCTTAGTGAGAGCATTTTTGCGAGTTGTCTGCGATTGGCCTGCGCATCGCAAAACTGGCTGGCTTCAATCAGCGCCGCGAGCAATCGGATATGTTCCTCTTCGCGCTGGTCGGCAAATTCCTGCAACACCAGCAGCACTTTTTCTGGCTGTCCCGGATTAATATCACTGCACTCCGCCGCCACCCAGCCCACTTTCTCGTGTGCCGCCAGCGAGCTCCACGGTTCACCCACGCAGTAACCATCGAGATACCCCTCCTTCAAACTATCGTAGACCAGCGCTGAGGGGATTACTGTGATATCAACGTCCTTCTCCGGATCAATTCCCCCTGAGCGAAGCCACTTTCGCAGATCGTGATTTTGCGTGGACAGCTCCAGGACTGCGGCAAAAACCAATTTGCGCACGGGCCTGTTCTTGCGGATGTGTCTTCCAAGGCTTTGAGCATCCCGCACCCCGGCTTCCTCCAAATGTTTTGAAAGAGTGATGGCGCTTCCGTTGGCACCTAGAATCAATCCCGTCAGCACGGGCCGCCTGAGCACCGAGAGTCCACAATAAATCGAAAGAGCCATAGTGGCAGGCGTGGCTGCCCCGTCCAACTCCTCATGCATCAGCTTTTCGCGTATCGTGGCCCATCCCACTTCCCGCATCAGCTTCACCGACAGACCATACTTTTCAAACAGACCCAGCTCTTGGGCGGAAATCAACACCGCGCTGTCGATTGTTGGAACAAACCCAATTTTCAACCCTCCGTTTTTTACGCGGAGGGAGACGTTGAGTTTTGGTTTGGCGAACCTCATTCTGCTCGCCATTAGCAGAGGACGTGCCAGTGCGGGCTGATTTTTATGTTGCGACAATCGCAACTGAGTGTTGAGGTAGCTGCAACAAGGTGCGGGAACCATGTTTTGCCTGCTCAATGAAAACGACCATCGACAGCCAGCAGTTGCGAGTCTTTGCCTCGATCGCTCATCTTAAAAACATGAGCCGCGCCGCGAGCCACCTTGGCATGACCACTTCCGGGGTGAGTCATTGCCTAAAAGCCTTGGAAACCGACCTTGGCTGTCCGTTGGTGGAGCGATCCCCCCGCCGTTTTGTCCTGACCCGCGCAGGTGAGGAATTGCTGGTCCATGCAAGAGAGATTCTGGATCGAATGAAACTCGTTCGCGTCAAGCTTCAGGCCTCGACCGATTGGCGCAGTGGAGAGCTCCGGATTGGAGCCAGCGAGACGGCTTGCGAACTCATCCTGCCTGCAACTTTAAGGGAGTTTCGGGAGAGTTTTCCCGATTTTACCCTCAAGATCCAACAGTGCTCTGCCCCCACTGCTGTCTCCCTAATCGAAGAAGGCCGCCTCGATGTTGCGCTCATTTCAGATCCCACCCCGTTTTCGGGCATGGAATCGTTCGCCATAGGCGAGGATGATTTGCAATTCTACGTCAGCCCGCTCCATCCCTGGGCCATCAAACGCAAAGCCGCCACTGACGAAATTCCCAAGCGCCGCCTCATTCTCCCGGAGCGCAGCAGCAGCACGTATTCCCTCATCGAAAAATACTTTCGCGCCGAGAACATCCGCATTCAGCCTTTCATCGAAATTGCCAATGAAAGAGCCATCAAGGAATTCGTTCGGCTCAATCTCGGCATCGGCATCCTCCCGAGATGGTTGGTGGCTGCCGATGTCGAACAGGGTCTGCTGGTCGGACTCCCCTTGGGCCGCCGCAAGCTCAAAAGGCACTGGCGCATTATCTATCCCAAAACCCGCAAACTGGTGCTCTCTGACAACCTGTTTATTAAGATTTGCCGACGCGTGTTTTTGGAATTGCTCGCTGCCGCGGAAGCTTGAGTTTCCTCGTTGAAACCTCGTTTATAAGCCGTGGTTTGTGACGTTCAAACACGGAATTCGTTTGTTACAGACGCTTGGTGCGTTGCGAAATGTCCCTGTTCGCTCATTGCTCGTGCTTCTTTTTAGCCATTCTGAATTGTTTTGGCTGGAATGGTCTATGCAGAATTCTCTCTTTCCCCAACAGCGGCGGAAAAATTAGTTGGTTCCATCCCGAAGGCCTTCCCTATTGTGTGAGTTATCGGGGCTCATCCGCCTGCCATGACCGGACTGAATCCAGCCTTGGTCAAAATCGTGGCCACTGCTTCCCGTTGGTCGCCTTGGATTTCAATTTGGCCCTCTTTTACCGTTCCGCCCGTCCCACAGGTTTTCTGCATTTCCTTCGCGAGTTTTTCTTTCTCAGGCAATCCAATACCCACAAAATTTTTCACCACCGTAACAGTTTTGCCTCCGCGTCCCGCCTTGACTCTTAGGATGTCAACTCGTCCACGGCTCTTGCGTGGTGCTTCTACGGGTTTTGCATTATTAACCTTCCCCGCAGGGAGCCCCTCGCTGCTCAAAGCCGAGAATGGGTTGTTGAAACCAGAATCCGGTTCGTTTGTCATTCCCCACCGGTACCAAGAACCTTCAAGTGGATCAATACATGAGAACCAATGGGGTTAAGGACGTGTTCCATCTGAGAAATCAACCACAGAGCGATCCGAATTAAGTGATGGCCGCGTTTCATGTGCAAAACCCCTTGCTGGTGCCTGCCCTCTTTTATATTCTTTTGGGAGGTTTATCGCATGTCCAATGTCGTCGCCTATTTTGTCACATTTGAAATCCGGAACTGCATGTGAGCCATCAACCGAAAAAGTATCTTCGCTGTCCCTGCACCCACTGTGGCCAGTCAGTTGATTTTCCAGACTACGCAGCGGGTGGATTTACCCTTTGCTCGCATTGTGGCAAGTCCACCGCAACCACTGCCCCCGCATCGGCCGCAACTGCCACCTCACCAGTCAAGCCTTTTGCTGCACCGGCGGCACAGACGGTGAGCCCGCCCGTCCCTCCTGTGCGTTGTCCCAAATGCGGACGCTCCGCAAGTAGCGGAAGCAGTTGTCTTTGTGCATCCGCTCAGAATCCAAAACGCAAGTTCTCCATCCTTGTTCCCTTGCTGTTTGTTCTTCTATTCTTTGGTGTGGCTGTCGGAGTTTGGGTGACTCTTACCAGCAGGTCGCCCCAAACGCATTTGGCGGTCGTGTCCAAACCGATCGAGCCCATTGAAACAAATGCTCCATCAACTAATACGGCAACGGTGGTCGCCGCCCGGCCCCAGAGCACGAACCGCAATTCGGTTGCCCTTGGGACAAATTCGGCTGGGCCAGTCAAAACGATCGACACGCTAAGGGCTGGTGAAATTCGAATACAGCGACCTAAAGGCAATCGCGGATCCCAGGTGATCTATGCGATGGGCAGCCTCACCAACACAGCCGCAACGCAGAGGTTGGGTGTGAAAATTGAAATTGGTTTGCAAAACAACCGAGGCGAAACCATCGATGAAACGAGCGATTATCAGGCGTCCCTTGGCCCCGGAGAAACTTGGAAGTTTCGCGCATTGGTTCATAATTCACTGGTAGTGACTGGCAAAGTGACGAAAATCAACGAGGATCATTAAAGTGTTGCATCACTGAGTTATGAATCACGACTGGAAGTTTCGCCTGGTGCCCTCCTCGCCCCATTCGCTGAATATGGCAGACTTGCTCGTCACTCGGCGTCAATTTCTGTCTCGTTGCGGCGCGGGTTTTGGAGCAGTCAGTTTGGCCGGCCTCGGGGCGATGGGTCTGCTTCCCGGTATCCAAGCCCTTGCTGCGGATGCCTCCACATCTCCGCTGGCTCCCCGTCAACCCCATTTCAAGCCAAAAGCCAAGAGGGTACTTCATATATTTGCCGCCGGAGCCCCCTCTCACCTGGATACTTTTGATCCCAAGCCTAAGCTCAAGCAAATGGACGGCCAGCCCATGCCCGGCGATTCGAATAATGCGGTGTTCGGCTCACCCTTTTCGTTCACAAAGATGGGTCAGTCAGGCATTGAAGTGAGTGAGGTTTTTCCCAATATCGGCGAGCACGTCGATAAGCTGGCCGTGGTGAGGTCCATGTTCACAGAGATACCTGATCACGACCTTGCCACTCTAATGATGAACACCGGGGACTCTCGGTTGATCAAGCCCAGCGTGGGCTCATGGGTAAACTATGGGTTGGGCAGTGAAAATCAGAACATGCCCGGGTTCGTTGCGCTTGGGCCTGGTGGAGTCTCTGCGGCCAATATCCGCTCGGCATTTTTGCCGGGGATCTATCAGGGGACCGCCGTGGACTCTCAGCAAACCAAGGTTGAAAAGCTCATCGAGAATATAAAGAGCAACTACACCTCATTGATCGAGCAAAGACGGCAGCTTGATTTGTTGCGCCAGCTTAACGAGGCCCATAGTCAGAACCTCCGCAAAGACGAACAACTGGAGGCGCGCCTGCAAGCCTTCGAGCTTGCCTACCAGATGCAAATGGAGGCCACCGACATCTTTGACATCAGCAAGGAACCCGATTCAGTCCGCAAAAGTTACGCCGCTGATACCCAGCAGGGACGCCAGATGCTCATCGCCCGGCGATTGCTTGAGAAGGGAGTTCGATTCGTACAGGTCTGGCACGGCGGTTGGGACAACCACGGCAATCTTGCGGTCGATCTCAAAAATCGGGCCAATGAAATCGATAAGCCCATCGCCGCGCTTCTGGCCGATCTCGAACAGCGCGGCATGCTTGCTGACACACTGGTGATCTGGGGTGGGGAATTCGGCCGCTCGCCATCGGCCGACGCCAACGCCATGTCGGCGCGTCCCGGGCGCACTCATAATCGCGACGCCTTCAGTATTTGGCTGGCCGGCGGCGGCATCAAAGGCGGAACCGTCTACGGTGAGACGGATGAATTGGGTTTAAGGGCCATCAACAACCGCGTTGCGGTTCCCGACTTGCACGCGACCATTCTTCATCTCCTGGGCTTCGACCATGAAAAACTTACGTATCGTTACAACGGTCGCGACTTTCGTCTCACCAATGTCTCGGGCAGTGTCGTGAGCGGGATTGTTTCGTAAGGATGTGAACACAACTCTTCCATGCCAGGCAGTCGTCAAAAATCTGTGGATTGTGGTTGTGTTGGGATGGATGCTTTCGGCGGCTGCGGCACCCACTCCTCAGGAATCAGAATTTTTTGAAACAAAAATTCAGCCGATCCTGATCAACCATTGCTACAAATGCCACAGTGAGGCTGGCACTCGCGATGGTGGCAAAATCAAAGGGGGGCTTCGGGTTGATACCCGTGAAGGATTGTTCAAAGGCGGCGAGAGTGGGCCAGTGATCGTGCCCGGCAAACCTGAGGCTTCTTTGTTCGTCAAGGCGGTGCGCTATACGGACAAGGATTTGCAAATGCCCCCCAGCGATCGGAAGCTTTCTGATGCTCAAATTGTTGATATTGAGCATTGGATCAAAATTGGCGCGCCCGATCCTCGCAACGGTCCCGCCACTCAGATTGATCTCTATGCCCTCGAAAAGGCCAATGCTGCCCGCCACTGGGCTTTTCAACTCATTGATCCACCCGAACCGCCGAGCGTTGCCGATACGAATGGCTGGGTTCAATCACCTATTGATCAATACATTCTTGCCGATCTTCAGAAGCATGGAATTGAGCCCTCAAAACGAGCGGATAAAACTTCGCTTATCCGCCGCGCGAGTTTTGATCTGACCGGCCTTCCTCCCACCCCTGCCGACGTCGATAAGTTTATTGCCGATGATTCGCCGGGTGCTTTCACGAACCTGGTGAACGGACTTCTGGATTCGCCGAGGTACGGTGAACGTTGGGGGCGTTTCTGGCTGGATCTGGCCCGCTACTCAGACACCAAAGGGACCGGTATGGACGACCGATTTGTGGGTTCCTACACCTATCGGGATTATGTGATTCGCGCATTCAATGAGGACTTGCCTTACGACCAATTTATCCTTCAACAAATCGCGGCTGACAAACTCAAGGGCGGCCCCAAAAAGGATTTTGCCGCGCTCGGTTTTCTTACCCTCGGCAATCGCTTTAACAACAACGCGGACGACATCATTGCCGACCGCATTGACGTGGTCTCAAAGTCGACTTTGGCTCTGACCATGACTTGTGCGCGCTGCCACGACCACAAATTCGATCCCATTCCCACCATTGATTATTACTCGTGGCACGGCATTTTCAGCAGCTCCTACGAGCCTGAGGAAGGAGTGGTTATTGAGGGGGGGGAGACCAATAAAAACACCATTGCCTTTCAGGCTGAACTGGCAAAACAGACCTTTCAACTTGAGGAGTTTAAAAAGAACGCGCGCGAGCAGATCAAACGCAAACTTATCGCCTCGGGCGGCAGCTACCTTCTCGCCCTAGCCGAAATGGAACGTTCCACCAACGGGAGTGTGCGAAACAATTTCCTGGGCAGCCGCGGCCTGAACCGCCGCTGGGCCGATTCCTGGGCGTCCGCCATCAAGAAAGCACAGACCGAGCACAGTCGGATTCTCGCCCCATGGATTGAACTGGCGTCCTTCCCTGAGGACGAGTTTGCCGCGCGTGCCCCGGGAATTCTCGTTAAGTATCGTGCAAACGCGGGAGCCGGCAAAACCATCAACCCCCAAGTGGCTCGTTTATTGACACCGTCACCCGAGTCCTTAAAACAACTGGCCGCCCGTTATTCCACCATGTTTGGGGAGGTAGAAAAAATTTGGGAATCCTCGCTTAAGTCCGCTGCCTCACGCACCAATGCCCCATCCGGCTTGGCTGATGCCAGCATGGAGGAGATTCGCCAACTCTTCCACGACGCTGGCTCACTTGTTTACCTTCCGCAGGCATTGGTGGACGACATGTTTAACCGGGACAATCAGATCCGCAATCGCATCCGTGACATGGAAAAAATCATGACGGATAAAAAGGCCAGCCACCCCGGTGCTCCGCAGCGATCAGTCGTTTTGCTCGATAAATCCCAAGCGCAGGATTCCTACGTCCATGTGCGGGGAAGCGCTGGTTCGCGAGGGCCGAACGCGCCACGCCGCTTTCTCGAAATTCTTTCACCTCCGAATCGGCCCCAGTTCCACGACGGCAGCGGAAGGCTTGAACTGGCTCAGGCGATCGTCAGCGAGGACAATCCTTTGACCAGCCGCGTCATGGTCAACCGCATTTGGCAGGGGCATTTTGGTGAGGGCATAGTGCGAACACCCAATGATTTTGGGGTGCACTCGGAAAAGCCATCGCATCCTGAGTTGCTCGACTATCTGGCATGGACGTTTATGGAGGATAAGTGGTCCATAAAGACCATGCATCGCCGGATGATGTTTTCCAGCGCCTACCAGCAATCTTCAGAGGAAAATCCCCGCTACGCCCAGATAGATCCGGGCAATCGCCTTTTGTTTCGCATGAACCGTCGCCGTCTCGATTTCGAGGCTTTGCGTGATACGATTCTTTTCATCGGTGGCCGCATCGATTTGACCATGGGCGGCCCCGGCGTTGCCTTGGATTCAGTGCCCTATTCCGAACGGCGTACGGTCTATGGTTTTGTGGATCGCGGCAAGCTTTCAGGCATGCAGCGAGCCTTTGATTTTGCCAATCCTGACTTGTGTGTCGGCAAACGCGATATCACCACCGTGCCTCAGCAGGCCCTGTTCCTCATGAACAGCCCGCTCGTGGTCGAGCAGGCAATTAATTTGGTGCGACGGTCTGATTTTACAGCGTTAATCAAGTCCGCAGACCACGTTCGTCTTTTGTATCGGCTAATTTATCAGCGTGCCCCCACCGAGACTGAATTGCGTCTTTCGCTGAACTATGTCGAGATTGAGGATCGCATGCCCAAACTCACCGCGGTTGGTGATTCACAGTGGGAATTTGGACTCGGTCAATTCGATCCCAACTCCAAGCGTGTCCGTGGTTTTGCTCCGATGAACCAGTTTTCCAATGGCGCATGGCGCGGTGGGGGAGGCGCCACCCTTACCGCCGAAGGCGGGCACGCCTCTGCATTTGGCCAGACGGCGGTCATCCGGCGTTGGATTTCCCCCGCCGATGGAAGAGTCATTGTAGAAGGCCCGTTGCAACATTCCGGCGATGGCGATGGTGTTCAGGGTCTGGTGGTTTCCAGCCGCTTTGGCATGCTGGGAAGCGGCGTGGCTGAAAACTCCGGAGTTGATATCGCCGTCCGACCTCTTGATGTAAAAGAGGGGGACACCATCGATTTTCTTGTCTATTGCCGTGCCGAAGCCAGTGGGGATGATTTCATTTGGCGTCCGGTCATTTCCTTGGTCGACCCTTCCGATGCCAATGCTCAACCCAAAACGTTTGAGGCTGAGGCCGGGTTCCTAAAGGGGGCAACCGCCCGTTTCCAGATAATGGCATGGCAGAAATACGCCCAAGTCCTTCTCGAAACCAATGAACTGACTTACTACAATTGACTAGTGGTGTGCTTGGTGAACTGGAGCTTATCCCCGTTCTTCAAGGATTCATGAAATCAAAAATCGCGAGCCGCCCATTGTGTTCGGCGGAGAGGATGACCTGGGTGCCTTGCTTGATTTCCAAGGCTTGACCGTGCTCCACGTAACCGGAATCGGGTACGTACATTTGTGCTTCGGTCTGATTCACCAGATACCATTTGCCTTGATGGAAGGAAAAATACCCTTGGGGTTCCCGGTCAGCATCCATCGGCGACACATTTGAAAAAACGTGCCACTTATAGATGTACATGTTGTGATGAACCGTCAAAGAGGCTTGGTCGTGCGTGTAGGCACCTGGACCTTTCAGGCGGTAAAATTGAGCGAAAGGCACCGGCGAAGTGAGCCTCTGGCGCGTGAAGGGGCAGACCATTGGCGTGCCCGGCTCCAATGGAAACCATTCCGTGCCATTGGGCGAAGGGTGAAGCAGGTCTATCGTTTTATAGAGGGCCTTCTCCCACTCTGCCGCAGAGGCTCGGCCGCTGGGGTGGTGCAACCCTGAGACAAATGTCTTAAGAAACAGGGCCTGCAAGTGCGAACCCATGGCACTCAGAGAAGGGTTCGGAGCGGGGTTGGGGCGATTAGAGTGATCTGTCGGATTTTCGATGAACAGTGCGTGTTTCCCCATGGCCAGGGCCTCATCTTCCTCTGCGGACTTGGAGGAATGAATCTTCGGGCCTTGTAGAGGGTGTCTTAGCATGAGGGTCTCGTACAGCAGCACCCCCAGCGCATGCTGATCGGTTTCGATGGAAGGCAATTTTGTTCCCGTGAGCACCTCTGGCGCAATGTAACCGGGCGTGCCTAAAACAGAAGGCGGCGCGATTCCGGGCACCACTAGTGAATCGCAGTCAATAATGCAGGCATCCCCATTCTTTGGGTCGATCAGCACGTTGTTGTGCGAAAGGTCCGAGTGAGCAAGCCCTCCAAAATGAAGCCGGCGAACCGCACTGGCCATCACCGCACAGACTTGAAGGTAACGCTTAAAATCTCCCTTCTCCGAGTCGGGCAACAGTTTGCGAGCCTTCATTCCCGTGAACCAGCGGCCCTTCTTTTCCCGAACCGAGCCAGTCCGGTCGCGAAAGAAAAAATTATTGCGATAGGCGGGCACTACCACCCCAAGAACCGGTTCAACGAGGTTGTGTCGACGCATGAATTCCGGCGGAAGCTTAACTCCTCGGCTATCCACAATACCCACTGGCCAGCAGAAATGTTTTTTCCAGTGATTAGCCTGAGCCCCGTCCTTGGTGGGATTGAACGGGCCGATGATTTTTTCCAGCCGACGCTTGCGTTCAAGCCGGTCAGCCAGGTGGCTGTGGAAAAAACCGATGATATGTTCGTGCTGCTTGCTGAAGAACACCACTTTCTCGCCACCAGATGCGATGGATTCGGTCTCAAAAGTCATTTCGACTCCTTCCACCGTTTTCGCGTTGAAATAAGGTGCGGCTGCCATTTGGTCAAAAAGTCACGGTTGTTGGGAAACGGTGCATGAGCAAAAGGCTGCGATCATCGTTTTCGCCCCGTTTCTCAAAGCCGAGCCACTCAGCCAAAGCCCAGCCCGCACCCTCCTGGTTCAGTATCGACGGACGGACTGGCTGTGCGGTGAAATCGGGCAGCTTTTCCTTCACCCCTCCATAGAGCTGGCCAAACAATTCAATGGATTTTTTTTGCAACGGGTAAAACGGATCTTCCACTCCGTCGGTGCAGAGCAATAGGCACTCAATTTTCTCACAATTCAACAGCACATCGATCCGCTCGGACTTGGTGCGCGCGCAGGTGTCTGGAACAAAGCACGAGACCTCTCCGGAAAATGAGCCTGAATCTGAGGCTCCAAGGATCTGCGTGGTTTTATCGTTAAACAAAACACAAATCGCCCCATCCCCAATCTGGTTGCATAAAAACAATTCACGTTTTTTACCGTGGAAATGAACCAGCGTCAGCAGGGTGGAACGAAAATCCTTCGGGGCACTGCTGCATGCCAGTGCTGCTTCTTCCAGAGTGGCGCAGGCCAGAGCAACTGCTTTGGAAATTTGTGTCTTCAGGAAGTCGGTCAATTTCTCCGGCGATTCCTCCAATGCCGGGTCCATCTGTTCCACTTGCTCAATGATATGGTCCGTGACACGCAGTGAGGTCAGATGCGAACCCAGCCTGCTCCATTTCGACGAACCCGCCCCATCGGCGGCGCACAATATTGTGCACCGGGAACTTGACCTGAAACGAATAGCGTCCTCGCGGTGCGTACCTTGGTGGGCGTGTTGCCTGCCGCGACGTGTTGCTCCTGCCACGCGCCATCCCGTGTTCAGAATCAGATCGGAGGACACATTGTCCTGATAAACATGATTCTTTAGCTCTGGATACTTGGTTGTCAGCAGGGCGGGGCACCACTCGTCAGCCGCCGCCATATTCTTCCATCCAGCAGCTTTCGGCGCGGTCCCTTCCTTAATAAGCATCTCGGGCTTTGGTGTTTTGGGCTGAGAGTGGCCACCGAGACCTGATTTTTCCGGACCATCCTCAGGCTGCATGAAATCTCGAACGGATTTGATGATGTTCACTGGTTCAAGATTTTGTGCGTGGCGGAGGCTCTTCAGCTTGTTCCTACATGTGGATGACTATCTCGGGAGGCGGGGGCGGCAGGCTGATTCCCTCGGCAGGCGCTGCGGCACCTGTCCCGCCGATTTTCTGGCTCGTTTGCTTGATGGATGCGGAAACCCATTTGAAAAATTGTTTAAATGCGTCAGGGCTCATATCCTTCATGATGAGCACGTTGTCCGTCACGCGCTTTAACACTTCAGGCACCGCTCGATCTCCGCAGGCCACGGCTATCACATTGCCCGGCCGCTTGGCCTTGAGTTCGTCGGCGGCGGGTTCCCATCGGTCCGTGGGTTCGCCATCGGTGAAAATAAAGATCAGGGGTTTCCAATCACCTTTTTGCTCAGGTGTGTTTTTTTTGACCTCGCGGTCTATGGCGTCGCTTAATAGCTTTAGAGCGGCTCCCAATGCGGTGGTTCCTCCGGCACGGAGATCGGGCGAGTTGAACTGGGACAACTCAGTCAACGGGACAATCTGCTGGGCGTTGCTGTCGAAGGTTATTACTGAGAGGTACGTACTCTCAACGGCTGAGGGATCGCCCATCAATTCGCTGTGGAGGGCTCGGATGCCGGACTTTACGGATTCAATGGGGTTGCCATTCATGGATCCGGAGCAGTCGGCCAGAATATACACGGGGAGTCTTCGCAGTGACATAAGATTGGTACCGCAATGTTGGTTGGATTGTTTTACTTATTGACGTTCCAAAAGACAATCTGAAATCCCGTTTTCCTTTGACACAACTTAGCTTAATGTTCATTTTTGCTCATTAGGTGCCGGTGTGTGTATCGCACTGCGGCTTTGAATCAATTTCCCCGGTTTTGTAGCACAAATGGTTCACCATAAGAACAGGAATCGCCGCTCTGCCTGACCATGCTAAAGCTAGTCTGAGCTCCATGTCCGATTTTATCCCAAACAAACCGGCCGCGCCGCCCAAGGTTTACGAGAAGACCTATGAGCAGGATGAAATGCCCGCCGGGCCGAGCCGTAGCATCTCTACCCCGGATGCAAACAAGGCGGACAAGATGCCGCGCACTGCCAGTGTTGGCAAGGGCAGAGGTGCTCTGGCAGCGATTCCTGAATCGGTATTTCGGGGTGTGGACGGGATGCTCGACAAGTTTTTGGGTGAACACGCCTCCACCCTCCGGAGCAATAAACCCCTCCTGTTCGGTCTGGCCGGTTTTATGGGCGCAGCATTTGGCGCGCTCATCGCCGAAGTTGTTCCGCACCTTCATCTGGCAAATGCCCGCATTGGGGAGAGTTTATACACAGGACTTTATTCCGGCGTTGTTTCAGGCGTTCTTGCCCCATTTCTATGGTTGGCCGGTGAGTATTATTTGCGCAGGATGGAGGTTCACTGGCGCGTTCTAGTAAAACCAATCGTCTCCGGCGCCGCTGCTGGCGTTCTTGCTGGAGGGTTGGCTGGATTCTTGTATGGGTCGGCTTACGTGGTGGAGTACTGGCGCGAGATTTTGCTCAGGCCGATTTGCTGGGGCGCCATGGGAGTGATGCTTGGATGGAGGCTTTCTTCGTTCTCGCCGAATCTTAGCGTGGCGCGCAGTCTGGCAGGCGGCGCCATGGGTGGTGTAGTGGGTGGCGTCGCCTTCTTATTCACCGCCATTTTGTTTCCCCAATTTATCGGCCGCATTATTGGCTTTGGAGTCATGGGCGCTGCTCTGGGGTTGGCGCTGGTGGCTGTCGATTCCCTCTTTCGTGATGCCGTTCTCGAAGTCATCTGGGCTCGTAACGAAATCACCCATATTCCTTTGGGTCCGCGTCCGGTCTACATAGGGGGAGGGGATGACCATGTCTCCATTGCGGGCCTCTCCGAGCATGCGATCAGCCTCACTTTCGACAAGGGGCAGATTCTTTATGTGGAAAAAGCCAGCGGCAAGAAAACCCCCTTGAAAGACGGCACCCGCATCAAAATCGGTCGAGTCGAACTGGCAATCCACGCCAAGCAAGCCCCAACCAAGACGGCTGCACAAAGAGAAGAGGAATATTAGCCCGCACAATTGGCGGGGCCGTTAAGTCAAGTTTTGCTGTCGGTTTGAATCTCGATGATGAGATTCCCGATTTGCAGTTTGTTGCCGTTGTAAAGTGTGTGGCGCGTTTCAGTCATGAGATTCTCCATCTCGACCCGTCCGTCGATGAAAACTACGATGGCGGTCTCTGCTGGAAAACCTTGAGCCTCGGGCAGGTAGAGGTGAGCGTTAGGCGAGCTTCCAAGAATCACGGGATCAGGCCCCAGATTAATCACAGTCCGTTCATTTTCATCCCAGTGGACCACTAGAGCCGCCTCGCGGGCCAGACTTTCCATGATCGCTACGATGCAGCCGATCGACAATCCTAGTAGCACTGTGCCAATCATTCTTCCGGCCAGTTCCCCAAGTGTGGTGATGGCAACTTGGAATGCGATGCCTCCCAGAGTGCCTCCCAGCAAGCCCGCTGCGGCGGCTTTGGATTTGGGCAGGTTTGGAATGAAGAACGCAAGTCCCCAACCCAGCAGTCCACCCATGGCAACCCATCCGAAAACTTGCCCGCCTTTCAGCAGCCAGCCTAAATTTTGATTGCCCGCAAACAACACCTGAGCACCCACCGAGAAAAGGTATTGGCTGATCGCCCCAGAAAGTACCCCAGCCAGAAGACCTCCCCTTAGCAGGCGAAGGGCAGCTGGACCATTCATCAATTGTCGCCGCATTAGTTGGTTTTGGCCCATCACAAGACCGAATGACAGGGCGATGGCCAGGATGGCTGTCCAACAACCAATGACCAAGGTTGGTTTCCACGCCATCTTGGCGGCGAGCGCCGTCTGCATCAGGGTTGATTTTGGTGGCGTCACCTCGAATGTGCAGACCAGATTGGTCGGGTTGCCGTAGGAGAGCGAACCGGAGTATTGCTTAATTTCGCCATTGGCCTTCACCGCCACTTGAAAGGCGGTGGGATCGTTACCCCCTTTGTTCGAGTAGTGATGCACCAAAACTTGATAGGTTCCCAAAGCGGCCCCATTTGTGGGGAAAAAAATGTTCTCCACCGGCTTCTCCGAATAAGGCTGGCTGGCGTTCATATCAACATCCAGCTCGCCTCCGTGAGGGGCCTTTTTGTTGCTGAAATAAATGTGCTCGCCGGAAGGGTTGATGCAATGGAGATCCAAGTCGTTGATATTGTTCCAAATCAAGGTCAACTGGACATCGCCCGACTTGGCGCCTTCCCTCTTTTGCCGTTCCTGAAAATCGTTGCCGAAGACCAAAATCGCCGAGTCCTGCTGCTGGTCCCCATTGTTGCTCCTGCTTTTTAAGGTCAGCAAAAGCGGTTCACCAAGTAGCCAGCCCACGAGGCAACCCAGTGCGCCAAGAATGCCGAAGAACAGAGGCTTCGGCATTGAATAGATGAACTTCATTCCAGTATTCGTTGAGGAGTAAAACAACCGTCAACTTGCTGAACTACTACCGTATTTAGAATAAATTGAAATACAGCTGGCCAAAGCATGGTCATCCGCTTTCTCACGTTCAAGCCATTATTTTGCGCAGCAAGGATTTATCACTTCGCGGGCATCGATGCCCAAATAGCACCGATGGCCTCCTCATCGCCCAAGCCCAGGGGGACCGCCGCGTTCGGGGTGTTGGCAAAGTACCAATGCATATTGTCCAGAGGCGACCGCAGGGTGCGACTGCCGGGCATTTGAAGGTGGCCATTCGTGTCGGTCCTTTTCAACCAATCCCCTGCGTAACGCAACCACTCCGCCCGATAAGATTTGCTCTGATGCGCGAACCAAGTGATTTCGTCGTAACCCCATACCCAAATGCTCCCTGTCTTCGCTTGCCCCGGCTGCTTGCTAACCCCCCAATTATCAATTTCCACCAGATAGGGCAGGTGCTCGCATTTCCAGCCGCTGGGAGTTGTGCCTCCCTTGCTGCGACCATAGATTCCATCCGAAAATCCCACTTTCAAAACCGCTTCCTGCGGATGTTCTGGAACCTCCATTATACGCAGCGGGAAGGAATGAAAATCCATGAGCAGTTGTCCCTCCCTGACCAGTCCGCCGCTGGGAACGTGCGAATCACAAATCAACATGCGACGCCGCGCATGGGTGGAGGCATATGCCCTGATCAAACTTAGTATCCTGGAATAGTGAGTGAGATCCTTATCATTCCCATTCATTAACTCCGTCTGTCCAAAGTGAATTGCTTCGATGCCAATGTCGATGTAGGACGCTGCCAGAAAGTAAAACCAAAGCTGAGTTTCCGGCTGGCTGACGTCCGGAACTGATGCGCCGTTTCCCCATTGATCCTTGCGGCGTCCATCAGGATAAAGCATGTCCGCGTAACGGAAGTTCCTCTTCCCTCCCGGCTGACCCAAAGCCTTAAAAGCCCAGTCTGGCACCGGGACTTCATCCACCTGTGCGCTCACGATTTCAAAAATGCAGGCTTGGAAGATTAATTCGTCGCCAATGCTGCGCGCCTTGAGGATCTGTTCCCTGGCTCGATCAAGGTTGCCCAGCAACTTCCCCTCGCCGCCCCAAAGGCAAAGGCTTCTGCCGATAAACTTGGCCCCCGTGCCTTTAAGCATCCGGATATTATCCTCCAAATCACCCCGGCCGTTAAACATGCCTTCCATCGAAATGGCCCGGGACAAGTAGTTCTCCAACACTTCACGCGAAATGATTTTATCGAATCGATATACAATATCCTCCGCTGCTCGCACTTGCGTTCCCCAAACAAATGTAATCGCTATTAACCACCAAATGCATTTCTTCATAATTTGTTCGGTGCGGGCTGTTCATGTTGAGCTATTTGGACTTCAAGGGCGATATCAGCGTTTCAGGAATGGTCTGGGAAAACGGTATCTTATCCCGCAACATGCTTGCCGCTGTTCCAGTGATTCTCAGGTAGTAGTCGCTGGGAAGCCCTCCATAGGTGAGAAAGGTCGAAGCCCCCGGCGGTGGAACATCATTGGCACACTTGAAAATGGCCGTGCCCTCATCCACCTCATCAAACATAGCCACATAAATCATTTGCGCTCCGGCTTGCTTGACTGCCGCGAATTGAGACCACAGAAACCGGCCTTCCTGTCGTGGTATTTGATCAAGCGCCTTTCCTGTCATGTTATGCCAGCTGAAACCAGGAAAAACCACTGGCAGATAATCAATCCGCTGTTGGCGGCACCAAGCGAGATCAGGCTCGATGAATTTCTCACCATGCCGTTTCACGCCCTCTAAATCGCCGTATCGGCCCACGGTCCATGGGCTTATCACGTCGGCAAGTCGCACAAGCTCAAGCAGGGCAGGCTCGGGCAGCGCATCGCGAGTGAGCTCACGCCAGCTGGTCGGAACTCCGAGCATGACGGCACATCCTTCGTTTTTGAGCGATTCCACCAAGTGTCGGCACTCGGCAATAGTGTATGCGCGATGATCTGAGAAACCGACACCCCACACCGCCACCAGCGGCTTGCCGTGGTGCTTCAGATACGCTGGATCTTCTGTAATCTTCATACGCTCGCGCAGAGAATGGAAATCATCCAATACCGAATTCATGCGCTCAGCACCTAGTCCGCTAAGGTCATACATCACGGCGTAAGCGCGTCCGGCTCGGTTGGCACCTTCGCGGCAGCTTGCCAGAACGGTGTTATTATGACGAAGAGCCTTTGCATCGCCTAAGTCAGTAATGAATCGCTGGACAAAGGCCCCATCAATTCCATAGTCGCGCATCCACTCGAAATGCCGCAGCACAGTCGGCTTTTTGAAGGAGCTGAAAACTTCGGCTGCACGCCCGTCCTGATGGGGAAAGCCGGTAGCGATGCGTTCATCCGCTTTGAGCTCGGAAACGTCAGGCCACAGGTCCACTTTGGCGTTGCCTTGGGACATGCCGCCACGATGTCTGGTCCAATGCACCCATCCCCGTTCGGCGCCGTCCCCCTCCGCGTTGAACCACCCTTGGTACCCGCACATCACTTTGCCTGTTAGTGTGGAAATATCAACGCCGCGAGCGCTTGGCCCATCGTAGGGGTGGAGTGTTTCGGCAAGAACCTGCTCTCGCGTGAGCGGTTCTGCTGCGTTGATGGAGACGAAAGTAAGCGCCAATGCTAACCCATATCGACAGAGAGCGCCGACTTTACGGCTATCTGCATTTTTCGCCAGGAGTGCCTGAATTAAAATCTGTTTGTTC
This sequence comes from Pedosphaera sp., assembly GCA_025359965.1. Classification (GTDB taxonomy): domain Bacteria; phylum Verrucomicrobiota; class Verrucomicrobiia; order Limisphaerales; family SXQI01; genus SXQI01. The sequence goes on from JANYDC010000153.1 coordinate 40,167, forward strand.
ATAACGGGGCCGATCTGCTGAAAAGATCAATCCTCCAGATTACCTCTGGTTCGGACTCAGCGGGCTTTCTCCATGATAAAATCAACCACTGGCCTTGGATCGTTCGGAGCGAGCGGATAGTGCCCTTCGCCTTCCTTGACGATGATTCTGATGGTCCCGCCGAGTTCATTGTATCGTTGCTCAATTATCTTCGTCTGTTCGTTAAAAGCCGGGTCCAGACTGCCGCAAACGTGCAGCAGTGGCACCCCCGCTTTTGCCAGTGAAGCCAAATTGTCGATTGGAGGTGCCTTGGACATAAAGCTGTGCAGAACGGGGTTCTCCCCATAGACGCAGGAAACTCTCTCCGGATTTGAGACCGCCCAGGCATAGACTTCGCCTGCTGCTCGGCCGGCCCCTTCCAACACCGGTTTTTTGGAAAACCCATGTTCGGTAAGATGTTTGTATACTGCATTCCAATGCTCCATGACCGGTCCGTCCGTGTTGTACGAGACCGGTCCTGTCACAATGTGAAAGCCCTTGGCCAACAACGCCAGATCGACTATGGCATCCCTGTCCACAAAACCTGCCCGGAATACCCAGGGTTTACCGGGAGCCACGTTTTTGGGCGCGATGATTGAGATGGCCCCCTCAACGCCGCTCAGCTCGAAGGAGTATCGGTCGTAGCACTCCGCAAACCACGCTCCACGGCAGGTGACGTAGGTTCCTTCTTTGGGAAAATCGCGATAGAAGTTTTCGATACTATAGAACGAATTTTTCGTGACCTTGCTGCCCAAGTAATCAGGCGGGGTGCTGCCCGCTGATTGAACGCTTTGAGTGATGAAATCCGCGATCAGCGTAGGATCGCGCAGGCTATGAGGGTGGTGGGCCGCGCCGTCCTTGGTCATTACCGAGATGCGTCCGCCCAGTTGTTGATAGATGCCTTCAATTACGCTGGAGTATCTTCCAAGCAGCGGGTCGATGCTTCCGCAGATGTGGAGCAGGGGAACATCATTGGTGGCAAGACCGCTGAGTTTCATCAGAAGCTCCCTATTGCCCCCCGGATTGTCAGCATAGATGCACGATACTTTGTCGGGATTGGCCGTTGCCCACGTGTAGGAGTATTCGCCGCCCCTGCTCATGCCCACGAAGGCTGGCTTTTTGGAAAGCCCGTGCTGTTCCGTCAGGAATTCGTACCACGCATCCCATTCCTTGCCCGGTCTTAGAGTTGCATTGGCTGAAATGTAGGCCACGTGAAATCCGCGCCTCAACAGTTCTACCTCAGTCTGCGGTTGGTGATCCCAGTAACAGCCCTGCCAGGACCAAGGCCGACCGGAAGCGGCTTCCTTCGGCACAATTACGATGCACCGCCGCTTGCCTTTCTCGGGATCTTTTACCCCAAATTTTTCACCTTCCGGTGCCTTGAACGGGGTGATGGTCAACGTTGCTTCGTCCATTTCGAAGTCGTAACGCGCGAATCCATCATGCCATAAGCTTTTTGGACCTTCGAAAGCCTCAGCTGCGGCAAAGGTGCGTATTGATTCAAGACAGACCACTGAAAAGAGAAAGCATGCCAAGAAGACAGCGTTCCTCCATAGGGAGCCATGAAAACTGTTTCCCGTCAAAGTCTGTATTCCACCCAAGTCTAATTGAGCATTCTTCATTTTCTCACGGTATTTTACTCACCTTAGGGAGGGAGCGGCCTCTCGGTCGAGTCTCATCGCACTAACCTTTACCGAGCGCATGTAACCTGGAAAAACAGGCGGTGATAGTTGACCAGGATGGTGATTACGCGGAAACTATTCCACGTCAGTCCCATGAGAATCCTGCTTTCTCCCTGGATTTTGGTTCTGGGCTGATTGATAAACCGATGCCATTACGCGCCGCCATCTCAATCACAGTTCTGCTGCTCGCTCATCTCGTCGCGGTGGCAGCAGGCACAGGGACAACCGAGGCTGATATCGAGCGTCGTTTTCAAACCACGGTGCTGCCGTTCATTGGCAATTACTGCATTTCCTGTCACGACAATGAGAAACCCAAGGGCGATTTTGATCTTAGTCCTTACCATGATGTAAAGACCGTGGCCCGAGATCATGCGCAGTGGGAGCTCGTTTTGGAAAAGCTTCAGACCGGCGAGATGCCCCCCAAAAAAGCCAAGCAGCATCCCGCCTCGGAACAGAGCCAGTCCATCATTGCGTGGATTCAGGAGTTGCGAATTAACGAGGCCGAGAAAAACGCAGGGGATCCCGGCGCGGTTCTGGCCCGCCGGTTGAGCAACGCCGAGTATGATTATTCCATCCGCGACCTAACCGGGGTGGACCTCCGGCCCACGCGGGAATTTCCGATTGATCCCGCCAATCAGGAAGGTTTCGACAATTCCGGAGAATCTCTCGCCATGTCTCCGGCGCTGCTGAAGAAGTATCTTCATGCGGCGCGACAAGTAGCTGACAATGTGGTGTTCAAGCCCGACGGAATTGCTTTCGCCCCCCACCCGATGCTGGCCGACACGGATCACGACAAATACTGCGTCCTTCGCATCGTCGATTTCTATAAGCAGCAACCCACCGACCTGGCCGCCTACTTTGAGGCGGCGTGGCGTTACAAGTACCGCGGCATTCTGGGGCAGCGACGGGTCACCTTGGCTGAGGTGGCGGCTCAAACCAAAGTGAGCCCAAAGTACCTTGACCTGATCTGGATCACTTTAAACGATTCCAAGGAAAAAGTTGGCCCAATCGCCAAGCTTCAGTCGATGTGGAGGGATCTGCCTGTTCCTGATAAAAACCAATCTGAAGCGCCCCAGGCTAGGTGTGCTGACATGAAGGAGTTTGTCTTAAAGCTCCGGCAACAACTGGTTCCTGATGTGCCCAACATGACTGCGCCGGGCGTCCACGATGGCTCGCAGTGTTTCGTGCTCTGGAAGGATCGTCAATTCGTCACGAACCGTCGTCGGTTCGATACGAATGTGCTGCAAGTGCAAGGGGTGTTTCAGGAAGAGACAAACACGATTGCAACCAACGCATCAACCTCAGGCAGGCCATCCAAGAAGCGTAAAGAAAAGAAAAAACCCAGCGCGGACGCCGACTTGACTATTCCTGCCAATACCGCCGAACGCACCCAATTCGAAGAGGCTTTCGCCCGATTTTGTTCGGTGTTTCCAGACGCCTTCTACGTGTCGGAACGCGCTCGTGTTTACCTTGATGCTGAAGGCGAAAAAGATAACGGAGGACGACTCCTCAGCGCCGGTTTTCACAGCATGACGGGCTACTTCCGCGATGACGCTCCGCTCTGCGACATGATTCTTGATGAACCGCATCGTCGCGAACTGGACCGCTTATGGACTGAGTTTGAAGTCATCGCTTCGGTTCCGCAGCGCATGCACACCAGCTTCATATGGTTTGAGCGGACCGATTCGCGTTTTATGATTGATGCAGAGTTCGACTTCGCTCGGGCGGAGGACAAGGATTCCACCTCTGAGGTCAAGATTCGTCAACTTGCCGATGTCTACTATGCCAAAGCGAAACGTTTGGGAGCCACAGAGCCTGCACTTGTCGCCATTCGCGAGCATTTTGAGAACGTATCCGCCAGCATTCGTCGCGTGGATAAAATTAGACAAGAGTCTGAACCCCGTCACTTGGACGCCTTGGAATCTTTTGCCGAACGTGCCTATCGCCGCCCGCTTCTGGTGTCGGAAAAGGAGGATCTGCGAGGCTTTTACCGCTCATTGCGCACGAAGGATGGTCTTAGCCACGAGGATGCGATCCGGGATTCCGTGGTCAGCGTGTTAATGTCGCCGCATTTCTGCTATCGATTCGATCTTTTGGAAGTCGCCGGGAAGGTAAAACAGGTTCCGACCTCCAAGAGCAAAAGAGTCAGTGCCACAGTGATGGATCGTGCGCAGCCGCTCTCAGACTACGCATTGGCCAGCCGCCTGAGTTATTTCCTTTGGTCTAGTCCCCCCGATGACATCCTGCTGGCCCACGCGGCGGCGGGGGATTTGCACCATCCGGAAGTCATGGCCGCAGAAACCAGGCGGATGATGCAGGATGATCGTATCCGCAACCTAGCGCTTGAGTTCGGTGGCCATTGGCTCGATTTTCGTCGCTTCGAGGAGCATAATGCGGTGGACCGCGAACGGTTCCCCACCTTCAATGACCCGCTTCGCCAGGCCATGTTCGAGGAACCCGTCCGTTTGTTCCTCAACATCGTCAAAGAAAATAGGCCAGTGTCTGAATTCCTTGATGCCGATTACACCTTCGTCAATCCAGCCTTGGCCAAGCATTACGGCTTTGCCATTTCCGCAGTGGCATCCAACCAGTGGGTGCGCGTGGATGACGTTCAGCGTTTGGGTCGTGGTGGGCTCTTGCCAATGTCGGTATTCCTAACCGCCAATTCGCCCGGCCTTAGGACTAGCCCCGTCAAAAGGGGTTACTGGGTGGCTCGCAAAGTACTCGGGGAACATATCCCGCCTCCGCCGGCCACTGTGCCTGAACTGCCTGCCGATGAAGCCAAACTAGGCGAACTAACCCTTCGTGAAACACTGGCCAAGCATCGCGCCGATCCGACTTGTGCCTCCTGCCATCAACGGTTCGATTCACTGGGGCTGGTGTTCGAGGGTTTTGGTCCCATTGGCGAATTGCGCACCAACGACTTGGGCGGGCGACCCGTTGATACTCATGCCGTTTTTCCGGGAGGCGCCGAAGGCAGCGGCCTTGATGGTCTGCGCGCCTACATCAAATCCCACCGTGAACAGGACTTTGTGGACAATCTTTCCCGTAAACTACTGGCCTATGCATTGGGTCGCAGTCTCATTTTGTCTGATGACATCACACTGCGCGATATGCGCGTCAAACTGAAGGCCAATGGCCAAAAATTTGGTGTCCTTGTGGAAAGCATTGTCACCAGCCCCCAGTTCATGAATAAACGAGGCCCAAAAACCGTCGCATCTCGTTGAGAGTATTATGCCCAATTCCCGAGAAAATTCCCTCGCCGCCAGACGGTTTCGTCTCTCACGACGCACTTTTCTAAGGGGCGTTGGTGTTACGATGGCTTTGCCGTGGATGGAATCGTTGAAAACCTGGGGCGCTGAGCCCTTGAAGGATGTCGCAACCGAGGTTTTGCCCAAGCGAATGGCCGCTCTTTTCTGGGGCAACGGCGTCAATGCCAACCATTGGTGGGCCAAGGGGGCTGGCCAGAGCATGGAATTGAGCAAAAGCCTTCAGCCCATGGAATCGCTCAAGGCGAAAATGAACGTTATCGACGGACTCTTCAATCGGTCCGCCGTGGGTGTGGGCATCCATCCCGGCCAGACAGGCAATCTGCTCTCGGGCATGCCGCTTATGAAAGGCGCTGTGCTAAAGGGCGGCATCAGCATGGACCAAGTGCTGGCCAATCATATTGGGCAGGATTCCATCCAACCCAGCATGGTTCTCGGCTGCGAACAGCCCATTACCGGCTACCACGAAACTAATTTTTCCATGGCTTACAGCTCCCACATTTCGTGGCAGAGCCCTGATTCACCAGTGCCCATGGAGGTTTATCCTTCACTTGCCTTCGACAGCCTGTTCGAGAACCACGGCAGTCAGCGTACCCAAAGTATTCTTGATCGTGTCAAGGACGAGGCCTCCAGCTTGGGCCGCAAAATCAGTTCCAGCGATAAATCCAAGCTGGATGAGTATCTCACCAGCGTCCGTGAAGTGGAGAAACGCGTTGACCGGATGAGGGGCGATAAAGCCAAAGCCGATATCAACGGTCAGGGAAGAGGCGTGCCTGTGGTCATGATGAAGCGCCCCGACAACGGTTTGCCTGAGGATATCCGTGAACACATGCGATTGATGTGTGATATCACCGCCATGGCTTTCCAAACGGATAAAACTAGGGTCGTTTCGTTACTGCTCTGCCGCGATCTCTCCGGACTTTTCTATCCGTTCCTTGACGTTCGCAAAGCGCACCACGCCGCTTCGCATGACGATCTCTCCGATGATTTCGAACGCGTCACCCGTTTTTATTGCAGCCAGCTTGCTTATCTGGCGGGACGACTGGAAGCCATGCCCGAAGGCGAGGGCACGGTATTAGATAATTCCTGCCTGCTTCTGCTCTCAAATATGTGGTCGGGCAACCGACATGATAGCACCCGACTCCCTATCCTCACCGTGGGAGGTCTCGGCGGAACCCTTCAGACGGGCCGCGTTCTAAACTACTTGGACAAGGGGGATGAAAACCGGAAAGTCTGCGGGTTGTACCTTTCGCTCATGGACAAAATGGGCGTGAAACTGAACCATTTCGGTGATGCCGACGCCCAATTGGCAGGTATTTGATCAATCCTGTTCGTGCACATGATTCATAGGGTCATCCGGAGCCTCCTGATTTCGTTTGCCGCCGCAAGCACAGCTTACGGGGCGGATGCTGCAGCGCTTTGGTCGGGTAAGGTTCAACCATTGTTGGATGTGCAGTGTTCCAAGTGCCACGGTTTAATCGAACAAAAAAGCGGCCTGCAGCTCGATACCCCGCAGTCCGTCATGAAAGGCGGTGATGAAGGCGCGGTGGTGATTCCTGGAAACCCAGCTAAAAGCCGTCTTTATCAATATCTGGCGGCAGGAGCTGAGACTCACATGCCGCCTAAAAAGCAGCTGACGGATGCCGACCGTGAGGTGGTAAAGGAATGGATAGCGGCTATGACTGCATCCGCCGTTGAGCCGACCAAGAAGCCTCTCAAGTCCAAGCATTTTGATTCCGTGACCCAAGCCATAGACGCTCTTATTTCCGAAGGATGGAAAGAGCGCGGGATAAAGCCAGCGGCCGCCGCCGATGATCGAACCTGGTGCCGCCGGGTTTACCTTGATCTGGCTGGCCGAATTCCCACCAAAACTGAGTTGGATGAATTTCTAAGTCTCCCCGCCAAGTCCAGGCGTTCCACACTTGCCGATCATCTGTTGCTTTCCGAGGAATACGCAGTGCACATGCGCGAGCTGTGGGATGTCTTTCTGATGGGCAGAGGAAAGCGGGAGAACCACGAAGACCGTCGAGTTAAAAATGGCTGGTGGGGTTTTCTTGAAACTGCCTTCCGCACCAATCGTCCGTGGAATGAAACGGTGCGGGATATCCTGGCCGCCCGCCCGGACAAGCTGGAAAACCAAGGAGCCTCATGGTTTCTTTACGAGCGCCGCAATGACCACCAGGCCATTGCTGAGGCGGTGGCACCCGTGGTTTACGGCACGAAGATTGATTGCGCCCAGTGTCATGACCATCCGCTGGCGCGTGAAATCAAGCAGGCCCATTACTGGGGGCTGGTCGCCGCCTTCAACCGCAGTAAAAACGTGGATGGAGGTTCTACTGTTGGAGAGTCCGCCGTTGGAGGGTTCGTGAACTTCACCAACTTGAAGAAAGAATCCCAGCCTGCCATTGTTTCTCTTCTGACTGGCAGGACTTTAGATGAAATACGGCCTGAGGCAGAACAAAAGGAGGAGGACAAGGATGATAAATATATAGATCCTGCCGCAAAAATCCGAGTGCCAAAAATCTCCCGTCGCGAAGGTTTTGCCGACTTGGCAACACACGATAACCCTTTGTTGGCCCGCGCTTTTGTCAACCGCATGTGGGCTGCGCTCATGGGCCGAGGCATTGTTCATCCAGCCGATGAAATGAACGCGCGCAACGCGCCGAGTCACCCTGAGCTGTTGGAATGGCTGGGCAAGGATTTTGCGGCTCATCAATATGATGTGCGTCGCGTGGTGCGGGGTATTGTTTTGAGCCGCCCCTATGGGTTGGCTGCATCGGCAAAACCGCCTGATTCCTTTGCCTGTGCACAGGAGCGTCCTCTTTCCGCCGAACAGCTCGCGCGCTCGTGGCGTATCGCCGCAGGACTTCCTCCGGTTGACGACACATTGCGCCGGGCGGCCGTGGCTGCGTTCCCCGATGTGTTGCCCAAAGATTACAACGCGACATTCCAACAGGCCCAGTTTTTAACCAGCTCACCGGGGTTGGCTGAAATACTCAAGCCATCTCCAGGCAGCACTGCGGCTCGATTGACCTTATTGCGCGTGGAGTCAGCGCGAGTGCGTGAAGCATTTCTTGCCGCATACAGCCGCTCCCCTGATGCGGCGGAGGCTGCCCAAGCCCGCGATTTCCTGAAAGAGCGCCAGGCGAAACCCACCGAGGGCGTGCGTGATCTATTATGGGCGTTGTTCACCAATGCTGAATTCCTGACCATGCCGTGACGATGAATTCCAAACCTTCACAACCCATCGCTGGTCAGTGCCTGCCCAACGAACATCAGCTCCACCGGCGTCTTTTCCTGAAAGGATTGACCGGCGGTACGCTGGCCACCGTCGCCAGTTTTGAAGGCCTTTTTCACAATCCGGTCTTCGCGGCGGAAACCAAGAAAGCCCAGAAGCACTGCATTCTTCTCTGGTTGTGCGGCGCGCCAAGCCAGTTTGAAACATGGGATCCCAAACCGGGCCGACCCAGTGGCGGACCTTTTGGAAGCATTCCAACTAAAATTCCGGGCATTCATTTTTCCTCCCTCATGCCACGCTGCGCCGGGATTGCGGACAAATTAAATATTGTCCGCAGCATGAAGACAGCGCAGACCGAGCACCTGCAGGCCATCACGCTTCTGCAACGTGGCAACCCTGAGCGGGCCGGCTTCACCAGGCCGACCTTGGGCAGTTCGCTTTCTCAGGCCATCGGCCAGTTGGATTCCCCGATTCCCAATTTTATTTTCCTCGATCCGATTCCCGGGGGTAACGAGTTCGAATCTTTTAAAGCGGGCAATTGGGCTGGTTGGTTGGGTGCCGAGCACGCTCCAGTTCGACTTGGGGGCGATTACACCCCTTTTGCTAACGCCGCCTTGGAATCAATCCCACAGCATGACCGGGAATCCCGTGAAACGCTGCGTCGTTTTCTAACCTCAAAATACGAACGAGACAGGAAGAGCGTGGTTGCTCGTGGTCAGAATGCGGCTTTCGAGCGTATGAAAGGCATGACCGCGAGCGCCGACTTGTTCGACGTAAAGAAGCTTCCAGCCAGGGATCGTGAACGTTACGGCCCGGGAAGTTTTGCCCAGCACTCGCTAATGGCCAGACACCTCGTCGAAAACGGTGCCCCCTTTGTGATGGTTGCCAATGGGATGAACTGGGATAACCACGTTTTCCAACACGAGATACACCAGATGCTCGTCCCTGAATTGGACCGCGTTCTATTTCATCTGGTCAACGACCTTGAACAGAGTGGTCTGTTGGATTCGACCTTGGTGATTGCCATGGGAGAGTTTGGCCGCACGCCGTGGCTCAATCCTGCCCGAGGTCGCGATCATTATCCGAATGCCTGGAGCATGATGATGACCGGTTGCGGCTTAAAGCGGGGCGTGGTTACAGGCGCGACAGATCCTGATGGGGTTGACGTGATTGAGAAGGCCTACAACGAACAGAATCTTTTCGCCACCATCTTTACCGCACTCGGTATCAATCCTTACGCCGAATACGATCTGCCCGGCATGCCTACCTTCCATCGTGTGGAAAACAAGGCCGAACCCATCCGCGACCTCCTCGCCTGAACCCATGAAGCTTACTCTCGCACACGATCATAAACTCCCGACCGGAGTGCTGGGCCTAGCCCTCAAACCAGATGGTTCACGAGCATTTGCCGCATGTGTGGATGGCTCGCTTTACAGCGTGGATCTCGAGACGGGCGCAAATGAAGCTTTTGAGGAAAAACACCAATCCTTCGCCAGCGGTTGTGTTTTACTCCCGGACGGCAAGACAGTCATTTCAGGAGGTTATGATGGAATGTTGCTTTGGCACGATGTGGAGACACGGCGTTGTTTGCGAAAGGTGAAGGCCCACAATTTTTGGAATTGGCAACTGACCCTCTCCCCAGATGGAACCCGGCTGGCCACGGTGACAGGTCAATATTTGCCCGGGGGCTGGAAGTATGAACCAGCGGATGAGAACGAGCCTTGCGCCAAAGTTTTTGATACCGCCAGTGGCGAACGCGTGGCTGAGTTTGGCCACGTCCCCCCCGTGTTAAGCTGTGCTTTTAGTCCCGACGGCCGTCATCTTGCCGCAGCCAACATGATGGGTGAGGTTCGAATTTGGAATCTAAAGGATGGCTCCAAACCGGTCTCACAATGGACCTCCCCTGATTTTACTTCCTGGGGATCGATCAAAACTCATCATTATTGCGGCGGCATTTACGGCCTGGCCTTTTCACCGGATGGAGCCACTCTTCTTGGCTGTGGCATGGGGCCGATGAATGATCCGATGGCTGGCAATGGCAAAATGACCTGGCAGCGTTGGAATTGGCTAAAAGGGGAGAAAGTGGACCAGATCAAGGACGGTCAGCATGGATCGGGTCTTATGGAAGCGGTGGCTTGGAATCCTGATGGCTCTCATTTCGTCATGGCCGGAAAACAGGCGCAGGGGACTTGGAATGCCGCCATTTTTTCTGCTGCCGACGGAAGCTTGATCCACTCGGTGGACACAAAAAAGCGAATCACCCATGCCCAGTTTACGGCTGACGGTCAAACGCTCGTCATCTCCGGGGCAAACGGACAGCCGCAGCCAAAGGATAATGTCTGGCCGTCCTGGGGTCGTTTGCAGGTCTATCGCGTGGAGGTCTAAGCCTAACCCTTGGGTTCAGGGTGTTTAAGGCAGCAAACACCGCTCACAATCGCTTTGGATGGAGAATCTTGTAAGGATGGTGCCCACGACAGGACTTGAACCTGTACGATGTTACTCACTAGAACCTGAATCTAGCGCGTCTGCCAATTCCGCCAATTTTGGTTTTCAAAATTCAGCTTTATTGGCCCATTCTTCATGTTCTACAACGTCCTGAAATCGTCTGTATCACCCAATACAGCCGACAAAGCGGCAAAAAGTGGCAAATGTCTTTGGATTGATTAATCCCCCTGCCTTTCCTTTGCAACTTGTTTTTCAATCCGTGGTTCGGTATGGAGCTTTCCGGTCACTGCGTCGGTCCTCTTTTTCGCGATAATTCGCAGTCCTGATGGAGTTTCCGAGTTGTATGGATTCTCGCTTGTTTCACTCCTGCTGATTACCCGAATTTGCGATTAACTTTACTTGTACCCATTACTTTTGGTCTCATTTGGCTACGAGCAATAGCACCTACATCCACACATATGTCCTTTCCCACGCCACACACACTCGTTTTGGTTTTTCTGAGAAATCTTTCGATCAACAAAACAAATTCTCAAAAACCTTGAAAAGTACTGGGATTCAACTTCGTCGTTACACTCAGCTCATATGAACGGACAATGGAAAGGGAACTACACTGGAACCATCAGTGGCAGAATCATCCTGAACGCCGATGAAACAAAGCGTGGATACGAGGCAATTGCGTATCTGTCCCCTGATACCCCTGATCAGCTTCAACTTCTTGCTGAATTCAATCTTGAGACAAAGAATCCTTACTTCGAGTTTGAAATCACGCGTTTCAATCCTCTCAATCCGGAGACCGGACTTGCTCAGCCTTGGAATGAACTGGACCCAAAGTTGACGCAAGGCAAGATTTTTGCAAAGAAGGCTGTGGGGAAAGGCAGTCTGATCGCCGACAAATTAACTCTCGAATGGACCACAGACAACAAAATCGAAGGTTTCGCTACGCTCGCTCGCTCATTGGCTGAAACAGCTTCCTTGCTGCCCGCCGAGCAGGTGGACTGGAATGACTTTAAAAAATTGGTATCACAGAATGTTAAACACGGGACGCTATTCAGGGGGCAGAGAGAACCATTAAGGCTTCGAACTACATTTCATCGGACTGGAAGAGCCAATTTACACCGTTTTCTTAACATCGACATCAGAGCTCTTCATAACCAACTAAGCTCGAAGACTCGTCACTTTTTCAATCGCTCCAACCCCGATGAAAATGGTGCATTCATGAGTCTCGTTCAACACCACGGTTACCCTACACCGCTGTTGGATTGGACTTATTCCCCATATGCTGCCGCGTTTTTTGCCTTTCGTGGGCACCGGAAAAATCCTGTCACAGTTCCTTTAGCCAAGGACGATATACGAATTTTCGTCTTCGATGCGGAACTGTGGGGGAGAAACAATCCCGGCAGGTTTCGCCTCGACTGTGCGGCCCTGCATTTCACGGTTCATGATTTCATCGCGCTGGACAACGAACGTATGATTCCTCAACAGGCCGTCTCAACGCTGACGAATATCGACGATATTGAGACTCACATTAGCGAGCGAACGTTCGAAACCACGAAGTATCTTTCCGCCATAGATATACCGTTCTGCGAATGCACTAAGGCGATGCGCGAGTTGCGACAAATGGGAATCACACCGGGTTCGATGTTTCCGGGATTCGATGGTACATGTGAGGAGATCAAGGAACGGCTGTTCGAGTCGTCCACGGAATCGTGAAGCCTAATCCACTCAATGAACCTAAGTGTCAATTGCTGATGGCTTTGCCTGAGCAATGCGTGCTTTTTCTCCGACCTTTCGATCAAGAACCCATTTTTGATGTCGGGTTCTGACGACAGCGAGAGAATTGGAACTCTCGTTGATATGTGTGACAACCCACTGAATGAAAGCTTCACTGTATTGAGAGCCCCCAGAATTGGCTTTCCATCTGTAAAGGGAATTAGAGTCCATTTGGTACAGTCTTCGGATGCCAAGAACATCGTGCGTGGTAAGCTTAACTCCATCGTTCAACTTCAAATTTATCTGAGTCAGAACATTCTTCCATAGGTGAGGATGCGTTTTGTTAGGGTCTATCAACTGTACGGCAGGTGCATCTCCGTCTGAAACAAGGCGGACTCGGTTGGGGTTGACGACCACCGATTGTTCAATAGGAACAGCAACAGAGATAGTCGAACCGGGGGGTGCTTCAACGACAGTTCGAATACCAGCGAGCCATGAGTGCTTGATCCGTTCCAGTTCTCTTTCGATGAGAGCTTGCAGATCACCCGTCGTGCCGGGTTCGCTTTTTGCTCCATGCCTGAAGTATACCGTTCCCTTACGAAAGGCGAATTTCTCATCGCCATGCGGGTTGGTATATTGGCCATCAGTGGTGAAAACGAGGGGGATTCTGCTCGCTGAAATTTGAATGACCGCGATAGGGACGCCAGCCTTCAGTGCTGGTTGGAGTGTAAAGTCCCCGAATGGAGTATCCGTAAACTTACATATTTTGTCACCAATTCTTGAGGCATCATAGCTGATTATAGCCTCCACACTTTCTCCGGTCGGTTTGGCGTTATCATCAACACCAAATAGAATGAACCCTCCACCGGAGTTTGCCATCGCTACTAAGTCCTTAATCACTTCAACCCAATCTCCTTTGTTCCCAACGTCCAGTTTCTCCTTGAATTCAACGAACGAGGTTTCGTAACTAGCCTCAAGTGCATTCTGGAGTTGGGGGTTGAGACTTTGGTTGTTGATCGTTCCTGTCATTGGGGTGCCTCATTTTGAGAGTTCAGTTGCACTTCGCATTTGAATAGCTGGTCAGGTTGGCAGATTGCTTTCTTCCTTAGAGTCATCCAAATGCTTCATCTTCTGTCCCTAGGCTGTCAGGCCACCCTTAATCTGCAAGGTGAAACTAAATCCGTGGTCAACATTGGATTTCGGTTGCACCCCAGTTCACACATTTCGATCCCTTCAATTTGATTCTAGGCGGTTGTTGCATTCGACTGAGGTTACTGGATACCTTTCGACAAACCAAAGGCTCGCATTATCGCCTGACGTTGGGGAATTTTTGCTAATGATTACTGGTGAGTTAAAGAGTCAAGTAGATCGGCTGTGGGATGCGTTTTGGAGTGGTGGCATCAGCAATCCGCTAGAAGTGATCGAACAGATTACGTATCGGCTGTTCCTTCGTCGCCTTGACGATTTGCATACTCTGGAAAGAAAATGAGCAGCCAGCAATTGGAGTTCATTGAATTAATCATCAATCACCTTACTGCCCATGGAGTCATGGAGGCGTCCCTGCTTTACGAATCTCCATTCACTGATCTGACTGCCCGTGGTCCAGAAAGTCTTTTTGGCAGTAATGATTTGGATGCACTTGTGAATGCCCTGAACAATGTCAGGGCTATGGCTCTGGTGGCTTAAACCGTAAGTGAGAGAAACGCAGGGACAAGTACTGGTGCTGGGGAAAACGCGTGGTCTGATACAGATCGGTACAATAGTTTCACGATGTTCCCATGGGTCTCTTGGTTTGGAGAGCCCCGATATTTGCCATCGTGCTTTGAGCTCTCTGAGCAGCCAGTGTTGCTTCATCCAAGAGAATCTTTGGCTTCCAGATTTTGTAAACGGCCACAATGCTACAGTAGAGCTTGTTCCCATGGTCCGGTCGATAAGTGGCTATCGCTGGCCAAAATCTTTCGCACAAATCGCAGAATGGTTGCCCTACGGAAGGAAATGCAACGTCCATTTCCGCTAATTCCTTGTCGAAATAAATCGCTATACCTTCGAGTGAGTTGAGTAATGCAATGAGTTCCTGCTCATGATTCCCCCATGCCTCAACCAACCATGGTTGGCACTGGCTCGACTCGCTCTGCAAAAAGTCATGTGATGCTTTGACAGCCGGAGGTGAACCAAGCTTTTTCATCAAAGTGTCAGCTAGTGGCACCACTTCTGATGCATATCGCGTGCAAAGTTCAGCCGCGAGTGTTGCCGCTTCGCGACGGGAGCGTAGTTTGATATCTTCCTGTAAAAGCTGGATCTCTTCCTTCGAGACCTTCAGTTGTTGCTCGGTGAGACTTAAAGTGGCAAGACCGATTTTAAGCTGACCAAGGGCTCTCCACGCTATTACTGCTGCGAAGGTCATTGAACCAAATGATGCTGCTTCCAGCACTGATCGGAAAAGAGACCAAGAACATTCTATAGCCATGATTGATGGTCAAAGGTTGACGAGAAAAAGTCAACTCCACCTACATTGCCAGTTGAAGTGTACTCCTCAATCCTCTACCTGTGGAAATGGATCACGATGCGTGGAAACTGCGTAGGACTTTGTCATTTCTGCATGGGTGGAAAAAGCTCTTGTATGTTACAACCCAGAGATCTTTGGAGGCGAAGAACTGTTGTCAGTAGGATGTTGATCTTTCCAGCTTCGATTTTTTGCACTGTGCGAGGGTTCAAGCCTGCGAGTTCCGCAAGTTTCTCCTGCGTGAGTCCCTTGTTTCGGCGCACCTCTCGAAGGTTTCGACCAAATGCTTCCAGATCATTGTCCACCCCGTATTTTCGTCAAAAATTGAAAACGAAAACACGGCCTGATAGGGCGCGTTTGCGCTTGACGAACTTAGGGCATGAGCTAAGCTCTTGATCAAAGTCATATGAAAACTATTTTTACTCCCACCTTGAAGGCATATTTTGGAGCTATTCTGCTTGCTGCGTTGCCGCTGGCGGTTTCCGCAGAGACTGGCCACCTGACATATCAGTTCGACAACGGCAACGTTTTGTCTGCCGACTTTTCAGTTTCCAACAGCGGCGGCGGTGATCGGTATAATTTGCTAAGCCTGAAAGCACTATCCTTCGCGGGCATGAGTTTTGATGCTTCACTTTTTTCCAATTTGGAAAGCTTTGATCAATTGCTTGGAACCGGACCACTTGACGAATTCCCTGTTTTGAGCATCAGCGGCGATTTTCTCAACCTTTTTGTGAGTAATCCGTCAGATCCCTTTCAAGACTTTTTTTTCGCGAGGAATACCCATGGTATTTATTCTTTCTACGGGCCTCGTATCGCCTTAGCGGGGGCTAGTTTTCCTAACGGTGGGGCCTATGAGTTTGGGCAGTCTTTCCAAACTGATCCTGCTAGATATTCATTTACCGTAGGTCCAGATGCCGCTCCTGTGCCTGAAGCCTCGACTTTTCCAGCCGCACTTACAGCACTTGTTGCAATGGGAGGTATTTGGTTCAGGGCACGTCGAAATGGCTGAATACATTTGGTACAAGGTTTGCATACACGATTAAATCGAATGTGAATGATCGACAAAACGAAATCTTGGTGAAATCGTCGGGGACAAGATATGCCTGTTTTTCCAACAGATTGGGGACAATATCTTGCTATTGTTCAAACCGCTGGGGGACAAAATCTTCCTATTATTTAAACCGATGGGGGACAAGACCAGTCGGTCCTTGAACCAGCCCTTCAATCATTCGGGAAAGGTCATCATTCTTGTGATCTGCTTGATAGGAGCATTTTTGTTCATCAAACAATCAGAAATAGATGGAATTAACCGTCCGTCGCCGACACCGCCGTCACGTTCTCAAGCAGAAGCAAATAAAGGAAGCCAAGACTCCGCCGGTGCCAAGAGCTATGCTATCAGCCAAATGAAAGGTTCTGGTGAGGTGCTTACATTTGACTATTGGGGATGGGACAGCCAAGTTGAGTCTCATGTATTTGGAGGCACGATCATTCCAAATACTGGCAGCCGTACTGTAACCTTCGACATTAGGATCGCGCCTAACGCCAGTGGTGGTTGGAAAGTAGCCTCAAAAAAGATCAAGTATTAAAGGTTCCTCGTCCTTATCCATGGTGCACACTCTATAGACTTCGTCTCAGTCTTTATTTTGAACTTAATGGGATCGATTGAATCAAGGCTCTGACAACACTTAATCGCATTACTCTGGACCCCACCCTTAAAAAGCTTTCGTCCTGCATTGGCGCAGTTGTGCTCCTATTTATTGTTATGCAGACATTCTCAACTCTGGGGTTGCTTCCTTCAAGCTCAACGAAATCGCCCAAGTGCTGGAAAAAGGGATGCAACAACGATGGTGCTGGATGGCATTACAGCAGGAATGGTGAAAAGACCATTATTGGAATGGTATATGGTTGCGTCCGTGACACTGAACAAGGTGGATACTGCTCTCGACAGCATTGCAGTGATGATCATTAACGGATCTCAAAACCGATTTTGGACCTTCCCTTAGGTCACGGACGTTGGAAAGTTTTTGGAGATTCCAGCTTACGCTTTTCCCTCGCCAGTACCCGTTGAACCTGTGTCGCATGCCACTTAGTTCCTGAGCGAGAGGTGGTTCCCTGCTCGTTTAAGAGTGCTGCGATTGCGACGTAGCTCTTTCCCCCCTTTCGAAGCTCGCGAATGAAATCGATTATGCTCCGCTCATTTTCGGTGTTCCCATAAGCTTTTCTCCCTTCGCATTTTTTTCCTGCTCGACGCAACCTCAATCTCGATGCCCTTAGTTTTTGAACCAAGGCACATTTTTCCCATTCTGAAACCGCTCCCAGTATTTGCCTGATAAGTTTACCTGAGGGGTCGTCATTGCCAACGGTCAGATCTATTCCGCCATCGGCGGAAACGACTCGGACGCCAATTTTTCGGAATTCGCCAAGTATTATTTCACTGATCATGAGATCACGGGCGAGTCTAGTAGCACTTTCGACAAGCACCAGACGAACACCATTGGACTTCAAGGCTACAAACAGGTCAGTAAGCCCCTCGCGGTCCAATGCGTCCGCTGTGCCGCTCACAGCCTCATCTGTGAATTCTTGGATGATCGCAATTCGATTGGCTTTGGAATACCGAAGTAAGGATTGTCTTTGCCGGGGGAATCCATCGTTCCCGATCTGGCCTTTGCTGCTGGTTCGAAGATAACCAAAGGCCTTCTCCTTAAATTTCATGGCATCATTGTTATTCAAAAAGTAAATTAAGGCAACACAAATTCTAAAGAATCTGTGCGTGGCAAATACGTAAGTAACTTAACGATAAATGGTTACGGAAACAATGATCGATTTTCACTTGCGAATTGAGGATGTCGGTTTAGGCGGGGCCGCAGATTGTGGCTCTGGTGGCTCCCAGCTTAATGAGATATTCGCGCCTTGGCTGAATCCAGCAGTATTCTTCAAATTACTCATTTAACAAGTGAACATGCGCAAAAAGAGCCATCTCTGGCGTATTGGAGTAAAAATAATAAAAGAATAAAAAATAGTTTCCACGTTTCGGGATATCAGCACCGCCCAGTTTTTTTGGTGAGTTAGCATTTTATTTTTAAAGACGCACTAATTCATTCACTGATAGAGTTTTAATGGCGCATGCGTAACATGGTGCAGGACAGTAATTTACGTGATGCATCATCATTTGAACCGTATTGGCGAGAGCGTCCTTCACGAATTAATTATTTTATTAATTGAAAGGCAGTATCAGTAAAACATATTGAACCTTATTGACTTAGCTATATGTCTATGATAGTATCAAATACGGAAAATTCCACCCTCCATCGAGGGAAAATAACCGAATTGGTAAAGAAAGAAAAATATCACCATGACCAAAAAGAAAATATTAATACATTCACTTACACTACTAGAACACAAAGACTTGCAGCAGATTCGACTCAGCAAAGCAAAGCCGGAAGAAACTGAAGAGCGCATGCTAGGCGACGTGTTCCATGTCCCGCATGAATTAAGGGCACTTCCAAAAATGGCATGTTTTAAAAGCAGGCTATCCTAAAGGCACATTTGGAACCCGCATAGGTTGTTGGCCCGCCCGTTTGAATGGAGCGGTTGCAGGTTGAGTGGTGCATCCAGAACCTCTCGTTGCCA
>JANYDC010000154.1 GCA_025359965.1 Pedosphaera sp.
TGGCAACGAGAGGTTCTGGATGCACCACTCAACCTGCAACCGCTCCATTCAAACGGGCGGGCCAACAACCTATGCGGGTTCCAAATGTGCCTTTAGGATAGCCTGCTTTTAAAACATGCCATTTTTGGAAGTGCCCTTAATGGCGAGCTATTGCACCAGATACGTCAAGAAGACGCTGGAAATGATGCTAGATCTACAGGAGAGATATTAATTCCTAGACTCATAATAGGACTTACTTATCGCATCGTTTTTCAGATTGAGTCGCCCGGTGACTCGAAAACGACTCTAGCCCTGTCGAATGTTGAACTCGGCTTTGACGGAAGACTCCATTTCCTAAGCACAAGCATTAAACAGGGTATATTCCATTGCACGGTCTTAAGCGCTCCTGGCAAAACTAACTACAACATCCAGAGGAGCACTGATCTACTCAACTGGATTACTCTCAGCACCGTCGTCACGACCAATTCCACCTTCGATTTTCAGGACGACCTAACAACCTCGCGGTATCTCTTCTACCGGTTTTCTTTACCGTAAATTCCCATTATCGGAAGCGAGTAGTGGTAGACCCTTGACAGATAAGTCGATGGAATGTGCAATGGCTAGATGAGCCGACTTGTCGACATCCTTGTCCTGTTTCCGTACGGGAAAGGACGCTTTGAATGCAGGAGCCGTCTTGAGCAGCTTGGGACATGCTTCTGCAAGCGGACGCGTATGATTTTTCGTTCAGACGGGCGTATTCCGATGAAGAATATTGCGGTTCGTGTTCCCTCGCGGCCAGCCAGCTGCGTGTTCTATGTGGCCCTCTTGGCTGTCTTGTTTCTTTCGTCTCTTAAATTGGTGGCGCAGGGACAGAGCCCCACCTTCACGTACCAAGGAAAACTGACTCGCTCTGGAGCGCCTGCGACCGGGTCCTTCGATTTTATTTTTTCAATCTTTGAGGATGCAGCGCAATCAAAACGGCTAGGCACCAACATTGCGAAGGAAAAAATCCTCGTCAAAGAGGGTAACTTCTCTGTCGATCTCCCCGGTGGTCCGGAAGTTTTTACTGGGGACAGGCGGTGGCTTAAAATTGAAGTTCGTCCTACACCTTTGCCAATTCCTGCTCCTGCCGAAGATTATACAGAGCTTCCCCTTCAAGAGATAACGCCGGCTCCTTTTTCGGTGACGGCAATTAACTCATTTCCCAATGGAATCAAAAGCTTTACCAGCACCGGCACGTACACTATCAAGAATGATTTTGGGACCACAAAGTTCGTAATTGAACTGTTGGGCGGGGCCGGAGGCGGGGGAGGCAAAGGGACCGACTACACCCCGCCCGGTGGTGGTGGCGGCGGTATCGGGGGGGGCTGGGGAGGGTATGGAGGAGATGGAGCTTTCACGAGGTGCATCCTGAAAGTGCCGATCGGAGCGATAATAACGGTGGTGGTAGGCCATGGAACCAGCAAAGTTTCGTTAGGTGAAAACGGCCAGGATGGGGGTGATTCATCTGTTTCATACACCCAATCGGACGGCGCTCAAATCACTGTCATGGCGGGGGGCGGCCGCGGAGGGAAACAAGGTCAAAACGCTACCGCGACAGACGGAGGAGGGGCCGGTGCCGATGGTGCTGAAGGATCAATCGATCCATCTCCACTGGTTTTCTCATTTAACCGCAAACCCTTTTCAAATCCCGGACCGGGTCCTGGTCAAGCCGGGCGACGTGGAATGGTTATAGTACAATGGTGAACGTCGAAGTCCAAATGCCTCGGCCGCCTCGGTTCCTCCGGCGCACGTTTTATTGACACTTTTCTAAACTGGCTTATCCTCCGTTCCCTTTTATGAACCGTACTCCGCATGTCGCTGTGGTCGGCGCTACGGGCGCCGTTGGAATCGAAATGATTGAAACGCTTGAGAAGCGCAACTTTCCGGTAGGAAAGCTGACGCTCCTCGCGAGCGCTCGGTCCGTGGGCAAGAAACTGAAGTTCAAGGGCCAGGATATTACCGTCACTGAACTCAAAGCGGACTCATTCAATGGGATCGACATTGCCTTGTTCAGTGCAGGTGGAAGCATCTCCAGGGAATTTGGACCGATTGCCGCTGCCGCCGGTTGCGTGGTGGTGGACAACTCCAGCGCCTTCCGGATGGACCCGAATGTTCCGTTGGTTGTGCCTGAGATCAATGCGGCCGACGTGAAGCTGCACAAAGGCATTCTTGCAAACCCCAATTGCACCACCGCCATCACCTTGATGGCCCTGTACCCGCTGCATTTGGCTTTTGGCGTGACTCGCGTCTTTGCTTCTAGCTATCAGGCGGTGTCTGGCACGGGTGCGAAGGCGATTGAGGAATTGGAACGTCAGGTGGGCCAGATTGTTAATGGGCAGCCCGTGACTCGTGAGGTTTACCCCCATCAGATCGCATTCAACGTGATCCCCCAAGTAGACTCATTTCTACCCAGTGGCTATACCAAGGAAGAAATGAAGATGGAGAACGAGGGGCGCAAGATCATGCATCATCCCGGTTTCAGGGCCAGTGTCACCTGCGTGCGCGTTCCCGTTTATAGGGCGCATTCGGTGGCCATCAGCGCGGAATTTACCAAGCCTATAACGGTTGAAGCGGCCCGCGCGGTTCTCGCTTTGGCTCCCGGTCTGGATGTGGTGGATGCCCCGGAAAAGTCTGAATATCCTCTCCCGCTCTACGTTGCCGGACGTTACAACTGCCAGGTGGGCCGAATCCGCATGGATTGTGCTCTAGATAACGGCCTGAGCTTCTGGGTGGCTGGGGATCAGCTATTGAAGGGCGCAGCCTTGAATGCGGTACAGATTGCCGAAGAGCTTTTGAAATAGATTTAAGCGGAAGCGCGCACTCTCTCATGGGGTGCGCGTTTTTGTTTTGCGAATCAACCTTCCGCAACGCCATTTTCAAAGTGAGCCACTAAATGTGGGCTGCTCTCGCCACCACGCTTCTTTTCTCCATCTCCGCCATCGCCGCCACCCGCATGACCAAAGTCATGGGCGGGGTGAAGGCGAATTTTTGGCGGATGATCCTTGCCACCATTTTTCTTGGAATTCTAGCGCACTGGTTGGGGCACGGTTTGGGCAGTCCGGGGCGATGGGTCTTTTTTTGGAGCGGAATCTCGGGGTTCGGCGTTGCTGATATCGCCCTTTATCAAGCCTTACCGAGGTTGGGGTCGCGACTCTCGGTTTTGTTGGTCCATTGTCTGGCCGCGCCTTTCGCGGCACTGGTGGAATGGATGTGGCTTGGCACTGTGCTCGACGCAGCCCAGCTGATTTGCGGCGCGGCCATCCTTGCTGGGGTGTGTCTGGCGATTGCGCCGGGAAAACTGGCCCCGATCGACGTGCGCGAACGCTGGCGCGGGGTTGCTTTTGGAGTGGTGGCGGGACTAGGGCAGGGAGGGGGCGCGGTGTTGAGCCGCAAGGCTTACGCTCTGGCCAAGGCTGGAGGCGTCAGTGTCGATGGTTTTTCCGCCGCATATGAGCGTATTTGGGGTGGCATCATTGTGGCTGGCAGCGGATATCTACTGCTCAAATGGCGTGAGAACAGAGAAGAACGCGCGCGCGAATGGCCTAATTTTAAAAAAGCCTCATCATGGATGACCTTAAACGCAGTGGCAGGCCCAGTGCTGGGTGTCTCCTGTTACCAGTTGGCTTTGGGTTCGATTCCGACGGGGGTCGTGCTGCCGATTGTAGCTCTTACGCCTCTGGTTATTTTGCCTTTCTCACGATGGGTGGAAAATGAAAAACCCACCGCTCGTTCATTGGCGGGGGGCGTGATAGCCGTCGGCGCGGTGGTGGCTCTGGTCTGGCTAAGAAACAGGGCAGCCTCCTAAGAAGCTGCCCCGTTTAAATCGCAGAGAATCGATCCTTAAATATCGCAGATATCCACACCCTGCTTTAGGGAGGCCAGCACATCGCTGCGCTTGGGAATGAATTCCTGGGCCACATGACCTTTGAATCCGGTGTCCACGATGGCTTTCATAATGGCCGGATAGTTCAGCTCCTGGGTGTTGTCGATCTCGTTGCGTCCCGGAACGCCACCTGTGTGGTAGTGGGCAAAATACGGATTGAACTGCTTGATGGTGGCAATGACATCACCTTCCATGATTTGCATGTGGTAAATGTCATTTGAAGTAAGTGAGATGGATGTGCGCCTCGACGAGCCCGGGCATGATGGTGCCGCCTCTTGCGTCAATGACGCGCGCATCGGGGGCCAGTGGCGCGTCTATGGCGG
>JANYDC010000088.1 GCA_025359965.1 Pedosphaera sp.
CTCGCATGGGTGCGGCCTGAAGTGAATGCCTTGATATTCTTGGAGGGGCGGACGAAGAATGAGCCATGCCATGGACCCCGAAATTCAGAGTGTGGTGCTCGACTGTGTATCGCCGCTTTGTGTTCACTATTGCTCTTCTGCCTGCGACTGCGTCGTGTTTTGCCCAATTCGTCGGGCAGAAGACGTACTGCAACCCGGTCGACATCGATTACAAGTATAACTTCGAGCAGGAGGCGCGGGGAATATCCTTCAGGTCAGGTGCTGACCCGGTGATCGTGAACCACAAGGGAGAGTATTTTCTCTTCGTCACCATCTCGGGTGGTTGGTGGCATTCGAAAGATTTGGTGAACTGGCGCTTTATCAAGCCCGATGTCTCACCCCACCAATGGCCTAAGGAGGATATGTGCGCTCCTGCCGCGCTGTCTGCCGATGGCCGGCTCTATCTGTTTCAATCCACTTTTGAGCGACGACCCATCTGGGTCTCAGACTCCCCTGAAACCGGCCGCTTGGAACAGTTCAATCCGCTTCTTCCTCAAGTTCCCGGTGCGCAAGGTCCGTGGGATCCCGCCATCTTCAAGGATGAGGACACAGGGCGTTGGTTTATGTATTTTGGTTCGTCGAACCTTTATCCGCTTTACGGCATTGAGCTCGACCCGACGAACAAGCTCACTTACATGGGCAACTCAGCTGAGTTGTTCAAACTCATTCCCGAACGTCACGGTTGGGAACGATTTGGTCCTAATCATGTCAGCAGCACCACGCCCTTCATGGAAGGCGCATGGATGAGCAAGCATGCAGGCAAATACTATCTTCAATACGGTGCGCCTGGCACAGAATACAACGTTTACGCCAACGGCACCTACGTTGGTGACGGACCTTTGGGCCCCTTCGCTTACGCTCCGAACAATCCCGTCTCCTACAAGCCCGGCGGATTTATCACCGGAGTTGGCCACGGAAACACCTTTCAGGACAACTACGGCAATTATTGGAACACCGGCACTCCCTGGCTTGCCGTGAACTTCGACTTCGAGAGACGGATCGCGATGGTGCCTGCCGCATTTGATGCCGATGGACTTATGTTCGCCACCACACGCTTCGGCGATTTTCCGCAATATTTGCCCACCAAAAAATGGAATCGAGCCGAGGATTTGTTCACCGGATGGATGCTTCTTTCTTATCGGAAACCCGTCACTGCGTCCTCGTATCGTGACGTCTTCACTGCGGCCAATGTGACCGACGAGAATATTCGCAGCTTCTGGCTGGCTGGAACAAACAAACCCGGCGAATGGCTCACGGTTGATCTGGGTCAGGAGTCCGAGGTTCGCGCCGTTCAAGTGAACTTCACTGATTACAAATCCGGCATCTACTCAAACCCTCCCAGTGTTTACACCCAGTTCAAACTTCACGCTTCCTCCGATGGCACCCATTGGACCACCGTTGCGGACCTCACCAACGAACGCCGAGACCGGCCCAATGCCTACACTGAACTCCGTGAACCCACCCGTGCCCGTTATATCAAATACGAACACGTCTACGTCGCTGCGCCCAATTTGGCCATTAGCGACATCCGCATTTTTGGACGCCGCAGCGGTGAAGTCCCGGCCACCCCAGCCAAGCTACAGGTCCGCCGCGACGGTAACGATCCGCGCAATGCTTTCATCAGTTGGGACGACGTTCACGGAGCAGTCGGTTACAACATCCTCTGGGGCCTCCGCGGCGACAAGTTGTACCAATGTTACCAAGTATTCGCAGACCAACGCCCCCAGCTTGAACTCCGCGCGCTGAACATTGACCAGAGTTACAGCTTTGCCATCGAAGCCTTTAATGAAAGCGGCGTCGCCAAACCAAGCGCCATTGTAAACATCCGATAGCGGCGAACGGCATGAATCTCAGGGGTGCTCCACCACCAATCGATAGAATTCCCCATCGGTTCCGCCGTTCACGCTTATTTTCACGGCGCCTGTGCTGAGTTGGGGGGCGATTCTCTTCACGGCTGTCCATTCCACGGCTGGAAGGACAGAGGATTGTTCCACTCGATAGTTTCGGCCCTGAACGCCGGCAAATTCAAGGGTAAGTGAGGCATCGACATTCATCGTGCCGACTAACTTGACTGTGCTGGCGCGGTCGTGTGGATCAGTGCCTGCCTGATATTCCTGAAGGTTGGTGAGACCGTCGCCATCCGGATCAAGCCCTGCATCGGATGCATCGTTAATCTTTAACCCGTGCGTCAGCTCCCAAGCATCAGGCATGCCGTCTGCATCGGTATCGATCTGGGTCAGAGCCGGCTCCTCATAGCTGCCCGGCGTGGGCAACACAGCAATCCAATTGGTTGGCGAATTTCCATTGTCAGCGGTTTTTGATACTCGATTCAACGAGAATCCCAAACCATTCGCAGCTGCAGCCCAAGGCGACACAGACGCATAGATGACTTCATCCACAATCACCCAATCGGGCGCAGCGCCAATCGTGGTGGATGCTTGAGGTTTCTCCAGCGCAACACGGTCCCCTCCGTTGTTCAGTTTTCCGCTGTAAGGGCCAAGCACAGTGATAGGATTGGTGACTCCGTAGGTTTGCTTGAACTTTTGAAGCAGTGGAGCATTGGTAGGATTGAAATTTGCCAGCACCAACGTTTGTCCCGCAGCAATTACCAGGTTGGTGGGGAAGACGAACTTAACGCCGCCATCAATTCGCCAGCCGCCCGTAGGGTTGAATAAGTTAATTGGGTTGAGGGTGCGGTTATGAATTTCCACGAATTCATTGGTAGTATTGTCGACCACGTTGGTGTCGATGCTTGGAGGATGGTACATCAACTCCGTTATCATCAGGCTTCGAACCGCCGCGCCATTGGCTGCATATGGGGTGGGGGAGGTGGGTGCCAAAAATTCGCTTCCGTCGGGAACACGGCTGAGAGTAACACCGTCCTCCTGTGCTTTGAAGCTCATTGCATCCACCACCCGGTCATCCACCGTTCCTGGCAGATGCGAAAGAAATAATTGCTCGCCGCCACTGTTCAATCCAAAACCGTTCGTGATTGGATTGTGGAAGCCTGAGATTTCGTCAAATGCCACCCAGGAATGAGCTGGAAGAATCTGAGCAGGAATCGCCCATTTTTTTAAGTCGGCGGGAGAGTCGCTTAAATAATACCCATCCAGCTGAATGTCTGCCGCCGTGGGGTTGTATAGCTCAATCCAATCATCGGAGTTGTACTCGGGCCGCGCTGGGTTGTTGTAATGGGTGTTGGCGGCAATTTCGTTGATACGCAAATCCTGCGCAGGCTCGGGATCAGCCCGGCCAGGTGAACCTTTGATGAAAGAACTATTCCGCCAGTTTCCGCCAATATTCAGAGTGCCCAGGTTTTCCCCGTCCACTTGTGCGTTAATCGGAACCAGTGAATGTCCTGCTCCATCGGCTGAGAGCGGCCAGCCGCGGCCATCGCCATACTGGAACGAAACAATATCGCTTCCGCCCTTTACTGTTTTTAGTGTTATTGTTTCACCACCGTTGTCCAAGCTGCCTTGATACGGACCAAACACTGGAACATCCGTGTCGAGGGAATAAAATGTCCGAAATGCAACCGTGTCGGCGTTTTTTGTTAAGACAATATAAGCGCCAGGTTCGAGCACGCTGTTGTTGGGAAAGGTGAAATCAATGCCTTGCGTAAATGCGACTGCGCTAATGTCGAGGGGGAGATCAGTGCTCGTGTTCAGTAGTTCGATGAACTCAAAATCATTTCCTGCCGGCGGATTGTACATAAGCTCCGTGACCCGCAAATGTTCTACCAGCGCCACTGCGTTATCAGGATCGCCTGCCAGAAATTGTACCGGCGCCGACCAATTGCTCCAACGACCCGCAATATCCTTAACCTTAACCCGGGCTCGATACGTGTGCCCCAACTTCACGGAAGTGGATGGGAATTTATAATCACTTTGGAACTGCGGCAGTTCAGGGCTTTCCCACGCTGATTCGATTTCATATCGACGCGGGGCGTAAGGATCAAAGTCAGGCGCTGTGGTTGGCGTGATTTCGCCGACCCTCCATTTCATGGCCGCGAACGACGAACTTCCGCTGTAGTCCGAGCTATGAAAAGAGAGTTGGTTCAAAGGGAAGTTCGTGGTGGTCAGGCTGGTCAGGATCGGGCGTGCGGGACGATTGACATCAGCCGCCAGCGTGTCCAAATAGCTGCCGCGTGCGCTGACATACCGCTTCATCAGTTGGGGAGCGCCATAAAACGAATTGCTGATGCCAGGTTGTTCGGCTGAAAATTTGTAAAACAATCCCCACCCGCCCTTGCTGGGATTTACCCCGTAACTGCTGTTCACAAGGATAGGATTGTAATCCCACTGGGCCCGGTCGGCATCGGTGATGGAAAGTTTTTCAGGGCCATGCACCATGTTTGCGTATTCGTCGATGAGCTGGGACATCTGATCGGTGTTGAAGATCAAATCCCTAACTTCCCGGATTCGGTTTTTGTATTCGGTGCGCAACTCTGGCTGCGAGGCGTTATTCGCAACCCGGTTCCGGAACGGCTCGCCCCCGCCGCCATACATGTTGTCCGCCCATGTTAAATCCAAATCCCACGGGTGAACGGACCATAAGCCGGTGACGGAGTTTTGATAGTACTGGTAATTTTTTCCGGGGGGATCATCGACGTCGTAGTGGTGCACTGCCTCAATCACCGTTCGGTAGCTGTAGTAAGTATTGAGATCAAGATTCGTCCGCCACCAACTTTGGTTGGGCGAACCCTTATAGGTGCTAACGAAGTTAACCAGGGCCGAATCATCTGAGCTTGATGTGCGCCCCTGGTTTTGTTTTTCACCCAATCCTTCACCCATCATATAAAAATTTCCGTCTGGAAGATTGTGTTCTTTCAGAAAATTTCCGTCACCCTCCTCAACAGCCAGATAGAGCCCCCAGAAATCCCCGTCATACTGCGTGGGTCCATACTCATCGGCTCCGTCCACCACGCGCCATTGGATCCAGTGCGTGCGCGAACCAGCCACTCCGAGCATGTTAAAAAGTCGCAGCGAGACTGACTCGAACATTCCTTGTTCCCCCCGGTGCAAATAATCTGCCTGCTGGATCAGCGGTCGCAGGTTGACCTTGTCGTGCCCGGTTGCATAGGGATTGCCGTAGTTATCGCGCAACATAAACCGGTGCCCGTGGGTGAAATTGAGTTTCCATGCGTTCTTGCCCATGGCATGCCGCCAAACCCCGCCGCGCGCCCGGTAGCTGACATGGTCATAAACCTCCCCGTCGTAGACCACCGTGCCGGTCCAATTGAATATCTCGTTGGCATCGCCGCTTTCTTGAAACTGCGATTCAAACACCCATTGGCTCTTGGTGATCAGATGGTACACCGGCAATCGGCGCATTACATTCGTCGAGAATGTGGTTACTTCACCCAAGGCCGGAGTGGTGCTTCCCGGGCGAATGGCTCCGCTCCATTCTGGAACGCCACCATAAACAAAATACGCAAAATTTTGTTCCGCATCCTCCGCGTACGGCACGCGCACTGACCGATTACCCTTGTCTGTGGCCGTGATTCGGTAGCGCACCAAGCGGCGGTGAACCTGTAGGACCTCCGGCAATGTGGCCGTGTAAACGTCATCCCCCGCCGCCTTGTCGCCATCAGCTCCCGCGTCATTCATCACCACTGTGAGCCAGTTGGTTGCGTAGGCTGCGTCCGCAAACGCGATGTATGCGCCGGGATCAACCAATTGATAACTGAGCGTCACTTGTTTGACGCCGTCCGGGTCGGTGACCTTGGCGGAGATGCGCACCGGCTCGCCGGGCTTGGGCTGGTGCGGCGAATGATCGATCTGCCGGATCGCGGGTGGCAGATTAGTTGCGTAGGCAGCATTCCTGGCCCCCGGTGTTGGGCCAATCCCGCTTGTCGCCGCCTTGGGAGTGGCTAAGAGATTCATCCCCCAAACGACATCGCTGCTTTGTGAGTTGGCCTGATGAACTTCGACTGCAAGCAGATTGTCACCGTTGCGCAACGCAGGACTTTGGGTGAGTACCGCCGTTTCGTAAACCGCATCGCCCACTGTCCTGGTCGCTGTCGTGGCGGCTGTCACCGTGGTGTCCGCTCCAGGCATACCCAAACGGAACAATTCCTCGCCGTTGAGGTAGACGATCGCACCATCGTCCAAAATCGTTTGCGCAGAAAGCGTGGTTTGCGCCGGGTCGCCACTAAAAGTGAAGTGAGTGCGAAAATAGTAAGTGATCTTTGCCGGCAGATAACCGGTCAGCTCGGTTTTCTTAGCCACAGGAAGACCTGCCTCCTCGTGATAGAACAGCGCCGGACCGGTCGGCCAGGTTGAATCAACGTAATTGGTGCCCCGCCAATCTGTTCCTAAATCTTTGCCCGATTGGTCGAAGCTCCAAGTCTGATAGATCGGTACTAACACCGTGGGCGTTCCGGGTGTGAAATCCTCCACCACTGAAGGCCGCCAGTGGCCACCGAGTGTGTTGTCGAAACTCGGGTTGACCAATTCCATGGAAAACCCCGGCGCCGCCCCAACTGTTGGCCAGGGAACCCCCCCTTGATAAACCACTTCATTCACCGTACCGCCGCTTGCGTTCTCCAATCTGATTTGCCCTCCGGACGCAGGCAAACCGCCCGACCACGGCCCCAACGCCGCCACTTTGAACTTCGCCGCCAGAGCCGCCGGATTTTCCCCAATCACCAGATACCCATGCGCGGCCAGGACGGGCCCATTCGTGAAGGAGAACTTCACCGATTGCGTCAGCCTCCAGCCCTTCAAGTCCACCGCCGTGTCGGAATTATTGTAAAGTTCGACAAACTTCACCAATTCCGTCGCGACATCCGGGTTGGGATGGATCTCATTAATAATGACCCCTCCGCGTGCCAGCGGAACCAAAAGCAAAGCGACGAACGCAAACAAAGACTTCATGCGGTAATAGCTAAAGTCTCCACGCAAAGAAAAAATCCGCAAGCAGTCTAAATCGGCTTGAGGATCGAATTGTTCCAACGGGATAGCAGTCTGGAACGGGGATTCAGCGAGCGATAGCCCCGGGCACTGCCTGATGCCTTTTCCAAGTCCCTTCCTTTTCTGTCCATGGTTAAAAAATCGCACACCGACCCTGACGCTTCCTCAAAGACCTCCTTGCTCTATGCCTAAAAGCGTGCAAATATGCACCAATAGTATGATTAGTATTTGATGTCTTTATGGCAAACACCAGAAAAACCATCACCCTCTCCGAGCAGCAAGAT
This sequence comes from Pedosphaera sp., assembly GCA_025359965.1. GTDB lineage: Bacteria > Verrucomicrobiota > Verrucomicrobiia > Limisphaerales > SXQI01 > SXQI01. The sequence goes on from JANYDC010000088.1 coordinate 7,238, forward strand.
GCCTGGGTCAAGGCTCGAGTTGAAAGCGGGGACTATACCAATGACAGCGAGTACTTTCGCGACATGATTCGCCGAGATCAGGAGCAAAGCGCTAAAAGTGCGGCACTGAAACAAGCCATTCAGGAAGGTCTCGAAAGTGGCGTCAGCAAACGCAGCGTAAAAGATGTTTGGAAGGAAGCTGAACGTCGTCAAAAACCGGTGCATGCGTAGTTATCGCCTTTCCATCAGAGCGGATGGTGATATCACTGGAAACGCCGACGAGACTAACAAGACGTTGGGCGACGAACAGACGCAACGCTATCGAGATCGTTTGGAGAATTCATTTCAACTGCTGGCCGAGAACTCGACCCGAGGATTAGACTCCGAAGTCAGGGATGGGAGCCAAGATGAAAAATTCGTGGAGATTTTTGAGGGGATTTACGCGAAGGCGTGACTTTGGAGTCATTTTTAGCATGATTAAATTGCGATGAAACAGAGGCCATTCGACAGAGCGGAACACGTTTATCGGAACGATGCTTTCGCAGAAATGGTCAAAGATGCCGTTAGGTTCTTCAATGGCACGCCTGTGCTTCCGTTGCCGCCGCCGGTTTCGTTTCTGGGGCGAGGGGTTTATGCGATATACTACACCGGTTCGAATCCGCTTTACGCGCGCTACGCCGAATTGAACCGCACGGCTTATGACTTTCCGATTTACGTCGGCAAAGCCGTGCCGAAAGGCTGGCGGCAATCTCGCGCATCTGACACCGATGAAAATCAGTCCAGCGAGCTTTTTAGCCGAATGCGCCAGCATCATAACAGCATGAAGCTCGCTCCGAACCTCAATGCCGACCACTTCATGTGCAGGTTTGTTATTTTTGAACACACCGGATCTGACATGATTAGTACCGTCGAAGCCGCCCTCATAAAACTGAACCGCCCGCTTTGGAACACCGCCATGGATGGTTTTGGAAATCACGACCCCGGCAAAGGCCGTTACGAGCAGGCACGTTCTGATTGGGATGTAGTCCATCCCGGAAGAAAGTGGGCTGACAAATGCAATGGAGTCCCCAAAACCAAAACCGTCATTTTGAAGAGGATCAAATCCCATCTATCCACGCTTGGTAAACTCAAATGAAATCGCTTGAGATATTTTCGGGGGCAGGCGGTTTGGCGAAAGGACTTGAACTTGCGGGGTTTGAACACAGTGCGTTCGTAGAGTTCAATGAAGACGCTTGTGCGTCCTTGCGTCGAAACTTTGACCCGGAAAAAGTATTTGAAGGTAATATTAAGAATTTTGATTTTCACCAGCTTTCAGAGATTGATGTCGTCGCTGGTGGCCCTCCCTGCCAGCCGTTTTCGTTGGGTGGCAAGCACGGCGCGAACGCTGACAATCGAGACATGTTTCCCTATGCAATCAATGCGATTGAAATCTTGTCTCCCAAGGCTTTTGTGTTTGAAAATGTCAAAGGATTGTTGCGCGAGACATTTTCAGACTACTTTCGTTATATTTTACTGAGGCTCACATTCCCGGATGCACATTCAGGATTGAAGGCGACGTGGCAGGAACATTTCAAATCTCTGAAAAATATAGAATATGACCGTTATGACGGGATTAAATATAAAGTGAAGCACGCATTGGTGAACGCCGCTGATTACGGTGTTCCGCAATGCCGTGAGCGCGTTGTCATCGTCGGTATCCGGTCCGACTTGAATGCGACATGGGAATTCCCGGCTCAGACGCACAGCGAGGAAAAATTGTTGTGGGATAAATTTGTGACTGGCTCGTATTGGGAAGGACACAAAGTTCCGAAGGCGCAACGCGAGCCCAGCCACAATGGATTATCGACAAGGGTAAGAAGCCTGCAGGACACTTTTGGATTTTTTGAGCCCGAGTTGAAACCTTGGCGCACCATCCGCGATGCATTGAAAGGTGTTCCCGACCCACGCATCAAGCACGGTATCACCGACCATATTTTTCGCGACTTGGCGAGGGCTTATCCAGGCCACACTGGCAGCGGTTACGATTTGCCCGCGAAAACTGTAAAAGCTGGCGGTCATGGCGTCCCGGGTGGGGAAAACATGATACGTTTTCACGATGGCTCGGTTCGTTATTTCACCGTGTTTGAGGGCAAACGCATCCAGACTTTCCCTGACGATTACCGGATAACCGGAGCATGGACTGAAGCCATGCGACAAATCGGAAATGCCGTTCCGGTACTATTGGGTCAAAGAATTGGCGAAACCTTATTCCAGAAAATCTCCGTCCAAGGGCGATTGAAAAAAGGTATGAGAGTGAGGGATAAGGAGTCTTTAGAAAGCCGAGCGGAGGTCTGCGCGAAAGCGTAAGAGCCAATAACCACGAACGAGAGTAAATATTTAGCTCCACAACATTACGTTCGACAGTTGATTGATGGTGTCTTGATGAATAACCGTCTTGCCAAAGGGGTTGCCCACCTGGGAATTACGCTGGGCGTGTTTGCCTCAGCGGGATGTGCAGTCGTTGAGCGTGCGGGCATGGCGGTTTTGTACAAGGAAGCTCCCTTGGTCAATACTACCGTCTCTCTGGACGTTCCCTACACTTCAAGCGGGCATCCCAAAAACCGGCTGGATCTGTTTTGCCCCAACGACGGCAACTGGCCCGTGCTGGTTTTCGTTTTTGGAGGAGGCTGGGATTCTGGCGATAAGGCGTTGCGAGTTGGCGGGAAGGATGTGTACGGCAATATTGGGCGTTTCTTTGCCGCGCGCGGGATTGGCGTGGCGGTGGTCAACTACCGATTGCAGCCGGAGGTCACTTGGCGCGAGCAGGTGGATGATGTGGCTTCGTCGGTTGCCTGGATCAAACATCGTGCCGCTGAATACGGGGCGGCTACCAATCAGATATTCTTGGCTGGTCATTCGGCTGGAGGTTATTTGGCGTCATTTGTGGCCTTGAACTCAGAACCATTGGCCCGACATTCCCTTTCTCCACAAGACGTTCGCGGAGTGGTGTCCGTCAGCGGGGCAGGGCTGGATATGGCAGATGAGGAGACCTACCGCCTTGGAGAAAAGCGTTCGTATTACGAGAAAAGGTTTTGTGACGCAGGCTGTCCGCCGGGATGGGATGTGGAGGCATCGCCGGTTCATTACGTGACGATCAACTCTCCACCGTTTTTAATCCTGTATGCAGGCGGCGAAAAGAAGGCGCTGCACCGCCAATCCCAGAGGCTTGCCGAAGTCCTGAAAGCGCGGGGTAATGAGGTAAGTTTGGTCGAAGTGCCAGGGCAGAGCCATCAACGAATGGTTCTAGTTCTCAGCCGGGCGGATAGGACTGCGGCAGGAGCAATCCTGGACTTCATCAAATATCCCAAGAATGTGAAGTAACCGCCGCTTACGTTTCGTCGGCGCTGCGTTTTTAATTTGCGCGGACGGTCAATCGGCGGTACGAACCTCTGAATCTTATCACCTATGGGACTATTCGATTTTATCAAAGGTCAACTCCTTGAGGTCATCGAGTGGACGGACGACTCACGCGACACGCTCTCCTACCGGTTCCCGGACGACGACAAAGCCATCAAGCGCGGCGCACAATTAATCGTGCGCGAATCGCAGGTCGTGCAGTTTGTTTACCTTGGGCAGTTCGGCGATCTCTTCGGCCCCGGCAAACATACCCTCACTACGGACAACATCCCCGTGCTTACGGCGCTGTCCTCCTGGAAATACGGGTTCGAGTCGCCGTTCAAGGCCGATGTTTATTACGTCACAACCCGGGTCTTTGCCGGCAACAAGTGGGGCACGCAAAACCCATTCATGCTGCGTGACCAGGACTTGGGCGTGGTCCGGGCGCGCGCTTTTGGAACGTACGATTTCAAAATCGTAGACCCGGCATTGTTCCTGAAAGAAGTGGCCGGCACCGACCAGCATTTCCGTCTGGACGAGTTCACGGATGTGATGCGCTCGCGCATTGTCAGCATTTTCAGCGAGGCCCTGGCCACTGCTCATATTCCGGTCTTCGACGTTGCCACACGTTTCTCTGAACTGGGGCAGTCGCTGCTTCCGGTTATCAACCCCGTCACTCAATCCAAATACGGTTTGGAATTCACTGCATTCGTGGTGGAAAACGTGTCGGTCCCACCGGAGGTCGAACAGGCTATCGACAAGCGCTCGAGCATGTCGGCCGTGGGAAACCTCAACGATTACGTGAAGTTTCAGCTCGCGCAAGGTTTGGGTGAGGGCGGAAGCGCGGGCAGTGCTCCTGCGGAACTGGCCATCGGCATCGCCATGGCCAAGCAAATCATGGATGGTCAAGCACCGGGTGCAACCACATCCGCCGCAGCACCTACGGAAAGCGCGGATGTGCTGACTCCCACCGATGTCGCCCGGCAATTGAATGTGTCGGAAGCGGACGTGATGGCCAGCATCGAATCCGGTGATCTGAAAGCCAAGAAGATCGGTAGTGCGTATCGGATCACTCGCAGCGCGCTTCAGGATTTTCTTAAATAAGACTTCATGGCCGACGCTGTTGCCCGCGAGAAGTTTCATTGCCCGAACTGCGGCTCGGACGCCCGTTGGAGCGCGTCCGAGCATCTGTTGGTCTGCCCTTACTGCGGGACCAAGATTGAGACGCCAGCCGAAGGTGTCAAGCAATCGGTCATCGAATACGACCTGAGATCATCGATGGAGGTGCTTGCCAAGGCGGGACGCGGCTGGCAGGCGGAGAAGCAATCGGTCAAATGCCAGAGTTGTCAGGCGGTGACGGTGCTTGACCCCAAAGTGGCAGCTCAAAACTGTCCCTTCTGTGGCTCCGCTCAAATCGTTCCCTACGAGCAAACCGAGCGCCCAATTAGCCCGGAGAGTGTCCTCCCGTTTACCCTGCCTGAACAAACCGTTCGTGACACAGTCCGCCAATGGTACGGCAGTCGCTGGTTCGCTCCCAACCGCCTAAAAACAGCAGGGCTGACTGACACAATTCAGGGTGTTTACATCCCGTACTGGACCTTTGATGCACGGGCGGACTCGGATTGGACGGCTCTTTCCGGTTATCATTATTATGAAACCGAGACTTACACTGATTCAAATGGACGTTCGCAAACACGTCAGGTCCAGAAGACCCGTTGGGTCCCTTCCTCGGGTAGTGAATCCCACTTCTTTGACGACGTTCTGGTGCCCGCCAGTCGCGGGCTCGACAAGGATCTTCTTTTTGAGGTTGAACCCTTCCATACCAAGAAGCTTGAGCCGTACGCTGCCTCCTACGTTGCAGGCTGGCTGGTTGAACAGTATCAAATCGACCTCGCTTCTGCCGCAGTTGGTGCACGGGTAAGGATGGACCAGTTCATGACCAGCCAATGCGATGAGGCCGTTCCCGGCGACACTCACCGCAACCTGAACGTGGAAACCACTTATAGCGCCGAGACCTTCAAGCACACGCTGCTCCCCATCTGGCTGCTCACCTACACTTACGGCAGCAAGTCCTACCAGCTCGTGGTCAATGGTCAGACCGGCACGATCGCGGGGCACCGGCCTTACAGCGCGTGGAAAATACTCTTCGCGGTTTTTGGAGGATTAATTTTGGCCGCGATCATCTACGCTTTTGCGCGGTGAGTTTGACAGTGGGTGGGTGTTGATCTAGGTAATTTTATAATCATTCGACATATGCAAAACAGAATACGGATATTGTCGGTGTTCCTGTTCGGCTTGGCTTTGGTTGGCTGTGTCCCGTCGTGGAATCCGTTTTACACGGAAAAAGACCTGGTCTTCGATCCTGCGCTTGTTGGCTCTTGGCGTCCCACCGAAGCCGGTGTCGAATCAAAGGAAGCATGGGAGTTCAGTAAGAACGGCGAGAAGCTGTATCGGTTGCAACAAACGGACGATCAGGGGCGAACCGCCATTTTTGATGCCGGCTTATTCAAGCTCAACAATCGGATGTTCTTGGACCTTTACCTCACCAAGATTGAGGGGGAGGGACTAAAAGTGAATGATTGGGCTGAAGTTTCTCTCGTCCCGGCCCACTTATTATTGTTGGTTGAGCAAATCAAGCCCTCGGTGAAGCTGGCCCTCATGGACCCGGACTGGATAAAGAACCATCTCAAAGATCATCCGAAGGCCATCAAGCATCGGCTCGTTTCCGACGGTTCCATCATACTTGCTGCCGAGACATCTGAATTGCAAAAATTTCTCACCGCGCACATGGCAGACAAGAAATTCTTCGGAGACGCGAAGGAGCTGAAATCCAAATAAGCACCACTTCGCGTAAGATTGCCTCATTTGACTGATGAGTTCGTGCATCCAGAGTTCACTTTTGCCAAATATAAGCGGCACCGATGTCCGTGAGGCCATCGCACAGTGTTATCTCGCAAAAGGGTACGAGCAATTGACGGACCGACTGGTTTTTGACTGCCGCTATAATTCTGAGGAAGTCCGAGTGTTTGTGGTTTCAAACGAGCAGTGGTCTGTGGTCCTCGCTAGCAATGACATTGAGGAGACTTCGGAAAGGGACCAGATTTTGGGTCGATTTCCCGCAGTGGTGCAGCTTTGGGCTATGGACGGCGGATGGGGATTCTGTCTGAATGAATATGGTAAGCCGACTACCGTGTTCTCCTCCCAACGAAGGTTGGAAGCGTCAGCAAGTCAGGCTGAGGATCTCGCGCTTTTGGCATCGATTTGTGGTGTTTCATCCGTGGTTCAGAAGCTCGAGAGCATCAAGTCGGGGCGTTTTCTGTTTGCTGCAAAACCCTGTACCGAGTTCGCAGATGCTTTGAATGCCCCTGTGGGCGCATTGAATTTTCATGATTTGGATATTGCGAATGCAGGGTTCGTAAATGAACGACTGGTATCTGGTTGGAAATGCCAGATGTGCTGTTTCGTAAAAGTGCCTGCCGACCTCTTAAATAGCCCGGAAAGTATCCGTCAATTCGAAGCAACCCCAGCCTTAGATGACCAGGATCGCAAGGATATCGTCCGACTCCAGCGGAAAATGAAATGGGTGGGTTTCATGGTGTGGCCGATTGCCCTTCTTGGGGGATTGTTGGTGATTCCATTCATGGCGTGTGTGTGGGTCGTGAGTTTGCTCGGCAACATCCCTCTCATCAGAAGAGCCTTTCTTGGAAAGGCCTCGCCTTTCCTCTCCGACTTCGTGGCCGAACTCAAAGGTTTGGAGGAAGGACCGGTTCTCATAAAAGGCAACCTTGTAACCAACGTGCGACACGGCTGTTCCATAACTGTCTGTCCACCTGCCAAGGCTTTCACTGACCTGCTGAAGCGGATGGGCGGATTTGATCAGCCGGTCTTCGCTGTAGCGATTGGAACTGATAGTTTATCCTGCACAGCATACCCGGTCGGAGGAGGGCCCCAATGGTACGGTGTTGAAATTTTGGAAACGCGGACATTCCTGGTAGAGGGCTTGGAAGCCGTATTTCAGAAACGTCGGACCACGAATACAAAGCGTTCGTGGATGCAATACGAATGGAGTATTCGGAGTGATCGAGCGACTTATAGATTTTTCAACACCAGGGAAACCGAGTGGATCTCACAACAATTCGAAGTGTTGGAAACTTTGGTCCGCAGCTTTAAGCTAAAGCGTCGTTGATCGATAGAGGGCCCGATCTGGTTCTTCGACTTCTTCGCCCGTCGAACGAAGCGCGACCCACACCAGTCGCATCAAGAAAAAGAGCTATTTTTGCAAGCGAAGAGCGTAACTCGTGCTGCGTCCGCCTGCTTCGTCCTTGGCTAGGATTTCGCGATTAAGCAGATCACTGATGTCCCGCCGAAGCCGGTGTCGATTCAAAGGAAGCGTGGGAATTCAGCAAGAATGGCGATAAGCTTTATCGGTTGCAGCAAACGGACGATCAGCGGCGAACCGCCATTTTTGATGCCGGATTATTCAAACTCAACAATCGGATGTTCTTGGACCTTTATCTCACAAAGATTGAGGGTGACGGGCTGAAGTTTCCCTCGTCCCGGCCCACTTGTTATTCATGGTTGAGCAAATCAAGCCCTCGGTTAAGCTGGCCTTCATGGACCCTGACTGGATGCAGAACCATCTCAAAGATCATCCGAATGCCATCAAGCATCGGGTCGTTGCCGACGGCTCCATCATACTTGCTGCCGAGACATCTGAATTGCAAAAATTTCTCACCGCGCACATGGCAGACAAGAAATTCTTCGGAGACGCGAAGGAGCTGAAATCCAGATAGCAAAACCAAACAGATGCACCGAAGCCTGTCATTCGCCAATCTTCAGTTTTTCAAGTTGGATGAGGTTGGACAGCCCTATGTTCAACCACAGAATTGATGGCAAAAGCGGCCGCAGCTTTTGAAATTCAAAACATGACTTTGAATGCAAAGCAGTGGGAAGAAGATTCTGCGTGGAAATCAAAGGTCTTTAGAACGCGTTGCGCCGCCAGCGTGACCGGTTTTACTTTGATTGAACTTCTGGTGGTGGTGGCGATTGTGGGGATTCTTGCCTCTTTGCTTCTATCCTCGGTTTTGGGAGCCAAGGAGAAAGCGCGCCGAACCCTTTGCCAAAATTCCCAGCGCCAGTATCTGTTGGCCTGTCTTCTGTACGCTGGTGACCACAGCGATCGAATACCCTCCGGGCTTTCCGAAAGTGCCAACATCTTAGACGAACATATTCCATTGATTTCAAGGGCCATGCGCAGTGCCATAATTCAGTATGGTGGTTCGGACAAGATCCTGCTGTGCCCCAGCCTAGGTCCCCCGTTCAATGTGAAGGATGGATGGCATTTTGGGGGTTACGGAGTGGTAATCGGCTATAATTACCTCGGCGGACACGGTATCCTGCCCTTCCCCGGTCAGGCTGCGGCGTCTGGGCCTTCAAACGTATGGTTCTCTCCTCAAACCACGACTGCTCCGCCGACCACGCCTGTCCTCACAGATGTGAACGACTGGTCCAGCAGCGAAAGTAAGATTTTTGCTCCGCACACATCCAAGGGGCCGATTCTGAAAAAGAGCGTGACTGACCCTGCTTCATATTATGGAGTGCCGCCCGCATCGATTGGGGCTAAAGGCGGTAACATTGGGTGGTTGGACGGCTCGGTGCGATGGAAGGATATCCGCGGTATGAGGGTTTATCGCGGGAGCCGGTTGTGGGATGATCAGGGATGCTATGCCGTTTGGTGATCGACCTCTTTGAGAATGGGGAAGCCCACTACCTTTACGCGGCCAGTACGCTGCTGTTTTTTGGCCACGCCTGTTTTCGTGGCGGATGCTTTGTTCTGGCTATTCTTGCTCTGAGTAGGTTTGAAATGTTGAAGCGTGCTTGTGAAGGCCCAATTGTTCTTCTTCTTATTTCGGCGTTGGGTTCCATCGCTCGTGTGCTCGTGTATCATTTGCAAAATCTGCCACGACCAGCAAATCCCGCCAATCGAGCTTCGCCAATTCGACCGCCTCGTGAAGGCGCGGCAGGCTCCCTTCGCTTAACTTGAGTGCCGCGAATCGAAACCTTTCCAACTCAAACTCATCGCACTTGTCCAAGTAGGGCAGGTTGTTGCCGCATTCATCGAAAATCAATTTCGTTGCCTCAGCGCGTAGATCTTCCTGAAAGAGAATTTCAAGTCGCCGACGCGTCTCTGGACTGAGAATGATACTTGGGGTTTGTTTAATAATGGGAGGTAAACCGGCTAACTCCAAGATGGTATCACGCGCTTTTTTGAATCCTACGTCGCGGAAAATTTGGCGATACAACCGAACAGCCGAAAGCACATCACCCGCTTTCGCTAGGCGTTTCACTTCCTCCAGAATGCTTGACTGGTCAGACTCCAGATTTTGCTGATTATGAACCTCGGACATGATTTCTATTTCTGAGGTAAGCGAAGTGTGTAGCTCGTGCTGCGTCCGCCTGCTTCGTCCTTGGCCAGGATTTCGCGAGTGAGCAGATCGCTGATGTCCCGTAGCGCTGTGTCTTGGGAGCACTTGGTTAGCTTCGCCCATTTGGATGAAGTCAGTTTTCCTTCAAACCCGTCCAGCAGGCGATTAATGATGGTTCGCTGGCGTTCATTGAGTGATGCGCCGGCATGGAGCTTCCAGAATTGTGCTTTGGCCAGCACGGCTTCGAGCGTTTTTTCTGACGAACCGATGGCGTGTTTCAGGCAGTGCAAAAACCACTCAACCCATACGGTGATATCGAGCGCGCCTTTCTGGCAGCGCTCCAGCACATTGTAGTAATCCTTCCGCTCTCGCTGAATTTGTGCGGCCATGCTGTAGAAGCGCTGGGAGCTTTTCTCGGATTGAGCCAGCACCATGTCCGCGATGGCCCGGGCAATTCTGCCATTGCCATCCTCGAATGGGTGAATGGTCACGAACCAGAAATGGGCGAGTGCGGATTTTATGACCGGGTCGGTTCCGTCTGGCGTATTAAACCATTTGAGGAAGCGAGCCATCTCCTTTTTTAACCGATTATGGGTTGGGGCCTCGAAGTGGACCCGCTCACGTCCCAGCGGACCTGATACGACCTGCATCGGTCCGCTTGCTTCTGTGCGCCATTCCCCCACCGTGATTTCCCGCATACCGCTCCTGCCGGTTGGGAATAACGCCGCATGCCACGCGAATAATCGATCCTCCGTTAGTGCCTCCGCATATTTGCTCGTGGCGTCCAGCATGGCCTCGACAATGCCTTCCACATGCCGGTCAATTTGTGAGGTGGCTCCAACGTCCATTCCCATTCGTCTGGCTATGGAGGACCGGACTAGTTCAGCGTCCAGCTTCTCGCCTTCAATCTCGCTGGTCTTGAGGACGTCCTGAGTCAGGGTTTGCAGCGTTGCCTCCTCGCGCAAGCCAAAGCCCAATGCCTCCATGCGCCCCAACAAACGGCCTTGCAAGTGACGCACCCGAGCCAACTCATCACCCAGCTTCGCCCGATTCCAACTCAGGTCGGGCCACTCTTTAAGTTCATGGATGTACATTTAATCTCCGCACTATTTAATGAGATTAAAGGGGTTATTCGCCGCATCTGCAAACTTATTCACCGCATAATACGCGGTGAATAACCGGCGTATTCGCCGCATCTTTCCTACTTCTTAACGCTTTGGCTGCGAGGCCGGTTATGCCAGGTCCGGATCGTAAGAGCCAGTGCAACACAGCCGAGAATCCACCAGTGGATTTGATGGAGTACCACGGAGTTGAAATCGGCGAGCCATTGGGTTTTTACCCAATCTTTTGCGATGGCTGTGCTTGCCTCGGTTGCAGTGGCGGTGACGCCGACCGCATAATCGCGGGCTACGGCAGCGATGCCCACGGCGCATTTCACTCCGACGGAGGCAAACCCCAGCGCCCACCAACCGAAGGCCAGACTGCCAAAAGCCAACACTCCGAAGGCCACACCCCACAAGCTCAGGCTCAATACGCCCACCGTGATGCCACCGATGGCGATGGGAGCGATTGCCAGCCCTCCGAATGCCAGAAACGGGCTGACCGCGATGTCTCCAAAGGCGATCCATCCGCAGATAGTGCGCGTCCGATATCGGTCCGCGCTTTGACCGCCCCAAGTCATCGCGAAGAGGGGCAGACCGAGAAGCTTCGCTTTGGATTCAAAGAATTTCGGAAGGCTCAATTGCTTGCCCTGCGTGGCCAGCACTTTGCTGTAGGACGCGTCCGTGGTATTCGTTTCGATGCGGATGCGTTGCACTTCGGCATCCATTCGTTGGCATATCCACATAATCCCGCCGACCAAGGCGGCCGTCCACATGAGGACGCCGAAGACCACCCAGCCCGCTGAGGCAGCGTAGAGCTTGCCGGCCTGGCTGAGAATTGCGACCAGTCCGACGATCATGACGAAGCAAAAGACAGTGATCCCGTAACGGGCGTAGCGGAGAATGCAATCTCGCTCTTGCTTGGAGCGTCCGGTGGAGGTAGCGGCTTTTGTCCCGAAATAGGCGCAGGCAAAACCGATGATTGGACCCACTAAAGCACCTAGACCAATCTTGGCCAAAACACTTTTTCCAGCGATGCTTGCGCTGTCATTGATGACGGTGCCAGCCGCAAGCGCAGCGGTGGCGGTTGTGGCGGACACCATGGGCAAAGCGACCAATACTCCAACGGTGAAGGCAGTTGAGGGGCGAGTCCGTGTCAGGGTGGATTCCACCAGAGCTGTCATCTCCTCACGCAACATGTTGCGACCACGCGAGAGTCTTTGTCTGATTGTTTCCTCGGTGAGCTCCAGAGTCTTTGACACTTCCGCAACGGATTGGCCCTGCCGGTAGAATAGGACCATGGGTTCGCGGTAGGTGTCAGGCAATCCAGCGAGCGAACGCCAAAGCAACTGTTCTTCCTCCTGCGTGACGGCGTTCGCGGACGGGTCTGCATCAGACGTTGCCTGCTCGTCCACCAAGTCCAATGACTCGGCAGGACCTCCTCGACGTTGCTCACGTCGAGAGGCGTTGGCTGCGAGATTGCGCGCGATGCCGCATAGCCAAGCCCGCAGTTTGGAGGGTTCGCGCAATTCACCGCCGTTCTGCCATGCGGCGACAAAGGTTTCCTGGGCGAGATCCTCGGAACGGGAAAGGTTGCCGCAGGCGCTGTAGGCCACCGAGCAGACCATGGATTGATACCTCTCCACGATCCTCCCAAAAGCCTCGCGATCACCGGCGCGGGATTGCTTCCAGAGTTGGTCGTCGGAGATCGCGGTTAATGCGGATGTATTTTGATTCATCATTAACCTGTGGCCGCGAGAGTTAAAAAAGTGACAGGGAATCTACGCCGGCCGATGCGATAGCCTATTTGATCAGTCCGGCGCAGGCCGCTTGGTCGCGTCCATTGGACGGACCATCAGCGTTCTGCGCGGGCATTGCCGATCTCGTACCGGACCGTGACGCTGGCGTGGACCTTCACTTCACCGGGCTCCACGGGCGTCCGCCCGGCTTTGGAGGTCGTCATCATTCTGGCTCCCCCAAAACCTTCGTTAAATGGAACGGACGTGGCACCGCCTTCGGTTACTTCAAGGACTCCAGCCAAGCGCAGGCCTAATGCTTTGGCGATCGATTCCGCTTTGGTTTGCGCTTCCTGCGAGGCCAGGGTGAGAGCGGTCATCCGTTGATTCAGATCATTTTTCAACCCGAACGAGACCCCTTGTAACTCGTTGACTCCGGCTGCTATGCCTGTATCAATCACTTTTCCCACCAGCTTTGTATCCGTCAGGGTGACTTCAAGCATGTTGTTTGCGCGAAAGCCCACCACGCGCGGTTGTTCGGTGCCGTTGGGAAATTTTACCTGTTCATAAACCGGCATCAAAGTGATTCCTGAGGTGTGGATTGATCGGCGCGATACTCCAAGTTTCTCGATGCCTTCCAAGGCTTTTTCAATCTTTGCGTTCACCTGGGATTGGGCGACGTCCGCCTGATCCGTCTGCGCCGTCGCACCGAGACGAACCACCGCCTGATCGGGTGCCGCAGAGACCTCACCGTCGCCCATCACGACAATCGTGCGGGGATGATCGGCACGCCCTTCGGGTGGTCTTGGCTGTGCCATTGCGACAATTAAGGATGTCAGAGTCAGGGTGGCTAGCAGCAGTAAAATTTTGATTCTTGATGTTTTCATGGCGAATTTCTCGGTGCCACAACGGTACACGCGCCCCTTTAAGTTGTCACGCCAGCCCCGATTTCCCAGTGATTTCGGAAGGTAGGGGTTGGTGAGAATTTGATTTCCGCTGAACGTTGCAATAAGTGCCGAACTGGCGTGTAGAATCGACCTCCATTACGTGCTGTCATTGGTAATTGAAAGGGCCTGTGATTAATTTTCCGCCATTCCAAACTGTGCCACTCTGGCGCATTAAGCCGCGCTACCTTGCCATTTGGTGCTTTGACTGTGACGAAACAGCCCAAGATTGCCTCTATGTTTTTTAGGACGCCACTGAGATCAACCCTTGGGTGGGGCGTTGGTCGATATTGTGCCTGATTTGGTCAGGCCTGCCTTGATGAATGGCTCCAGGAGTTTTCCGTAGCCCGCTTTTTCCATTTCCTCCACACCAATAAACTTCAGTGACGCTGAGTTGATGCAGTAGCGCAGCTTGGTGGGGCCAGGGCCGTCGTTGAAGACGTGGCCGAGATGTGAATCGGCGTCTTTGGAACGGACTTCAACTCGCTTCATGCCGTAGGAAAGATCGGTATGTTCCACCACTTCGGTCCCGCTCACGGGCTTGCTGAAGCTCGGCCAGCCGCAACCGGAATCAAACTTATCGAGCGAGCTGAACAGGGGTTTGCCCGAAACGACGTCGACATAAATGCCTGGCTTGTGGTTATCCCAGAATTCGTTGTGAAAAGCCGGTTCGGTGTCGGCCTCTTGGGTGACGGCAAATTGTTCAGGCGTGAGCTTTTTCTTCAACTCCGCCGCGCTTGGTTTCTTAAAGTCACTCATGGCCGTCGATTGATTGGTTGATTTGGAGGAGGTTTCGCTTCGGTCGGTTTTTTGCGACATCACGGAAACGGTCAGGATAACCGCTGCCGCCATTGAGATTCCCAAGATTTTCATACGAGCACCATGATTTCAATTTGAATGCTTTTTGCATTCATCCGTAAGTCGTTCCAGCAGGGGAAACCTATCACTCAAAACAAATATTTTCCAAAGAATCGGTTGATTTGATTCAACGGTAGGGTTGGTGTAGTTCCACGGGAGGGGATTTTTTGCGGAGCTTGAGGTTGAGCATTTCGACCCCGATGGAGAAGGCCATGGCGAAGTAGACATAGCCCTTCGGGATTTCCTTATGGAAGGATTCGGCCACCAAGGTGCAGCCGATGAGCATTAGAAAGCTCAGAGCCAGCATTTTGATGGTGGGGTGCTTTTCGATGAAGGTGCTGATGTACCCGGAAAAAAAGAGCATGAAAATCACGGAGAGAATCACTGCGGAAATCATCACGGGCACGTGTTTGGCCATGCCGACGGCAGTGACCACTGAATCCAGTGAGAACACAATATCCAAAAGCATGATCTGGATCAGCACACTGGAGAAAGTGGGTGCCAGGCGGTTGGTCACTCCGCCCTCCTCGCCTTCAAGTTTTTCATGTATCTCATGCGTGGATTTGGCCAGGAGGAAAAGGCCTCCTGTCAAAAGGATCAGATCGCGGCCGGAGACACCGTGTCCAAATACGCTAAACAAAGGGGTAGTCAGGCGCGAAAGCCAAGCCAAGCTTAGCAGGAGCAGGATGCGCGTGCCCAAGGCCAGCATTAAACCCAGTTTACGGGCTTTTTCGCGTTGGTTGACCGGAAGTTTGTTCGCGAGGATAGAAATGAAGACGATATTATCGATCCCCAGCACGATTTCCAAAACGGTCAAAGTGAGCAGGCTGATCCAAGCTTCAGGTGATGAAATCCAATCCATGAACCAAGTATGTTGAAATAAGGTGAGTGTACTCAAGGTAAACTGGAAAAGTTACGATTCAAACTTGGAAGCGAAGAAACAGTGGACTTTTCATTTTGGCGGCGACCCCTATTGTATCGCCCAGCAACATGCCATCCCTTGTCGATAAAATTGAGGCGAGCGCCCAGTCGCGGCTCGCGCTGCCGCCCGGCCACACTCCCAGCCAGGAATTGGCCCGCTACAAGCGCTTTCTGAAGGTCGAGAATGCTCGGGTGGCGATGATGCACAAGGCGGGCGCTGGCGGCCGGGAATCGGCCCGGGCGCGGGCAGCGGTGCTGGATTCTCTTTTGCGGCACATTCTAACGTCCCTGCAAGCCAACATGATCGCGGCAGGGCGCAAGATTCCGAAATTTGCGCTCGTGGCCATCGGAGGGTATGGGCGAGGTGAACTGAATCCGTTGAGTGACATCGACATCATGTTCCTGCACGAGAGCGATCAAGTGTCGCGCGGCAAGGCGAACCCGAATCTGGCGGAGTTGACGGATGGACTTCTATACACCCTCTGGGATGTGGGATTGAAGGTGGGGCACTCGGTTCGAAGTGTGGATGACGCGGTGATTGCGGCCAACAGCGACATGCAATCAAAGACATCATTGATTGAATCGCGGCTGGTGGCTGGCGATGAGGCGCTCTTCAAGCGCCTTGAGGCCGTTATCATGGCCAAATGTGTGCGCGGCTTTCAAAAAGCATATATTGACGCTCGGTTGGAGGACCAAACCGCGCGCCGCAATAAGTTTGGCAATTCCCCTCTGATGCAGGAGCCGAATATCAAGAACGGTTGCGGCGGCCTGCGGGATTACCAAAATTTGGTGTGGATGACGTTTTTTAAGTTCCGCGTGCGCTCACTTGCGGAACTGGAACAGCGCGGTCTATTTCCTGAATCGGAACGCAAGCAACTCGAGGCTGCCTACGATTTCCTCATGCTGGTGCGAAATGAGCTTCATCTGATCACCAAGCGCCCCGTCGATACTATCCCCAAAAGCCTTCAGCCCACCATTGCACACAATTTGGGGTACACTGACCGCTCGCCCAGCGTACGGCTTGAGAAATTCATGCGCGAATTGTACTCGCACATGCGCAATATTTACCTCATTACGCGCACCATGGAGCAGCGTCTTGCCCTGCAAAATACCAGCCTGACACTGGGCGGGCTGCTCCGCCAAGGCAAACGGCGCGCCACTCAGAAAACCGTGGATGGCTTTACTATTTCCGAGGGGGAGATTTGTGAGGGGCCGCGTTCATTTAAAGAGCAGCCCCGCAGGTTGATGAGGGTCTTCCTGCACGCGCAGCAAAGGGGTCTTCGGCTTCATCCCGATCTGGCGCAAGCCATTCGTAATTCCTTGTCTCTGGTGAACCGTGAGTTCACGAAGGATTCGCATGTATCCCAAACCTTTCTGGAAATCCTGAACCAGAGAGGGAACGTCGCGCCCATTTTGCGACAGATGCACGACGTGGGATTTCTCGGCAAGTACCTTCCGGAATTTGGACGGATGACCTGCCTAGTTCAGCACGAATTCTTCCATCAGTACACCGCTGATGAACACACGCTTGTCTGCCTGGAAAAACTTGATCGAATTTGGGACGCCAAAGAAGAGCCTTACAACAGCTACAGCCAAATGTTCCAAGGGTTGGAGCACCCGTATCTGCTTTATCTTGCGC
The DNA here is from genome assembly GCA_025359965.1 of Pedosphaera sp. GTDB lineage: Bacteria > Verrucomicrobiota > Verrucomicrobiia > Limisphaerales > SXQI01 > SXQI01. The sequence continues at coordinate 24,215 of JANYDC010000088.1, forward strand.
TGCTGCTTCACGATGCGGGAAAAGGGGCAAACAAGGGGGGGCATGAGAAGGAGGGGGCGCGGCTATCCAGGAGTGTTGCGAGGCGTTTGCACCTTGATGTTGCCAGCACCGAAACGCTTGGGTTGATTATTGAAAGTCATCTCCTGATGGTGCAGATATCGCAGCGGCGGGATATGGATGATCCCGAGGTTATCAAAGGTTTTACCGACAAGCTCGGAACCACAGAAAACCTAACGATGCTCACGTTGCACACCGTGGCGGACTCGCTCGGCACGAGCGACAAGCTTTGGAACGGTTTCAAGGATTCCCTGCTGCAAACGTTGCACTACAAGGCGGCGACTTTGCTGGCGGGCGGGACTGACTTTATCCGCGCCGAGAAGCAACTGATCCAGCAACTGAAGGACGAGGTGCGTCCACTCCTGCCTCCGACGTTCAATCCCGATGAAATGGAGGCCCATTTTAATAGTTTGCCCGTGCGCTATTTCAACGTGCACACCGCCCGGCAGATCGCCTCGGACATTGTTCTGGCCCATCGCTTCATGCATCTGCAAATGGTGGAGGCAGATGAGGCGCTTTCCCCCGTGGTCACATGGCACAATGAGCCTGACCGTGGCTTCACATCCCTGCACATTTGCACTTGGGATCGAGCCGGACTTTTCAGCAAAATAGCCGGTTCGCTCACTGCCGCCGGACTCAATGTGCTTAACGCCCGCATCTTCTCACGCACCGACGGCGTGGTTTTGGATACCTTCCTTGTTACAGACGCCGCGACCGGAGGCATGGCCAAGCGTGATGAACGGGAAAGCTTTGAAGCGATTTTACAGAAGATGCTCGATGGTTCTGAAATCGATATCCAGACCCTTATCGAAAAACAACGCCATATGGTGGTGCCGTACAAATCGCTGGAAGGGGACGAGATCACTACGGTTATCCAGTTCGACAACGTCAGCGCCGCACGCCGCACGATCATAGATATTGAGACGGAGGATAGGGTGGGGTTGCTGTACGCAATTTCAAATACCTTCGCCGAATTAGGTTTGGATCTTGCCCTAGCCAGAATCGTGACGGAGAAGGGGGCGGCAATCGATTCTTTTTACGTGCGCAATTTGGATGGAGCCAAGATCGAAACCGCAATCCAACAGGCGCTGGTGCGCGAAAAACTAAAATCAGCCATCGCTCGGTTGGCCTGAGTGTCGGGCGTTTTTCCAAACGGCAGCCCAAGCGCGCGCGCCGTCCAAGGTGTTGAAATCACCTTCCAGTTGCGCATCGTAAGCAGCTTTTAGCGCCTGGCCAACCTCCCGTCCCGGATGCCAGCCGTCCTCCAATAAGTGGCGACCCAGAAGGATGGCTGATGGAGGAGCGTGGCGGATGTTCATCTCATCAGCCGCGCTGATCAGGGCGGCAATGTTGCGCGGGACAGTCCGGGGAAGTGGAGGGCGTCCAAAGGCATCGGCCTTCATGATCATGGTCAGTCCTTCAATGCTTTCCGGGAGAAGCCGGTGGGACAAGCGTCTTACCGCGCGAGCCGTCCAGTCCGGAGAGTTGACCATGTGGTTTGCCACAAGTGGAGCAACCCTTTCTCTCAAAGCCAACGGTTGATGGACCCGCTTCAGGAAGGATTCTGCCAATGAAACTCCTGCCATCTCGTGCCCGGGGGAAATCGTGCGATTTTGGTCGCCTCTCAACTCGGTCCGTGTGGTGGCTGGTTTGCCAAAGTCGTGGCATAGGATGGCGAACATGTAGGCGGCACGGTCGTCCTGAGGCAAAAGCCGCCACTCTTCAAGAGAGGCCATTGCATCGCAGGTGTGCAGAGTATGGGTGAAAACATCGCCCTCAGGATGCCATTGTGCGTCCTGCGGCACCTCCATCAACGCGGCAAGTTCGGGGTAATGCACTATCCAGCCGGTGTCTTTGAGAAAAAGCAGTCCAAGTGACGGTTTGCGGCTTTCAGAGGCCCATTTTCGCCATTCGCCCTCTATTCTCTCTTTGGCGAGCTCCGTGTGAGTGGGGATCATGCTACGGCAGAGGTCCAAAGTTTCCTCAGTTACGGAAAGGCCAAAACGGGAGACGAACTGCATGCCTCGCAGTACCCGAAGCGGGTCCTCTGTGAAGGCTCCACTCGTATGCCGAAGTATATTATTCTCCAAGTCCTTCAACCCTCCGTAAAAATCCAACAGCACTCCGTTCTCAATATCCCACATCATCGAGTTGATGGTAAAATCCCGCCTCTCCGCGGCCTCGCGCGGGAGCAGATCGGGGGCCACTTCAATTTTAAATCCGCGATGGCCGGATCCAATCTTCGAATCCCGTCGCGGGAGTGAAAAATCGTAAGCTTCGCCTGAGGGCAGGTTTAGTTTCACGGTGCCGAAAGATCGTCCCACCACATCCGTGCCGCCCCATCGGGAAAGAGCGGATTCCAATTCATCAAAGCCAACGCCGTGGACTTCCACGTCGTAGTCCTTTTGAGGAAGCCCCAAGACCGCATCGCGCACGCAGCCACCCACCAAATAAGAATGCCGCAACGAAGGTGTGGCACTCAAAATCCGTTTTAATTGTTCGGGAAGCAAAATAGTCATACCGAAAACTCTCCTCGCCGTTTATCAACTACCATGCCGGGGAAGTGTATTCTTGTCCAATTGCACATTGTGAATGAGGGAAAGCTTAAGCCAAATATTCATGCTCTGACGCAGGACTTATTCCGCCAACAAAAAAGCCCGCCTTAAAAAGGCGGGCTTGTAGGGAAAGTGATAGCTTGGATTAGCGGGGCTTGGTGTAATCCTTAGGTGTCGGAGTAGGAGCAACGACGGTGTTGTCCTCGCCCGTGCTGTTTGATCCGTCAATGTTCTTACCAGTTGCTTTCGTGATGGTTCCGCCAGTATCAGGAGCTGCGGACGCACTCAGTCCCTGGGCAGGAGCAACACTGGCCTGGACAGCGGCCGAGTTATTGTTCGCCACAAATGCTTCAGAGGAGCTGTAGGAGCGGGTTGAAGGAGCAATGGTCATGGTGTCGATTTTGGAGAGCACCAAGGAAATTGCTTCAGCCTGGCTTGGAGCAGCCTTGATGGCAGCGCGTGCAATAGTGCGGGCTTGGTCGGAGGCGAGTTCAGAAGCGGCAGCGGTTACAGCAGCAGCAACTTCAGGAGCTGCTTTGCTGACGGCGGCAACCACCACAGGAGCGGATGCGCGGTGTTTGAAAACGATTGCTTTAACAGCGGTGACAGCAACAGCCTCGCGATCTTTGCTGTCAGCAGCAGTCACGAGTTCGGCAGCCTTGGCGGGCATTTCCGGCACTGGCACAGAAAGCACAGCTTCTTTGGTTGATTTGACCTGCGCGGCAGTGATGGCCATCGCGGAGGAGGTTGAGAGAGCGAGCGCGACCATTAGTGCGCCAGCAGCTACGAGTTTGTTGATGTTCATACCAGTAATTATTTCAATCTTCTCCATTGGCTCACCGACTTTCAGCGTCAACGAGCAGTCATATTCCAAGCAAATCAGTGTCCAGAATGGCGTTCCACTCTGACAATCTTGACGTAACAGTAGCCACTATCGGAAAGGCTGTCAATATCTTGAGGGGGAATATTTGCCTAGTTTTACCCCTCATTCGGGTGACAAACAGACTCTGACTCAACAACAACTCAATATTTTCGCCAATTCCGCCTCAGAAACTTCGTTTCCATATTGGAACAATGCCATTTTCAAACTCCGGGCAGTTTTTTTCTGGCGAAATGATTTTCGCACTTCAAGGACTTAAAAAATCCATTTTCAACCAAATCAGTGATTCGACGGTTGCTGCAAGGTCTGGCCTGAGGCATACTGATTTTTCGGTTTTGATAGTGAATTGGGACTTTAGAACGCAATGGAATAAAATCCGGGGTGATTCGATCGCACGCGCGCTCGCAATCTCTCTGGCCATTCATGTGGCCGTGCTGGTAGTGGCAGAGTATGGGCATCAGGTGGGGTGGTGGCGCAGTAGTATTTTGCCCGAGTGGGCTCGCAAAATGGTACCTGTCCTTGCCGATAAATTTCCAACGCCACCAGATGCCAAATTTGCCATGACGCCGAAACGTGATGAGGAACCATTGATTTTTATCGAGGTTGACCCAAGTGATACCTCAGTCACGGTGCCTAAGGACACCAAGTTCTATTCTTCAGCGAGCTCACTTGCAGCCAACCCCAATCCGACTCCTGTTAACCGACCAACCCCAAAAATTGACGGCAAACAGGATAAAGTCCCCAGTACCAAAGATTCTTCGCGAGGGGCGGCTAAACCTGCCGAGGCGCCTGAAGTGGAAGCCAAGCCCGAGGTTGCCACGCCGAAAAGCCCCCAGACGCAGCAACCGCCTCAAGCTCAGCCCAAGGTGGTGCCGGGTGATATATCGGTTGCGAAAAATACCACCGCCCAACCTCTTCAACCGAATCTAAGTCCCAGCCCGCAGCAGCCGGCTCCCCCTAAGCGTCCGAGAACCATCGCGGATGCGAAGGCGCAGAAGGGGATCATCGAGACGCCAAAGATGAAAATGGACGGGGGGGCTTCCCGCGCCGCTTTGGAAAGCAACCTGGATGTTAAGGGGTCGCCTTTTGGGGCTTACGACGCGGCATTTATTTCCGCAGTTCAGGCTCGATGGTTTTCGCTTTTGGATCAGCGTGATTTTGTAAGAAACCACACGGGAAAGGTGGTGGTGAATTTTCGCCTGAACAAAGATGGACGTATCACCGAAATGCAGGTGGTTGAAAACGAGACGAACGAAACTCTTTCGTGGATTTGCCAGCGGGCCATACTTGACCCGGCCCCTTTTCAGCCTTTTCCCAGCGACCTCCGCCGGATGTTGAACGCCGATTATCGCGAGGTCCGCTTTACCTTTTACTACAACTGACGTAAGAACCGAACTCGATCATCTATTATGTGGGATTTTCTCAAAGCAGGCGGGCCGTTCATGTTTCTTTTGGTGGGTTGCTCGATTTTTGGGCTCGCCATGATCATCGAACGGGTCTTTGCCCTTAGGCGGTCGGCCATCCTGCCTGCCGCCGTGGAAAAGGCAGTGGACCAATGCCGCAGCCTCAATGATTTGCCACGTCTGGATGCCGTTTGCCACGCTCATCCCTCTGCCGCAGGCCGACTGATTTTAGCCGCCAAGGATAGTCTCGATCAACCCAAGGAAGAGACCGTTGATTTGGTCCAGGCCCGCGCCCGCCAGGAAATTGCCAAGATGGAGCGGGGACTTGCGGTGCTTGAGGTCGTGGTGGGTATCGCTCCTCTGTTGGGTCTTGTGGGCACCATCCACGGGATGATCACTCTGTTTGGTGATTTGGGCCGGGCTGGATTGGCGGATAATGCCGTGCTGGCCAAGGGGATTTCCATTGCTCTGAACACCACGCTGATGGGTTTGATTGTGGCGATTCCATCATTGATTGCGTGGACTCTTCTCAGCCGCCGGGTGGAAAGCCAGAGTGTTGATTTGGAGGGTGTCTGCGACAAATTTGTGCGTCAGCATTACCGGTTGGTGGGTTCCCGTTGAATATGGGTTGCGAAGAGCCACCATCCCCATGAAATTTTACCATCATAAACGCCGGGCCGCGCCGGCAATCATCATCATTTCTCTGATTGATATTCTGATCGTGGTTCTGATCTTTCTCATGGTGACCACCACGTTCAAACAGACGCCAGCAGTGAAACTGACTCTCCCGGAATCAAATCAACCGCGCCAAGGGGCAACCTCCGATGCGATGATGGTGGTGACGGTGGCGAAGGCGGAGCCTCATTTCTATATGGATACCCGCCCGGTAACGCTTGTACGGCTTCAGGAGGAGCTAAACGCTCGCGGCGCAAAAAATCCGCAACTAGTGCTCTCTATTCGTGCTGATACCGATGCGCCTTTTGGTGAGATTATCAAGGTAATGGATGCGGCAAAAACGGCCAAGATCAAAGCCATCAGCGCCTTTACCCGGCAACCGGGACAGCGCTAGGCCCCTTACCGAAAGGGGATGCAAACCACCGAGCAATTCCCCAAGGGTCTGAGCAATGCCTACTGGTTCGCTCTCTTCAACGCGTTTTCTTTTCAGATCGTATTGAGCAGCCCGATGGTGCTCTATGCCAAATCGCTCGGCGCTTCGGCCACCACTCTTGGCTTGATTTACGGGATGATGCCGATGTTGGTGATCCTGCAAATCCCGGCGGCGGCGTATCTGCCGCGCATTGGGTACAAACGTTTTGTGCTTGGGGGATGGGGCATCCGTGTTTTTTTTATTGCGGGCATGGCCACTGTCCCGTGGCTGGGGTCGTTTTTGAATCATGCGACGCAGCTCACCCTGATTCTCGCCTTACTTTTTGGTTTCAACCTGTTTCGTGGTATCTCAAGCTGCGCGTGGCTGCCGTGGATCACTTCCATCGTTCCTGGCTCCTTGCGGGGGCGCTACCTGCTGATGGATGCGGCAAGCGCCAATAGTTCGAGTTTCCTGACTTTTATCATGGCGGCATGGGTGCTTGGAACGGACCCGGCGGGATGGCAGTTCAGCGCACTATTTGCCTTCAGCGCCTGCGCGGGAGGACTGAGCCTGATGTTTCTTCGGCGGATTCCCGAAACTTCCAGCGCGGCCGAGGCCAGCACAAGCAATACCCCTGTGCCATGGCGGGAGATTGCCAGTTACCCGCCCTTTCGCAAACTGCTTCGGATGAATCTGGCTTGGGCGCTGGGATATGGTGGGATTATCGCCTTTACAACCGCCTACATGCGCGGCCCCGGGGGGATGACTGAAGGCTCCATTCTTTGGGTTTCCTCATTCTTTTTTCTGGGTGGGTTGAGCAGTCTTGCTTTCGGCCGGTTGTTGGACCAATTCGGCAGCAAGCCTTTGCTGACTTTTGCGGCATGGCTTTGGCTGTTTATCGTTCTAAGGTGGGCGCTAACTGCGGGCGGGGCGATGCCGATCAGTTCGGTTGAATTGCTGGTGCTTGAGTACTTGATGGGGCTGGGCTACTCGTTGGTCAATACGGCCAATCTCAGACTGGGTATGGCGATTAGCCCGGAGATGGGGCGAAGTCATTTTCTCGCGATTTTTCAGGTGGTCTCCAATTTGACCTTGGGCTTGGCGCCAGTTCTTTGGGGTTTGCTGATTGATGCCTGCGCTCAAGTTCATGGTCACGCATGGATTTTGGAGCTAAACCGGTACAGCCTGTTCTTTATCGGTGCCGGGCTTTGTTTCGTGGTAATGATCCGGCTGACCCGCAAGCTTGAGGAACCCAGCGCGGCCAAAGTGCAACATCTTCTCCGCGAAATTCTGATCCATGCTCCGCAACGGGTCTGGTCCAGTATTATGGCGAAGTGATCGCGGGCTAACGCTGCCAAGAAAGCCATTTGGCCATAAGTCTTTTTACCAAAGGGGTCAACCGGGTTCGGTTGTAGAGATCGCCGATCTTGCGGATGGCGTCAGCTTGGGTGGGGTAAGGGTGGATGGTCGAGCTGATGGTCTTGAGTCCGATTCCGGCTTTCATGGCCAAAGTTAGCTCGGAAATGAGGTCTCCGGCATGGTGGGCGACAATGGTAGCACCCAAGATAGTGTCGGTTCCTTTGCGGACATGAACGCGCACGAACCCCTCCATTTCACTGTCCAGAATGGCGCGATCCACGCCGGTGAGCTGTTGTGTGAATGTGTCGATAGCGATGTCCTGGGCGGCGGCTTGGTCTTCGTAGAGGCCGACGTGCGCAAGCTCGGGAGAAGTGTAGGTGCACCAAGGAATGATCAGAGAACTCACTTTGGCGCGGCCTTTGAACAAAGCGTTCTGGATGACTATTCGCGCCATGAAATCGGCGGCATGGGTGAATCGATAAGGGGAACAGATATCACCGCAGGCATAGATGCGCGGATTGGTGGTTTGCAGACGATCGTTGACCTTAACTCCTTTTTGATCGAACTCGACGCCAACAGTATCGAGCCCCAGCCTTTCTACATTCGGTGTGCGTCCAGTCGCCACGAGCAATTGATCTACGATGATGGTGGATCGCTTTTCTCGGGACTCGATCTGCATCAGGATAGTGTTGCCTGCCTTTGAAACACCTTGGATTTTGGCCTGGCAAAGAATCTGGACCCCATCACGGATCAGCGCGGCTTGAACAAGGTTGGCGGCGTCGCGGTCTTCGCGGGATAATACGTGATCGGAGGATTCGATGAGGAATACTTCTGAGCCAAAGCGGGCAAAGCATTGGGCCATCTCGCAACCGATGGGGCCGCCGCCGAGGATACCCAGACGTTTGGGAAGTTCAGTCAATGAGAAGAGCGTTTCGCTAGTCAGGTAGGGGATATCCGCTAAGCCAGGGATTGATGGAGCGGATGGGCGAGCACCTGTGGCGATCACGGCTTTGGCGAAGCGTAGATTTTTTCCAGCCACCTCAACAGTATCGGAGCCGGAGAATGTTGCCGAACCGATGAACACATCGACGCCGAGCTCGCGGAAACGCGCGGCTGAGTCATGAGGGCTGATGTCTGCTCTGAGGCCGCGCATGCGCTCCATGACCGCGCCAAAATCAAGACGGGCTTGTTGGACGCCTGTTACGCCAAATTCACTGGCTCTGCGCACCTGCGCCAAGGCGCGCGCCGCACTGATGAGTGCCTTGGACGGAACACAGCCGGTGTTGAGACAATCGCCGCCCAATAAATGCCGCTCGACCAGGGCGACTTTTGCACCCAAGCCAGCGGCTCCGGCGGCCGCGACCAGCCCGGCGGTGCCTCCACCGATGATGACCAAATTGTAACGGGAGGCAGGCTCCGGGTTTTGCCAATCCTGGGGATGCACATTGGCGTAGAGCTTCCGGTTGTGCTCGTCCCAAGGCAAAAGGGGAGGGGAGGTCTCACTCCGCGGGGCTGGCTGGTCAGGTTTCAAAGTTGGATCATTTGGACTTGGTTTTGTTGGCCAGGGCGCGTTTGGCCATACGGGTGATTACCAGAGTGACGGCAATGGTGGCAGCCAAGCCCAAGCCATAGGCGGTCCATTGGGCGGGAGTGCGTTGTTGAGCTCCAGCCCCGAGGTTGACCAGCGAACCCAAATACACATACAACACCGTCCCTGGCATCATGCCAATCCATGACCAAAGGATATACTCACGAAAGCGGACCCGTGTCAGCCCAAAGGCGTAGTTCAATAGCGTAAAAGGGAAGACAGGAGACAAACGGGTCAGGAGAACAATCTTCCAGCCTTCGTCGGCCAAGGAGCGGTCGATGGAGTCAAAGGTGGCGTTGCCTTGGATTTTTTTCGCGATCCAGTCGCGCGCGACGTAGCGGCCCAAGAGAAAGGCTACACCTGCGGCCAAGGTTGAGGCGATGGAAACGTAGATCGAGCCCCGCACCACCCCGAAGACCGCCCCCGCGCCGAGGGTCAACGCCGAGCCAGGAACGAATAGCACCGCCGCCAAGACATAGACCAAAACAAATATGAGCGGCCCCCAAACGCCCAGCTTCTTGACTTGAGCCAGTGCTTCGCTAAGCAATCCCCGCACATCAAAAAAAATGAGCAGAATGATTAACCCCAGCGCCAATAACCCGAGCAGAGTCCACCGAGCAACAGTCCTCTTTTTTGAAAAGATATTGGGGCGATCAAATTCTTTGGTGGGTTGCGGACGGATCATTATTCAGAGACATGTTTGCAACTGAGCCAGCTCACTCTTTGCGGCCAAGAGTCGTCTTTTTTTACTCGGAACGTATGTTGCTGTTTGAGGTTGCTTTGATTTGACAGGTAGTGAATTGGGGCGGGTTTATTTTTAGTTGTTTAGGGTGCCGGTCAGCTGGGAAAAAATTGATGGCTGCGCAAATTACGAACTGATGTCGGGCTAAAAGCGAACAATCGCTAATAGTCTAAATCGATTTTAGCCAAGCGCTCAACAAACTTTTGCAATCCATCGCTTTCGCCCCAATTTCGATTTGAACCATTAAACGGAATTAAGTGTTCTGGAAAATAAAATCCATCAGATTTAATGAAAGATATTTGATGAAAATAATCCCCCATACAACTGGCTGCGCAGAGGATATCGTCGTGTTCATCCAAAAAAACGATGTAATATGAGTGATACATCGTTACCACTTTCTTCAACGAGAAACTTGGCTGCTGAAGACGCGTCAGCATATCCTGCGCCGCCCGGCGGCCAAAATTAATCGGACGTAGTTCAAGCGAATCGTCATGATTGTTTCTTGGCGCTCTTGTAATAATTACGAGTTTTTTGGCCGAATCGACTTTGTAGCTGGCGAACGGATTCAGAGCTTGAATATTCACTACAGCCACCTGTTCTTGCTTACCCTGCTGCGCACAGGACGCAAACAGTGTCAGGGCAAGTATTGTCATTGAGAGATTGAATATTTTGTGCATTTAGCAGTTCATGGTTGAGAGCACATCACTGATCAGCGGTGAACAAAACAAAACGTCCTTCCCTAGCCGCACGTTGGTAAAGCTCTCGTACGCCCTGAAACCACTCCCATGTGTAGCCGAAATCTTCTTCTGAAAGTGGAAAGCCGTAGCTTTTGGCATCAATAGCGAAATATCGCTGCCTAAACTCAGACTCAGTAATGGCCGGAAGTAGTTGCGCGATGTCATGCACTTGTTGTGGCGTCTTGAGACTCATGAAGTAATCGCTTTTTCGGTAAAGTTGCTCACCTGCTAGCACGACGTGGCTCCACGGATACTTGCCGCCTGTCCAACTGATCTGCCCATCGGTCAGCGTACGGTGCAGGGCGTCCCACGACTTAGCGGACTCAGCCATTAGCTCGGAATGCTCACGAAAGTAACTTTCCTCGATGACCTCTCTCACATGCTGAAGGCGCGACCGATCGTCTGGCAACGAACGCAGATGCACAGCCTCCTTCTCGGTCAGCGCAAAATGGACTCCAAGACAACTCATAATTTTGAGGTTTTGATAACTCTGAAGTTTATGATGATTTAAAATTTGGGACTCACAAACTCCAACTCGTAGTACAGCATCCGCTTTCACGTTGCGAGCAACCTTGGTGTTAGGGGCTTCCTTCCACCAAGATATTGGGATTGAACGCTGTCATGGATGCGATTATTTTGCCCGAATATTCCTCCAGTGCCGTTCGTTGGTCTACCTTATCTCTATTATGATGAATATGAATCTCGCTGCCTTTTTTGTCATTCTGGTATCAGTTATTCTCCGCGTTTCTGCTGACGCCAATTGGCCGCAGTATCGCGGTTCACAGGCTTCGGGGGTAGCCAATGAAAAGGCTGCTCCGGTTTCGTGGGATATTTCCAAGGGCGAAAATATACTCTTTCGCACTCCGATTCCGGGGCTCGCTCATTCTTCTCCGATTATCTGGAGCAATCGCGTTTATGTCATTACCGCCACCGGATCAGGCAGGGCTGATCTTAAGGTTGGGCTCTATGGCGATATTAAATCGGCGGATGACAAGGAATCACACCAATGGCGATTGCTGGCTATCGACAAAGGTTCCGGCAAAATAGTCTGGGACAAACTGGGGTATGAAGGGTTGCCTAAGGTGCAGCGGCATACCAAGGCCAGCCATGCCAATTCCACGCCAGCAACCGATGGACGGCGAATTGTGGCCATTTTCGGATCGGAAGGGTTGTTCTGTTTTGATATGGAGGGGCGGTTGGTCTGGAAAAAGGATCTTGGCCCGATGGATTCCGGCTACTACGCCGTTCCCAGTGCGCAATGGGGCTTTGCCAGTTCACCCATAATCTTTCAGGGAAAAGTGGTGGTTCAATGCGATGTGCAGACCAATTCATTTTTAGCCGCCTTCGATTTGGAAAATGGAAAGGAAATCTGGCGCACGGACAGGAGTGACGTTCCCTCGTGGGGCACGCCAACAGCCGTCCTAGTGGGTGGGAAAGCTCAGATTTTAGTTAATGGTTGGCACCACATAGGCGCGTACGATTTGGAGACTGGTGGGGAAGTCTGGAAGCTTAATGGTGGAGGAGACATCCCGGTTCCCACTCCGATTGTCTCAGGCGAACTGGCCTATTTCACAAGCGCTCACGGCAATTTCCGGCCCATGCGTGCGGTTCGTTTGACAGCCAGCAAGGACATAACTCCGCTTGAGGTTGGGGCGACCAATCAAGCCATCGCCTGGGTTCACGCGCGCCAGGGAAATTACATGCAAACACCTATTGTCGTTGGAAAGAACCTTTTCGGGTGCGTCGATAATGGCGTGTTAACTTGCTTCGATGCGACTACTGGCGCGATCCATTACGGCGAACGCCTGACCACCAAGGGCGAAGGATTCACCTCCTCACCGGTCTCGGATGGTCGTCATCTCTACTTCGCCAGCGAATTGGGCAATGTGTATGTCGTTCCAGCCAGGACGGAATTCTCGGTGGCTGCAACCAGCAGCCTTGATGAAACCTGCATGTCAACTCCGGCTCTCTCCGAAGGCGTCCTATTTTTCCGCACACGGGATCATTTGATCGCAATAGGACAAAAACCCAAGCCTTGACCGCGCTCTGATTTCAACGCGTAACCAACCGTCGGTCTGACAGCGCCGGGAATTCGGTCCGCCATTTTTGTTGCTCCTCGATATCCATTTGGGCAGTGGCAAACCCTTCGCCGCTTCCCGCGTCGGCCTGTACTACTCCGTGGCAATCCACGATAATGCTTTGTCCAGGATAACTATGATTGGGGTCGGTGCCTGCGCGGTTCACACCGACAACCCAAGCTTGGTTTTCGATGGCCCGTGCCCGGAGCAGTGCGGTCCAGTGATCCACACGTTTCGTCGGCCAGTTGGCGATTACAACAAACAACTCGGCCCCCTGCCGCACAGCTTCGCGGAAGAGTTCAGGAAAACGTAGGTCGTAACAAATGAACAAGGCCGTTCGAACTCCATTCACGGTGGTAATAACGACTTCGTCGCCCGGAATATGGCATTGGGCCTCGCCTCCGCGAGTAAATCGCTGAATCTTGGTGTAGCGTACTACTTCGGAGCCATCAGGCCCGAATACCACCGCTTGATTTCGTCCCCACCACTCAGTCGACTCGCTGACCAGTCCACATACCAGATGTATCTTCCACATCTCGGCAAGTCTTGAACACACCGACTCGCTCAATCGCTCGGGCCCCTCGGCGGAAGCAGCCGGATTCATAGTGAAACCAGAGGCCGCCATTTCCGGCAGAACAACCAACGTGCCCGGCGTTGGTCTGGCTTGCTGAAGCAACCTCTCCCAAGCGAGATGATTTGCTTCCTTGTTCTCCCAGACGATGTCGGTTTGAAGAGCAAGGATCGGTTGCAATTGTAGCAAGTTCATCGAGCATAAGTCTCGTTCCGGGGCCGTGTTTTCGCAACCCTTTGGGAGTGATTTAGGATATTCGATTTACCGCTCATCTAGCGTGCGCGCCGTTGTGGTTTTTTTGGGTGATCGGACTGAACTTCATTTATTTCCAGATGCGTTCTTTCATGTGAAACGTTAACGTTCGGCATGTTCAAATGCCTGCTGTTTGTTGGTACTCTGCTCATTACGCAGCTCAGCCCCTTCGCCGTGGAGTTTTTTGTGGCTCCCGGCGGGAGTGACGCCAATGATGGGATGAAGGCAAATCCGTTCTTTTCTCTCGAGCGCGCACGGGATGCGGTGAGAGCGCGCAAGGCTTCTCAAAGTGCTTTTAGTGAATCCGTAACAGTTTGGCTCAGGGGTGGAGATTATCTACGGACGAACGCACTGGACCTCGTCGCAATGGATTCCGGAGGGCCGGAGTCACCCATCGTTTGGAGAGGATACAGTAATGAAGTTGTGCGCTTGCTGGGGGGGCGGATATTGAGTGGTTTCTCACGTGTGACCGATACCTCTGTGCTGGCCCGGCTTGCCGAGTCCGCACGTGGACAGGTTCTCCAGCTTGATCTCCATGCGCTGGGACTTACGCAAATTGGTGAAATGAAATCACGCGGGTTTAGTCGGGCGACTGTTCCGGCGCATTGCGAACTGTTTTTCGATCATCGGCCCATGACACTTGCCCGCTGGCCGAACGCGGGAGAGTTCACGAAGATTACGGGCTATCCAGCCACAGCGGATCATGTCGATGAGCATGGCGGAAACGTTGGCCAATTGCCGGATGGCTTTCTTTACGAGGGAGACCGTCCGCAGCGCTGGGAGGATAAGAGTCAGCTTTGGGTGCATGGGTATTGGTCCTACGATTGGGCCAATTCTTACGAGAAGGTTGACTCAATCGATCTCACACTACGGCTGATCAAAACAGCGGCTCCCCACGGTCTGTACAGTTTTCGAAAGGGCCAAAGATTTTATTTTTTGAACGTGCTGGAAGAGTTGGACCAACCGGGAGAATGGTTTTTGGATCACGCTAAAGGCGTACTTTATTTCTGGCCGCCGCAATCCGCCGGGGCCGCTCATCCAGAGACTGTGCTCTCCTTGTTGGATCAACCATTGATCAGGCTGACTGGTGCATCAAACGTCGTTTTCCGCGGGATTGTGCTTGAAGCGACGCGCGGCAATGCGGTGGAAATCCGAGGTGGTTCGAGTAATCGCATCGCGGGCTGCCTGGTCCGAAACATTGGTGACAGCGGAGTGGTGATTGAAGGAGGCCAAGGGCACGCGGTGGTTAGTTGTGATGTCTCAGACACCGGCGATGGAGGGGTGTTGTTGACGGGAGGAGATCGCCAAACTCTCATCCCTGGCGGTCACTTTGTGGAGAATTGCCATTTTGAGCGGCTGGGTCGTTGGTCAAAGTGCTACGTGCCTGCTGTTTCGATGACGGGTGTGGGTCTGCGCGCTTCGCACAATCTCATTCAAGACCTCCCACACTGCGCAATTCTGTACTGGGGCAATGACCATCTCATGGAGTTCAACGAGGTTCACCATATTGCGCTGGAAACGGGAGACGTGGGGGCTATCTACACGGGGCGTGATTACACATTTCGTGGAAACAAGATCCGCCACAATTTTCTTCACCATACCGGAGGGGTGGGCATGGGCTCGATGGGGGTTTACATGGATGATTGCGTGAGCGGCACGGAGGTGTTCGGCAATGTTTTTTACAAGGTGCATTGGGCCATGTTTATCGGTGGAGGGCGTGATCATCTTGTGGAGAACAACCTGTTCGTGGATTGCGACCCTGCACTGCGGGCGGATGGCCGGGGTTTGGATAAATCACCGGTTTGGCGTGGTCAAGTTGATGACACCATGCGTAAGAGCCTGGCCGTGGTGCCTTCGGCTCTGTATCGCGAGCGGTATCCGCAGATCAAGTCGCTTGATCGATATTACGGACCGCCCGAAGGCCCAGCCATTATTGGTGATGCATTCAAGGGTGTTCCGCCGGATGGCAACAGAGTTCTGCGCAATGTGTGTGTAGGTAAGTGGATGGATGTGGGATGGAACGCCACCGACGGTATGTTGCTTTTGGAGAACAATCTCACTAACGCCGGACCGAGCCTTGTTTCGGTCCCGAATGATCAATCACCCGCGACGGATTTTGCCTTAAAGAAAAATTCACCAGCCTGGGGCTTGGGGTTTAAGGCTATTCCGGTGGAGCAGATTGGGCTTCGAGCTGACGAGCTTCGGCGCGGACTTAAGCGACTCTCGGCAGGGCTGAATTGATAGAATCATGCTGGACGTGGTTGCCCGTCTGCGCTTTTTCAATAATCTGAGGGAAATTGCCTGGAAACGTCTGACGAACTTGGCTTCGGCGACACTCAAAGCAAGTAGGAGCATTGAGGCCAGCACCGAGATAATGGGGATGACGACAAGGAGCTCAATCAGCGTGATAACACAGCAACGTGTGGGCTGGGAGTGCGCTGAATCATTCCTGACTCAATAAGTGTTACTGCGCTGCAAGATTTAAAAGCTAAACCACTGCTCCTCTTTTGGTGCAAGCCACTCACCGTAACCTTTTACTGACGCAGCCATTTCGTCGGTTGGCAGCCGTTCTGGAGCGCAAAATAAAGAAAAAGCCGGACCTAACGGCCCGGCTCTGGGTCAGTGTTCCGAAAGCGATATTTTCAGCGCTTGACCCGGAAGAACCTGGCGTTGTCCAAGGCTTGAATTGTGGCAGGATTGGTGGTTCCCACATTTGACCACGTTGGGCTTTCTAATGTGAGTTTACTCTGCAATGTTCCGCCTGTCGGCGACCAGGAAATTGTGACAGACTGGCCGGCGGCTGCGGCGGACAGGATAGTATCCGAAGGCGGGGCTGGCGTGACCGCACCGCTAATGGTAATCACGCCACCGTCTCTACCGGCCCTATAGTGAGCAACCACTCTGGATGCAGGGACAGCATTGGTGAAAATGGCGACTTCGTCCATTTCGCCAGTAAACCAGTTTCCGTTTAGATCAAAGCCCCCACCACCCCCGATGTGAACAAAGTAAGTAGAGGTTCCGTAGTTTGCCGTTGTGGTCCCGCCAGTAGCCGCGAGGTTTCCGTCGAAGTAGGTCTTAAGATTTGTACCGTCTGCGATGGTCGCTACATGATGCCATTGATCGTCTGGAAATGTGTAAGCCGTATCAAGGCTTCCACCACCTGGCGTCCAAATCTGGATCACCCCCGGAGTAATAAACCCGTACTCAATGGCGTCATTCTGCCCGACAAGCGCCACACGATCCGGCCAGACCGTTTGATCCAGCGTGTTGGTTCGTCGGGGCTTCATCCAATATTCCAGAGTAAACGATGCGAGTCCTTGCAGGTATTGTTGGCGGGTGTCAACCCAATCGCTTACCCCATCAAATGTCGCACCTCGATTGTTCGCAGAGAAACCCGCAAATTGAGGGGGTCTTGGGCCGGCGTCGCCTTTCGCTTCTCCAGCCGTGCCTCCTTCTCCTGGCGCGGCTTCGTCGCCAATGGAATAAACACCATCTCCGACAACGCTTCCGATATTCGTGGCTACCGATCCGCTGATTTCCTCAAAACGATAATAAGCGACCGGTTTGTCGAAGAGAATATTCTCCTCGTACGTTACTGGGTCAAAAGTGAATTTGATGGTGGTATTTCCAGCCACTGCGTTTCCCGAGATGTCGCGCACGCCTGTGATGGTGAGTGTGTTCTCCACGTTTGGGGTCAATGGTGCGGCTGTTGTTACGCTGACCGTGAAAGTGTTGGTGTTCAACACAGCGGAGGCTCCAGCAACCGTGCCGGGCGCAAAGCTGTAATTAGTGCCGGTTTGAGTTGAAGCCACTTCCAATCGCTCGTCAAACGTCAGATTCACAACGGTTCCAGCAGCGTTCACTGCGGTGACGGTCACTGGTCGGGGTGGCGTCAAATCTGCCGTGACAGTAAGAATTCCGATGGCGCTGTTGGTGGTGGCGTCCCCTCCAATCAGACTTACTCTATACTGGCGACCAGATCGGTCGAGAGGCAGCAATGGTGTAGTGTATGTTGTGCCGTTTGCCCCGGGGATATTGGTAAAGGTCGAGCTGCCAGAGGGGGCTGTTTGCCATTGGTAATAAATGGGCGGCCTCACCCCTGAGTCATCGCCCAGATATCCTGAATCAGCGCCGATGCTGAAAGTGGCGGTACGAAATTGAACCGCTGTGGCGTTCTGCGGCGCATTGGTCACGTTGATGAAAGCACCGTTT
>JANYDC010000156.1 GCA_025359965.1 Pedosphaera sp.
TGGCAACGAGAGGTTCTGGATGCACCACTCAACCTGCAACCGCTCCATTCAAACGGGCGGGCCAACAACCTATGCGGGTTCCAAATGTGCCTTTAGGATAGCCTGCTTTTAAAACATGCCATTTTTGGAAGTGCCCTTAAACGACCTTGCAAAAAGGCAGCCGCAACTTTTTTCCTCACACGCGCGGAGAATTGACGCTTGGCCTGTACTGTTCAACCTCCGCCCGGAGTGCGTTCCATGGTGTCAGAACCTCGTCAAAATGCTTGGTGTAGGCTTAGACCGTCCCCTTAAGTCCAACCAAAAAGTCCGCTCTCGAATGGACGACTATTTGACACAAACGGCAATAAGGTTGATTGAGCACGTCCTGACAGAGGTTTGGTTTTTCAAAGGCTTAAACAAGAAGATCCCTGTGGATCAATCGACGCTTTCAACGTGGGCAGTCACAGGTCAAGCCTTGCCAAAATTTTCCAAGTCTACGTTTTCCTTGTGGTGGCCGGTTTTAAGAGATGCGTTCAACGAAGGGCTGCCGGAGCCAGAAAAAGATGCAAAATTGATGGCTTACGTTGGGCCGGAATATCGCGAATCTTCGGCATCACGAATTAGAGATTTACTAAAGCGCAAAGCTTTGTCGCTGGTCACGTGATCTCACCCCTCAAAGTTGAGGGCCTCAGGTTTGATTAAAAATGCGGTCCGCCTCAAGCCAAGGTGTGGCGTGATTAAGACACATTTAGATAAAGACAGCCCGGAAAATAACAAGGCCAGCCTTCCCCGGCTCGCCTACAGCCTAAAAGAAACAGCCCAAATTTTGGGCGTAAGCTATATCTCCGCTTTTCGGCTTTGCCAACGCGGCAAGCTGCGAAGCTGCGGAGCCCTTCGCACAAAACTTATTTCAAAAGCTGAGCTTGAGCGGTTCTTGCGCGATACTCAACAAGGCGGTGTCGCATGAGCGGCCCTTACTTCGATGACCGGGGCTCCATTGTCGGCGCAACTCAGCCGGTTTTTCCGGGCGAAATCGAAGGCGAGACTTTAAGTGACTATGACCGAGGTTTTGCCGCCGCCACGGCGGCAGCGGGCGAGGTTCTGCGTCGCCTGATCGAGTCGCGGGAGCCTGTCAAAATCGGGCGTCTGCTTCTCGCGCTTGGGGACAAATTTTCAGGCGCAACATCGGCAGCGACGGCAAGGGCGCTTGGCCTTTCGCGGCAGGCTTGGCAGAAGTCTCACGCGGGTTTGGAAAAGCTGGTCCCTGTCAGCGGCGTTCGGACGGGCGAGCAGCGGCTGGCGCGATCAGAGCTGGCCAAGGAAGCGCACCGACGGCGGCGAGAGGAAAAAGGAAACCCGCTGCACGCAGATACAGCGGGGAACCAAGGGACCGGATCGACTTCCAAGGATACGGCTTTGTCAACAACTGGGGGTAACAAGTGAATCGCCCAAAAACTTCCTTCGTTGATTGCGACCAGCAAGAGCATTCAATCCTCGCCCGGATTTATGCCAGCCCAACCAAGTCTTGGGAGGTGATAAACAAGCTCGGCATCACCGACGAGCACTTTCTTGATGAACGGTGCCGCGTGATGTTTGGCGTTTTAGGAAAAGTTTGGAGGCATGATCCTCCTTACAATGACAGGCCAGCCATCGCACAGCTTCTTACCGCCTTAGGCGAGGCTTCAAAGGGTTGGCCCGTCCCGATCAAGGCCGTTGACCTTGGCCGACTCAACGACATCGAAGACGAGCGCAAGCCTGATGCCCCGACGCTGGAGCAAGAGCTTGAAGTTCTAAAAGATCGTCGCGACCAGTGCGACCCGCTTTCTTGGTTCGCAAAGAATTTTCCAAAGCTCACAGCCCAGCACGGAGACGCCCTAGACCAACAGACGGACGAAGATGGAAACATCACGGTGTTCGATCTCAACGAGGATTTCCTAGCTGCCACCATTGGCCGGGACGGCTCACCTGATTCTCCGACCGTGTACCTGACGGAAGAGGCGCGGTTTTACAGCTACGACATCAGCGCGGGCATCTTTGTTGAGACTCGCGAGGAGAACCTGATAACGCGTTGGTCGATGTTGTTGAATAAGGCGGCGAGCGTTTGCAAAAATGTCGCTAGGGTGGGTAAATTAAAGTTTTCCCAACGTGACACGCAAACACTGAAAGGGGTCGTCACCAAGGCCAAATCACTCTTGGGCGTGGATAGGGATTTTTTCGAGTCGGCAAACACCGATTTTATTCCTTGCGCAAACGGTATGTTGCGGTTGTCCGACCGAAGCTTGCAACCATTCGGACCAGAACACCGACGCCGAAACAAGCTGGCCGTTTCGTTTCAGGCTAACGCGACCTGCCCAAAATTCCTCGACAACCTGCTGATTCCCGCCTTGCCGGAAGAGGACATCGACTTGATTCAGCGATGGAGCGGGTTGGCCATACTTGGTGAAAATCTTGCGCAAAAGATGGTGATTCTCTCCGGCACTGCTGGCGGCGGCAAGGGCACTTTGATACGAGTGATTCAAGGCGTCATTGGTTCACGAAACGTTGCCAGCTTACGGCCTAACCAACTTGCGGAGCGGTTTGAGCTTGGCCGGTTGATGGGCAAAACCCTGCTCTATGGCGCAGACGTTCCCGAGGACTTTCTCAACTGCAAAGGGGCGTCTGTGCTTAAGTCCTTGACCGGCGGCGACCCCGTCACGCTGGAATTCAAAGGCTCAAACGAACGCCCGGAAATCGTCTGCCGATTCAACGCCATCGTTACCTGCAACTCACGGTTGCGGGTCATGCTGGAGGGCGATGAGGACGCATGGCGGAGGCGGTTGGTGATCCTTGCCTACGAAAGGCCACCGGCGGCGGTTAAGATCCACGACTTGAGCGAGGTCATTCTGAGAGACGAAGGCTCCGGCGTGCTCAATTGGATGTTGGAAGGATATTCCAAGCTCAAGGAAGACGGCTTCCAGTTGGCCATGACAGCGATACAAGCCCAGAGGGTGGACGATCTCCTCCTTGAATCGCAGAGCGAGCTAATGTTCGTCCGTGAGTGCATCCAACGCGACCCGCTGGAGAATGTCACCACCGACGAGGTGTGGGCCAAATACGTCGAGTTTTGCGATGCGCGCGGTTGGGTGCCTTCAAGGAAGGATTCGTTCTCCAGGAAATTCAGCGACCGCGTCACTACGACGTTCAGGATCACCCAACGCCACGATATTTTCCGAGGTGAGAACCAAAGGCGAGGATGGATGGGCATCGGTTTAACGGCATGAACGCAACCAATTCACGGTTTACGGACGGCACGGACGCCCTTTTCAAAGTCCCACGCGTAGCGCGGGCGCGGGCGTGTGTGTGCATATACAGGACTTTACAAACCCCGTCCGCAACGTCCGCAACACTCAACCCATGATCACTCACGATTCGCTCGGCTGTCATCCGATTACACCTCAACAGAGCCAGCTAGGCGCATCCCTTGGCGCATCAAGCTGGGTTGCTGCTGTGCTTGGGTGCACCGAGGAGATCGAACGCGATGAGGCGAAGCCAGACGGCAAGGCGGGGGCGATAGGAGGGAGACCCTACCCGTCCTTAAGGAATCTTTTTGGCGTTCGACAAGGCGCGGGTGACCATGAGGCGCGTCTCTCCCGCATGAGCAATTTTGAAAAACGAAAAAACACACAAATTTGATTTTATGAGGAGAAGAAAGAACGGAACCACCTATTACACCACCCTTGGCCAAGCTGCGGCCACCATGGAAGAGGACTTGGGATACCTGAAATGGGCGAAGAATTCGGGATGCCCCGGCTTTCAATCCGGACGGATTTACCCGAAGGAGTGCATCCGCTGGTTGGACAGTCATCGGCGAGAATGGCCAGACCGGCCCAACTGGTTGCGAGCGATAGACAACATGGAAATGCAAGAGCACCAACGGCGAAGGACACAACGCGGTTGACCTTTCCCGCCTCAGTTTAAAGGCTACCTAAGTCGGTCCGATTGACCATGTTAAAAGTGCGATTTGCAGGTAGGGCAAATCTTCGAGGTTTTTTCCACGTTGTTGCCGCAAGCAGAACATTTCAACGAGATGGCGACGCGGCTTCCGTAGATAATCAACACGATGCCAACAAGCATGATGGGCAAAAATAGAAGCGGGAACGCGAGGCCAAAGAAAAATGCAGCAATCAGCAACAACAGCCCAATGCCTTGGATGATGCAGCCGGAACCCAAAAAGCTGGATACTGTTTTCTTTTTTGCCTTTGGCTGGGCTACCTGTGCCCGTGGCAGGACATTCACGTTTTGGCCGCAATTAGAGCACGAATAAAGGTCGGGCGATGGAACGGAGAGCGTTTCACCACATTTAGGGCACTGGAAATCAATCGATTGCTGCATTGCCCCTCATTTCAACGCCGGGGCGTTTGTTTTGGGTGTTACAGGCTTTGTGATAGCATTTGTTTTAAGCGGCTTCCATGGAGTGCCATAATCAAAAACAGGATAACTCACCCCATCCAAAATGGCCGATCTCCCAGTATCGCAAAGGATAAGTGGTCCGCTGGGTTTGGTTGGCATGTTTCTTACAAATGCCCGAACCGATCCGCTATATGGACGACCCTTAGCGCGTGGAATAGCGAGGTCAAAACTTGCGAAGATTCCGCTTGCGTAAGACTTTCCACTTCCCATGTTGCGCGCATAATACCAAGGTGGCCAGCAGCTATTTACGTCCTTTGCGTGTTGCGCGATGAACGCCCGAAGATCATACCGCCTGCCGTTCACCTCTCGCTGGTAATCTGCGGTGGACCATTCCGCCGCTAAGGCCGACAGGCACAAAAACATAAAAGCGAAAATGGCTAAATCCTGCACATGATATCGATAGCCAATTGGTTTGATCCTCATTGTGGCACGGGTAATACATCTCCGAGCTTGTACGCCACAACAAAAAAAACGGCTTTGAGATTGCCATCATTAAATTCATTAGGGCTCGGGGTTCGAGTGATTACATCATTAGCAAAAGCTCGTTGTGGGTTAATCTCCCCTTTGGCATCCAACTGCTGAAGAATTGCGACGGGTACGCGAATCTTCTCATCGTATGCCACCACTGAGTTGACAAGCAAGGCATTGGTAAGCGCGAAGCAAAAACCGCAACGCGCTTACCATTATGATAAAATATTTGAGCGCAAGTGATGTCAGCCGAAGGTCTGGCGTCCCAAACAGCAAAACCCATCGCCTGATTCATTCTGGCGGATTGCGTCCAGACGCGGTCGTTAACGACATGGTCCTGTTCGCTGAAGCCCGCTTGGCCGAGCTTCAGGCCGTCCTGACCAAACGTTCAGCCATCGACTAACCCCAACCAAATCCTATGTTTCTTTTTAGCACCACTCGAAAATCTACGGCTCGGATCTCCGATCTCAGCAAGCAAATCACCAATCTCGGCGGCGTTCCTCCCGCGCTCTCCAAGCTCTTTGGCCGCAAGGCGCATGCAGATGCCATCGGCACTCTCGAAAAAACCCTCGCCGGTTTGACCCACAAGCCGTCGCCGACTGCGACCGCAAGCAATCCGGACGCGGGCGCGGCAACCGAGACGCTGGAAAGCTTGATCGCTCAACACGCGGCCCTAGAGGCGAAAATCGAACGGCTCCAAGGATCTTCGACCACTGCGAAGGCGGCGACAGTGGCCAAGTCACAGGTGCCCACGGTGCCGACCACATCCGCGCAACGCATGGGCCAGTCCGTGAAAACAGAGACGGGCAAGAGCCTGATTGAAATCGGTGTGGCAGTTTATGGACAAAGGCAGGTCGAGACCTGGAGCCGGAACGCCGGTCTTGACGGCGTCGAAAATTTGATTCTGCGAAACTTGCATTTCGGAAATCTCGGTTTTCATGTTCCTGGGTTTCCGTCGGCTGCGATGACTGCCATTCATGGCGAACCTAAACCCCTTTTTGGCTCCACCCGCACCAACTACGCCGACCAGTCCGCAAAACTCCAAGCCATCCTAAAAAACTCCTGATATGAGCAAATCCACTTTAAACCCAGAAACCGTCCAGCCCTTCAAAACCGAGAGTATGGATTACAATATTGCCCTCAAACAAGCTGAACGCGAAAAGTCCTCCGTCTCGGCTATCATGGCCGAGCACCAAGCCAAAGCTTTTGCCGTAAGCGGTGCCACGCAAGCATTGGTAAAACTCAACACCGAGGAAGCCAAACTACAGACATCCTTGGACGAAATTAGAGCGAAACAAGCGGAGCAAGCAAAGTTGGTCGGGCAGTGGGAGGTTTTGCTGTCACAAAGGGATAATGTTGCAAAGCAGATTGCGAACGCCACTTACGACTTGGAAGCAATTGCCGAAGAAATTCCGGGCAGGCTTCGTTACATAAATGAAAACTGTATCGGCCAGACTGGGGCCATTCATGCACATTATGCCAGCTATTCCGGCCTATTGGGGGTTGTCGTGGGAATGGAGCGCGCTCAAATCGAGGTAACAAAATGGCTGGAGACGGCGCGCAGCGAGTACGCCGAAACACTTCAAAAGATCGTGGATTTTGCCGCGAGACACGGAGTCAAAAGCTAATCCACTACAAGAAACTATGAGTCAACAAGTTAATATTCCGTTCCCACCGCATCCAAACATCCAGCAACCTTTGACCAATCTAAAAACCAGCAGCGGCAATGTCGTGCTAGATTTTTACGAGGCGGACAATCAGCAGGTCACACTCACTGGAAACGCCACACTGGCACCGGTCAACGCGACCCACGCCGGTTTGAGTAAAGCTATTTTTGTGACCGGTGGCGGATCGAGCTACACCCTGACCCTTCCAGCAAGCTGGGTTCCCCTTGGTGGTCTTACCTCACCGATCACTGTTGCGGCTGGCAAATGCGGAATTTTGTCAGTGGCGGTTGTCGGCACAAACGACGCATCGGCAAACACCACCCAACAAGTTTGGGCTTCGTGGATCGTGCAGAGCTAACATTTAGGGGCGGGCGGTCCCACCCGTTGTGGGAGCGCGGAATAGATCATACCCGCCCGCCCCTTTTCACTTTTGAAACGACCACCACGACGCCGGTGGAATGGTAAGCGCTGGGAGAGAGTCGATTGATCACAAACCCAACTTTTAACCGAGTTGGTTTTTTTCTTGCCTACCGACACCGCCCCCGGATCAAACAAATGCGCCTGAGGCCATCCCAGATCGTCAATTTTTAGCGTTTAAGCAGAAAAGCCCACCGTTTGAAAAGGATCGGCTCCTTCCTGCCTAAAATCAATCGGTCTGACATGTGGCGGCTCATCTTAATCCGTGTCGATGCTCACGTGTTCAATGCTCCATATTCTGGATGAATCCCGCTTGAGATTGACAAGAAACCAACTCCTCAACATCGCTCCAAAACCGTTTTGACTATCAACCCAGCCAAGCACAGAAACGCAATCAACGTCTGAGCTTTTGCTCGTTGTTTTAACAACCTTGTATCCATCCTCGCCGAATAACTCTGGGAACTTTGCTGTACTTGGTGCTCTCAGTCTGTTTTTAACGGCTTTTTCTGCAACGTCAATAACCTCGCGAGCGTATATTTTTCGTGGGTTTGACGTTTCACTTTCGTTCTTCGATTGCCCTGTCCCGACCATCATAAAAAACGCCAGCACCATCAACCACACCAACACCACCCACCCAGCGATATAAATTCGATTTCCTGTTTTACTGGATTTTGCTGGGGCTGGAAAGGCTGTAAGGACCACACAAGGCTTGGGGTTCACCTTCATTGTCACGCCGCAGCTCGGGCAATCCATATCCCCCGGAGACACATCGTAAACGATGCCGTTACAGTGCGGACAAGTGACGTTACAGCTCATGATTACCTTCTAAGTTTGGAATTGAGGTCAACTGCTGAAAAATAAACTGGAAGATCGAGCATGCAAGCTAAATGGGGGCATCTGCCCTTCGGAGAGGAAAACACCACGCCCAAGAACCCCCGGCGAGGAATCAGGATGGATTGTGGGGCATCCCGAGTGCGTCAGCGGCCACGCGTTGCCACAATTGCGAGGGCAAAAAGAGAGAGAGCCGGGAAGCGTTTTCTTTGTATCGTCCTTTGTATCGCCTTTGTATCGTCTCTTTGTATCGCCTAGGGGTATTTTTGAAGCAAATTGAGAAAAAGAGAGAAAAGAGCCAACCTCAATTCCGTCCACGCCTGCTTGCTCTAGATGGCGATAGATAAGGTTAGAAAAGAAGAGAAAAAAGACCGTTTTCGACTTAGAAGGCAGATGCTCTATCCAACTGAGCTACAGGCACATCGTTGATGTGGAAGCACTTGGGATCAGCAATTTCTCGGATGCTAACCTCCTATTTCCCGGTTTTGTATCGCTTCCCCGTTAAGAGAGCGTTCACTGTCCGAGGTTATGCCTTATAGCCCCGCAAAAGCAAGCCAAGTCAATTTTAGTTTGGTCGGGGACGTGACACGATTCGATAGAAACGCGTTCCATTCGGTTGCGACGGATCAAACAGCGTCATCACGCTGCCATTGCCGCGAATAAAGCTCCCGGACGCTTGCCAGTCAATTGGCTCTAGGCTTGAGGTCACCTCCAATTCATACCAAACGCCGCGCTGAGTGGCGATGCTCAGCCCCGCAGCATTGCCCACGGAAATTCCGCCTGACGGCAAAACCGCAATCCCGGCATTGTTGGCCGCGTCATCAGGCGGAAATGCGATCAAGGCATGGTAACGGTCGGCCCCGACATAGTTGTCAGCAAAGTTCAATATGACTCCATCCTCGGAAGCTCGCAGCGTCATCAGATCGCGTGCCGAAGTTTCCACTAGAACCGCATTCGCAAATTTCACGGCCTGAGGCATAAAAATTGTCGGTCCCAAATTGGTGAGGTAGGTTGCGGATGCTGGATCCCATAGGACGCCGTTCAATGAAACTTCAGTGGGCCAGCTCCATTGCTTGTGAATCCATCGGGCGCCAGCGAACGAAATATGCAGTTCATCGCTTCCGTCAATATTCGCGTTGATTTCAAGCGTTGGAACCTCCGGAAAATCAATGAGGAAGTGGTATTCGTCTTGTCCTCCCGGAGTGTCAGCTATGCTCAATGTAATATTGTCCCGCGAGCGATTGAGCACAACTGTATCGCGACCTTCCAAGACGGTCAGTTGTGCAGTGGCGAAATTAACCTTGTTCGTAAGAAACGTTGTCGCTCCGGAGTTGGGCAAATCGAAAAGAACTGATGGCTGCCACTGCACGCCATTAATCGAAACTCCCGAAATATTCAGATCGCCAAAAAGATGGTTCCAATGCGCGTGGTCCTGCGAAATCGTGATTATATCCGTGCCATCAAAAGCCCCGTTTATTTCAATGTGGTCCGCTGACCGCACTTCGGTTGCAGCAGCGAGTCCCAAAAACAACCTGGCGAATGCTCGTTTTTTCATAATGTTGGTGTCGCTTCGGAAGTTAATTTCATTTCACCCCAAAGGGCTTTCAAACTGGCCTGGCAAGCGGATGTAAATGGTTTCTAGAAGGAAAATTCACGGCCTTGCCGATATCTCCAGCATGCGGTCGATAGGCAAACGCGCGCGGGAGATGATATCGGCGGGCAATTCCACGCGGGGGGTCAGGTCGCGCATGCAATTGCGCAGTTTCTCCAGCGTGTTCATTTTCATGAACCGGCATTCGTTGCAGCGGCAGTTCTCGGTGGGGGCGGGGATGAAGGTCTTGCCGGGGCATTCCTTCTGAAGCCGGTGCAACATGCCGGCTTCCGTCGCGATGATGATTTCCTTGGCCGTACTCTTTTGGCACCAAGTCACCATCTTTTCAGTCGAGCACACTTCATCAGCCAGCAGGCGCACCGCGCGCGTGCATTCGGGGTGGGCCACCAACGGAGCGTCGGGGTATTCCTCGCGGATGCGGCTGATGGCGGCATGGGTCCACTCGACATGCACGTAACAATTCCCCTTCCACAAAGTCATGGGCCGACTGGTTTGTTCAATCACCCAGGCACCCAAATTTTCGTCGGGCACGAACAATAGATCACGATCCTTGGGCGCGGCATTGACAATCTTGACCGCGTTGCCGCTGGTCACGATCACATCGCACAAGGCTTTGACCGCCGCGCTGCAATTGATATAGGCGATGGTCCAAAAATTGGGGTTGGTTGCCTGCAACGCTTCGAGTTGATCCGCCGGGCAGCTTTCCTCCAGCGAACAACCCGCATCCGCATCGGGCAGGATGACAATTTTGCCGGGGTTCAGAATCTTGGCGGTTTCAGCCATAAAATGAACCCCGCAGAACACGATCACATCTGCGCTGGTCTTAGCCGCCTGTTGGGAGAGCCCAAGCGAATCGCCGACGAAATCCGCCACATCCTGAATTTCGGCGACTTGGTAATTGTGAGCAAGAATGACGGCGTTAAGCTTCTTTTTGAGATCGAGAATTTCGCGTGAGAGAGCGTCGAGCTTGGCTGGCGGGACAGGTTGGCGGATGCCCGTCTCGGCGCGTCCACGCGATGGAATCTCAGTCAAATCGATCATGGCCACACGCTAAGGGTGTTTGCCCCAAGCATCAAGCCTTCGAAGGTCGGCCCCGAAATTAGCCGGTGGCGTCAGCCACCGAAGGGCAGGAACCAAAACATCACCCCCATCGCCAGTTAGCCGCCGCCGCTCTCACGATGTCCCCATAGGGACACCCGAAAATAGCCCAGCGCTTAGCGTTGGGTACCAAGCACCCGGCCAAAACAGAATCCCGTCAAGGACGCCAGATCAATCCCTTCGCTCCGTGCGGTGCATTGAAGCCATTTGGGAACCGTCAAAAAACTGGGATGCGCCCGTACCGCAACCCTCCTCGAACATTGACATCCCCACCAAAACAGCCCATAAACAACCCATAGCAAACCAAGTCCCCCAATCAGTTGAAGCAAGAAACTCATGCCAAAGGCAACCCTACAGCTGATTGATACCCTGTCCCAACCCACTCCTCTTCGTACTGCCACACTCGCCTTGATGCGGTATTTCCTCGGGCTATTCCTGTTCACCCAATCCCTCACCGCGTACGCCCAACTCACCTACACCACCGATAACGGAGCCATTACCATCACCGGCTATTCAGGAGATATACGCGATCTGACCATCCCGCCCACCATTGATGGACTGCCCGTCGAGGCCATCGGGGCGAGTGCGTTTCAACACAGATTAGACCTCAAAAGTGTGGCGATCCCTGATAGCGTCACCACCATCGGTGATTTTGCATTCTCTGATTGCTACAGCCTGACGAACGTATTGATCCCCAACAGCGTCAAAGCCATCGGGGACTTTGCCTTCTCTTCCTGCTACAAATTGGCGAGCATGAACATCCCTAGTAGCGTCACCATAATCGGAGCCTATACATTCTCTTCCTGCTACGGCCTGACGAACGCGACCATACCCGACGGCGTCACCACCATCGGTGACTTTGCATTCCACAGCTGTATTATCCTGACGAACGTGACTATCCCCGATAGTGTAATCACCATCCGTGCCTATGCGTTCTCTTCCTGCGCCAGACTGACGAATGTGACTATGGGAAGCAGCCTCACTTCCATCGGGGACGCTGCATTCGGCCGTTGCTACGACCTCATGAGCATGAACATACCCAATAGCGTCACCTCCATTGGGAACTATGCGTTTCATTACTGCCAAGGCCTCACAAGCATAAACATACCCAATAGCGTCAACTCCATAGGGAACTCTGCATTCGCTAACTGCGATAAACTGATGAACGTGACCATGGGCATCAGCGTCACCTCCATCGGGGACAGTGCGTTCGCTGACTGCACCGACCTGACCAGCATGAATATCCCCGACAGCGTCACCAGCATCGGAGGCAATGCGTTCTATAACTGCGCCCAAATGACAAACTTGACCCTCGGTCGCAGCGTGACCAGCATCGGAGATTCTGCGTTTGCCTCCTGCTCCAGCCTGACGGCCATTTCAGTGGATGAGGCCAACCCATCCTTTAGCAATGCAGGGGGAATTCTCTTCAACAAGAACCAGACTGCTCTCATCGTATACCCGACTTGGAGAATTGGTGCCTCCTATACTATCCCCAAAAACATCACCAGCATCGGGAACCGTGCGTTCTCAGGCTCCGGCCTGACGGCCATCTCAGTGGATGAATCCAACCCCGCCTTTAGCAGCGTGGGAGGGATTCTGTTCAACAAGGACCAGACTGCTCTCATCCAATACCCAAACGGGAGAGCGGACACCACCTACGCCATCTCCAACAGTGTGACCAGCATTGGCGATTCTGCATTCCTTGCCTGCTCCAGCCTGACGGAAGTGACAATTCCCGACAGCGTAACCACCATCGGAGACTTTGCGTTCAAATTCTGCCAAGACCTGACAAGCACGACCATTCCTAGCCGCGTAACCACCATCGGGAACGGTGCGTTCTATGGTTGCACCGATCTGACGAGCGTGACCGCTCCCAACAGTGTAACCAGCATTGGCGATTCTGCATTCTCTCAGTGCCTCAACCTGAGGAGTGTGACCATCGGCAGCGGCGTGAGAAGTATCGGAGAGTCTGCATTTGCTTTCTGCTTTGGCCTAAAAGCGCTCTATTTTGGAGGTGATCAACCCCCAGCCCCGGATGGCTTCTTTGAATTTCCGACCATCATCTATTATTTGCCGGGAACCACCGGCTGGGGCGCAACCTTCGCCGGACGTCCCAACGTGCTTTGGAATCCGACTGCTTCGACAGGCGACCCCGCTTTCGGCTTAAAGGCGGGCCAGTTCGGTTTCAACATCGTCGGCAGCAAAGATATCGAAGTAGTGGTCGAAGCCTGCGACAACATCTCCCTCCCCTTCTGGCAGCCCGTCAGCACCAACACCCTCGTCGGTGGTTCTTCCTCTTTCATCGATCCAACTTGGACCAACCATCCCAGCCGCGTCTACCGTTTCCGCTCCCCGTAAAGTTCCAATTGGCAGGGTGAGGTGTCCCACCGCGCCGCCCCTCCCCGGGTAGTGGTTTTGCATGCCCAACACGCACGTAATCAAATGCGTTCGCCCTGATGGCGCTTTGGACAGCACTGGACAAAGGTGAACGCTGGTGACATGTTGCACTTACTATGATGAAAGCTCTTATGCTCTTATGTGCTCTGGCGGTTGCGCCTCTGGCTTTTGCCGAGGGAAAAACATCGGTTTATGACATCCCCATCAAGGATATTGACGGGAAAAGCGCCTCGTTGAAGGATTACAAAGGCAAAGTGGTATTGGTGGTCAATGTCGCTTCCAAGTGCGGGTTGACTCCCCAGTATTCCGCTCTGCAAGGCTTGCAAACAAAGTATGCTGACAAAGGATTCACCGTCGTCGGTTTCCCCTGCAATGATTTCAACGGTCAGGAACCCGGCAGCAACGCGGAGATCAAAACTTTCTGCAGCACGAATTACAAGGTCACCTTCCCGATCATGGACAAAGTTCATGTCAAAGGTGCGGAACAGCATCCCCTCTATACTCGCCTGACTGGCGATGGTTCGGAGTTTCCTGGTGATGTGAAATGGAATTTTGGCAAATTTCTGGTAGGCAAAGACGGCAAAATTTTGCAACGCTTTGAGCCCAAGACCACGCCCGATGATGCTGCGGTCACCAAGGCCATTGAGGATGCATTGGCAGCGAAGTAATTCGAAAATATCCTTTAAAAACAAAACGCGGCTGGAATTTCCAGCCGCGTTTTTTATTTGAAAAAATGATCAGTTTTTAGCGGTCAGGAATGCAATTATATCGCGAATCTCCTGGCGGCTCAGAATGGTGCCGAAACCTTCCGGCATGCCTGAGAGCCCCTTCTCGCGTTTGTCGATGTCGCTCTTGTTAACCTTGATCAAGCCGTCCTCGGGGGAATTGATTTCCAGAACAGTGTCCGTTTCGGATTTCAAAACGCCAGCATACAAAGTTCCGGTTTTGGAGGTGACCAACACACTTTCAAACCCCTGGGCGATTTTGGCGTTGGGGTACAGGATCGATTCGAGCAGATACTCAGGGTTTTGTTTTTCCGCAAGGTGCGTAAGCTCGGGCCCCACTTCGCCGCCGTCGCCCTGCATTTTATGGCAACGGTTGCAGGCGGCTTCCGCTTTTTCGTAGAAGATTTTCCGTCCGTTGGCCTGGTTGCCTCCTTTAAGTGTCACGCGGAATGGATCAATGTTATCCGTTTTTGAGTACTGGGCGGTGCGTTCAGCCAAGAGTTTGGTAATCCCGGCATCCTTGCGCATTTCAGCGGCCATCAACACATCGAGTTGCAGTTCATCCGGCACATCTTTGCGGCTCAGCCATTTAAAGATGAGGGCATCAGCTTCGGCTCCCGGCATCGTGCCCAGCGAGACAAACGCATTTTGCTTTTCCGAGATGGAACCGCTTTCCAAAACTTGGGCCAATCGGTCCGCCGCGCCTGCGCCGCCTGCGCTCGCTTGGAGGGATACGCCTTCCTTACGAACCGTTTCGTTGCTGTCGCTGGCGGCTTTGCCCGCTAAAACTGCCAACCCCGGATACTTGAGGGCCGCCAAAGCGCGAAGTGCTTCAACGCGGTTGGTTGCCGGATTTGCAGAGCCCAGCGCAATTTCTTCGAGTTGGCTTCCGACATCCGCCACTTGGAGTGAGGCTGCCGCCCGAATGGCCGCCTTTTGTACGGAAGCAGAAGCTTCTTTCAGCAGCGTCGGCCACGAGGCTTGCATGGAATCTAGCGCCGGTTTCGCCGAGCGTGCATTCAGCGGACGCCAGAGTCCGGAGACTTTGTCTCGCTGGCTGGGTTGAGCCCACTGGCCGAGCATCAAGAGGGCTTCGGCGCGGATGGCTTCAGGGAGGGTATTGTCTTTGGCGAACGCGATCAGGCGTTCGGCATCAGCCGACGTGCCGCTGCGAAAATTGGCGTTCATGACGCGGCGCAGCCAGGGCGTGGAGAGTTCGGAATTCTCCCCGGTGAATCGGTCGGGTTGCACGGATGCCTGCGCAGCCAGCGCGCTCATGGCGTTGGTGAGGGTCAGATCGTTAATGGCTCGTGCGGCCTCGAGCGCGACAGTGGCATCCTTGTCGTTGAGGAAGGCCGCGATTTCAGCACTACGCTGGCGGCGGAGCGCGAGGACCGCCCCCATGCGCACCGCAGCAGACGCGTCGGTTGCAATGGCGGCAAGGGCCTTGGAATCCTTAAAGCTGGCCAAAGCCATGACGCCTCCGTGGCGCACATAGAGATCCTTGTTGTCGTTGGCGCGGAGCATTTCCTTGGCAGGTTTCTCGATCTCAGACCTGTTGAATTTGCTCAGTGCAATGGCTGCAAACATCTGGACCCTGGGGGACGGATCTTTCAGAAGGGGGATGAGCAATTGGATGGCCGAGGAACGACCGGTTTCGCCAAGGATTTTGGCGGTTTGGGCTCTGACCTCAGGATCGCGGTCCTCCAGATACCGTGTGATGGATTCGGTGACTTGATCAAACCGGCGGCCAATCTGCCCAAACGCCCAGAGGGCATGCAGGCGGGGAATGGTCTTTTCGTTGAGACGGAGCACCTCATGCAGTTGTGTGATCGATTCCGAGCCGCGCGCAGCCAGTGCAAATTGGGCCTCTTGCCGGACGCGCTGATCTCGATGGCTTAGCAGCACTCCCAGTTCGCTGATGGTCTGTTTTTCGAAGCCCTCCAGCAAAAGCCGTCGGGTGGCCGTGTTAATCGGCTCTGAAAATCCGTCGGGCAGAGTGAGTCGGTAAATACGGCCGCGCTCCGATTTGGGCCAACCGTGAACCCAGTCGCTGACGTACAGTCGTCCGTCAGGTCCGAAATCCGTATCGGTGGCAAGAATGTCCCAAAGGAAATGCTCGGATTTATCGAGGAGGTAACCGCCGCCCTCGGGTTTGATCGTGAAAGTATGAATGCCGCTGCTGGTGGCCTGCCCGCGGAAATCGCAAAGGAAAAAATGCCCTTTGTAATCTTCGCTAAAACCCGTGCCCGGATAATAGGTCAGGCCGGAAGGTCCGGCACTGAGATGGCCAATAGGAGGAAGGATGTAAGCTGCCTGTTTTGGCCAGCGCAGATGCCACAATTTTTCAGCATTCCAGACACCAGCAGGATTGGTCTCACTAAATTGGTATCCCACGCGCCAACCGGTGTCGCTGCCTTCAACGACATAAACGATGCGGGCCGCGTCTCCGTGGTCACAGTTGTTATCGCCCGTGATGAGGTTGCCGAGGTCGTCGAAAGCCAATTCCTGGGGATTGCGCAATCCGGTGGCGAACACTTCGAGGTTTTTTCCATCCGGTTCACAGCGGTAAACCGAACCTTCGTCAGGGTAATCAAATACTTTGCCTTCCTTGCTCACCACATGCGAACCACGGTCGCCCATGCTGAAATATAGCCTTCCATCCGGCCCGAAACGCAGGCCGTGCAGGTCATGCCCGGTCAGGCTGAACCTGACGCCGTAACCTGTCGAAAGGGTGGAACGTTTCTCCGCCTTGCCCTCTTTGCTGATGCCTTCGAGCAGGGTGATCTCCGGAATGTTGGCAAAATAAACTTTTCCGTTGCGGGCCAAAGTTCCCGAGGCGATTCCGTCCAAAAGCGAGCTGAACCCTTCAGCATAAACAGTCGAGACATCCGCTCTCCCATCGCCGTCGGTGTCTTCCAACATGCGGATCGATTCCGATTCCACACCCAGCGTCTGCCAGTCATTGGGGCGATGCTTTTTGATCATGGCGATGCGGTCCTCCACCGTGCGGCAGGCCAAATCATCATTATACCAATCCATGATATTGCGGATATCCAGCACGCTGGTGCGATAGTGATGGGTCTCAGCCACAAAAATGCGCCCGCGCTCGTCGATGGAAAACGAGACAGGATTGGCCAACTGGGGTTCAACCGCGAACACATCCAGCTTGAAGCCCGGTGGGACGCGGAATTTTTTTATGGCGGCCTCGGCCTCATTCCAAGCGTTGGAAAGACTCAGGGTCGGAGCCACGGCGGCAGTGCCAAGTTCAGCCGCACGGGCCGGAGTCGTGGCAAACAAGCAGGCACCCAAAAAAAATTGCTGTAGGCGAGATTTCATGAACGTACAATAATCGGGGAATCCTACGAGTTTTGTGAGAGTCGCGACAAGTGCTTAATCCTAAATGGAACCCCGTTGAATTGTGGCATCTTGACACTGGAAGCTGACGTCGAGAAGATGCTTCGCGACTCGATGCATCGTTCCAGAAAGTCGTTTAAGCAAACCCTCAACGCCGCGCTGCGGACCGGACTAAGCGGAAAGGTGGTTCAGTCGAAGGCAGAGCGATTTGTCGTCAAGTCCCGTCCGATGGGTCTGCGCGCTGGCATTGATCCCGCCGGCTTCAACAAACTGGCGAGCGATCTCGAGGTGGATGCTAAACCGGAATCTTAACCACCAAAATCGCCCACAGCACACGGAAGGGGACAGGGATTTTTAACCGCGGATGGGAAAGGATGGCGGATTGACTTATGGGAATAGTGTCAAAGTCCTTTCACTAAGCCACTTGCCCTTACGGAATCCACACCGTCGACAGTTTGACACAGTAGGGCCACTGCATTATTTAAAAATGGGATTAAAATTGTTAGTGTCGATCCAGACGATTTGAGCGCTTTTTGGGTCAATGGATTGTATGGGATTGCCGTATAACTCAAAGCGTTCAAACGGGGGCTGCAAGACCGTTAGTGGGGGAACGTTGGTGATTTCGTTTCTGGTCAAACTCACAATCCTTAGCTGGGGATTTTTGCTCCAGTCGGTGGGTAGGTTTTGAACGTTGTTGTGATTAAGAATGAAATACTTAATGGATTGGGAATTGAGTACTTCAGCTGGAATTGATTTGAATTCGTTTAGTGTCAAATCAAGATATTCCAACGATTTTGGGAACTTTAACACTGAATTGTTGGAGAGACCACCGGCAACACACAGAAACCCTCGTAATTTTAATTGGTCGAAATCCTTTGGCAGTTCCGTGACGGGGGTACGAAGCAATTCCAAGACGAGGAGGTTTGATAATTTACTAATGCCGATTGGCGGAGAGCCTGAACCAGAATAGATGTATAATTCCTCTAGAGAGTGCAATGCATACACACCGTCAGAGATGGTAACCGACCCGGTTCCTCTAAAGCCTCTAAACCTAAGACTTAGACCAATCAACTTTGTGCATCGTTTTAACGATTCAATTTTGTCGCTGATAGTAAAGGACGTTCTAGACCAAATCTCAAGATAACGTAATTCCTTGAACTTGGCCAATTCCGCATAGTTTGAGTCATTCCAGCTACCCCCTTCCTCATACCCCAGCGCAAGGTACTCAGTTTCAGGGTGCTTTCGATAAGCTTGAGCTAATGTGTTGCTCGTACAATTAATGAACTCGAACCCAACCACTTTTTTAATGTCAGAAGCTGCCTCCAAGTTTGTGAATATCTGACTTTGGTTTGCCACTCCAAAGGAGTTCAATCGCTGAAGCTCATCAAGCGGATATGCGGGTTCGGACCGAGCTGTCAGCACCATAACTGTGAGACAAACCAGCAGCGGTTTGCATATGAATCGCGAGAGCATTGTTGTTAGGTTAATCATGCCTGTCTTTTTGGCAACGGCTGATCGCAGCCTCCATAACGTGCATTGTAACCGGTTCGCAAGCCCGTGGTCTATGCCAGAATCTCCTTAATCGATTTGCCGGCGATGCCGGTTAGGCGCATGTCCAGGCCTTGGAATTTTACGGAGAGGCGGGTGTGGTCGATGCCTAGAACCTGAAGCATGGTGGCGTGCAGGTCGTGGACGTCGATGGGGTTTTCGATGGCGTTGTAGCCCAGTTCATCGGTTGCGCCGTAGATCATGCCGGGTTTGATGCCGCCGCCGCAGAGCCAGACGGTGAATCCAGCGTTGTGGTGATCGCGACCGTCGCCGCCTTGGCTCATGGGGGTGCGTCCGAATTCGCCGGCCCAGACGACCAATGTATCCTTCAGCATATCGCGCTGCTTGAGATCGGTGATCAATGCCATGCAAGCGCGGTCCACTTCTTCGGCCTTAAACTCGATACCCTGTTTCACCCCGCCGTGATGGTCCCAATCTTTGTGGTAAAGCTGGATGAAGCGGACGCCGCGTTCAGCGAGGCGGCGGGCGAGCAGGCAGTTGGAGGCGAAGGAGCCGTCGCCGGGTTTGCAGCCGTAGAGGTCCAGAACGTTCTTGGGTTCGCCGGTCACATCCATCAGTTCGGGCACGCTGGCCTGCATTTGGAAGGCCATTTCGTACTGGGCGATGCGGGTGGTGATCTCGGGATCATCGACGATGGCGTCGCGTTGGGCGTTGAGTTTGTTGACGGCCTTCACCACGTCGAGTTGCTGCGAGCGCGTCACACCATCGGGGGTACCGAGGTAAAGAACGGGATCGCCCTTGCCGCGCAGGTGAACGCCCTGGAATCGGCTGGGAAGAAAGCCCGGTGCCCATTGGCGGGCGGCGATGGGCTGGTTCTGTCCGCCTCGGCCCAATGAGGTTAGCACGACAAAGCCGGGCAGATTTTCGGCTTCGGTGCCAAGCCCGTAAGTCAGCCATGAGCCCATGCTGGGACGACCGGCAATTTGGGAGCCGGTGTTCATGAACATGTGGGCAGGATCGTGGTTGATGGCCTCGCTGGTCATGGAGCGAACCCAGCAAATATCATCCGCCACTGAACCGATGCTTTTGAAAAGTTCGCAGATCTCAACTCCGGTTTTGCCGAAGCGTTGGAATTTGTGCTGCGGTCCGTAGCAGGTGAGTTTTTGACCCTGCAATTGCGCGATTTGTTTGCCTTTGGTGAAGGACTCAGGCATGGGCTGGCCGTGCATTTCGGCCAGCTTGGGTTTGGGGTCGAACGTTTCAAGATGCGAAGGACCACCGGCCATGCTCAGCCAGATGACGCGTTTGGCGCGCGGAGGGAAGTGGAAGGGTTTGATCACGCCGGGCCATTTGTCGGGCTTGGCTTCGGCGGCGCGCGTCAGGCTGGGGTTGAACAACGAGGCGAGGGCGAGCGCGCCGACCCCCTGCGAGGCGCGTCCCAGGAACACGCGCCGGGTCTGTTGTTGGCTAAGATATTGCCGGATTTCAGAAGCGGGATTCATGGCTTAGGAGCGCGTGATGGTTTCGTGGAGGTTTAGCAGAGTGCGGGCAATATCGGTCCACGCGGCCAGTTCAGCGGCGTCGAGAGCGGCGGGCGGAGGCGTTGCGCCAATCTTAATGTAACGGGCAGCCGCTGCGGGATCAGTTTGGAATTCGGTGAGGTGCTTGTTGAGCAGTTCGCGGATGGTGGCGAGTTCTTCGGGTCTGGGCGAGCGGTCCAGAACTTGTCGCCACCCCCAATTGATACGGGCGGTGGAGTCCCCCTTGCACTCCTGCAAAATACGGGTGGCCAAGGAACGGGCGGCCTCGACGTAGCTGGGATCGTTCATGAGCACGAGCGCCTGCTGAGGGATGTTGGAACGATTGCGTTCGGCGGCGCATTCCTCGCGGGTGGGTGCGTCGAAGGCCAGCATGCTGGGGTGCATGTAGGAGCGCTGCCACCAAGTGTAGAGACCACGGCGATATTGATTGGTGCCGGAGCTGGCCTCATAGGTGCGCTGGGGAAAATTCAGATTCTCCCAATAACCCTCTGGCTGGTAGGGGTTGGCACTAGGGCCTCCAACGGAGGTGTTGAGCAATCCGGCCACGCTTAGGGCATTGTCGCGCACCAGTTCGGCGTCCAAACGCCAGCGGCCTTGGCGGGCCAGGGTGCGGTTCTCCGGGTCTTTGGCGAGCAGATCGCGCGCGGCGCGGGAATCCTGCCGGTAGGTCTCACTCATCACCATCAACCGCACCATGTGTTTCACATCCCAGCCTGAGTCCTTGAACTCACAGGCCAGCCAGTCCAGCAGGGCGAGGTTGGGCGGAGGCTCGCCCTGGGCGCCGAAGTCGTCCATCACCTTGGTTAGGCCCATGCCGAAGAACTGCCGCCAGAGACGGTTGATGACCAC
>JANYDC010000096.1 GCA_025359965.1 Pedosphaera sp.
AGGCATTTTTCATGCTTTCAGCCGGAAACAGGGAAAGCCAAGCAACCAAACCCGGAATCGCTCACATCCCCTTTTCATTGCAAACCACTCCCAATCAGCACTTTGCCAGCGACGCTAACGAGCTAAGCCGGATGGTTCTGGCTGTGTATACTGAAGTTGAAAAGTTTGTTTCTAAGATTTTTTTTAAGGATCGATGCTGAAACCCAACTTACCTCAACTTACTGGGCTGCGAATCTTGGCCGCGTTGTGGGTGGTTTTTTTTTCATTTGGCTCTGCCAGGAGGGTGTCTAAATGATTTGACCGTCTCTGCGCCTCGATGGCTTTCCAATCTGTTGCTAACCGGCCATTGTGGGGTGGGTTTATTTTTCGTTCTGTCTGGATTTATCCTCGCCTACACTTACTTGAATGAGGATGGCCAAGTGGACCGGCGAAAATTCTGGTTGAATCGTTTCGCTCGGATTTATCCGGTCTACTTACTTTCGCTTCTGGTCGTGCTTCCGGTCAGTTGGCAGCAGTTGGCTGGTTCGGGCTCAGTTAAACTGGGTTTAGTCGTAGGCTTGGTGCAAGCTTGGTTTCCTCGTTTTGCTTTGTTTTGGAACGGCCCCGCCTGGTCGCTGAGCGCGGAGGCATTTTTTTACGCGGTGTTTCCATTTATTTTGCCATACTTGGTAAGACTCAAGCGTCCGATTCTGGGTATCTTTGGTTGTATGGCGATCAGTGCGGTTATGGTTGCCTCCTGTTGGGTCGCATTGCCTGAAATACGAGGGCTCAGTGCGATTGATGATTCAGCGAGCATCGTCATTGATATTTTGCGATTTAACCCTTTGGCGAGGCTACCTGAGTTTCTGATGGGTGTCTGTTTTGCAATTCGATTTGCGAAAGGTCCACTAAATCTCTCTCCGATTGTGCCTGCTGCTCTGGCGTTGGGTTTGATTTTGGCAGGCGCGCACCTAATTCCACGCTTTGTTTTTGCTGCTGTGTTGGCTCCGCTGTTTGGATTATTGATCGTTTGCCTGGCCAGCAGGGGGCAATTTTTACTCTCACTGCCCCTGATGGTTAAGGGGGGAGAGATATCCTACGCGGTCTATTTGTTGCATGCACCAATAGCCCATTATTTGAATGTATTTTGGAAAGGCAGTGCTTATCTGGTGGTTCCCTTTTACTTGTTCGTTACGATCTTAGTTTCGTGGGCCACGTTCGAGTTGATTGAAGAACCTTGCCGAAAGCTCATCCGTAGGCTGAGCTGAAAGTAGGCGTTTGTCTGCATCAAAGCGTCTCGAAAGTGCTTCTAACTGCGACGAAAAAGCTAGGTGATTCCGGAGACGATCGAAAAGCTCCAACGTGCGTAGGCCCATGTAGTCGCATTTGGTTGCTCCATGCGTGACCCATTCCTCCAAGAAATTCCATCTGCACTTTACTGCTGAAACTCCATCCCCCGTCCTTGGTGCGATAGAGGCCGCTGTTCACTCTGAAATGCCTCTTTGTATGGACTTGGACGTTTTGGCCGGGTAGTCTGTCAACCATGATTGCAGGAACGGTTGACGCAAAATCTGTCAGGGAAACGTTGGCAGGCTTCGGTGACAAGGTCATTTCAGGCGAACAAATCACGCGCGAAGAGGCTGCTTGGTTGTTTGGTTTGGAGAAGACCGCCGATATTTTTGATCTGCTGGCGGTGGCCAACCGTGTTCGCGAGCATTTTAAGGGGAACAAGGTTCACCTTTGTTCAATCGTGAATGTCAAAGCGGGTGGATGTTCTGAAAACTGCCGCTTCTGCGCCCAGTCCGCCGCTTATCCGACTGAATCCCCTCGTTATGGTCTGGTGGATATCCCCCCTGTTTTGGAGGCTGCCAGCGAGGCCCAAGCCAACGGTGTGACTGCGCTTGGTCTGGTGGCCGCCTGGAAAGGTTTGGAGGAAGGGCCCATTTTGGACTCTATTTGCGAACGGTTGGATGAACTCAAGAAAGCTGGAAAGGCTCGTCCCGATGCCTCCTTGGGCATTATCAAGAATCCCCGCGTGGCTGAAAAACTCAAATCCGCCGGCCTCGAGTGCTACAACCACAATTTGGAAAGCTCCTCCCGCTATTACGACAAGGTGTGCACGACTCATACCTACGATGATCGAGTTCAAACCATCAAGCACCTGAAAAAAGCGGGCATCAAAATCTGTTCAGGGGGTATCCTGGGCATGGGCGAGACCCGTGAAGATCGTTGTGAACTGGCCTTGGCCTTGCGCGATCTGGGTGTGAACATCGTTCCAATCAACATTCTCAATCCCATTGCCGGCACGCCTATGGCGACTGAGGTGAAAGACCCCATCCAGCCCATGGAAGTCCTCAAAACTATAGCCTGCTTCCGTTTAATTCTGCCTAGGCAGGAAATCATGGTGGCCGGGGGCCGCACCGTTAACCTGCGCGATTTGCAGAGCATGATCTTCATGGCTGGCGCCAGTGCCCTCATGGTGGGCAATTATTTGACCACTCTCAATCAGACGGTTGAAAAAGATCTGCAAATGTTGCGCGACCTTGGCCTTGATCCCAAGTGGGACAAGCACGGCTTCAGCGATCAAGAGCCTCAGACCATGACCACTGTCGGCTGATGGCGCGCCTTTTCCGCAACCAAGGCAGGTACTGCGGCGTGGGGATAGATATCGCCGCCGTCCTGCGCGATATTGATGACGCCTGCCTTTCCTCGGGCTGGGAAAAAAATCCGGTGTTGGAATCCCCCCATTTGTCTCTGCCGGGTTATGTTCTAAAAGTGCCTTTCCCCCGCGCGCGAGTTTATCTTTCCAGCGGCATGCACGGTGATGAGCCCGCCGGTCCTCTGGCCTTGGGCGAACTGACCTTTGAAAACCGCTGGCCCGTGGGCGTTGAGATTTGGATGGTTCCATGCCTGAACCCGACTGCCTTCCCGCTCAACCAGCGGGAAAACAACAGGGGAGCGGACCTCAACCGCCAATACAAAAACCCCAGTCAACCCGAGGTTTTAAGCCATATCGCTTGGATGGCCCAATGCCCTGAATTTGAGTTCAGCGTTTTGTTGCATGAGGATTGGGAGTCCGACGGTTATTACCTGTACGAGTTGAACCCTGACGGCAAACCATCCCTTGCAGAACCGGTGATTCAGGCGGTGCGCGCAGTTTGCCCCATCCAAAGTGATGGCGTGGTGGATGATTGGCATTCCTGCGGTGGCATCATCCGGCCCGATATAGACCCCAATGAACGGCCCGCCTGGCCTGAGGCGATTTATCTCACGCGCACAAAAAGCCGTATGGGTTACACTTTGGAGGCCCCTTCTGATTTTGAACTGCCTGATCGGGTGCAAGCGCATAAGGTTGCGCTCCGAACCATGCTGGATTTGATTTAACGATTATGAGTCTGCTGCCATTCCGTGATTTGCCCGTCCACACTGCGCGCCGCGTGGTGCCTCTCAATGTTGACCTTGGACGATGGGAGGAATTGGAGCCAATTTACGACGGTCTTGCATCCCGCCTTAAAATCATCACCACAAATGAGGAATTAACGCAGTGGTTGATTGATTTTGGCGAACTCTCGGCGGTGCTGGATGAGGAGGGCGCGCTGCGCTACATAGCCATGACCTGCCACACTGACAATCCAGAGGCGCAAAAGGCCTATCTCTCCTTCATCGAGAACGTCGAGCCGCCCACCAAACCAAGACGTTTTGCCTTGGAGAAGGCATATCTTGAGCACCCTGCGCACCTCAAGGCATCCCCGGCTGATACGCTGTTTGTGTTTGATCGCGATGTGGAGGTAGGGGTGAAAATTTTCCGTGACGACAACGTACCGCTGGAAACGGATGAATCACGGCTTGCGCAGAGTTACTCCCAGTTGATGGGGGGGCTGACCGTTGAGTACGATGGCAAGGAGCGCACTCTTCAGGCGATGGGTGTCTATCAGGAAGATACCAGCCGGGCGGTGCGTGAGCAGGCCTGGCGCGTCACTGTTGAGAAGCGATTCGCGGCGCGCGATGAAGTTAATAAGATTTTTGGCGAGTTGCTGCCTTTGCGCGGCAAGCTTGCCCAAAACGCGGGCTTTGCCGATTACCGGGATTACGCATTTCAAATGCGCCGCCGTTTTGATTACGGCGTTAAGGAATCCCTGGCCTTCCATCAGGCGGTGGAATCGGAAGTCATGCCGGTTTTGTGCGGCTTGCAGAAAGCGCGCCAAGCCAAAATGGGCCTGGCTCAATTGCGTCCGTGGGATTTGGCGGTAAACCCAAAGGGATTACCGGGTCTGAAACCATTTGAGGGAGCCAGCCAGTTGGTCGAAAAATCGAGTTGTATTTTTCGCCAGCTCGACGGTGAGTTGGACGATTGGTTTCAGGTGCTTGTGCGCCACCAACTTCTGGATTTGCAAAACCGCAAGGGCAAGGCCCCTGGAGGTTATCAATACACCTTGTCCGAGGCGCGCATGCCATTCATTTTCATGAATGCCGTGGGATTGCAGCGCGACGTGGAAACCTTGTTACACGAAGGCGGACATGCGTTCCACGCACTGGCCGCGCGCGAGGAGCCGTTACTGGCCTACCGCAGCGCGCCCATTGAGTTTTGCGAGGTCGCCTCCATGTCCATGGAGCTCTTGGGCAACGATTTTCTTGAGGAGTTTTATTCCCGCGAGGACGCTGTCCGTGCGCGTCGGGATCATCTTGAAGGAGTGGTCGCCACTTTGCCTTGGATTGCCGTAATCGATTCATTCCAGCACTGGCTTTACACACACCCTGGGCACTCCCTTGATGAACGTACTGCGGAATGGATGCGGATACTTAACCATTTTGGCGGCATTGTGGATTGGACCGGGCTGGAGTCCTATCGCGAGATCATGTGGCAGCGCCAGCCGCACTTGTTCGGTAATCCCTTCTATTACATCGAGTACGGCATAGCGCAGTTGGGCGCGTTGCAAATCTGGGTCAACTCCCGAAAGAATCGCGCCGAAGCCGTGCGACAATACAAGGACGGCCTGAGGTTGGGTGGCTCAAAGACTCTGCCTGAGCTTTTTGCGGCTTCGGGCTGCCGTTTTGATTTCACGGCAGCAACCATCCGCCCTCTCATGCAGCAAGTTCAAGAGGAGTTGGCTCGACTGGCTTCTTAGTTTGTAAGGTCTGTTTTTTAATGAATCTCCACTATGCGGAAAAATCGAGAGGTAGCGATGGGTTTGAAGGATAGTGTGATGGAGTCTCGAATCGCTACCAATTCGTCGAGCGTGTTCCAAGTTTTTAAATCCTCTGAATCCTGAATGCGGTAATTTAGCCCCGCCCAAACGACTGCGGTGAGAATTAATTCGGCGCCAAATTCAGCTGTCAAAGATGGGAGGCGGGGTGGTGGTTCAATCTGGACGTAAACCTGTCCCGTGTAACCTTCGCCAGTATTGACGAGAGTGATTTCGCCAATGGTTTTTCCTGTAAGTTTTGCCAGTGCGCCAGCAGGACTGTTGGACATGCCTGC
This sequence comes from Pedosphaera sp., assembly GCA_025359965.1. Lineage (GTDB taxonomy): Bacteria > Verrucomicrobiota > Verrucomicrobiia > Limisphaerales > SXQI01 > SXQI01. Next base: position 5,459 of record JANYDC010000096.1, read on the forward strand.
CAGAGTGACTGTTGGAACCGAAGTGTATCCATAGCCTGGATCGATCAAATGGATCCCTGTCACCCTTCCGCTGGTTATGGACGCAGTGGCAAAGGCTCTGCGCGGCTCATTGCTGCCGTGGAGTTGGACGTTGTCGAGGTATGATGAATCATAGCCATTGTAATACTCACCCCTAATCCAGAAGGATTTCACTCCCGCCAAAACCTCAAGTAGTTCCGCTCGCGTAGGATTGGGGCCATTGAAGCTATTCTTTTGCCACAAGGTCTCGTTCATGAGTGTGGAGTTGGTTGCCCAAGTCTGTAGAGGAAACGGATAGGTGTGGGTGACCAACACAACGTTGTTCGTTCCGGTCAGAATGATATCCGCCTCGGAGTACCAATCCCCAGTGGGCCCATTGCCCGACCTGAGTTCGTAGGTCAGCAGGGAATTGTAGCTCCAGCTCACATCACCGAGAAATTTGGCCGGCGCACTGAAGTAAAAGGAATCGTCCGGGGTGTCTAAATGATAGATGGAACCCGCGACAGGTCCAGCTTTGGAGATCCATTTTGGATCGTATGGCACAACTAGGATGTTAGTGTAGGGCCCGGCATCGTAAGTGTCGGCCAGATCAACAACCTTCCAATCCTCCGCTGACTGGCTGAAATCGCTCAGGATATCGGCCTCAGCCCGTTGTGAGCCCGCGAGGATGAGGGCAACTGTTAAAAGGACTAATAAAGAAATCAAGAAATCCCGGCAATCGTGCCCTTTTAGATTCATCTTGTTAAGGCTACAGCTACCGGCCAGATTCGTCAAGTTACGATAAGTGGCAGTGTAAAAGTGGCACTTGTTCGTGAAGTGATTTAATGGCGTTTGCCTTAGAAAGGAAACGGGCTTTGGCGTTGCACACGGACATACGCCAAAGCCCGCCCTAAGGTTTGGCCTCACTCAAGGCCAGACCCATTGATTTATTTCACCAACTGCCCGCGGATCTCGCCGCCTCCCGCGCCGGGAGCCGCGCAGTGAATGTTGAAGTAGGTGTTGCCCGCTTCAATGGTGCTCAGGTTGCCGGCTGTCACGGTGATGGTGCCAGTGATGGACCCGCTGGTGCCCGATGGAGTGTTCAAGCCGATCAGAACTCCGGCACTCGCCGTCACCGGAGCCGGTCCGTGAATGTGCGACAGGATGGCTGACCCGCGCAGGTTCTCGTAGGAGATCAGGTAGAACCCTTCGGTTCCGTTGACCGCCAGAAGGCCGCGTCCGGTTCCCGGAGTTGCAATGGCGGGCACTTCGTTGGCTCCGTTCATTTCCGCCCGGAACAATTTTACGGTGTCCGTTGTTTTATCCTGAATTCGCAGGAACATGGCTGAACCCACCAGCGGGATGCTGGCGGTGCGATCCGCTGTGGTGAGAAGTTT
>JANYDC010000097.1 GCA_025359965.1 Pedosphaera sp.
TGAAATTAGCGGTGATGTTTTTATTGGTGGTCATCACCACTGCTGCCGGGTTTGAGACGCCGGACAGGTCACCGCTCCAACCGCTGAACGCATAGCCAGCGGCGGGTGTTGCGGTTAAAGTAACTGTGGATCCCGAATTAAAATTCGTGCCGGTCGGTGACCAAGCCAAAGTGCCGCCAGCAAGAGCAGTTGCGGAGAGTTGATAGACCCTGGTGAAATTGGCGGTGATGCTTTTATTAGTGGTCATCGCCACTGACGCCGGGTTCAATGTTCCGCTGAGATCACCGCTCCAACCGCTGAAGGCATAACCAGCAGCAGGAGTTGCGGTCAGAGTCACCGTGGACCCTGAATTGAAATTTGTGCCTGTTGGTGACCAAGCCAGGCTGCCACCTGCGAGAGCACTTGCGGAGAGTTGATAGACGCTGGTGAAATTAGCGGTGATGTTTTTATTGGTGGTCATCACCACTGCTGCCGGGTTTGAGACGCCGGACAGGTCACCGCTCCAACCGCTGAACGCATAGCCAGCGGCGGGTGTTGCGGTTAAAGTAACTGTGGATCCCGAGTTGAAATTCGTGCCGGTCGGTGACCAAGCCAGAGTGCCGCCAGTAAGTGCTGTTGCGGAGAGTTGACACAACCGGACAAAATTGGCGGTGATGCTTTTGTTGGTGGTCATCGTCAGGGATGCCGGGTTCAAAGTCCCGCTTAGATCACCGCTCCAACCGCTAAACGCATAACCGGAAGAAGGCGTCGCCGTCAGGGTGACGGTGGATCCTGAATTAAAGTTTGTGCCTGCGGGGGACCAAGCGAGTGTTCCCCCTGTCTGTGCTGATCCCGCCAATTGGTAAACGTTAATGAAATTGCCGGTGATACTTTTATTGGTCGTCATCAAAACCGCTGCGGGGTTTGAGGAGCCGGACAGGTCACCACTCCAACCGTTGAAGGCGTAACCAGCAGCAGGTGTTGCAGTCAGAATAACGGTGGACCCCGAGTTGAAGTTTGTGCCTGCCGGTGAGCAGGCCAGGCTGCCACCAACGGGAGCAATTGCGGAGAGTTGGTACACGCGGACAAAAGTGGCGGTGATACTTTTGTTGGTAGTCATCGTCACTAGTGCCGGATTCAAAGCTCCACTGAGATCGCCGCTCCAACCACTGAAAGCATACCCAGCGGAGGGTGTTGCGGTTAGAGTCACACTGGATCCCGAATTGAAATTCGTGCCGGACGGAGACCAAGCCAGAGTGCCGCCAGTAAGTGCTGTTGCGGAGAGTTGATAGACGCTGGTGAAATTAGCGGTGATGTTTTTATTGGTGGTCATCACCACGGCTGCAGGGTTTGAGACGCCGGACAGATCACCGCTCCAACCGCTGAACGCATAACCAGCGGCGGGTGTCGCGGTTAAAGTAACAGTGGATCCCGAATTGCAATTCGTGCCGGTCGGTGACCAAGCCAAGCTTCCACCAGCGAGAGCGGTTGCGGAGAGTTGATACACCCGGACAAAAGTGGCGGTAATACTCTTGTTGGTGGTCATGGTCACGGACACCGGATTCAAAGTCCCGCTGAGATCACCGCTCCAACCGCTGAACGCATAACCGGCGGAGGGTGTCGCGGTTAAGGATACAGTGGACCCTGAGTTGAAGTTTGTGCCGGTGGGTGACCATGCCAAAGTGCCGCCTGGAAGTGCGGTTGCGGAGAGTTGGTACACCCGCACAAAATTGGCGGTGATACTCTTGTTGGTCGTCATCGTCACGGAGGCCGGAGTCAAAGATCCGGTGAGGTCGCCGCTCCAACCGGTAAAAGAGTACCCGGCGGAGGGTGTTGCGGTCAGAGTGACGATGGAACCTGAGTTGAAATTTGTGCCGGTTGGCGACCAGGCCAGTGTGCCGCCGGTCAAGGCGGTTGCCGTCAGCTGATAGACCTTGGTGAAATTGGCGATGATGTTCTTGTTGGTAGTCATCACGACGGCAGCGGGATTTGAGACGCCTGACAGATCACCGCTCCAACCGGTAAATGCATAACCTGCGGAAGGTATCGCGCTGAGAGTGGCGGTGGCACCATCCAAAAATACACTTCCGGAAGGGGTGGTTGTAACCGTGCCAAGACCGTTGGTCTGCAATGCAAGGGTGCGCAGGAGCTTGAAGGATGCACTGAGCACGGTGTTTGAGGTCACCGTAAGACTCACACTGGGGCTGACTCCTGAGGCGCCGCTTGTCCAGCGGTCAAATCCATACCCGGCATTCGGCACTGCTGTGGCCTGAATCAACGTGCCGGACGCATAAGCAGTTTGTACGGGCAATAAATTAATTTGGCCGAGTCCGACGATGCTGGTAGCGACTGTGAATGTTGGCACTGCCGTGGAGGTCAGGCGCAGCCCCCAGCTTTCCAATCGGGTGGTATTACCCGAGTTGAGGTCGACCAGAATCAGATTCCACGTTCCGTTTCCTGGCCGGCCATTCATTTGGCTCAGCATTCTTGAGCGGCTATCCGTATCCAAAACATTTGCTGGATCCGAATATCGGGCATCGGGCTGCCATGTTCCTGTGATGGTCGGGATGAGTATTCCGGTCTGGTCAGGGTCCAACACCGCGCGGTAACTGTGAATGTCTCCTAAAGTCGCATCGTCACTCAACGTGACATCCAAATCACTTTCGGAATATTCCGAACCCGGAACGCTGGTGCGACCAACTCGATTGAGCAGCACTGAAAAACCGCCCGAATGTTGCAGGGCCACGTACAAATCCCCAAGAAAAGCACCTCCGGACTGACCTGAAAGTGTCAGGTTGACTTCGACATCAGCCAGATTGGCAATGGTTGATGTGATGCTGCGGCTATCTACAATTCCGTTGGGGTTGGCGTCGGGGATGTCTTGGCCGACTACAAAGTTAAATGTTTCAACAGTCTGGCCAATAGTACGAACCGGGGCGGAAACGAATGCCAAGGCAATGATAGCCAAGGTGATGCGGACGATTTTAACGCAATGTTCGAACAAAATACTCAACTCCTGCTGCAAATGATTTCAGATGGGCTCAACGGAATAATCCTAGAGCATCGCCCTGTTTCCCCCTCTATTTGATGCTTGAGTCATCGGGCGAACACGCGCGCGGGTTAAGTCAAAAAACAAAACTATTCATGGTTGTCACCAAAATGTTGGTAAGTGGCTCACTTGACAATTTCAAGACACGAATATCTTTGCCAGGAAAAAAATAAAAAGCAATACTTCTAAAGGCATGTCACTAAAATGTTTCCAGTGTGCCGGTACCACGTGCGCGGTGGGCTGGAAACATGGATGCCTGCGCGCCGTCAGCCTTTCCTGCAAATTTGGCCGAATCCAAACTTGTGCATGATTTGGTCCAAAAGCCTAGGATAGCACGTCGTTTGAAGCGGTTTTCATCCGAGATTTTGCTTCAAAGTGATGAAGTAAAAGGCTCTTGCAGCCATTTCAACTGCCACACACGAGCAGAACTCACCAACAAAATATGGGAAGTTATTTTGCAGAACCTGAAATCGGTTCTTCTTCCTTGATTCGAAAGAAATGGATTGCACCGTAAACGCCCGAAGGGTGAAACGGTGGCGGATTGGTGGTTGCCAGACGCCAATGTACAAAATCGTCGGATTCCCAAAGTTGAATGGGTTGTGAGCCTTCGTTTGGCCAGTTTAGTAGCGGCAGGCCATCCTCAAAACTGATTCCAAGCTTAAACGAGTCCGCAGGCTGGCTTTGCGAAGAAAGTGCTGCCAACCCGGTGGCTATCGACGCAAAAACCGGCTTTATACTGGCATTGGCCAACAAACTAAATGAAGTACTGAAATTGGCATTGGTTATGGCGCCGCTCCAGTTTTTAAAGAAATATCCAACGGCAGGAGTGGCGGTAAGGGAAATGGTCGAATATGCCCTGAGCATGGTCTTGACATTGTTGGTGAGGCGGACCCCCTCGGCACTGGCCACCACCGTGCCGCCCGTCGAATTGCTAATTGTGAGGCTGTACAACGGTACGAAATAAACGCCGATTGAGGCGTTGGTGGTTACAGTGAATGTAAAGTTGGTGGTTGTGCCGTTTGCGTTCCCAAACCAAAACCACCATGCATTGCCGGGGTTTGGGCTTGCTCGCAAGGTGAGGACGGTTCCCTCAGGAAATACGCCACCATTGGGAATCACTTGTCCCGATCCGTATGTGGTGATTGAAACGGTTCTCAAGGGCTTAAAATTGGCAGCAATGTTTCGGTTCGTGCTCAGTATGATGACAGCCGGATTTTGCGTTCCAGAAAGATCGCCGCTCCATCCCGTGAAAGCGTAACCCGCGCTGGCCGTTGCAGTGAGATTCACCGCCGTTCCTGAGGCGAAATTGGTTCCTGATGGAGACCAACTCACCGTGCCTCCTAGTTGCGCAGTGGCTGAAAGACGGTAAACCTTGACGAAACTCGCGGTGATGGTTTTGCCTGAGCTCATGACAACCGATGCCGGGCTCTGCAAGCCTGTCAAACCACCACTCCAACCCGCAAATGCGTATCCTGGATTGGGCGTAGCGGTCAGAAAGACAACGGTTCCTGGGACGAAACTGCTGCCGGCCGGACTTGCCGTGGCCGTTCCCCCCGCAGTGGAGCTAAGATTCAACAGAGCGTAAGGAGAGAAATTCGCGGTAACAACCCTGCTTGCCGTCATGGCCAACGGAGCAGGATTTTGAGTGCCAGTCAACGCCCCGCTCCATCCGCTAAAAGCATAGCCTGCTGCGGCTTTGGCAGTCAGCGTCACGGTTGAGGCTGCAGTAAAATTGGTTCCGGCAGGTGACCAGGACAACGTGCCCCCGGTCTGCGCTCCCGCACTCAGCTGATATATTTTTAAAAAATTGGCCGTAATGCTTTTATTTGAGGTCATCGCCACGGAAACCGGATTCTGAGACCCAGTCAGAGCACCGGTCCAACCCAAGAAAACATATCCGGCGGAAGGATTTGCTCGGAGAATGGCGGTTGTTCCTGATACCCAGTTCGTGAGGGAGGGAGATGACACCGCAGTGCCACCCACACCAGAAGAAAGGTTGAGCGAGTACACTGGAGTAAAGTTGGCGTTCAATAGGACGTTGCTTGTCAATGTGACCGCGACTGTCGGATTGGTGCCGACACGATCACCCGTCCAACCGTTGAAGATCTGGTTAAGGCCCGGGGTGGCATTGACTGAAACCGTGGTTCCGTCCAAGAAGCTCGAACCGGAAGGTGTGACGCTTATGCTGCCAATGCCGTTGGTCACAAGCGTGAGGGACCGCAACGGCTTAAAGGACGCCACGAGCACCTTATTGGAACTCATGCTGAATGTGACGACTGGATTGACCCCTGATGAGCCTGAAGTCCAGCGGTCAAAACCGTAACCGGCGAAGGCCGAAGCGGTGGCTTGAACTACCGTTCCCGGAGGATAGGATGCGAGTGCTGGCAGCAAAGTAATCTTGCCTTGGCCGGATACCGCGGTAGTGACGGCAAACGAAGTGGTGGCCGCTGGAGTTAGTCTAAGCCCCCAACTTTCAAGCCGTGTTGTTCGACCCATACCTAAGTCCACCACCAGTAGACTCCATACGCCGCTGGCCGGCTTGCCAATCATTTGATTCAGCATTCGCAGGCGGCCATCTGTGGCCGACGCGAGAGAGGGATCAGTAAATCGGCCGTCCGGCTGCCAAGATCCTGTCAAATTCAAGATGCTGAGTCCGAGGCCGAGCGGATCCAGAACCGCACGATACTTATGGATGTCTCCCAAAGTGGCCGAATCATCGAAAGTGACATCCATTGCTGCATCTGAATATCCGGCCAGCGCTGCAGTACTGCGCCCAACCCGGTTAAGCAAAACAGAATATCCACCCGAATGTTGCAACGCGACATACAGGTCTCCGAGAAAACCACTGCCTGGCTGACCTGACAAATTCAGATAAACATCGACATCCCCCAAACTGCCGATTGCCGACGTGATTGTCTGGCTGTCGACAAGACCGTTAGGATTGCCGTCTGGAATCAGCTTGCCCACCGTAAATGTTCGAACCTCCGGAACCTGACCCAAAACGCAATACGGTGATATACCCAATTGCCAAAATAGCAACAGGAAGCCGAACGACTTTAAAAAACGATAGTGGAACAAAACGCAAACTCCTTGGATGAAACGACACAATTGAACCCAATCCCGGGCATGGTTCCACCAAGCCGACCCACTACTGAATTTCCCCCTTAAATAACGACAAACCTAAGCAAGTTCCGGACCGAGTTGCCACTTAATTATTTATCTTCCGTGAAATAACAGTCCGATAAGGTTGGCTTTGCGTTTCAAGGCCCATTCAGCACTTCCTAACGAGTGCGAATCAACGTCCGCTGGAGTTTTGGAATTTCATTTTGTTTTTGCCCTTGCAGGTTGGGTGCACAATTTGAGACACTGTGTTTCTTCGAGCACGCGTAGCTCAATTGGATAGAGCATCTGACTACGGATCAGAAGGTTAAAGGTTCAATTCCTTTCGCGTGCACCATTCCGCTGTCGGCTGGCGGTTTTTGTGGCTCGTGCTCCGATTCGGAGCCACTACCCTTGGCTCCCTCACAGCGAAACCAAATCGAAACTTTCGTCGGAGCAACTGGCGATTGCGGAAAAAGCGGTCAAAACACTTTCAACGAAATAGCTTACCAGGGGAGTGAAAACGTTTTTACGGAGGTGAGGTGTTTCATGGACTCAACCACCCCTTCTTTAACTCCCAGACCACTGTCCTTGATCCCGCCAAATGGTGTGGACTCAATCCTGAATCCAGGAACCTCGTTTACGTTCACCGTGCCGCACCGCAAGCGCCGTATGGCATGTATGGCGTTAGAAAGGTTGGATGTCACGATCGATGAGCTCAATCCAAATGAGGTGGAATTTGCGTAATCAATTGCGTCGTCCAAGTTCTCCACCGGCAGAACGGGAGCCAGCGGACCGAAGGACTCACAAGTCACCATCTCGGCGTCACGCGGCACGTTCGCTATTACGGTTGGCGCAAGCTGTGCCCCCCGCCGTTCGCCACCAATAACAACGCGGGCTCCCTTATCAATGGCCTTCTGAATGACCTCATGCAGATGCATCGCGGACTGTTCATCGATGACGGTCCCCACCTTCGTTTCAGGGTTCATCGGGTCCGCGCACACATATTCCTTTGTCTTTTCGACAAGACGCGCTGTGAACTCATCGTGAATTTTCCTGTGAACGAGAATGCGTTTCACCGCTGTGCATCTTTGGCCGGAATTTCGGTATGACCCTTCAGCTGCCAGCGTCACCGCCAGATCAAGATCAGCGTCGTCCAGCACGATCATGGGATCATTGCCACCCAGTTCCAAAACAATGCGCTTGTAGCCTGCGGTATGCGCAATTTTCTTTCCCACAGGTGCGCTGCCCGTGAAGGAAAGCAATTGAACGCGCTGGTCTTCCACCAAAGGCTGGGCCACCGCAGCGGTGGGGCCCAGAAGCACGCTCAACATGGGTTTTGGCAAGCCTGCCTCATACAAAAGCTCGGCAAACCACAGCGCTGTGAGCGGAGTTTTTTCCGATGGTTTCAATATCATCGGTGTGCCCGCCGCCACTGCGGGCGCCACCTTGTGTGCCACTTGATTCAAGGGATGGTTGAACGGCGTAATAGCCACTGCACAACTTAGCGGTTCCCGCATGCTGAATATCTTCCGCGATTTGCCCCCGGGCGAAATGTCGCATGAAAAAACCTGCCCGTCGTCCCTAAGAGCCTCGTGCGAAGCCAGAACTAGGACATCAATGGCGCGCCCCACCTCATAAGTCGTTTCGCGAATGCACAACCCTGATTCTGCGGTCATGAGTTTCGATATCTCGCCGCGCCTCGCGTCCAGCATGGTGCGCGTTCGATCCAGTATCTGGTATCGTTCGTAACGGGTTGGTGTGGCTTTGAATGCCAAAGCCGTTTCGATCGCTTGATCCACTGCGCATCGGTCGACAGTGGCCACCGTCCCGGTCACTTCCCCGGTGTGGGGATTGCGCACTTCCAGCAGCTTTGTTCCCGCCTTCACGCCGCCAATGTAACAACTATATTCCCTCATTTGCGTAATCCGTTAATGGTGAAGTCAAACACATCGAAATTCCTCGTGTCGCCTTGTGCGAGACTGTGGTAATCGTCCGACAGCCGTTCCGAAAAAATGAAAGGCACCATCTCTTCGTAGCGGCCGCCATGCGACCGAAGCCCCGATGACACCGCCTTAAGATCGTGTGCCCTTGGGTTTTTGCCCAAGACCACATTTCTTCCCGATAGTACCGCCAAATCACCAATCCGGTCCGCAGGCAGCTCCAATTTGAGTGTGGCCAAATCCCGTCCGTAGACTTCAGTGACTCCATTCAGCAAACGCAGCCGTCTGGCGATTTCCTCAGGGTTGTGCGAGGCTGGGACGTGAATAATGGCAAACGAGCCCAGCGCGCCGTGATGCAGGACGTAGGGATCAGTGATCGGCAAAATGACACGGCAGCCCGGGAAACCGAAATTCTCAAGAACTTCCTCGAGGTAGACAACTTCAGGGCTGCCATCCGGACGCTGCTTGGCGTTCATGCCGTGATCTGCCGTAATGCCGACCAAAGCGCCAGCTTCCAATATTCTGCCCAACTGGACGTCGAGTGCCTCATAGAAGGTGATTGCTTCAGGAGCTTCAGGTTCAAACTTGTGCTGAATAAAATCGGTCGTCGACAGATATAGAAAGTCGCTCAACCCCTTTTCCAACAGTTCAGCACCGGCCTTCAGCACGAAGATGCTGGCATCACCGCTGTATATTTCAGGTCGCTCAAGGCCGAGTGCCCTCTCAACCTCAGGGTTCCGTCCTGGCGAAACTCCGTCCGCCTTATACGTTTCGGATGAAATGGCAATCGCTCCGTGCACCACTGCGGCATTCGAGAGGATATCGCGGAGCTTTTCCTTGGCCGTCACAATACCTACCTTCCGGCCAGCGGAGGCGGCTTCCGCAAGAATGGTTGGAGCTCTCAGGTAACGTGAGGAATTCATCATCTCTTCCTCACCCGTATCCTGGTTGTAAAAATAGTTCCCGCTGAGCCCATGGACTGAGGGTGGTGCCCCTGTGATGATTGCGGCATTATTGACATTGGTAAACGAAGGGATGGCCCCGCGGGCCACGCCTCGAAAACCATTCCGGCACATGCGCTGCAGGTTGGGCATCCGTCCGGCCAAAAGCGCTGCGTTCAAGTATTCGTCTGAGGAACCGTCAAGGCACACGACGACGACGGGTTTTGACGGACAAGAATAATTTCGTCCGTTTACGGCGAATGTAGGTGTTTCAATTTTCAAATCGTGTGCGGGATGGGTGCTGTAAACCAGTCGGCAACAGTTCCGACTTGTTCAGCCATTCGACGGTCAGCCGGTTAAGTTCCCCGTGATTTATTCGAGTATTGGTCATGCAGGCTTGGCGGCGAAAATGGTGCTACGATAAATGGGTTTCTACTTCCGCGATGGAATCGTCCAGAATTTGAATCGCCTGATCCATTTCGGCCTTTGATAGGGTTAGTGCTGGTGTGAGTGTTAGAATATTCCCCATCGTCACCTTGAAGTTCAGTCCTCGGCCTAAGGCCTTGTACATGACCTGCTCGGCTTCATTCACCGCGCGCTCGGCCGTTTGCTTGTTCAGCAACAACTCCACGCCCATCAAAAGGCCCAGCCCGCGAACGTCTCCGATGAGATTTCGCCGCGAAGAGATTTCGGTGAATCTTGCTTTGGCGTATTTTCCAAGCTCGGCGGCATTGGATACAAGGTTCTCCGATTCAATAACCTCGAGGGTCGCCAGCCCAGCCGCGCAGGCCACCGGGTTTTTCTCGTGCGTGTAGTGGCCTAGAGCTCCCTGCTGAGCCACATTTAGATGTTCCCTGACGATCAGGGCTGCCAGTGGCATAATTCCACCTCCCAGCCCTTTGCCAAGAACAAGCATGTCCGGCACCACCTCGTAATGTTCACAGGCGAACATCTTTCCTGTTCTCCCCAGGCCAATGGGAATTTCATCGAGAATCAGTAATGCTCCGTGTTTGTCACAGGCGGCCCGCACTCTTTTCCAATAATCCGGCGGCGGGATAAACGGAGTGCAACGAACGGTCTCTCCGATCACTGCGGCGACGTCGCCTTCCTTGGCCAGCACATACTCAATGTAATCGGCGCACGCCAAATTGCACTGCGCTCCGCAGCGGAAGGGACAATGCCGGTTTTCGGGAGGAGGGACGTGCTCACAACCTGGCAGCAGCGGCCCCATGCCCTGCCGAAATATGGCTTCTCCTCCGATGGAAATCGCGTCCAGTGAAGCTCCGTGGAATGAATCCCACATCGAAACAAACTTGAACCGCCCCGTGGCGGATCGTGCAAGCTTCAAGGCCATGCCAATCGCTGATGTGCCTCCGGGAGCGAATAGCACCCGGTTCAAATCGCCCGGCGCCAGTTCACCCAATTTGGCCGCAAGCTCAACCGCCGGTTCGCAAGTGTAGCGTCGGGTGCAGAAGGACAGCTTGTCCAATTGCTCCTTGATGGCCTCAATCACTCTGGGGTGCCCGAAGCCCACTTGATGAACGTTATTGCCGTGAAAATCCAAGTACCTTCGCCCCTGGATATCCCCGATCCAGGCACCCTTGGCCGATTGGAGCACGTTGAGGCAGGGCGTGGACAGCGCCTGATGCAGGAAATGCCGTGCATCCCTGTCCAAAATATTCTGTGCTTCCGGCCCGATATGCGTCCCGGCCCACTGTTTCCTTGCCGCCGTGATATTGATGTCGCCCTCTGATTTTAGATGGTCGAAATTTCCGGCGAGTTTGCCTGATGGTTGCGAAGGCATCATGCCGCGTTTTCCAGTTCGACCATTGCCATGCCGATTGCCGCAACCAAAGACTGGATGTCCGCCGGGAATATCCGTCCGATCGTGCCGATTCTAAACGTGTCTGCCTGGCTGATTTTTCCTGGATAGATGAGAAATCCTCGATCGCTCAATTTCTGATAGAAGGGATTGAATGAGAAATTCTTCAGGTCCGGAAAGCAAAACGAAGTGATGATATAGCTTCTGCGCTCGGGCGGCAGGAAGCACTTGAACCCCAGTTTTTCAATCCCTTTGACCAGTTCAACGTAGTTTGCCTCATAGCGCTTCGCCCGTCCTAAAATACCACCTTCGCCAGCGAGTTCCTGAAGAGCCTGCTCCAAGGCCAGAATGGAATGGGTTGGGGGAGTGTAGCGAAACTGGCCGTTCTTTTCAAACCCGCGCAACTGGTCTCCAAGATCCATTGAAAGGCTGCGCGCAGGCCGATCCATCGCGGAAAGAGCTTGGGCGCGGCAGATCACAAATGAAAATCCAGGCACCCCTTCAAGACACTTGTTGGCTGACGAAATCAGAAAATCGATTCCAAGCTTCGCGCAATCAATTGGGATCGCGCCGAAACTGCTCATGGCATCGACCACGAATTTGCGACCGCGGCTGTTAACGGATCTTGCGATGGCTTCCAGCGGATTGAGAATGCCTGTTGTTGTTTCGCAATGCACCATAGCAACATGGCTGATCGCGGGATCTTCCTTCAAAAGCTTATCAAGCGAGTCGACCTCATTGGGCGTGTTTTCTGGCGTTCGCAATGCCACATGCTGGATTTCCAGCCGCTGAAGCATTTGAATCATTCTCTCTCCATAGGCGCCGTTGGAGAGCACGGCCACTTTGCCTTTACGCGGAATGGCCGAGGCAAACACGGCTTCTACTCCGAATGTTCCACTCCCCTGCATCAATACGCATTCAAATCCCTGTTCCTTGCTCACACCCGCAAGTTGCAACAGTGCCTGCCGCAAACGGGCAACCCGACCGTTAAACTCGTAATGCCAGGAACCAGCGTCGTGCAACATGGCCTGCTTGACCGTTGCACTCGTGGTCAATGGCCCCGGAGTGAACAACAGCTTGTCTCGGGCGGGAGGGACGGATTGAAAGGGCATAATAGTGGGTTTAACTATTTAGATGAATCAAAGGCACTTAAGACAGGTTTCGCAATCCAAACGTTCGGCTGCTTCAAACTCAATACAGAAGCTATAGTCGCCGCAGTATCGTAAGTGTTCACAGGGTCTGTAATGTTGAACCCGTGTTTAACGCCCGGGCCGTTGATGATCCAGGGGATTTCGATTTCCTCCATGGTGGAGCCGCCATGTTTGGTTCCCTTCCCGCCATGATCGGCGGTAACCAAGATGAGAGTCGTGGCACTCGCCCCAACGCTCTCAACAGCCTTTAGAATTTCACCGATCAATTTATCGACCCGTTCCACTGCTTGGAAGTATTCGGGTGATTTCCATCCTTTGTCATGGCCGTTGTGATCCACCTCATCGAAATGCACAAACATCAGTTCGGGCTTTTCATTTTTAAAGACCTCGATGGCCCTCGCCGCCGTTGCCGGCGTTCCGTCAACCCTCTCAATGACGTTGAAAGCGGCCCTCTCCGTCAATCTGCCAAATCCATCCCAATCATGGAGGCAAACAATTTTTGAGTTGGGGTGCTGTTCCCTGAGCGTTCCGAATATCGTCGGAAAAATGCCACCTGAGCCAATCGCGATGGGCGCGATTTCAAATTTATTGGTTTCCCATTCATTGGAAGTAATTCCGTGCTGCTCGGGACCGGCCCCCATAATCATCGAAGCCCAATTGGGGCTGCTTGACGTCGGCATGACTCCACGCGCCCTTAAGGTGGACGCCCCAGTCTCCATGAGACGACGAAGATTTGGAATGTTTTTGGCTTCAAACGCTACGGCGCCCATACCATCCACACCAATTACCACAACATGCTCCACGACGGCGCGGGGTTTTGATTCTGCGGCTCTTGCGGAGTTCATTCCGAAGCAGCTTCCCAAAGCCAGTATCGCGATTCCGCTGACATATCGAATTAGACGCATGTGACTAATTGGTTAGGGTTGGAGGCATGTTCCCTCTTTTAGGGATGCTTTGTCGGCCAATTTAAGCTTTCTCAGCAGGTAAACCATGCTCGTCAGCAGGCAAGCCACGCCGAGCAGTGAAACGCAGTACGAAAATTGTCGAAAAAATGCCAGTCGAGACACCCCGCCCCAGCCCAGATCCTTGAGGAGTTGCACCGCCACCGACCCGGTGTAGCCAATGGTATCTGCCAGATAAATGGCAAAGACTGCCGTTCCCGCCGCATTGGTTGAAGCAATCAAGCGGTCAAACAGCACCGAGCCATAAGGTACATAGGCCAGATACGAACCCAATCCTGTTAGTGTCATCCACCAAAACCCGTTGATCATTCCTGCGTCCAAGAGAAGCGTGGACGCTCCAATCAAGAGAAATCCACTGGTCATGATCCCCATTGCGCCGGCCAGACCAAGGCGATTGTCTCGAACCAGGAACAGCAGCGACAATGCGATTAACACCCCCACGGCAACCAGCGTTTCCGTCTGGCTTATGATGGAGCGATTGTCTTTGTACGAGTATCCCAGCCCATCCAGAATCTCGACTTGGTAATTATCGCGAAAATCCCGATAGGCCGTCAGGAAAAAATAAGCCAGGCACAGGCACGCCAGGCCGAATGCGAACCGCTTGGCAAAGGCAAATCGCTGGGATGAATCCATCGGCTCCCGTTGTGTGCGGGCCTGAACATCCTTCGAGGACGGTTGGGGCAGCTGATTCAGCAACCACACTGAAAGGAAAAACAGGGGGAGAAAATGAAGCCCAGTTACCGCCGGCATCCAACCTTCAGAAACATGGGCCAGCCAGCCTTTTAGGCTCGGCCCAACAAACGGAAGCCATGCCCACCAATCTCCAATGCCCCCCTGCATCAGGGCACGTCCAAAATCCTTAACAATCCCGCTCGATACAATGAAGGAGCAGCTCAATCCCATGAGCAACAGCTCGGAGGTGCGCCGCCCCTCCAAATACCAGACCACCAACCCCCACACCATCCCCAGCGGCAGTCCGTTAAAAAAAATCGCCACCGGCTTCAATTGATCCGGCAAAACCCCAAACAAGACCAGCGCCGCTTCCGCGCAGACTATGAGACCAATTAAAGTCCAGGCCCGTCGCCCCCGTGTCATCTCTGAACAAATCTTGATTCCGATCAGCTTGGAGAGCGCGTAACCAATAATCTGACTCGTCACCAGCGCTGTCTTCAACTCCACCCCGCTGCCTAAAAATGTCAGCCCCTCAAACTTTGCCGCGGAAAATGGTTTCCGGAAGGCATACATGCAGAAATAGGTGCTGAACGCGGCCAAAACCGCATAAGCGACGAACACCGGCCCGGGACACCTTTCGAGAAACCCCGTCAGCCGTGATCTGCTTTTTTCTTCTGCAATCATGAATGGAACATCTGTTGTTATTAAAAAAGACGCGGGCCTTGGCGGACACACAGATTTACTGCCAAAGCCCGCGCGCCTGTCCAGCCCCAACTGGGGCTGGACAGAATGCATTACTTCACCAACTGTCCGCGGATTTCACCGCCGCCTGCGCCGGGAGCCGCGCAGTGAATGTTGAAGTAGGTGTTGCCCGCTTCAATGGTGGTCAGGTTGCCGGCTGTCACCGTGATGGTGCCAGTGATGGACCCGCTCGTGCCCGATGGAGTGTTCAAGCCGATCAGAACTCCGGCACTCGCGGTCACCGGAGCCGGTCCGTGAATGTGCGACAGGATGGCTGACCCGCGCAGGTTCTCGTAGGAGATTAGGTAGAACCCTTCGGTTCCGTTGACGGCCAGAAGGCCGCGTCCGGTTCCCGGAGTTGTAATGGCGGGCACTTCGTTGGCTCCGTTCATTTCCGCCCGGAACAATTTTACGGTGTCCGTTGTTTTATCCTGAATTCGCAGGAACATGGCTGAACCCACCAGCGGGATGCTGGCGGTGCGATCCGCTGTGGTGAGAAGTTT
>JANYDC010000116.1 GCA_025359965.1 Pedosphaera sp.
CCCATCCTCCCAGCATATCGGGAGTAATGCGCGGTGCCGTTCCAGCCGCAGGCTCCGGCTCCCCCACCAGCTTGTAGGTCACGCCAAAGCTGTCGCTGCCAGTAACTTCATTGTGAACACCCTCGAAATAATACGGTGTTCCCGCCGCCAGTGGGATGCCAGCGGCGAATTCTGGTGTGGCGGTGGGATCATTCGCGGGATCAGGGATGAACTTGTCAGATCTTTTTTGCGCGGTGGCTTGGGCTGCGGTTAGGGTAGCTGGCACACCGTCCGCATTAAGCCAGTTCCGCACTCCGCTCGAGACGGTTTCCAACGCGATAAGACGTTTATTCGCAGGAGTCTTGTCCGTACTCAGGAAAAGGTCGGAATCGTCATTTGAGGCGATGAAAAATACATAGTTTCCAGTTATTGGAGGTAGGAAGAGGCCGCTCACCCGTTCCACGTAGTTGTCAGCCTGATTCGTTGGAGTTTCGATGCCCCGGATTGAGGTGGTGGAATCCGGTTCCGGAGCATTGCCGGCCTCGACATCGGCGCGAGTCGTCACGCCTGCGCCCCAAAACTCGCGACGTATATATCCTGGGATTGGAACCAAATTGCCAATGGTTACGACTGCGTTTGAGCTTTTAGTGGTTGCGGCCCCCAGAGTGGCGCGTGCGTGGAAAATTGCGGCATTGTCCGAGCTCAGAAGAGGGGGGGTAATGTAAGTGGTGGAAGTCGCGCCTGAAATCACTATGGCATTTTTGTACCATTGAAGAGTGGCAGTAGGAGGATCAACCACAACAGAGAATGAGACCGTTTGATTCGTGGAGGTTCGCCTGCTAACAGGTTGGCTTACGATCGTAGGGATCTCGGGTACAGCCAGCGCAATCAAGGCACCCGTCAGCGCACTGTCTGTATAGGGTGCGGGGTCATCCTCTGAGACCAGCTTAAAAGTTACCGCAAAATTGTCACCATCCGTTCCTTCATGATGGACTCCTTCCAAATAATAGTGCTCTCCTGCAGTAAGTGGGATACCCGCTTCAAACGGCGGAGCAGTCGTGGAACCCGGGGGCTTAAATCGATTGGATCGCTTCTGGTCCAAACTGCTGCCGCCTGTGCTACTCGTCCATTCCAGAGCGTTGCTCCATGCCGTTTCCTGGGCAACAAGCCGCTTATTTTGGGGGGTGGCATCTGTACTGAGGAACAAATCGCTGTCATCGTCCGAATTGATAAAGAAAACATACTTACCCGTAACGGCAGGAACGAAGAATCCGCTGACTCTGCGCGTGTAGTTATCGCCGACATCGGTAAATTGGAATGCATTGACGTACTCAATGGAGCTGGGTATCGCGACTGCTCCGGATTCAACTTGAGCTCTCGTCGCGCCGTTAAAAACTTCGTGTTTCAGAATGCCCGCTTGTGTTGCCGCGCCACCATGGATGGTTGATACCACCAAGGCCGACAGAACCAAAACCCATTCGATCAACACCCGAGGGGACGAGGAAATATGCAGACTCACTTCATGCTCACTCTCTCTTTTGTAGGATTCCCAGATAATATAGGTCAGGTTTTTGGTCGGTCAAATTGCGTCGCAAGGTTTTCAAAGAATTGTCGCAATATTCCGGTCAAAATCGGGTCTGATGCCCATTTCATATGTTTTAGCACTGTCCGTGTAACCTTAATTGGCTAGGTGATTTCATCCGGAGCTCACGGGTATCAGAGAGCAGTACGAAGCGAATAATATCGGAAAAACACAGCTCGCTGATTTTGAACGGGCCCGGTGGATTTGGGAGTACCAGGGTTCGTTCATCGTCCCGGCATGTGTGTGTGCCGGAACGATTTTTTCAACAGTGTCTCTAAAGTTTTATTGGGTGGGGCAGGCATGAGGTCAAAAATTCGGCCGCAACTTTCTCACTGAATGAGGGTACAGTCCTTGGGAATGTCTGACGGACTGGAAACCGATTCCGCGCTAATGCAACGAGTGCAGCAGGGCGACAGGGAGGCGTTTGCCGTATTGGTCAACAAATACCAGCAGCCAGTCATTCATTTCATTTACCGCACGTTGCCGGATGTGGAGGAGGCGGAAGATCTGGCTCAAAATGTGTTTGTGCAGGTTTGGAAGTCAGCGGCACGGTACCGCACGGAGGCAAAATTTACCACTTGGATGTTCACCATTGCGCGCAATCTTTGCCTGAACGAGCTGCGCCGACGGTCGCGGCATCCTGCCGATTCCATTGACTCGCCCGCACCGGGGGATGAGGAGGGGAATCCGAGGCAGTTCGCCGACTTGCGCATTTCCAGCGCAGATGAGGCTGTGGTTAAGGAGGAATTGGCGGCCAAGGTCGATGAGGCGGTCAGGGAATTGCCGGAAACACAGCGGACGGCACTTTTGCTCTATAAAGACGAGGAGCTTTCATACGAGGAAATATCAAAAGTGCTGGCGTGCTCGTTGGCAGCGACGAAATCCTTGATTCATCGGGCGCGTGAGACCTTGAAAATGCGGCTCAAGCCCTATCTCAGGAGTGGGGCATGGGACGAAACGGCCCCAAGCACGCGGCAGTCTTCTCGAAACTTTCCAAAGTGAACGGTTAATTAACAGGAAGAACATGAAAGAGAACAAGTTCAACGAGCGAGCGGACCAAGCCATGCGCGATGGGGCGGTGGATGGCGGTGCTTCCGCAGTGGGCCTCGATGGATTGGCTGAGGATCGGGCACTAGGGAAATTTCTTGCGCAGTTGCCGGCAGGTCCCAAGGCTTCCAGTAACTTTACTGCCCGAGTTTTGCAGGAGATCGATTCCATTGAACGGAAGCAAGGCGGGGGAATTCACACTCATAAATTGATTTGGGCCCGCTGGGTTACGTTCGGAGCCGCAACCGCCATGGTTGTGTTGTTGGCGGTCAACCATGGAGCGAATAATCGTAACATGGCTCTGACGCAGGGGCTTGAAACGGTTGCGACAGCTTCGGCGGTGATTGAAAGCAAAGCGGAGGCATCCGGTCAGATGACCTCGGGACGGACGCTGGAGATTTGGAAGGATTTTGAGGCGATCCGGAAATTAAACCAGCCCGCTGGGGAGGCGGATTGGGCGCTTTTGGCGGCCTTGGAATGATGGTGATCATGAGCTCCAGATACTTGGCATTTCTGATCTGGTTTTGTGTGGGCTTGAGTGCTCTTGGAGCTGGGCTCCAGCCGCCCGCCCTGCCATCCACAGCTCCGCAGTGGGGGCGCTCGCCGGTGAGTTCTTTCCGCAAATGGCTGGCGTTGCCGCCTGCCGAGCGTCGTGAAGCTCTTGGCAGCCGAACCGAGGAGCAAAAACAGAGGCTGTTGGAAAAATTGGCTGAATACGATGAAATGCCACCAGAGCAGCGGGAGGAAAAGCTTAAGATGGTGGAGTTTGATTGGTATGTGCGCAGTCTTCTAAGGGCTTCAGCTGCCGACAGGGCCGAGAGTCTGCTGACTTTGCCCAAGGAATGGCTCAAGCCTGTTGAGGCACGGCTGCGCCAATGGGATCAATTGCCGGAGGATTTACAAAAGGAGCTTTTATCGTCGGAGTTGCTGATCAGGATATTCGTTCACGGCCAAAATCTTTCGCCTAGAGATGAAGAGGCGGCCCTGAAGCAGCTTCCTCCGGCAGTTCGACTCCGCTGGGAGGCGCAACTGGAGAAATGGCGGACCACATCGGGGCCGGATCGCGCAAAGGCTGCGGCAAGTTTCCAGCCATTTTTTGCATTGCCAGCGGCGGAACAAAAACGCGCGCTTCAAGCGATGAATGATACAGACCGCCGTGAGGTGGAGGCGACCTTGGATGCCTTTGGTCGGCTCCCCAAGGAAGAACGAGCCAAATGTGTGGAGGCGTTTGGACATTTTACCGGCATGAACAATGATGAGCGCCGCCAGTTTTTGATGAATGCTGGAAGGTGGCAATCCATGACACCCCAGGAGCGCAAGCTTTGGCGGGGTCTATTACAAGCTTTTCCGTCGTCACCTTCGCAGCAGAACCTGCCTCCCTTCCCTCCGCCGGTTTTTCCCAGTGGGCGGCGCACAGCTTCCACCAACTCGCCCTGAATTTTCTTCGAATCAGGGTTGATTTTTGCTTTGAATGCTTTGTGCATGGCCGCGCACTTTCGCGATGGCCAAGGTGCGCGCGAGTTTGATGAGTTCAAGGTCCTTTTGCAGATCGGCAAATTTGAATTCGGGCAGGCCGCTTTGTTGCTGTCCTAAAAGTTCGCCGGGGCCGCGAATTTGCAGGTCTGCTTCCGCAATCTTAAAGCCATCTGTGGTCTTGGTGAAAAGTTCAAGACGGGACAAGGTCACGGCCTGTCGCGCGTCTGTGATAAGGATGCAATAGGAAGCATTGGTTCCTCGCCCGATTCGACCACGAAGTTGATGAAGTTGGGCAAGTCCAAACATCTCCGCGTTTTCAATTACCATGACGCTGGCATTGGGCATGTCGATACCCACTTCGATAAGTGGTGTTGCGAGCAGCACATGGACACGTTTGACTTGAAAATCACGCATCACAGCCTCTTTCTCGGACGAAGAGAGTCGTCCATGAAGAATCCCGACTCGATAGGGATGAAAGACGCGTTGGAGCGATTCCAGTTCGAGGACGACGGCCTTGGCTGTGCCATCCTGATCCTCATCGACGCGAGGATAAACAATGTAAGCCTGACGGTCCTGGGCAAGCTCTTTGCGCACGAATTCCCATACTTGCGGCAGTTTATCTGGGGATCTGAGAAATGTTTTTATTTGGCGGCGGCCGGGAGGCAATTGGTCAATGAGTGAGATGTCCAAATCCCCGTACAAAGTTAGTCCCAGTGTGCGTGGAATGGGGGTGGCCGTCATGACCAGCAGGTGCGGGTAAAATCCCTTTCTGAGAAGTTCCTCGCGTTGGGCCACGCCGAATTTGTGCTGCTCGTCGATAATGACCAGCCCCACTTTTTCCAATTTAAATTTATCTGAAACGAGTGCATGAGTGCCGATGACCAAGGTTGGTTTGGGCTTCGACGGAGGACGTTCTGCCCCGAGGGTTTTCTGACCGCCGGTTTGAAGGTGGACGGGAAGGCCGAGTGGCTCAAACCAGCGCTTGAAAATTTCATAATGCTGGTTGGCCAGGATTTCCGTTGGGGCCATGAGAAGGGTGCTAAACCCACTTTCCATCACCATGAGCGCAGTGCAGGCAGCGACAAGCGTTTTGCCGGAGCCGACATCGCCTTGTAAGAGCCGTCGCATAGGGACGGGATCATTGAGGGCCTGACGAATTTCGCGAAGTACATTGGTCTGAGCTTCGGTGAGCTCGAAAGGCAGACCACTGAGGAAAGGGCGGACGAACTCGTGGGTACCGGGGCAGGGGATGGCGCGGGCTTGGGCTTCAAGATTGCAGCGGCGCACCTGCATTTTTATTTGCATTTCGATCAGTTCGTCCAGCGCCAGCCGTTGACGGGCGATTTCAGGCTGGTTGGGATCATCAGGGAAATGCAGCCACCTAATGGCCTCGGGCAGTGAGGGCAAACCCGCTCTGGGCAACTCGGGGTGAGGCGCAATAAGCAGGTAGCCACAGAGCTCGACGGCCTGCCATGCGACGCTCCGGATCATGTACTGTTTTAGCCCTTCGGTCAGTGGGTAAACCGGCACCAGCCGTTGTGACATGCGCGGGTCCTCCTCCGGTTCGAGGATGGTGGTGTCGGGATGGTCGATGGAACGTGGTTTGGTTGTCCGCACTTTGCCGTAAATAAATAAATCCTGTCCTCGCGCGAAGCGTTTTTCGATGAAGGGGGCATTCCACCAAGAGCAGTGCAGGCGGGCTGTCCCGTCATCAACGACCAGCAAAAACTGTGATCGGGTCCGATTCGACGAGTACCTTGTGCCCATTTCGACCACTCGTCCTCGCACCATGGCTGTCTGGCCTTTTTCATTTAATTCGGCGATGGAAATGACCTGGCGGCGATCCTCAAAACGTCTTGGAGCTATGAGCAATAAATCGCGGATCGTCTGAACACCTAGCTTTTCAAAAAGCACAGCTCGCTGCGTTCCCACCCCGTTGAGGGCTGTGATCGGCGAGTCCGGGGTTACAGTGGTGTCCATGCGAGCAGGGATGACGTTAAGACTCGTCCGCCTCGGCGGCAAGATGGACCGGTCCAATTTTTCCATGCGCCTCTGGTTTGCCAATGAACCGATGGCTCTGGTAGCGTGGCGATGTCATGAATTTCCTTGTCACAGGCGGAGCTGGATTTATTGGTTCGAATCTTTGCGAGCAATTATTGCTCGAGGGGCACGACGTTTGGGCTTTTGATGATTTAAACGCTTTTTACAATCCCGCCCGCAAAGAGCAAAACCTCAAGGAATTGAAAGCTTTGGGCAAACCCTTCCATTTTGTGAAGGGGGATCTGACTCAACCCGCCGACCTCGACCACGTCTTTTCTTTGGCTCGATTTGATCAGGTAATCCATTTGGCAGCTCGTGCGGGCGTCCGTCCCAGCCTGGCCGACCCCATTCTTTACCAGCAGGTTAATGTCCTCGGCACGGTGGCGGTCCTCGAAAAAGCGCGCACATTGGGCATTCGTAAAATCACGATAGCGTCTTCCTCCTCCGTTTATGGGATCAGCAGCAACGTGCCGTTCTCAGAGACGGAGCCGATCTTTACCCCTATTTCACCTTATGCCACGAGCAAGCTGGCGTGCGAGGGTTTGGGCCATGTTTACCACCACATTTACGGAATGGATGTGGCTATGCTTCGTTTTTTTACGGTCTATGGACCACGCCAACGCCC
Source organism: Pedosphaera sp. (assembly GCA_025359965.1). Classification (GTDB taxonomy): domain Bacteria; phylum Verrucomicrobiota; class Verrucomicrobiia; order Limisphaerales; family SXQI01; genus SXQI01. The sequence continues at coordinate 6,750 of JANYDC010000116.1, forward strand.
GGACCTGGCCATCCACAAGTTTGCGCAATTGATTACCGAGGGGAAACCCATACCAGTCTTTGGCGATGGCTCCACTTCACGGGATTACACTTTTGTGGCGGATACCGTGGCTGGCATCATGGCCTGCACTCGGATGGAGATTGGTTACGAGATTATTAACCTCGGCGAATCCCAAACCGTAAGGTTGGACTACCTCATTGAATTGATTGAGAAGGAAGTTGGTAAGAAAGCGCTCATTAACCGACTGCCCGACCAACCCGGGGATGTGCCCATCACCTTTGCCAATATCGCCAAAGCCCGTCGAATTCTAGGGTACAACCCTCAGGTAAAAATTGAGGAGGGGATGCACCGTTTCATGGAGTGGTTCAAGAGGCAGCCTCCGCTTAACTGACTTTTTCCAGCTTGGTGACGCGACCCACGTCAACCCACTCGGAAACGAAGATGCTGCCGTCCTTGGCGAAAGCAGCATCGTGCGGGCATACGAACTTTCCGGGCACAAAAGCCTCACGAGGCTTGGTGCGGAGGGCTCGCACTTCCTTAAAAGTGGTGAATCCGTCTCCCAATTGCGCAACAGTTTTGTGTTTCTCATCCACAAGAGTCACCACTGCATCGAGATCGGGGATCACCATCAGCCCGTTTTGCAGATCAAAGTGGCGCGGTGAACGCACGGCTATGGGCAGATAGCTATGGTGTTCCCCATCCATATTAAAAGCGTGCAGTCGTCCAGGTTTCTGGCCGTTCGGATCGTTCTCTGCAACAATCAAGAGCGGTTCGCTCCCTCGCGTGTCCACACATAGACCATGGGGATGGATTGTTGCGGCGTTGCCTTCGCCTGGTCCGCCGAAAGTCTTCAGGTATTTACCTCCTGCATCAAGAATATGGATGTACCAGGAACCATAGCCGTCTGCGTAAAATATACGCCCAGTGGGGGCGACGGCCACGTTAGTCGGGGTGTACCTAAGCTGTTTACCTTCGTAAAACCTGGGTTTGTCCAAGTGCCAGAGAACCTTTCCCTCAACAGTGGTTTTGAAGAGGCCCCGAGCCATGTCGGTAAGGTAAAAGAAATCAAAGCCGTTTTCCCTGACAAGATCAAAACCGTGGGCTGTACCAAAGTACTCCGCGCCCCACGACCGAACGAAATGTCCGTACGAATCAAACGTCACCACGGTATCCTTCTTGATGCTTTCAGCACGAGAACTGTGGAGCACATGGACAAAACCTTTGGAATCCACCGCCACTCCATGAGTCAAGCCGTACTGTATGTCGGAGGGGAGTTGTCCCCAATTATGGATCACCCGATAACGAAACGATCCGGTTCCCACCACGATTGGCTCCTCGGCTGTGGAACGCCCTGTGCCGAGCATCAGTGGCAACGCACCCAGTGCGCAGTTCCAAAGGAACCTTTGGCGGTTAATATTGGGCATGGCCTTGGTTTCAGAGAGGTTTACGAAGGTCGAAGCTGAGAAGCCATCGTTCGTTACGGAGATATAATCGGCCATCTGAGAGAACAGGGGCTGTCCAACAAGGGTACTCGAGGCGTGGAAGCTGGGCGCGCGAGCGTTCAACCGGATGGGTGGCGTCGAGATCAAAGAGGCCGAGAATTCCACCTTCCCCCAAGGCAATCAGTTGGCCGTCT
>JANYDC010000161.1 GCA_025359965.1 Pedosphaera sp.
TGGTGGTCTCGATGGGGGCTGGTTCTCTTTTTGCGTCGCACGTCAACGATGGAGGATTTTGGTTTGTGAAGGAATATTTGCAATTGAGTGTGGCGCAGACCTTGAAAACATGGTCGATTCTAACCGTCGTGGCCTCGGTGACCGGCCTGTTGTTCTGCTGGATTTTTTCTGCCTTAGGGCTTTGAGTTGGGCGGTAATATTATGCTGATATTCGATGCGCACCTGGATCTCGCGATGAACGCGATGGAGTGGAACCGTGATTACAGCCGTCCTTTGGAAGAAATTCGGGCGCGCGAGTCGGGTAAACGGGATATGCCGGATCGGGAGAACGGTGTGATTTCATTCGCCGAGATGCGTCGTGGTGGCATTGGACTATGTGTGGCCACCTTGATTGCTCGTCACGTCAAACCGGCCAATAAACTTTTCGGTTGGCACTCTCCGTCACAGGCTTGGGCTCAGACGCAAGGTCAGCTTGCATGGTATCGGGCCATGGAGGAGGCGGGTGAAATCATCCAAATCAAGGATCTCGCAGGGCTTGAACGCCAGCTAAATGCCTGGCAATCAGCACCGGACACCCAGCCCATTGGTTACATTCTGTCCTTGGAGGGCGCTGATTCTATTCGCAGCCCCAAGCATCTGGAGCGGGCTTATGAGCAGGGACTGCGCGCCATCGGTCTTTCCCATTACGGACCAGGCACCTACGCTCAAGGCACCGATGCCAGCGGCGGGTTGGGGCCGCAGGGGCGTGAAATGCTGAAGGAATGCAGCAGGCTGGGCATCATCCTTGATGCCACCCACCTAAATGATGAAAGCTTTTGGCAGGCCTTGGATTCGTATCATGGACCGGTCTGGGCCAGCCACCAAAATGTCCGCGCCCTGGTGGATCATAACCGTCAGTTTTCTGATGAACAAATCCGCGAATTAATCGCCCGGGGAGCCGTTCTGGGAGCGCCGCTGGACGCATGGATGATGGTCCCCGGCTGGGTGCGCGGAAAATCCACGCCTAGCGGTATGGGCGTTACCCTTGAAACCATGGTTACGCACGTTGACCATATCTGCCAATTGGCGGGAAACGCCGATCACTGCGGCATTGGCACCGATCTCGACGGAGGGTTTGGGAGGGAACAAACTGCAGCGGACCTTGGGACCATTGCTGATTTGGCCAAACTGCCGGCCATCTTTGGCCGGCGTGGTTATTCCCAGGCGGATGTGGAGAAAATTATGCACGGAAATTTTCTCAATTTCCTGCGGAAAAACTGGAATTAAAAAACATGAAACCCTACGCAGCCATTACATTTTTAACACAATTTTTGCTCGTTGCAGTGCTGATTGGCGTGCAGTTTCCCGCACGGGCCCAAGTTGATCCTTCGGCACTGGAAAAGGGCCGCCGTCTTTATTTACAGCATTGCTTCGCCTGCCATCAAATGAACGGGCAGGGGCTTAAGGGAACTTTTCCACCGCTTGCCAAGTCCGACTATTTGAACGGCGATATTGACCGCTCCATCAAAATTATCTGCGAAGGCCTCAGTGGTGCCATAACGGTTGGAGGGATTAAATACGATTCCATGATGCCTCCGGTCGTTATCAACGATGATGACGCGGCCTCGGTCCTGACCTATGTGCACAATGCTTGGGGAAACACCAATGGCCCCATCTCGGCTGCTCAGGTTAAATCTGTTCGGGCAAAAACCGGCTTCGCCACTTTTGAAGCCCTTTCAGATGCCGCTTCATTTCGGCCTCTACCCAAGCCTCCTGAAGGTTTTAATCTGCGCGAAGTGGCCCGCCTTCCAGCCAATGGCACACGTCTCGCCAGCAACGGCAAAGGCACGCATCTTTACGTGATGTCCGGGGCCGGGGACGTCCACCGTGTGGATATCGCCGCCGGCAAGGTGCGACCGGTTTTTAAGGCTGTTGATTACGCGGTGCGCCGCACCAATGATATCTGGCCGCCGGTGATTTCCACTGCCATGACCATGGATAAGGAGGGCCGGCTTTACACCGTTCTCAACCAGCAGTCGGCCGCCACCAAGCCCATTCAAAACCACGTCATGGTTTACCGCAGTTCCGGCACCAGTTCGGAGGGTGATCCCATCAATCTTCGCCTTTGGTACGAGACTAATTACCCCGGTAATCCTGCTTACATTCACGCCGTCGAGAATCTCGCGTTTGGCCCGGACGGTTTCCTCTACATGGGCAATGGCGCCCGGACTGATTCCAACGAGGCCAACGGTGACCCCAATTACTTTCAAGGAGGCGAAACTCCGGTGACTTCCTCCATGTGGAGAATTGATCCCAAGACGGAACCGCCGACCATGGAAATTTACGCCAAAGGGCTGCGCAACCCGTACGGTTTCGCCTGGAATGACAAGGGGGAAATGTTCGTCACCGAAAACGGCCCCGATGCCCATGCCCCGGAGGAACTCAACATGATTGAGCGCGGCAAGCATTACGGTTTTCCCTACCAGTTTGCCGATTGGACTGAAAAGGCCTATAAACACACCCCCGACGCTCCGCCCGGTTTGGTGTTCACACGACCAATCGCCAACCTGGGGCCGGATGGTGGTTTTGACGGCAAACCCATGTTTACCTTCCATCCTCATTCCTGTCCTGGTGGTATGGTCTGGCTGGGCAAGGACTTTCCCGAGGCTTATCGCGGAACATTGATGCTCGTTCGTTTCGGCAACTTCATTCGTGACAAGGGGGATTCCGGTTTCGATCTGCTCCAAGCCCGCCTGAAAAAGAACTCAGCCGGAGTTTATGAGGCAAATATTTCCACCATGCTCGCCCCCCTGGGTCGGCCCATCGATATTGTCCAATCCGGTCCCGGAAAGCTTTACATCCTGGAATACACGCGTCCCACCACTCCTGCTTTTTCCTTCTCCATGCCCGGACGAATCATCGAGCTTTCCGTGGCCAAATAAAATCCCGGCCGGCGCGGGGTCAAAACTCCCCGTGGACCCGTATCGTCGCCAGAGATGCGGGGCCGCGGTCGCGGTTGTAACCCGGGTTGTGAATAAATTGGTAGTCGGCCGTGACGAAGACGCCGCTTATCACCCGGCAGGAGTAGTACGTCTCAATGATTTTTTCCGTGCCGTAGCTCAGCTGCCCGTCTCCGACAATGAAGCCGTAGCCACCGTGCGCCAGATAATCGCGATGGTCCGGCGAGAGTCCATTGATGACTCCGGCCAGTCCCAACACATCGTTGGGGCGCTCCCAACGTCCTCCCTTAAGGCTCAGACCGGCAGAAAACGTCTCATCAATCTCGGTGAACGCCCAAGTCTCCGTCTTGCCATCGTTCCACCCCGCCCGCACGAACGCGCCCAGATCGTGACAAATCTCCTGCTCCGCATTGACGGCAAAACCATATTTGCTGGTGTAACGACGGGTCGCCTCGATATCGGGAGCCGATTGGTTCAATGAGATTGAATCCTTATAGGTGCCCATGTGCGCAAAATTGAGGAACACTTCAAACCTTGCTACTCCGGGATGTTCGCCCAATCGAAAGGAACGTTCGAACTCCACCGCACTCCCGGAGGCTTGGCCCAGCTTATGATCGAAATGCGATCCGTTCGCTTCCTTGGGCATCGCGAACGCGCCTGCTCGCAGCGCCCACCCCTTGTTCAGCCATTCCACTGCGCCTCCCCAGGTGTAACCTCGCGTGTCCGCCGGATAATCCCACGCCCCGTTGGCCATCAGCGACCAGTTCATGAATTGGGTGCGCGCGTCATGGCTGAACGAGTTGTTGTCGAACAGGTCGCCTGTCGAAAGCTTTCCCACAGTGAATCTCAAAGCGGATGTGCTGCGGCTTCCGGCAATTTGGTTTTTGTCGGACTCCACGGTCACTTTCTCCGTCGCGCGATCGAGATCAAAGGTTTGGCGTAAAAACAGCCTGGCAATGTAAGGGCTGATTTCCGCATTGCCCACGCGGGTGGCCTCGCCATTCGGAAATCCTCCCGCTCCCGTGGTGCCGCTCAGCCCTTTGCCTCCCGACATCTCCGGGTTCACATAGAGCTCAGTCCCATAAAACGGCTTGTACCCGAGGAATACCGTGGCCGTCACGGTGCTTCGGAACGGTTCAGAAGGGCTGAGGCTGTTCAATCCCTCATACGGAGAACGAAACCCAAATACTCGTTGGGAGATTGTCGTGGCCTGTCCGTGCAGGCTCCAGTCGGAATCCGGTGCGTGTTGTTCCATGGCCGCCTCGCCGTGAACCTGCTGGTCGCCTCCGAGAGTCACCATGGCAGCCAGGATATTTAATCCAATGCGTTTCATTATTTGATTGTGTTTAACATGGCACAATGTATTAAGCATAAAACTTTTAACAGCTCTCAAATTTTTTGTCAACGCCACTCCAACACTTCAGTCTAAACCGTGCGAAATTTTTTCTCTCTCAGCAGCGCTGCATTGACTTTCGACTCTAGGGTGTTTATCGACGTGCGGATGTCATTACCCAACACATTCTCGGGTCTGGTCGAATTGCGGCCCAGTTTCGCGCCTCGTCCTGCGATTACCCATGCCATTTTTGATTTCGACGGCACTCTCTCGCTGATTCGCGAGGGTTGGCCAGAAGTGATGATGGGCATGTTCGAGGAGATGATCCCGCATCGTTGCGATGACACGCCGGAGAGTCTTCGCCAGATGCTCTACGACGACATGATGTCGCTCAACGGCAAACAGACCATTTACCAGATGATGCGTTATGCCGAGCGCGTCAAGGAACGCGGTGGGGAAGCCCTTGAACCTCTGGCCTACAAGCACGAATACTTGCGCAGGCTCAACGTGAAGATCGGATTTAGATTGGATGGTTTGCGCGATGGCAGTATTTCCCCGTCAAGGTACTTGGTGCCTCACAGCATCGAGCTTTTGGAGAACCTGCAAGCACGGGGAGTGAAACTCTGTCTCGCTAGCGGGACTGATGAGGTGTTCGTAAAAAATGAGGCCGAACTGCTCGGCGTTCGACGCTTTTTTGGGGAGCACATTTACGGCGCTCAGGATCAGTACCAGAACTTCTCGAAAAAGATGATCATCGAAAGAACCCTGCGTGAGAATTCGATCCAAGGTGCACAGTTGATCGCATTCGGCGACGGCTACGTGGAGATTCAAAACACCAAGGAGGCTGGCGGTCTGGCCATTGCGGTGGCGTCCGATGAGGCCAATCCTGGCTCGGGTCGGATTGATGCATGGAAGCGCGAACGGTTGGTGGGAGTGGGCGCTGATGTGGTGATCCCGGATTACAAAGATCATCAGCCCTTGCTCCGCTTAATTTTCGGGAATCCCGCTTGAGCACCCTGACCAAAATTGATTTGAGCCGATTGCGTGTCCAGCCGCTGGAGCAGCGCCGCAGTCTCAGCACAGTGGACAGCATTTTGGTGGATCCCTCCTCCAAACCGCCGGCCATTTCAGAGGGTATTCAGCGGACGATCAACTCCTGTGCCGCCGCGATTTTAAAGGCGCGCAAGCGCGGCGCATCAGTGATGCTTATTTACGGGGCGCATTTGCTGCGAAACGGTGCGGCCCTTCTGCTCACGCAAATGATGGAAAAGGGGTTGATCACCCATCTGGCCACCAATGGAGCTGGCACCATCCACGACTGGGAATATGCCTGGCTTGGGCGCTCAACAGAATCGGTGGAGCAAAATGTTGCCACCGGAACTTTTGGAACGTGGGATGAGACCGGGCGAAACATACATCTCGCACTGCTTGCGGGAAATCTGAACAGCGAAGGCTACGGGGGTGCGTTGGGAAAATACATTATTGCGGACGGCGCAGTCTTTCCCGATCCCGCAAATGTGCGTGAGCTGATCCGCTCTGAGCCAACCCATCCCCTTACCTCTGCTCGGGCAGAATGGCTGGGGGTGGCGACCAAACTCGGATTGAAGGGTGGACATCATGAGGTGTTTCACCGCTGGAAGCATGCTTCCATTCTGGCTCAAGCCTCGCGATTGGGGGTGCCGCTGACGGTCCACCCCGGGATTGGTTATGACATTATTTCCAATCATCCGCTTTTTGATGGCGCGGTCATCGGTCGCGCTGCCACCACCGATTTTTGCAAATTCGGCGCAGCAGTGGAAAATCTCGATGGAGGCGTGGTTCTGTCTGTTGGCAGCGCCATCATGGGCCCTCAGGTTTTTGAGAAATCCTTAAGCTGTGTGAACAACCTCCGCTTGCAGGCAGGGCGTCCCACCGTGGATGGCCACAGCATTTACGTGGTGGATTTGCAGGACGGCGGCGGTTGGGATTGGTCTCAAGGCGAGCCGCCTAAAAGCAATCCAGCGTATTACCTGCGTTTCTGTAAGAGTTTTTCCCGGATGGGAGCGCCGATGCAATACCTTCAATTCGACAATGTTGCCTTCATTCACCATCTCCATCATCAATTGAGTTTATCGTGACCTCCTCGCGCTTCCACGAGATTACATCCCGCTATGCGCAGCTCAAAATTGCCGTGGTGGGCGATTTTTGTTTGGACCGATATTTTGAAATTGATCCCGCGTTGGGTGAGACAAGCATTGAAACCGGCCTGCCTGTTCACAACATTGTAAACGTGCGATGCCAGCCGGGCGGTGCGGGCACCATCGTCAATAATCTTTCCGCGCTGGGTTTGGGTGCCATCTATCCGTTGGGCATTGCCGGGACTGACGGGGAGGGTTTTGAATTGCGCAAGGCCCTGACCAGCCGCCTCCATGTTTCTTTGGAATATTTTCACACCTCTCCGGATCGCAATACTTTTACCTACACCAAACCGTTGATCTGTTCCCCGGGCGAAGCACCCCGCGAACTGAGCCGTCTGGACTTCAAGAACTGGAAGCCAACTCCGGAGGCTTTGCAGCGCACCATCGCCGACTCTCTGCTCCAAATAGCCCCCTTGGTTGATGCCATCATCCTGCTGGATCAAGTGGACATCCCTGACACGGGAGTCATCACTCCGCTGGTGCTGGAAGCGGTTGCCACCATCGCGGCTGGCCGTCCGGATCTTCTCATCCTCGCCGATAGCCGCCGGTCGTTGCGCGGCTTTCCTGAAGTTGGCTTCAAGATGAACAACGCTGAGCTGGGTCGTTTTCTGAACCAGCAGATTCCGGCCAATTTGGAGCAGACATTGGAAGCTGTTCAGCAATTGACGGTTTCCCATCGCAAACCAGTATTCGTTTCCTTGGCTGGTGAAGGAATCGTGGGTTGGGGGTCGGAAGGCGGCGTCCACCATCATCCGGCGTTGCCCTTGCGCGGCGAGATTGACGTTGTCGGGGCAGGGGATTCAGTGATGGCCAACCTCGCCGCTGCCTTGGCTGGTGGTGCCACCACAGAGGAAGCACTCTGCCTGGCAGTCATCGCCTCCTCCATCGTAATCCACCAACTCGGTACCACCGGCACCGCCTCCACCGAGGAGATGTTCATCCGCGGAGGAACCGCCAGTCTTGTCGACTGAGTAGGAACAGCGGTCAAATCGGTGCTAGGTGATTGACGCTAATTTTGGCCCAGATACAATAATTATTAATGAAAATTCGATGCAAAACCGCACTTCGATCATCACAGAGAGGAGCAATCCGAATCTTTTTAATGTTCGGAGTGGCTCTATGCTACTTCTCGACTTGGGCTCAACCAGCCACAGCAAGCTTCACATATCAAGGAAAGCTGACGCACTCGGGCAAAGTTGCTTCAGGAACATTTGATTTTACTTTCTGTTTCTTCGACAGGGCGTCAGCTGGACAGCAGATTGGTGATTGCATCTCAAGAGCCAATCTCATTGTTGCGGGAGGGGTCTTTACCGTACAGCTCCCAGCAGACCCGAAAGTGCTCAACGGCGACCGAAGGTGGCTCTCTATAACAGTTCAACCTTCAGCTCCTTCTATTGATCCTCCAGCTACATTTCGACAAGAGATAACACCCCCCCCCGTATGTGCTCTTGAATGTAGCCAATTGGACGATACGGACAAATACTTTCATGGACATAGAGAACGCTTTGATCATTGCAAGCAACGGATCAGAACGCGTTGCGATAGCACCAGATGGAGCGATGGACGACACTGGGGAGCAGGCAGGAATGCAGGTAAATGGTAGCGTTTTCCTCACAAGCACACTCAGTGTCGGAGGGGATATTAATCTTGAAGGCACTCTAAAAGGAGGTAATAGTGCGATTGTCGAAATTGCCGATAATCTTCACGTTAAAATTAATGTAAACGCTCAATCGATTTTTGCCGATAATGTTTACGCCACGGGAGTTCACGCGCAGAATTTTTATAACACAAGTGATATCAATGCTAAATCGAACATAATCTCAGTGGACAATTTAAGCATCTTAAAGAAATTGGCGATCTTGCCCGTTTCCGCTTGGACCTTTAAGAATGAGCCTAGTGTTACTCACATTGGGCCAATGGCACAGCATTTCAAAGAGTCATTTCGGATAGGAATTGACGACAAACATATTTCCTCGTCGGATGAAGTGGGAGTTGCGTTAGCCGCAATCAAAGGCCTAAACCAAAAAGTAGAAGACCAAGCCGCAGAGCTGAAGTCCAAGCAGTCGACAATAGAGTCGCTGACTTATCGATTGGCACAGTTGGAGGTTATGCTTTCAAATTTATGCGCGCAGCGAAGGCCCTAAACATGATCACCTTTGTAGTTTTAAAAGAGTGGCTTTTCTGTTTGATCGGCGTGGGGATTTGCCGTGCCAACAGATCATTCAGGAGCAAGCTGAAAGACGAAACTTTAGGCATTAATATAATCATAGCCATCGGACTTACATTTACCGTGGTTAAGGCTTCCGCATCTGGTTACGCTGTCGATTGGTGGACCATCGACGGTGGGGGTTCCCGAACCTCCTCCGGAGAATACGAATTGGAAGGCACAATCGGCCAGCCCGATGCTGTAGCCGTTTCCTCAGGAGATTGGACGTTGCAAGGTGGATTTAGGCAGAGAGGAGCGGACTGCAGCTTCTGGTCTACAGATTCAGGCGGCGACTTTCTAGACACTGGTAATTGGGACTCCGGAGTCGTCCCATCCTCTGGCGATCGGGCCTGCTTTAAAGGGCCTAAGATTCAGAAAACCATATTATTTGATGGATTAGTGGACCCGCTTGATGAGGATTCCTACAAACTAGACGCGGTTGAAGTGCAGTCGGGAAGCTGGCGATTTGATCTCAGTAACCTTCTTAAACCGAATGGAAAGCCAAAATCCTTACGTCTCGAGTCGGAACTGAAGCTGGGTCCCGATTCGACCCTAGAACTTAAGGGGAGAACAGTAGTCGCCGCAGAAGTACTCACCACGACAATCGTAACACCCCACTTGGACGTTACTAAGGCAAGCATTGGATTTCAGGATGCGATTCTTGAGGTTGATGGAGACCTTCATTTCGATTCCAAGACCGAACTGACCCTGATTCTAACGAGTGCTGCCGATCCGGATTCGCCGATGATCTTTGTAAACGGTGGCACATTTCGAGCCGGCGGCAAAATTATGTTTTCTCCTACCCCATCGTACCTTGCGCAACTTAAGGCTGGGGACCGTTTCCGTCTGGTCGAGTTCAAGGCCGAAACGAAAAACGTAGAGCGGATTTATGACCTTTATCGCTTCAAGGATTACGATCCGCTGATTCCTGGGCATCCCGACCTGTTCTGGGGGCTTACGTTCAGAGAAGATTTCTTTGGAAAACAATTTCTCGAACTACTCGTTCTGAAAGTGCCTGCCGTTTCAAGCGGGCCAACACCACCTCTTAAACCAAACGGTGCAAGAGGTCTAGTTTTTATCACTCATGGCACCAAGGATGAAATTGACACGAGTACGGCTTCCTCCCGTGGCATGGGCCAGCTGGCGGAGGCAGCTTCGGTTTTCGAATCCATATACGGTCATGGCGATTGGCAGGTTGCTACTCTTGATTGGAGAGAGTACGCAACCACCGTCGATCTTCCTAGTGTACTGCAAGGCCAATTCTTTTATAACGCAGCAACCTCAGCTCAAATTGGCATCGGCATCGCAGAAAGTCTTGTGCACTGGATGGATACAAACAAATTTTCGTATTCTAAAATGCACCTTCTTTCTCACAGCTCGGGATCCTGGCTGGTGAACCGCATGATGCAATTGCTTGCGGCGAAGACACAAATTCATCTGACTTTTTTTGACGCATTCACCAATCCGAGCAGCTCCAGCCCGTGCTTCGCTCTTTTCTGTGACCGATTTGACAGTGTCCTTGGAAGCGGCGCGCACAATGGCTTCACTGAGCATTATGTGGATCGGAACGTCCCGTGGTCGCCTGCCGGCACCAACGAAAGACTGGAGCTTGCCGTAAATTTTGACGTCACAGGAGCATCCATTCCGTCTCCACCTCAACACAGCCCGTTCTGCGGTCCTGCGTCACCGCTCCATTACCTCGAGTGCGCGCTAAGCGCCCTGCCTGCCGCGCATGCCTGGCCTTACAAGTGGTACTTGGAAACAATATCAAACGCTGTGAACGGCCAGCTCTTATACGACGATCCGAATTGCGGCGGTTTTGTCCTGTCACCAGAATACCTTGAATCGTCTGCACCGAGCACCGACTCTCGATCGAGAATCATCTTGGCCAAAAGTGTCCTAAAGGACTATGACGACGTAATGATTACGGCAAACCTTTGCTCGATGCGTCCCCCCTCAATTTTTCAAAGATTTCCCCAGCTTTTTACTCAAAATGCGACTACTGATTCGACTGGGGCTTATACGATAAATCCTGATGGCTCACTTGTTATGACAACAGGCGCAAATACTCGCCAGAGTGTGCCAACCCTACCATCCATCTCGGCCACAGATTCCCTTGCGTCGATCGCTTGCCAAATATCGCTACCCCAGCCGGTTACGGCTTTGAAATTCACATGTCAGTTCCTCGAAGGCACGAACAGCGTACTTTCTCTTTTCGTTAAGGGCACTTCCAGAAACTGAAATAATGTTAAAAA
>JANYDC010000011.1 GCA_025359965.1 Pedosphaera sp.
AGGTAGTAGTTGCGCAGGGAGGTGTAGTGGATTTTGAGGCCGAGGCCTTCGGGGCGAGGGGCATTTATTTTGTCGACAGTGGCAGTGTAGGAGTGAGTTTGCAGCCAGTCCTTGATTTGGTCCTGATCGGCGATTGGCAGATTGGCTAAGACGTTGTTGGCGTTTGGTTTACGGTCTTCGAATTCGCTGATGTTAGTGTTCATATTCCCACGATCTTAAAACACCCCATAAGACACAGAGTGTCCGACCCTCGAAAAAAGATTGAGAATTTTTTAACCACGGAAAGGCACCGAAAGGACACGGAAAAGACGGGGACTTTTAACTGGTTGCACAGATGGTTAATGACCGCACGGCGATCTACGGATGGGAAGCCAGCACATAGTTTCTGATGTCCGCCTTGCGGTCATGGATTGGCACCGAATGGGGTGCAATCTGGGGAATAAGGATGTTAACCACAAAGCGCGCAGGGAACACATAAAAGAAAGGCAGAAGGCTTCAGTCCGTTTTTTTTTGGGGATAGTTTTGGCATGTTCGTTTATTCAACAGGTTTCCGTGCTCCAAGGGGGGAAGGGGCTGGGGAATGTAACCGGAATGTTTCGCATGGACAGCTTACCCCGGAATTCTTATATCATCCGACCATGCGCGTGCTGTTCTTGAGCGGTCCTAATTTGAATTTGCTGGGGACTCGGGAACCGGCAGTTTATGGCTCGACCACTCTGGCGGATATCGAAGGATTGGTGAGGGAGCGGGCCAAGGGGCTTGGGGCGGAGGTTGATTTTCGCCAATCGAATCATGAAGGCCAGCTGGTCGATTGGATTCAGGAGGCACGCGGAAAATTTGGAGCGGTGGTCATCAACGCAGGGGCGTACACGCACACCAGTGTGGCGATCCGAGATGCCATTGCCGGAACGGGAGTGCCGACTGTTGAAATCCACCTCTCTAACGTCCATGCGCGGGAGGAATTTCGCCACCAATCGTATTTGTCGGCGGTCTGTAAGGGAGTCATTCTGGGGTTCGGGGCGCAGTCCTATGTGCTGGGGCTCGAAGCGGCCGTTAACCTTAAAGCCTAATATTCCCACTCAAAACGTCACTTTATTTGCAGCTTTTAACGAGGCAGCGTGAATGACGATTCACCTCTTGACGCTCAAGACACCGGTGCCTATTGTCACCAGACCGAGACACAGGAATGGACAGAGTCGAGCAAGTTGCAACACTCTATGCTTCAATGAAAAACGGCCTGAACAGGACCGCAGAGAAGAGTTTCGGTAATTTAGTTCGGAAACTAAGACATCTATGGATCTGAAAGACATCAAAGCGATCGTCGATTTGATGAAAAAGAACTCGATCTCCGAGTTCGAACTCGAGAAACAGGATTTTAAGGTCAGGCTCAAACGCACCAACGGGGGTGGAGTGAGTTATGATGAGCCTACCCTGCTTCCTGCACCCTACCTCTCCCCAGTGGCCCAGGCTGCGGGAGCGGCGATGGCCCATCAGGCAGCGGCACCAGGCTCGTCTGACATGGACATCAAATCCCCGATGGTGGGGACATTTTACCGGGCGCCGTCGCCGGAGGCGGGCAACTACGTGGAAATCGGCAGCGAGGTGGGCCCGGACACGGTGGTTTGCATTATCGAAGCAATGAAGGTGATGAACGAGATCAAGGCGGAGGTCCGGGGGGTGATCACGGCCTGCCCGCTGGAAAGCGCTAAGCCGGTAGAGTTCGGCCAGCCGTTGTTCAAAATCCGTCCGCTGTAACCACCCAACCTGTTGTCCGAAGGGCTGACGCCCGGGCGACGAGACTGAGGAATCCATGTTCGAAAAAATCCTGGTGGCCAATCGCGGGGAGATTGCTGTCCGCATCATCCGCGCCTGCAAAGAGCTTAATATCCGCACGGTGGCGGTGTATTCGGAGGCCGACGCCAATTCCATGCACGTGCAGATGGCCGACGAGGCAATTTGTATTGGCAAGGGGGCAAGCAGTGACTCCTATCTGCGCATTGACCGTATTATCAGCGCGGCGGAAATCGCGGATGTGGACGCCATCCATCCGGGGTACGGATTTCTGTCCGAGAACGCGCATTTCGCGGATGTCTGTGAGAATTGCAAAATCCGCTTTATCGGCCCCAGTTCGCAGGCGATGAATCTGCTGGAGAACAAGGCGACCAGCCGCGCTCTGGCGAAGAAGGCGGGCGTGCCGGTGCCTCCTGGATCGGACGGATTGATTGAGAATGAGCAGGAGGCCCTAAAGATCGCGCAGAAAATCGGTTACCCGGTTATGATCAAGGCCATCGCCGGCGGCGGTGGACGGGGCATGCGTGTGGCGCACAATGATGTGTCGCTGATCAAGGGATATCACACGGCACGGACAGAGGCTGAGAAGTGTTTTGGCAATTCGGCGGTGTACATTGAGAAATTCATTGAGAACCCGCACCACATTGAGTTCCAAATCCTGGGCGACAACAAGGGGAACATCATCCATCTGGGCGAGCGGGATTGTTCCATCCAGCGCCGCAATCAGAAGATCGTGGAGGAAACACCTTCTCCGCTGATTGAAAACAAATTCAAGGACCTGCGCAAGAAGATGGGCAAAGCGGCCATCCGGCTGGCCGAGGTGGCCCATTACACCAGCGCGGGCACGGTGGAATTCATCGTGGATGACAATGGAAATTTCTATTTCCTCGAAGTTAACAAGCGCGTCCAAGTGGAGCACCCCATAACGGAGGAAGTCACGGGGATCGACATTGTGCGGCAGCAAATCCTGATTGCCATGGGTGAGCCGCTCCGAATCTCTCAGAGCGATGTAACCTTCAAGGGACACGCCATCGAGTGCCGCATTAACGCGGAGGATCCGTTTGATGATTTCCGCCCAAGCCCAGGACGGATTGAGATGTACTACGCGCCAGGAGGCCGAGGTGTAAGGGTGGATAGCCATGCTTATGCCGGGTACACCATTCCGCCGCATTATGATTCGCTGATTGGAAAACTGATCACTTACGGCAAAGACCGTCGCGAAGCCATGGACAAAATGGCGCGTGCGCTCGGCGAGTACATGATCACAGGGGTGAAGACCACGATTCCCTTTGAGCTGGCCATCATGCAGGACCCAAACTTCCGCAGGGGAGTGTACACGACGAATTTCATCGAACAACTGCTGGGCGGCCCGCGCCGGGATTTGATCGAGGAAAAAATTTAACGGCCGTTTTTCAGAGATGAGCCAGAATCCGAAATCCGGCCCGGCTCAGGCTCTTCAACGCGCGCGTCTCTACACCTTCGTTGATACCGCGTACCTTAAAGGTCGCAGTGCGGCCTCAGTTGCTGCGCAGCTTGCTGAAGGGGGATCCGACCTCATTCAATTGCGCGCCAAGGGCGTGGATTTACCCACCGTGACTCACGTCGCACAAGAAGTGCAAAAGGCCTTGGAGGGATCAGGAGTGGTGCTGGTGTTGAACGACCACGCCGGACTCGCAGCCGAACTCGGGATCGAGGCATGCCATCTGGGCCAGGAGGATTTTTTCGATGAAGGGCACCGCAAAGTGGGGGACGTTTTTCCGGCTGGCGTGCAACCGCTGCTGGGTTTGAGCAGCCACGCGCCGGAGCAGGCTGTTCGCGCGATTGAGGCAGGGGCAAGTTACTTGGGAGTCGGCCCCGTGTACACCACAGGCACCAAGCCGGGAAGGCCCGCCGTCACGCTGGAGTATGTTCGCTGGTGCGCAGCGCATGTCACCATTCCGTGGTTCGCCATAGGGGGAATCCATAAGGGCAACCTTGACGCAGTGATGGACGCCGGAGCGCGTCGAATCTGCGTGGTGAGCGCCATTTTACAGGCGCCAAACGTTGCCAAAGCTTGTCAGGAATTGAAGGCGAGGCTAATTTCCCGTCCGTTGGAAACAAATTAAGATCAAACATGAGCGTTCTTGTTGTCGGCACCACAGCGTTAGATTCAATCAAAACACCGAAGGCGGAAAACCCACGTTTGTTGGGCGGATCAGCAAGCCACGCGGCCGTGGCGGCAAGCTTTTTTGCGCCGGTGAAACTGGTCGGCATCGTGGGCAAGGATTTCCCCAAGAGATACATTGAGCTGTACCGTCGTCACAAGATCGATCTGGCAGGCTTGCAGATTGCCGAAGGAAAAACCTTTCATTGGTCGGGTGAGTACGAAGTCAATATGAACAACCGCCGCACTCTGACGACGGAGCTGGGCGTGATCGAGACTTTCACTCCGCACCTGCCTGAGGCATACAAATCATCGCCTTACGTACTGCTGGCCAACATCGCCCCCGCCCTTCAGCATCATGTGCTGGATCAAATGCGCAAACCGAAATTTGTGGTGGCGGACACCATGGATCTCTGGCTGAACATTGCGCTGCCCGATCTGCTGAGACTGGTAAAACGCGTGGACGCCTTTGTGTTGAATGACAGCGAGGCGCGCATGTTGACGGATGACGACAACACCGTCCGCTCGCTGAAAAAAATTCACAAACTGGGGCCGAAGTACGTGATCATTAAAAAGGGCGAGCACGGCTCGATCCTTTCCGGGCCCAACGGCTTTTTCGTGGCTCCTGCTTTTCCTTTGGACAAAGTGGTGGACCCGACCGGTGCGGGAGATTCATTTGTGGGCGGGCTTCTCGGTTACCTTGCCAGCAAGGGCGGCGACGTGGAGAAGCACTTGCGTCGGGCCATTATCCACGGTTCGGCCACGGCCTCCTTCTGTTGCGAAGGTTTTGGACTGAGCCGCACAACCAAAACTGTGGCGAAGGACATCGCTGAACGCGTCACAGCGCTGGAAAAAATGATCAAATTTTAAGAGTTTCATTTCGGTGGTTTTTGAACATTCCAAGGCCCGCGCTGTCGCGGGCCTTTTTGTTTTAATTTCAAGGCTTTTGAGCGGTCTCCAGAGCGTGGAAAATCCCCAAGAGGGTGAATAGGCGGCAGGGCAAGGGCGTCGATAGGCTGTAAACAATGGGGCGGGAATGGATTTACCACTTGCCGCGACGACGCCTGAATTTAGAGTGCAGCGCATGAAAACAATTTTGCAGATCCTAGCCGCAGCGTGGCTGGGAACCGCCACACTCAGCGCGCAAATCCTGGTTGAAGTCACGTTCGACAGCGAATCGTATCTGCCCAACGAGCCAATGATAGCTAAGATTCGTGTCAGTAACAATTCGGGCCAACCCATTACTTTTGGACAGGATGACCATTGGCTGGCTCTGGAGGTCGAGGGAGAAAACCACCGACTGGTGAACCAGGTGGCTACGCTGCCCGTGCTCGGGGAGTTCTCACTTCAATCCTCTGAGAACGGAACCAAGAAGATTGATTTGGCACCAGTATACGAACTGGCGAAACCAGGCCGCTATTATGTGACGGCCACGGTACATGTGACCGGATGGAAAGATGCCTTCGCGAGTAAGACCAAGTGGGTGGACGTTTCATCGGGGGTACGGGTATTCGAGACCACTTTTGGCATGCCCGCAGCCACTGGCACAGGAGCGCCGGAAGTGCGCAAATTCGTGCTTCACCAGGCCAACCACAAGCAGATGGTGCTGTACGCAAGATTGACCGACGAAACCGAATCAAAGACCTACAATGTACTGGCGCTTGGCAGTCTCTTGTCCTTCAGCAAGCCCGAACCGCAACTGGACCGGTGGAACAACATGCATGTGCTGTTCCAGTTCAACGCACGCGCTTTCAATTATTGCGTGGTGACCCCTGAAGGATTTTTGCTTAAGCGGGAAACGTGGGAGTACACTGATTCCAGACCCATCCTGAAAGTCTCCGAAGATGGCCATATTAACATTTCCGGCGGAGTAAAAAAGTCCCGCAACACCGACCTCCCCCCCCCCGACATCAACGCCCAAATCGCGGCTGTGGAAGCAGAGGCAGCAGCGGCTCCGCCATTGAATGCAAAAACAAACAAGCCATAATCTTCCATCCAGTCGCAGGGTGAGGTGGATGGTTCTGGCGATGGCTCTTCTTGGAAGCTCCGCATACGGGGCGGAACCGACCGTTTTCTATCTTCAAAATGGTGACCGCATCAGTGGAGTCATCGTTCAAGAATCCAACGACACCATCACGATTGATTCCCCTGTGGTGGGCAAGGTGACACTTCCTTCCGCCAAAGTTCAACGAAGGGAAGTCCCCGCCCCGGTTCCAGTCCCAGCACCCGCGCCCCCAACGCCTGCACCCGAGAAAGAAACGGCGAAACCCGCGCCTGCGGTCGTGGCGACGCCTCCGCCCCCAGTAAAACCAAAAGGACCCAAACTCTGGAACACGGACATCCAACTGGGCATGAACCTTCGTTACGGAACAGCGCACAGCCAAGAGTACATTGCGACGGCCAAGACGACCTATGGCAAGGGAAAATTTCGGGAGACGTTGGATTATCAGTTTCTCTACGGGAACGCTGGAGGGATTATCTCAGCCAACCGCATGACGGGGACGAGCAAGTCCGATTACGACCTGAATTCGAAACTTTATTTGTACAATTTGGCAGGTGCGGGATATGACGAAGTGCAGAGGATAGACCGCCAATATGAAATTGGACCGGGGCTGGGATTTGAAACCCTCAATTTGCCAAAGTCCCATTTCATCTTAAAAACAGAACTGGGATTCAATTTCTTAAAACAGTACCGCACAGACCAGACGGAAAAAATCACTTACTCGGCGCGTATCGCTGAATCTTTCACCTGGCAGATCTGGGATAAACTTGGGGCGGACGCTCGGATTGAATTTTATCCCAACCTTGAGGATACGGGGAACTACCGTTTGAGGATGGAAAGCACTTTGAGGTACCCTTTACTTAAAAACCTATCTCTGAACCTGGTGGTGATCGACCTTTACGACACCGAACCAGCAGCAGGAGTGACGAAGAACGATCTTCAGTTTCGTTCAGCGGTGGGACTCAAGTTCTAGGCTGCAACCGCGTGGGCCATGTAGCCAGACTTGGCTTGGGCGTGGATGCGTAGGATTCTTTGCGCGATAGAATCCAAATCGGGCAGAATGCAATCATGATGACCATCACCGTTGAGGGGTGATTGGACCAAGAGCGAAATGCAGCCGAGCGAATGGGCGGCCTGAGCGTCGGCGGCTTTGTCGCTGATGACGAAGCATCGGTCCAGATCAAGCTTATGCTTGAAGGCGGCCTCGCGAAAAAGTCCAATGTCCGGCTTACGGCAGTTACAGCAATCCATTTCGTCGTGGGTACACATGAAAAGATCATCAAGCTTGAGCTGCTTCATGAGTTGCAGATGCATCAGGTCGAGTTCGCGACGGCTAAGATAACCACGGGAAACCCCCGGCTGGTTCGTTACGGCAATAAGCAGCAGGCCTGCCTCGCGCAACAGATTAAGTGGCGCAAGCACGGCACGATTGATTTGGAAGTCGCTCAATGCCCTCGGCACTGATTGATTTCGGCCTTGGACGGGTGCCAGATTAAGTATCCCGTCCCTTTCCAGAAAAACAGCAGCTCTCATACATGACAGACAAGCATAAAGGAGGCCATCGCTCAAAAGGGCGAAAATCCGGATTGTAAGATTGGCTGGTGGCCGTAACTTTAAGTCTATGGAAGTACAAGCAGCTTTGTTGTGCGACTCGGCTCAGGACTATAACGGCAAACTCTGCCTACTGGGCAGTTTTGACACGATTGTGACCCCCGGTTTGCCGGCGGTTCACCCACATTGCGCCATCGCGTTGCGAATCGTCTGCAGGGCTGAAGATGAGGGGGACCACAAACTCCAACTGAGCCTGATCGACGAGGACGGAAAGAACATCCTTCCGAAAATCGAGCCCAACGTGGAGGTCAAGCTGCCGGAAAATGTTTTCTTCTTTTCGAGAAATCTGATCTTCAATCTCCAACAGATTAAGTTCGAAAGATCGGGACAATACTCCATCGATATCACGATTGACGGTGTGATGATGGCCCGTATTCCCCTGCAAGTCATGATGAGTAATCGCGAGGCTTAAGAAGCGGAAGCACTTAACGTTATCATGAAAACAGCGCAAAGGTTGGAAATGCCAAAGCGCCTTATATTGGCAATCTTGGTCCTGTTGGCTTATCCAACAGCGAACCGAGGAGATACACAGGGGCACTCGCACAATGATTACGCCCAGGCGCGCCCTCTTTTTGCCGCGCTTGAAAACGGCTATCTGAGTATTGAAGCGGACGTTTACTTGGTGAGTGGCGAACTATTGGTCGGCCACAACCAAACGGACCTCAAAGCAGACAAGTCACTCCGTTCAATGTACCTTGAGCCGCTAAGAGCGTGGTCGCAGAAAGTTGGGGCGGGGAAATTGAAGCCCGGGAGCATTCAATTGATGGTGGACATAAAACAGGACGCCAAAGGGTGTTACCGCCTTCTTTTGGAACAGTTAAGTTCCTATGGTGATTTGGTGGCGGTGCTGGAAAAGGGTGTGCTAAATGGTGGCCCGGTAAGAGTGGTGCTTTCTGGAAACCGCCCGTTTGAGGAAGTCACGAGGGATCATGCAACGTGGGTTGGGTTGGATGGCAAGGTGGAACATATTTCCGTCGTCAAGCCGGCTTTCACAGCGCTCGAAATGCCCATGATCAGCGCGGCATGGCCAGAGGTTTGTGCATGGGACGGCAAAGAACCAGTCAGCGAAGCTGAGAAAGCGAAACTCAAAGGCTTTATAGAACTATGTCATAAGCACGGCCGCACGGCACGGCTTTGGGGAGGACCCGATCGCCCCGAGGTTTGGAAGGAACTTAAGAATCTCGATATGGACTGGGTAAACACTGATTTTCTGGCCAAGGCTGCCGAAACCCTGGGTTTGAAACCCCTGCTGAAAGCAACCCGCCAGCCCTGATTCAGGATGCTGACGGAAGCGTCACGTAAAAAGTACTGCCTGTTCCAAGGACGCTTTCACAGCCGACGCGCCCCTGCTGAACTTCGATGATTTTTTTGACAATGGATAAACCGAGTCCGGTGGAGGACTCCCCCCCGGTAGGCTGGGCGCTCAGTCTTGCGAAACGTCCGAAGAGCCTTTGTTTATCCTCCTCAGTCAACCCCGGACCCTCGTCCTGAACTTCAAAGCGAGGAGCAACGGCGTCATTCAAAACGCGCACCCAAATATTTTTGCCATGCGGGGTGTATTTGACGGCATTCGAGACCAGATTATCAAGGCACTGGAGCAGTCGGGATTCATCAGCCAAAACGCAAACTTCGGCTGAGGCGCATTCAAAATGGAGGTTCTGTTTTTTGGCGGCGGCTTTGGTGCGATAACTGGCCACTAGGGATTCCGCTGTGGTCGATAGATTACAAGGCAGCAAATCAATCTTAACACGCCCCTGATCGATGGCGTTGAAATCGAGCAGATCCTGCACAATCTTCATCAGATGCTCCGAGGTGGAGGTGATCATGGTCAGGAATTCCTCGACCTCGACACGCTTCATTTGCGGTTCCGTAAGGATAATCCTGGCAGAACTGTAAATATTGCTGAGAGGACTGCGGAGATCATGCGCGGCGATGCTCATGAACTCGTTCTTCTCGTTGTGAAGGCTTTGAAGTTTGGCCGAATACTCGCGAAGCTGATCCTGGGCGAACTTAAGTTCGAGGTGGGTCCGAACACGGGCCTTCAACTCGGCGGCGTTAAACGGCTTGGTGACATAATCGACCGCACCCGCGTCAAAACACTCCTGAAGGTTGGAAATTTCGGTGCTGGCAGTCAGGAAAATCACAGGAATATCCGAGAATCGCTCGTCGGACTTCAACCGTTGGCAAACCTCGACACCGTTCATCTCAGGCATCATCAGGTCCAATAAAATGAGGTCGGGCTTTTGCACCTCGACACGCAAGAGCGCCTCGGCCCCGGAGTTTGCCACCATGACGTCATAACCACTGGCGGCAAGGACCGCGCCAACGACTTGAATATTCTTGGGGATGTCATCCACCACCAGAACGGTGGCCTCGGCGGAGATGGTGGCCTCGAGCGGCGGGTTTTCGTGTTTCATTTCCGGATATGGGCGGTGGCAAGAGTAGGAAAGTCTGTCAGAAGCGACCTTACGATGTCCAAGTCGAATTCCGAAACCGCTGCGGCCAGGCGGAGCGCAAACGCGTTCATTTGTCTTAACTCGTATTGATCAGAGAACTGCCTAAGGGCAGCGGCAAAGGAGCCAATGGTTTTCATCGACATGGTTTTTGAGCACTTCACGAACTCATCATCGAGCAATTGCCGAAGCCGCAGTGAAGCGGGGGCGCTCAGCTCGGGTGCGACGGGTTCTTCGATTGATTCCACTGCAACAGGTGCGATGGAGTTGGGGGACGTGGACTCGACACACTCCAGATGCCGCGCCAATTCAGCCAGCAATTCCGCTCTTTTAAAGGGCTTGCGGAGGAAGCCATCAGCCAGCTGCTGGACCTGTTTTTCCTCGCTCTGTAAAATCGAAGCGGTGAAGGCCACCACCGGAAGGTTCTTCAGCAGCGGGTCAGCTTTCATATGACGAATGGCTTCGACCCCGTCCATCACGGGCATGCGGA